>JAKFUF010000053.1 GCA_021732845.1 Planctomycetaceae bacterium | reverse complement strand
GGAACATCGGCAACGCCCGCGCCATCGCCGCCCTCACAACCCTTCAAGACAGCGGACAGTGGCAACAATACTGGCAACTCCGCACCGAGCTTGCAGGTTAGGGCTGCCAGAATGTTTGGCCACACCCACGACCTAACGACCTACGCATAGGAATTGCCATTGGTCTTGGAAGCGACTATGATCGGCAAATAACACATCAGTGAGCGTGGATGAGTGGCCAGGTCGTTTCGGACTGGTGCCCAGAAGATGGCCGGGAGTCGCGGAGAGGAGGCATTCGTTGCCATCGAACAGCCAATTCAACCTGTCGCGTCGCCGGTTTCTGTCGGGAATCTCCGTCGGCGTGCTTGGTTACGGGCTGGCTGACTTGCTTTCACTGGAGGCGGTTGCAGCGGTGCAGCGGCGGGGTGCGCAGGCCCGGAATGTGCTCGTGCTCTATGAAGAAGGTGGCGTCAGCCAGATGGACACGTGGGATCCAAAGCCGGAGGCCCCTGTCGACCATCGCAGTCCGTTTCCTCCGATTTCGACCAGTGTTCCCGGAATCCAGTTCACCTCGCTGATGCCGCAGATCGCCCGGCATGCGGACAAGCTGTCAGTCGTCCGTTCGATGACATCGACACCGGCCGCCGGGCACATTGAAGGCTGCCTGGAATTCCTCAAGGGCTATCGCCACGACTCACCGGCATTTCAGGGCACCAGCCTGAATTCGCACCGGTTTCCGGACATCGGCGCGGTGGTGACCGAGCTGTTGGGGACCGACTGTCCCGAGCTGCCCGGATACGTATTTTGTCCCGGAGCCAATCTGCCGAACTTCGTCAACAACACCGGTTTTTTGCATCGCAGCAGAGCTGCCTGGAAGCTGGGGACGAAGAGCCTGGGCGAGAACGTCGCGGCCCCGGACTGGCACGTGAAGTCGCTCAATCCACAACCCGGCCTGGACCGGCGCCGCATGGCGTCGCGGCGCGACCTCCTGCACGAGCTGGATGATTCTCCCGTCTCCGCCGAGCAGATCGCCGAGGCATTCTCCAAGAACTACGCCCACGCCTTCGACCTGCTCACGAGCCCCCGCGTCCAATCCGTGCTGTCTTTCGAAGGTGAATCGTCCGCCACCCGCGACCGGTACGGGCGAGACCATCGCGGCATGTCGTATTTGCTCGGCCGGAAACTGATTGAAGCCGGCGTGCGATTTGTCACGGTGACCGTGATTCAACCGTCGGAACTTGTTGGGCGGTTGAACAACGGAGAACCCCAGGGGGCGTTCTTGAACTGGGATCATCACGAGGGGATCTATCGCAATGGTCCCTGTGGCGGGCCGCAGGCCATGAACAACGGCGAGCGGTACGGCCTGCCGCATCCGGTCATGATGCCCAGTTTGGACCGGTCGTTCAGCGCGCTCTTGGAAGACCTGCAGCAGCGCGGCCTGCTGGACGAAACGCTGGTCTGCCTGATCACCGAGATGGGCCGGACCCCGCGGCTCAACAAGTGGCAGGGCCGAGACCATTGGGCACGGGCCATGTCGATGGCCTTTGCCGGTGCAGGGGTTCCCGGCGGTCGGATCATTGGACAAACCGACCGCGAGGCGGCCGATGTGATCGAGCGTCGCTACACACCCTGCGACTACGCGGAAACGCTGTACCGAAAGCTGGGCATCGACACGGAACAGAGACTGAAGATGCCCGACGGACGCCCGATCGATTTCACCGAGGGAGGCCGTCCCATCATGGAATTGTTTTCTTGACGTCACGAAGTTGCAGCCCGGCTCTCTCAGTTGCCGGGCTGCCGCCTTGGGGATGCCAGCCACGCATTTCCTGCTGCGATTCAAAGACTGACCCCTCGTTCAGAATGGGACGACAACAATGGATGGCACCCTGAAACGGCGTGACCTTCTGCAGGCCAGCCTGTTCGGCGCCACCGTCACCTCGCTCGCCGGATTGCTGCGTGCCGACGAGGCTGCTGGCAACCGGTCGTCGTCAAAGAGCGTGATCTTCGTGCATCTCGACGGCGGGCCGCCGCAGCTTGACACGATTGATCTCAAGCCACAGGCCCCGATTGAGATCCGGGGTGAATTCGCCCCCATTGCCACCAGGGTTCCCGGTGTCGCCATCTGCGAACTGCTGCCCAGGCTGGCGCGGATCGCGGATCGCGTGGCGTTCATTCGGTCGCTGGTCGGTTCAGCGGGGGCTCACGACGCCTTTCAGTGCCAGTCGGGATTTGAGCAGAAGGCGTTGCAGTCGCTGGGCGGGCGACCGGCGTTGGGATCGGTCGTGGCCAGGCTGCGCGGTTCGACAGCCGATGCGGCCCCTCCTTTCGTCGATCTGATGCAGGGCCGGCCGCTTGTGCGAAACAGTGCCCGGCCGGGATTTCTGGGACCCTCATATCAGCCCTTCCGGCCCGATATTTCGCATCTATTTGCCCGTGAACTTGAACCGGGCATGCAAAAGGAACTGGCCCGGCTCGGCACGAATCACTCAATCAGCCTGAAGCTCGACGGCGCGATCAACATCGACCGGCTGACCGAGCGCACCGCCCTGCTGGCGCGGTTTGACTCGTTTCGCCGCGAGGTGGATGCCAGCGGCACGATGGACGCCATGGACCGCTTCACCCAGCAGGCGGTCGGCATTCTCACTTCGGGGAGTCTGGCTGGTGCCCTCGACTTCAACCGCGAAGAACCGCGGGTTCTTGACGGCTATGCACTGCAGGCCACGGCGGGTGCGGCGAACCACACATCCGAAGGACCCGGGTCCACCCGCAAATTCCTGCTGGCCCGGCGGCTGATCGACGCTGGAGTTCGCTGCGTCAGTCTCTCGATCAGCGACTTCGACACGCACTCGGACAACTTCCCACGCCTGCGGCACCTGCTGCCCATTGTCGATCACGGGCTGAGCAGCCTGGTCACGGACCTCGAGCAACGCGGACAACTGGATGACGTGCTGATCGTCGTGTGGGGCGAGTTTGGTCGCACGCCGCGGATTGATCCCAAGACCGGCGGCCGTCACCACTGGCCGCAAGTCGGCCCGGCCATCCTCGTGGGTGGCGGCCTGCGCGGCGGCACGGTCGTCGGTGAGACCGATCGCACTGCCAGTGAGGCGGCTTCCCGTCCGGTTCACTACAAGGATGTCTTCGCGACGGTCTATCACCACCTGGGAATTGATCCTCATCGGACGGCGCTCACGGATCCGCAGGGGCGGCCTCAGCATCTGCTTGACGAGGGCCAGCCAATTCGCGAGCTGATCTGACCACATCTGTGTAGTTGCCCCCCCCGCGTGACACTCGGACCGGCGATTTCGCTGTCCGCGAGCAGCCACTGACGCCGCCGCTATCGAAACCGGCAAGGCGGCCAGGTCCGTTCTGGGAGGCAGGGTTGATCCTCGAAACGGAGTGTCATTTGCCACTTTGAAGCGGCCTCCGGACAATCGCGCCCCACCAGGATCGGGGGCTCGGCCTCCCCACTGGCTCGACGAGCCGGCGCGTGACGTTCGACCGCGAAGGCACCACGTGGGGTTCGGGCTGCCACACCCAAACCGTGACCAACCGATTGGTCGCTGACAGCCAGTGCCGCAGAGTGTTCAAAGGACACGAAATTCGCTATCCTGATGAGGTGTAACCGTGGTTACAGTTCGTTGGAGGGTGAATCATCTGGCAATTAGGCACATCGACGTCTGAAGCGGCAGCGACCAGCCCCCCCGCATATTCGCTCGGGCAACTCGTTCGATATGCGTTGCAGCTTGGCACGATCGGTTTCGGTGGTCCAGTTGCACTTGTCGGCTACATGCACCGGGATCTTGTCGAGCGCCGGCAGTGGATTTCCGAGGCCGAGTACAAGGAAGGGCTGACGCTCGCCCAGCTCATGCCTGGCCCACTCGCCGCCCAACTGGCGATCTATCTCGGATACGTCCACTACAGCGTGCTCGGGGCCACGCTCGTCGGAATTGCCTTTGTCATTCCTTCGTTCCTGATGGTGCTGGCGCTGGGGTGGGCCTACGTTGAATTTGGCGGCATCAGTTGGATGCAGGCTGTGTTTTACGGCGTCGGTGCCAGCGTGATCGGCATCATCACAATCAGCGCGTGCAAGCTGACACAAAAGACCATCGGAACAAACGGGTTGTTGTGGATGATCTACCTGGCGAGCGCCGCCACGACCATCATCACCGAGTCGGAAAGCATTCTGTTGTTTCTGGGAGCGGGGGTGGTCGTTTGGGCTGTCCGCACGCCGCCGTGGAAAAAGAATCCACCCATCGCGGCCAGCGTGGCTCCTCCGTGCTTGCTCGCCGCCGTTCCCGCGGCCAAGGCCACGCTGAACGAGTTGCTGACGCAAATCGCCCTCTTCTTCACGAAGGCCGGGGCCTTCGTGTTTGGCAGCGGACTGGCCATCGTCCCGTTTCTTTACGGAGGGGTCGTGAAGGAGTACGGGTGGCTCAACGACCACGAGTTCCTCGACGCGGTCGCCGTGGCGATGATTACGCCGGGGCCGGTCGTCATCACGGTCGGCTTCATCGGCTACATCGTGACCGGACGCGGGACCGACTTCTGGACCGGCTGTGCCGGAGCCTCGGTCGCCGCCCTGGCCACGTTTCTCCCCTGCTACCTGTTCACAATCATTCCCGCACCGTACTTCAAGAAGCATGGCAAACGACCGGGGATTGTCGCGTTTGTCGATGGCGTCACTGCCGCGGCGGTGGGAGCCATCGCCGGAGCCTGCATTGTGCTTGGACGTCGGACCATCTTCGAGAACGGGTGGACGCCGGAAATCCCCAAGATCGTACTGCTGATCGTCACGATTGGGTTGTTGCTGAAATTCAAAAAGTTGCCAGAGCCAGTCATCGTGCTGGGTGCGGCCATCATCGGACTGCTGATTTATCCGCTCGTTCGCGCATGAATGGGGAGACCAGACGGTGAAACCGTGGTTGCTGCTCGTCTACCGAATTCCCCGCGAGCCGACGGCTGGTCGGGTCTTCGTGTGGCGCAAACTCAAGCAACTGGGAGCGATTGCGTTGCAGGACGCGGTGTGGGTGCTGCCGCAAGCACCCCGGACGCAGGAGCAGTTCGAGTGGCTCGCGGCGGAAATCACGGAACTCAAAGGTGAGGCGATGTTGTGGGAGGCCGAACAACTCCATGCCACGGATGCCGCATCGCTCCGTCGGCAGTTCACTGAACCAGTCGAAACCGAGTACCGCGAAATCATGGCGGCCCTCAAAAAGAAGGGGCGTGATTTGGCTGCACTCTCCAAACGATTCGAAGAGGCACATGCCCGAGACCATTTCGCCTCAGCTCTCGGTCGGCAGACACGCGAGAAGTTGCTGGCGGCCGGGGGAGCAGCATCCTGAAATGGGTGGCTTGGGAAGATTTCGGAATTGACCGGATCGGCTGCGCGTGGCTGATCCCGCGGGAAATCGATTGAATTGTGGGTTTGCTTTCGAACTGTTATATCAACGATTGTTGATTTGGGCGCGGGCCGCGAACAGGGCTGACCATGCAGAACTTCACCAGGTCGAAGCGGCCCGGCGGTGATCGACTTTCCCGCCGCGCCTGCCTGAGAATTGGCGGGCTGGCGCTGGGAGGACTGGCACTTCCGCAAATTCTGCAGGCGGAGGCTCAGTGCGGCCCATCAAAAAGTTCAAGCGGGGCGGCCAAGGGCATCATCATGGTGCTTCTGCCGGGCGGCCCGTCGCACCTGGACATGTACGATCTGAAGCCCGATGCGCCGGCCGAGATCCGCGGAGAATTCCGACCGATTGCCACCAACGTGCCGGGAATCGATGTTTGCGAACTGCTGCCACGGCTGGCAGGGATCGCCGACAAACTGACGATCATCCGATCGCTGGTTGGGGCGCGGGACGACCACAACACGCACTGGTGTTCGACCGGATGGGAGTCGCATCCGCCCATGACCTCCTCGCCGATTGTGGCGGGTTACCCGCCAGGAGACTGGCCCTCGATGGGGTCGGTGCTCTCCCGGCAGTTTGGTCCACGGGTGACGGGTGTCCCGCCGGCGGTGGACCTGACACCGCTCGACCCCGATGCGCGGTTCATCCTTCGGACGCCGCCGACGCAGCCAGGCTACCTGGGCGCCGCGCATGCGGGGTTCGAGGTGATGGCGGTCGACCGCCGCAACATCATGTTGAATGGCGTGAGCCTGGACCGCCTGGCGAACCGCCGGGCACTGCTGACAGGTTTTGACCAGTTCCGCCGGCAGGCGGATCGCGGGGAAATGACCGACGGGATCGACGAGTTTCACCGGCAGGCGTTTGAGGTGCTCACATCGCCACGCTTGGCAGAGGCGCTCGACCTGAGCCGGGAAGACAGCCGGACACGGCGGCGCTATGGCCTGGATGTTGGTTATCCCGGAGAACGCGAAGGCAGAACCCTGCTCGACCAGTTTCTGCTGGCGCGGCGGGTGATCGAGGCCGGCACCCGCTGCGTCACTCTGGCGTTCACCCGCTGGCCGTTTGGAAGGATGCTGCAGGGGGACTTCAATTGGGACTGGCACAAGGACAACTTCAACGAGGCTCGGCAGACGCTGCCGCTGTTCGACCTGGGGCTCTCCGCGCTGATCGAGGATCTGCAGGAGCGAGGCCAGCTCGACGACATCGCCGTCGTGGCCTGGGGCGAATTCGGCCGCACCCCGAAAATCAACCAGAACGCCGGGCGCGATCACTGGCCCAGCGTCGCCGGCGCGCTCCTTGCCGGGGGCGGCCTGCGCTGCGGACAGGTGCTGGGGTCAAGCACGCGCTGGGGAGAAACGCCCCTCACCCGGCCGATTCACTTTCGCGACGTGTTCGCCACCCTCTACCACCGCCTCGGCATCGACGTGGCTGCGACACAGTTCAACGACCTGGCGGGCCGGCCGCAGTATCTGGTTGGCGACCACCGGCCGCTGCCGGAACTCGGGTAGGCTTGCCAGGATTTCGACAACCGCCGCGTCGCAGTCCTCTGGACTTGTGCTGCCATGCAGGCAACGATCGCGACCTCGTCCAACAGCGGCTGGCCCTTGTGGCGGCTCTCCCAGTAGGTTGTGTGCCACACCTGCTGTTGCCAACTTCGCCCTGGGCTGTCGAATTTCGCCCCTTGGGGCTGAGGATGCTCCCCCAACGGTGATGGGTTACGGGCGATGCCCGCAGCGGGTGTGGCACTGTGGCACTCACAGCTTGGAAATCGAAGCCGAATTTGGGTGCCAATGGCTTTGCCGGCTTTGCCAGTGCGGTTGAGAGTTGGCTGAGGTCGGCATGGTGGTCCTGAAGCACCGTCACGTCAGGCTCTCGCGGTCGGACATGGAACAGAGTTCTTTGACGCGCAGGGCGAAAGAACTGAGCCTCTGGTGCGCACCAGGAGTCCCCGTCAGCCCGGAATTCCGAGAACCAACCCGGAAGTCTCCAGGCCTCAGCAACTCAGCAACCGGTGAACTGCGCCGCGCGGGTGGAAAGTGGGTATAATCCCAGGCACGGTTGTTTCTCACCGCACCTCAGGAACGCGTTGTGACATTGGATCCGTCTGCCGGCCCGCCGCAGGAGAGTCTTCGCGCGGCTGCCCCTCCGCCCCTTCCACCGCCATTGCCACCTTCTCCGTCGGGGCTTCACCATCCCGCCGTCCGCTGGGTTTGGTCGGGGTTTGCGGCGACAGGGCGGCTGTTGGCGAGTGTCGCGCGGTTTTATTGGGGCAACCGGCAGAACTTGTGGAAGCGGTTTGCCACGGGCGAAAGCGATCCGCGCGAAGTCGAACTGGCGGCCGACAAGGATTACAAGACAGCGCACTTCGATGAGACCGGCTGGACGGTCACCCTGCCCGACTGCTGTGTCGTTTGTGGCAACCCGGCCGACACCGAACCGGTCACTGAAACACGCCATGCCGACGATCTCTCCATGCCCCTGGGGATGCCAGTGGGAGGGGCCATTTTCAGCTTGGTCACCTTTTTTTTCAGCGTCTGGCTGATGCCCGTGCCGCTCGTGCTGGGGTTTGTGCTTGGGTATGCCGCGCGGCGGCGCGTGGCTGTCCGCTGCACGCTTCGGCGGTGTGAGCCACATGCGACCGTGGGGACGGTCCCTCGGGTGAGGCTTGTGGGTGACGGGTTGGTGCTGGGGTTCGGCCAGAAGCGCGTGGCGGAACTCTTTCAAGAGACCAACCGCGTCAAAAAGCGCCGCAAGGCTGATGCGGACAAAGGGGGATTGGACCAGGACGACGCGGATGAGCCACCGCCCAAGGCGTTGACCGGCTGGGAAGCCCCCGAGATCGCCTACGCGCCGACCAGCATCCCCCTGGATGACGAACCGCTTTCGTCTCCGTGGTCCCACGATGCACCGCAGCCGGCCATCGAAGACGAACTGATGTCGGTCCATGTTCCCCAATTCTCTCACGGAGAAATTGCGGAGACCGAGTTGGAGTCCTCCTCACGGTTTCTGGCGTACCAACTGACGAATCTGCAGGCGGAAGGGAACACGCGGGGCGCGACCCCCGAGGAAATTGACAACCTATTGCTGACGCTCGACGAATGCCCGCCACTGCCGGACGACCTGCGCGACCAGATCGCCGCCGACCTGCCGCTGCGCCCGCTGGCCGAGATGGCGGCCGAATGGCTCCAGCGCGTCCCGTGGCCTGAATCCGCGGAGATTCCTGCCCCGCGAAATCACGCCATCAGCCGGGCGCTGTTCCGGGCGGGAAGCCAGGCGCTGGCGATGCTGAAATCGGGTGGTGATTGGTGACGAGTGAGCCCCCGCTGCGGATTACGGTTTTCTTCCAGCAGTCCACATCACTGCGGAGCGGACCCTTTTCCAGGCTGGTCAAGGGGCGACGGGTTGCCAGCGCGGCAGGTTCAGCAGATAATCCCGGCGGGGAGGTTCCCCGCTTAGTTCAAGTCTCTAAGAAGGAGTGGCACTCGTGGGTGCGGTGAAAGTTGGGATCAATGGGTTTGGTCGCATCGGCAGAATGGTGTTTCGCGTCCTGGCTTCACGGCCGGAAGAATTCGACGTCAGGGCCATCAACGACCTTGGCAAACCCAAAGCGCTCGCGATGTTGCTGAAGTACGACAGCGTTCAGGGAGCATTCAACGGCACGGTCGACTTCGACGAAAAGGATCCGGCCCTGATCGTGAACGGCAAGCGGATCCGCATTTGTGCGGAACGCGACCCCCGCAACCTCCCCTGGAAGGCCGAAGGCGTCGAAGTCGCCCTCGAGTCGACCGGACTGTACACGGGCAAGGAAAAAGACGGGAAGCCCGGCTTCGACAGCCACCTGACCGCCGGTGCCCGCAAGGTCATCATCTCCGCTCCCTGCAAAGACGCGCCCGACCTGACGTGCGTCCTCGGCGTCAACGACAACATGCTCAAGCCCGAGCATCAGACGGTATCGAACGCCAGTTGCACCACCAACTGTCTGGCCCCGATGGCCAAGGTGCTGCACTCCAAGTTCGGCCTCGTCCAGGGGCTGATGACCACCGTCCATGCCTACACCAACGACCAGCGGGTGTCGGACCAGCTCCACGAAGACCCGCTCCGCGCCCGCGCGGCGGCTCTCAACATCATCCCGACCTCGACCGGTGCGGCGAAGGCCGTGGGCGAAGTGCTGCCCGAACTCAAGGGCAAGCTGACCGGCATCAGCCTGCGGGTTCCCGTTCCCGCCGGCAGCATCACCGACCTGGTGGCGACGCTGGGCAAGTCGGTCACGAAGGAAGAGATCAACGCCGCGATGAAGGAGGCCGCCAACACGCCAATGTCCGAAGGCGGCCTGAAGGGGATCCTGTACTACAACGAAGACCCGATCGTCTCCACGGACATCATTGGCAACCCCCACAGTTGCATCTTCGACGCCGGCTGGACCACCGTCATGAACGACACAATGGTCAAGGTGTTGGGCTGGTACGACAACGAGCAGGGCTACTCCTGCCGCACCGCCGACCTGATCGCGCGGATCGCCAAGCTGTAACGGTTTGTGATTGATCGCGATGAAAAACGAACAGGATTGGCAGGATCTGTGGAGATTCTGCCAGTCCTGTTGTGGTTTTAGCCTTGTACAGACTTCGTTGCGTGGGCAAGCCAATGGATCCTGCCGGACGAGATGAACTGTCGCGATTGGTGCACGCGGTTCGCCAGCGGGCGCCCGCGCGGCTGTTGACCGGGCGTGTGGGCGGTTCGTATTCCACGGCCACGCAACTGGCGCTGCGGGCCGATCATGCCACGGCGCGGGATGCGGTGCTGACGGAGATTGATTTGCAGCGGGATTTGGGGGGACTTGCTGCCTCTTGTGGACTGTTCGAAACACAGACGCAGGCGCTCTCGAAGGCCGAGTACCTGCGGTTCCCGAATCGTGGGCGGTTGTTGAATGGCGCGTCGCGGCAGGCGGTGGGCGAACAGTGTCCCACGGGAACCGACCTGCAAATCGTTGTCGGCGATGGGCTCTCCGCGCAGGCCGTCGTGGCTCAGGTTCCGACCCTGTTGCCATTGCTGTTGGAAGGTGCAATCAGCCGGGGTTGGATGGTCGGCCGGCCATTCTTCGTCCGCTACTGCCGCGTGGGTGTGCTGAATGACATCGGACCGCTGCTGGATCCGCAAGTGGTCGTCCTGTTGATTGGCGAACGCCCGGGGTTGGCCACGGCTGAAAGCCTGTCGGCGTACTTCGCCTGGCAGCCACGGCCCGGGCATACGGACGCACAGCGGAACCTGATCTCGAACATTCATGCCGGCGGCGTTCCGGTCGGGGAAGCTGTGACCCGCATCTTGGAACTTGCCAGGCAACTTCGCTCACAGCAAACAAGCGGCGTGGCGATCAAGGAGAATCTCCAAACGGGACCTCCCGCGTTGCCGAGGCCCGCGACGAAGCTGCTCCCGTGACAGAATGATCCTCCAACGCTCAGCGGATCGTCACGAATTCATTGTGGTTCAACAGCACGTGAACCAGATTCTCCCGAGCCCGCTGCACCGGATCGGTGGAGGGCTGGACGGCGACTTTTTCTCCTGACGTGAACTTGGTCAGGGTGGCGGGAGCGGCGAACCGCGTGGCTTGTGCAGCCAGAAACGCACGGCATTGCGTCAGTTCTTCCGCCTGCGGTGGCCGGCCAAGGATCTGCGTGAAGGCGGTTTCCACAAAGCGCGATTCGGCATCTGTCGACGTTGTTGAAGTCTCCGTGACGAGCGTCTTGGCCAGCACGCGCGACTGAGTCAGCGACAGCGGACTGTTGGCGAGCGCCAGGGCCTGCTGGGGGACAATGCTCTCGGTTCGGCGATAGCATTCGACGACGTTGGCCGAGTCAAACAGCGACAGGAACGTCATCCGTTTTTCTTTGGCACTGCGAAAATAGACGCTGCGACGGGTGACGGCGACGCCCTGTTCGGGGTCGAGATCTGGTCCCGAGGAGGTCAGATCGAGGCTCCCGCACACGGCCAGCGTGCTGTCGCGGACGATTTCGGCCTCCATGCGGCGAACATTCGCGCGCCACAGAGTGACGTTCTCCGGATCGGCAGCTCGCTGAGCCACCTGCGCGGAGCCGCTGGCAGAACTGCGGCGGTAGGCGGCACTGGTCACCAACAGGCGGTGGATGGGCTTCATCCGCCAGCCGTTGTCCATCAGCTCCACGGCCAGCCAGTCCAAAAGCGCTGGATGCGTGGGGGCTTTGCCGTTGAGCCCGAAGTCGAACACGGACATGACCAGTGGCTGGCCGAAATGGCGGAGCCACATGTGATTGATGGCCACGCGGGCGGCGAGCGGGTTGTCCCGCGCGGTGATCCAGCGGGCGAACGCCAACCGGCGGCCCGTGCTGGTGGCAGGGTACACCGGCCCGAACAGCGGATACTCAGTTCCCGTGGGAGACTCGGCCTTGATCGCCTCAAGTTCCATCCGGGCCTTTTTCTGGGCCGCGTCGGCCTCTGCCAGCGGTTTCTTGGCGGCCGCTTGATCACCTCCAGCCAAGCTCAGCATTGCCAGTTTCTGTTCCGCCAGCAGATTGTCTCGCAGGGACCGCTGGCGACGGAGTTCCCGATGCGCATTGGCTGCGGCGAGCATCAATCCCTGTGTCTCGGCGGGCTGTGGTTGGGCGAACCGCGCGGCATCAGCCGCCAGCCGTGCCTGCACACTGGCGACGTTGGCTTTTGCCACGTCGTTGCCGGCAGCAGCCAGAGCCACTTCCGCCTCTGCTTTGACCACGGCGGCAGCGACTTCCGGCAGACCCTGCGGAGCGCCCACAACAGGAGCCTGTCCCACGGCTGTGGCTAGCGTCGTCGCCGCGGGCAGCGTTTCTGCCGTCACCTTCAAGAATTCTGCCGTGGCGTCAAACGCCCAGAACGCCAGTTTGCCACCCTGTCGCCGTGGCTCCGGCAACGTATAAACCAGTTGCAATTGGCCATCGACAAACACATTGACCAACTGGCCCTTCACCGCCAGTTGAAGTTCATACTCCCGGTTCAACTCCACCGGCAATGCCTTCGCCCCATGTGCGGGATAGTTGGACTGGCCTGCGCGATGGTGCGAAATCTGGACTTTGGGTCCACCGGCGTACGCGCTCAGGTAAACCGTGTCGTAGTCCGCCGAACTGGTCTGATCGAAACTGATGCCCAACGACTTCCACTGCTTTCCACCCGTCGTCTTGAAGCGGAACGAAACACGAAAATCGGCCGGTGGGACGACATTGGCCACCAGTTCGCAATTGCTGTCGCGGCTCTCCTTCTGCAGCAGCCGGCCGTTGGCATACTCCCACTGGCCCGCACCGGTCGTCCACAGGTCCGGTCGCGCAGTGCGGAAATCATCGCCGAAAACGACGACGGGCGTCGCGGGTTCAGGAAGCTGTCCCAGCGCATACTCCGCCGCTCGCTGTCGGGCTGCGGCCAATGCTGCACTGACAGTGGCGTGGGCTTTCGCCGCGGCAGCCAGTTCGGTTTGAGCCTCGGCCAGCACCCGCTCGCGTGCGGCGGGTTGCAGGCCCGGGTAGTACACCTCTGGCGGCAACGCCACTGGTGTGACCGCAAGTTCCGGTGGCTGGGCGGACAGTTCTGAACTGCCATGCGCGCTCAGGATGCCTGGTGCCCGCGCGGCAAGCGGGTGCTCTTTCACGGGCTCTTTCTCTTCGCCCCGATGAAAGAGATAGGTCGGAGTTTCCAGTTGGAAATCATACGCCCGCACCAGTCCATCCTGCTTGATGTCCGCCTGGCCGGGAACTGGGTCGACGCGGATCCCATGGGGCTCAAACACCGCCCGCACCCGGTAGTAATCCGTCTGTGGCAGCGGATCGTACATGTGGTCATGGCAGCGGCAGCAGTTGAGCGTGGTGCCCAAAAACGCCTTGCTCGTGTGTTCGACCGTGTTGTCGAGCCACACGTTGCGGTTGAAGAGATACCAGTTTCGCGCCAGAAACCCGGTGGCCCGCAGCGTCTGCGGATCGGCGGGAGCCAGCTCATCACCGGCCAGCATCTCCACCACCATTTCCGCGTAGGGCTTGTCCGCGTTCAGTGATTCGATGATCCAGTCACGCCACCGCCAGATGTGTGGCTGGCTCTCGCGAACTTCCGCCCCGTACCCATCCCAATCGCTGTAACGCCAGACATCCATCCAGTGCCGGCCCCAGCGAACCCCGTACTGTGGACTGGCCAGCAGCTCATCCACCACTTTTTCATAGGCATTGGGGCTGGTGTCATCGACAAACGCCTGTAATTGCGCGGGTGTTGGTGGAAGGCCGATCAGATCAAGATACAACCGCCGCAGCAGAATTGGGCGCGGCGCTTCTTCCAATGGGGCGATCCCGCGTCGACCGAGTTCCGCCGCCACGAACCCATCGACGGGGTGTCCGGCTCCTGCTTCCGCTTTGAGCGGCAGAAGGTAAGACCAGTGCCGCGTCGGGTCGGCAGGGATCGCTTCGTCCGGAGCTTTCGCTCCTTCATCAATCCACCGCCGCAGCAGTTCGATTTGAGCCACCGTCAGTGGCTCACCTTCTGGCGGCATCCGCGCGGCCCCGTTTTCGCCGCGCACATGGTCGAGCAACAGACTTTCCGCACTCTTCCCGGGCACGATCGACGCGCCCGCGGCTCCGCCCCTTCGCAGCAGCGCCGCCGCATCGAGGCGCAGGCTGCTTTTTTGTTTGAGGGCTCCGTGACAGGCCACACAGCGGCCGGTGAGGATCGGTTTGATGTCTTTGAGATAGTCAATCTCGGCGCCCGAGGCCATCTGCTGGATGAAGCATACGGTGATGATCACGCCGTAACTGAATCGCGACTGCAACCGCCAGATCATCCGCAGCCTCCGGGTGGCCCACTTCTCTAAAACATATCGACTTCGTTTGATGGTACTGGCGGCTCCGGGCGGCGGCAAGAACGTCTCGGCTTGAGACGGTCTGATCCAGGCTGACTTGCCGGCCTATTTCAGTCGGGCCAAACGCGAACGCCGAATGCAGAGAGCACCCGGCGTCACGGTTCGGTTTCTGAACCATTGATCTTTGAGGCTGCATGGTGCGCCCCATCAAAAAACAATCGCGGGCACCTTCCGGAGCCCGCGATGAAGATCTCATGTTCCTGAGTGCTCGGCGGTCACCAGTCCCACTGGATACCGACGTTGACGCCTCGCAGATCCCACACGCTGCGGTCAGTGTCGATGACAGGGAGCGGATCGCCGTACGTGATCGAGTCGGCAGGACGGTCCATGAGGAAGACCGCGGTGTAGTTGAACCCGACCCGGAAGATCCCTTCCTTCACCACCGGAATTCGCTTCAGCACTGGCAAGTAACCAAACAGTGGCATGTCCGCCTGGATCCCGGTGTCCAGCATCGGCGAGATGTGCGTGTGCCGTTCTTCCAAGTTCGCCTGCCGTCCGCCGTAGTTCGTGGCATCAATCTTGATGGTGTCGAAGTTGCCCAAGGCACCGCCGGTGAAGTGCATCCGCAGTTTGAGGGCCTTGCCGCCGATGTCCCACCGGGCTCCGACCTGGGGGCCGAACAGTTGAGTTGTGACGCTGCTGTTGATGATTGTCTGGCCAGCGACTGTGTCGAGTGCATCCACGTTCAGCCGCTCGTTAACTCCGATATACCGAGCTCCAATCACGCCCCGGACCATGTTGGAACCCCGCCCGATGAACGGCGTGGTGAACATGTTGGCTTCGCCCCCGTACGAGAAGGCGTGGTAGGTGCCTCTAAAGTGCGTGTCGAAGGTTAGTGGTGAGGCGGAGCGGAATCCCGTGTTGAGATCCACGCGGTTGATGATCGCGGTGCGGTCAACAAAGTTGAGCAGATCCGCCGGGTTTCCCGGATTGAACCGTGGCTGCGGCAGGCGGGTCTGAACCGCGAATGGAATATTCTCGGTTCGAGCACCCAGGTAGGTGCCGCTGATTTCCGCACCGGATTCATCAGGTGCTTTGAAGCCCCAGAAGGCTTTGAGGCCGGATGTTCCGATGTTGTCGGCAATCACATCGAGTCGGGAGACTCGAAGCTGGGTGAACGCATCCAGGCGGATCGGGAAGCCGATCTGCTTGTCGGGTTCATTGCCCGCCCCGCCAGGTTTCTTGTACTGGTAGGCGAGAAAATCCACACCCGTATAGAACTCATTCGGCGAGTTGTTGAACTGCCGGAACCACAGCCCGCGTTCGTTGCGGGTCTGGTCAAAGCGGTTGTCATAGGGCGAGACAGCCGGCCATGGGTAGCCATCGCCCGCCTCCCCATACTGGGCAGGCACAACGCCACCACCTTCGCCTGGCGGGCTATACTCCGGGTAGCCGGGAGGGGGACCTCCAGCGGCTTGCTCGTAGCTCACCCCAAACACTGGTTCCGCCTCACCGGGATCGGCCAGTGGAACGACGGCACTCCCGATCTCTTCATCCCCTGAGTACCGCTGGGAGGCGGCAGGCTGGGCTTTCGGGGTGTTGGCACGGCCTAGGCGGCCTGGTCCCTGGGCACGGGCTGTCAAACCCGTCAGCGCCAGTAGAAGCAGACCCCAGACTAACCTCGACCCGCGTTGAATCCGCATGGAAGCGTCCTTGATTCCGGGCACTCTCGGGCATGAGACTTCCCGGTTCGTCCTCCCGACGTTGAAGGCGCAGGAAAACGAACCTGCGGAATTTATCGTCGTGGCTCCTTGTCAAACTGTAACGATTATTACGCAAACACCGGATTTGCCGCCTTTAGCGGTTGTTCCGAAATTGCGGCGTGGGAATCTCTTCGGGCAGTTTCACCACAAGCTAATGAAATGCAATGCTTTGCGATGCATCGCCAGCGCTTTTTCAAGTTCTCCGGGCGGTTGCCACAGCCACGATCTGGGTTTGATTCCTCTTGACAGTAAAGGCCATCCATGGAGAATGCCGCCCTCTCTCAATCCCAAGAAGCCATTTCGAAGACGTTTCCCTCCAGCCTCCGCCACACGCGGTTTCGTTCGTGTTCGCGCGTTTGGCGAGCGGAGGGCGAAACACCGGAGTCCACGAGCAAACGAGTTCCCTGGCATATTGCCGCGGGTGCTGTTAGCCACGAGAACGGAATTGCCATGTTAGCTGTCCTCCGACGCCGGTCGGTTTGGTTGATCTGCTGGCTCCCGCTGCTGACGGGTTGCGCCGCCTTTCACCCTTTGGATGGCGTTCCGGCGAATTTGCTGCCACAGGACTTGCGCGGCGAAACACGCTCGGGGAAACGCACCATTAATCTGTCGCTGCTGCGACAAACACCCAGTGACGAATACCGCCTCGACTCCGGTGATGTTCTCGGCGTTTATATTGCGGGCGTGCTTGGCTCGCCAAACCAGGTGCCCCCGGTCTTTTATCCGCAGCAGGGCGACACGACGCCCCCCTCCATCGGCTATCCCATTGCCGTGCGCGACGATGGGCGAATCGCCCTTCCGCTGGCCCGGCCTATCTCTGTGCGCGGGATGACTGTCTCCGAGGCCGAGCAGGAGATCCACAAAGCCGTCAAGCACGAAACTCGGTTGCTGAATTCCGACAACCCGGCCATTCTTGTCAGCCTGCAAAAAAAACGCACGGTCAATGTCCTGGTGATTCGACAGGAGCAGGGGATCACCGCGGCCACCTCCGGCGGGCAGGGTCTGCAGTTGGGCTCGATCAAGCGTGGCACCGGCCGGACCGTGACCCTCACGGCATATAAAAACGACGTTTTGCACGCGCTGACAGAGACCGGCGGCCTCCCCGGACTCGATGCCGAAAACACAATTTACGTCATCCGTCGCAAGCCACGGCCGCCCTACGCGCCGCCGCTCAACTGGCCTGCGGCAGTCCCAGTTGAACCGGCTCCAGCGGGAGCACCATTGCAGCTTCCCCCACCGCTTGCACCCGAACAGCAGCTTCCCGGCGTTCAGTTGCCTGGGCCGCAGAGCCTGCGGACGGATGCTCCGGCTCAGCGAATCAACTACGAGTTGATCGCGCCGCGGAATGGCGGTCAGGAATCGCCTTCGTGGGGACATTCCGCCCCGTTGGACATCCCCGGGACGATGGGGCCAAATGGAGTCGGGAATCAGTCCGATGCGCGGGATCTGTCGGCACCGCCGCCGACACAGGCCGCCATGACCATGTTCCGCGGTCAATCGCCGTATGAGCAGCGCCCCGATGTGTACGCCTACCCGGGTGGCAACCCCCAGCCGCAGTCTGGGGAGCCACAACAAAACCAAGGGTACTACGATCCACGCTACGCTCCTCCGGCAGACGGCTATTCGCAGCCACAACCGCAGGTCGACTGGCCGGCAATGGCTGATGGCCCGATCGAAGACCCCAACAGCTTCCTGGAAGCCCGGCGGCGCGACTGCGACATCATCACCATTCCCGTCCGGCTCTTCCCAGGAGAAGTCCCTCAGTTCACCGAACGCGACATCATCCTCAACGACGGCGACGTGGTGTTCATTGAATCTCGCGAAACCGAAGTCTTCTACACCGGTGGCTTGATTGGCGGCAGCCAGCACTCGCTGCCTCGCGACTACGACCTGACCGTGCTGGGGGCGATCGCCATCGCCACCGGCGGCAATCGCAGCGGCGGCGGTGGCGGCACCATCGGGTCCGGCGTGGGTGGCTTGTCGGCCCTGAACCGCGACATCTCCGTCAGTGCCAGCGATGTGATCATTCTCCGCACCTTCCCCGATGGCTCGAATACGCGCATCAAGGTCGACCTGAACAAGGCGCTGCGTGAGCCACAGAAATACAACATCCTGATACAGCCGGGTGACTATGTCCTGCTGCAGTACAAGCCCCACGAGGCGATTGCGTCCTTCGTCGAACGCAACCTGCTCGCTGGCGGACTGATCGGACTGGCGGCGACCCAGGTCACGGGCACTGGCGGAAGCGGAGGCTCGAACTAGGCTCCGCCCGCCGGCCGTTGTAGAAATAACCACGGAGAACTGAATGGTTGACCGACGTGGTGGTGAAATGGTCCCGCCAGCTTTCAAGTTAAACAGGACAAAAGGCGCTTCATGCGGTTGGTCATGCTGGGGACGGGTGATTTCGCGGCCCCCTCGTTTGCCTCGCTTTACGGCACGAGTCATGAGGTGCTGGCGCTGGTGACGCAGCCGGAACGAACTGGTCGTGGGCATCACTCCGCAACGGTGAGCCGCATGAAGCAGACGGCCCTGGACCATGGGACGCCGGTGTTTCAACCGGAAAGTGTCAACACGCCGGAGAGCCTCGAAGAACTTCGCAAATATCCGGCCGACCTGTACATCGTCGCGGCCTACGGCCAGATTTTGTCGCAGGAACTGCTCTCCATCCCGCCGCGTGGCACAGTCAATGTCCATGCGTCGCTGCTGCCCAAGTATCGCGGAGCGGCACCCATCAACTATGCCATTTGGAAGGGCGAAACGGAAACCGGCGTGAGCATCATTCGAGTGCTGCCGCAACTGGATGCCGGTCCGATTTTGGGAAAGGTGACCACGCCGATCGGTCCGCGGGAGACTGCCGGTGAATTGGAAGACCGCCTTTCGGAGCTGGCAGTGCCCGCACTGCTGCAGGCCCTGGAGGACATTGAGCAGGGTTGCGAAACTGCCATCGTCCAGGAAGCCTCTCTTGTGACCCGTGCGCCAAAGATGAAGAAAACGCAGGGCGCGATTGACTGGACGCAGCCGGCCGAGCAGATTGACCGCCACCTGCGGGCGATGCAGCCCTGGCCCGTGGCCTACACCTTCGTGCATTTTGCGTCCCGTGCGCCGGTGCGCGTTCAAATTCGGCGGATTGAGCCACGCCCGGAATTCGCGAGTCCGGCCGGCACCCCGCCGGGAACAGTCCTCCAGGCGACACGCGGCGGGCTGATTTTGCAGACGGGCAGCATCGCCGTCGAGATTCCGAAGCTGCAACCCGACGGGAAACGCGAGCTGACTGCCGTGGAGTTTCTGAACGGCATGCCCGTTCAAGTCGGCGATCTGTGGCGGTCAGCCGATCCCCGGGGTTGAAGGATCACGTTGGCAGACCGCCGGACGGCGAACCCCCACATGGTCCTGTGGCTGGGGGCGGGGACCAGGTACGCGGAAAAGGGACATTGATGGAATTCTGTCCGACCTCGCGAACGCTGCAATTGTCGGCAAATGATTCATTGGTAAGTCAGGGACGAATGCCCGCGCGATGATCGTCGCAATGGTCATCATTGCCATAGTGGCTGTGATTTGTGACCCTCAGCACGCGGCCATTCGCGTGCATTCGCTAACTCCGCCTCGGGATTAGCGGCCTCAGAGCCCACGGCCAGCCAGAGTAGCGAAGGTGCAAAGGCACTCCTCCGTTCACGCGGCCGAGTCGATGAGCTTGGACTGTGTTCACGAAATGTCGACGACATAAGTCCCGGCGAGGATGTCGTGCAGGCAACGGTGCTCGTCACCGAAGATGAAAACAATATCGAGGAGGCGATAGAACTGACCGATGAACGGAAGTAAGCCGATCACCGAACTGACAACCGACCGCAGCAGGAAGCAACGGGCGAAGTCCGCACGGGCGCGGGTCAAAGATTTGAATGCTCATGAAATACTTGCCAATCGATTGGCTACGCTTAAGCATCAACCAACCATGCAGGGCTACCAGCGCCACGCTGCCAAAAGCCGCCAGTAGAAGTCCGACAATTGGCGAGGGTGCGTCCGGCTTGTTCACCGTCCCAAAGGTCAGCACGATGCCGGGGACGACAAAGACGAACAGGGCCATGCTGTCGACCACCGCCGCACCAAGACGCTTGCCGAGATCAGCGACCGGGAACAATTCTGGATCCCCGACGCCTGATGGAGTGGATGGTCTCAATGGTGCGGGGCGTTTGGTGGGTTTGGGGGTGCGAGTTGGAGTGAAATCCTGTCCGCAATAACGGCAGTATTCCGCCAACTGGGCGGCTGTTTCACCGCAAGCCGCACAGGATTTGTCGTTGCTGTTGAGTTTGGAACTCCCAATGGAAGACTTATTACCCGTTGAATTGAGCGGTCGCGGAATTACCAGCTTTTGGCCACAGTCTGGACAATAAATGCTTTGGCCCGCGGCTGCGTCTCGAACGCTAATTGAATTGTCGCACGCCTGACAGTGAAAGTGTATGCCCATGTGATGTGTGCCAGAATGCTGAGGTGTGGAGGTGGTTGTCCTCCGAATCGAAACACATTCACTTAGGACTCTCGTATCCAGTGCGCAACGATTGTTCAACTCCACTGCATTTGGCGCGTATCGCGACAGGGTATGGGTTTGGAAGACAGTCGGTTATACCGATGAGACGTGTAGCCATTACGCGGCGGCCGCGGTTTCGACAAAGTGCTGAATAGTCGCGCCGAGTGTCCGGGCCACGTTGAAGGCAAGACTTTCCAAGTCTTCATTTGAGTCCGCGGGTTGAAATCGCCGATCTGTCATTTATGGATGTGCTCATTTTTCCGAACGTGCCGGAAAGTAACGAGGGATGGGTGCGCCGGAAATATTGGACACGACCAGCGTCGACTTGAGGAAAACGCCAATTCTTGCGGCGGTTTCCAGCGATTGGAAACCGCCTGGCTTTGAGTATCCAACCATGGCGAAGCGTACACGGCGCAGCGACAACCTGGGACTGGAACACCAGGATTTGATTGCCTGGATGCAGGTCCTCAGCGAAGAATCCGGTCGCAAAACCAGCGAGTTGTACGCGGAAGGGATGCAAAACGCAGAGTCGCTGTTGCGGAAGTCGATTGACCGGTTGTGGACAGCCAGTGCCGACACCGGTCGAACCGTTTCGGAGTTGGTTGCCGACGCCGTCGTCAACAAGCACGCCACGGCGCGGCGGCAGGTCAAGCTGCAACTGAAATGGCATCAGGCCGAACTGCAGAGCCGCAAGGCGGCGTGAGCCACGGTTGGCGATCAGATCGGCTGGACTGGTACCCGGATTACCGGCATCTGGAACAACTGGCTGAGTTCTTTGGGGGACGGTCCTGTGACAGCCACCGAGCGTGGGTGCGCAGCGACAGGACAGAAGAAAACTGCTTTCTCATTCGTGGAGTTCGGCACCATGGCCAAGTCCAAACCACTCGCACCTCCCAGCCTCGATACTGCCCCGGCCATGAATTCCGAGCCACCAGAGATCAAGCGGACGGAGGCCGAAAGCGACTGGAAAGTCGTTTCGCCGAAGACGCAGTTCCATGCGCCGGCCGGCATCGTGGAACTGGACGCGGTGGTGCTCTGCGCGTGGCTCGATGTGCTGCGGTTCTGCTCGGGCCGGATGGCGGCCGACCTGTTTGCCGACAACGCCCTGCTCAAGATCTCCATCATGCGGCTGCGCGCTCTGAGCGTAGCCACGGGCCAGACGATCGCCGACTTGATCGCCGATGCCTGGACCGATGACAATGCCATTGCTCAGCGCGATCTGCGGGCACTGCTGGAAATTCTGCCGCAGTTCCGCGCTCCGGAAGAAGTCAAAGACGACGTGAAAACCGAGGAGCCATCCCCGGAGGCACCAAAAGAAGTGCCGGTTGAAGCCACGACCAATGCCGCCCCTCAGCCAACAGACGCCAAGCCGCTCGAAGCGGGAAAAGTGACGGCCTCACCCGAAGTGAAGCTGGCACCCGATTCCGCCAAGCCCGAGATTTACGGACCGTTTCCGCTCAAGGCCGGCGATGGCGGCCATCATGAGGCGGCGAAGGAGAAAGAGGGCCAGCCCCAGGAACTACATGCGGCGGCGTGAATCCCGCATGCGAAGGCATGAATGGAAACCTGCATGCGGCATGCGAAGGCATGAATGGAAACTGGGCGCGATTTCGTTAACCTTGGGTGACTTTTCTGGACAGCCTGCGGGCACCTGCTTTGGCAAAAATGCGGCAGGGGCTCGCGGCCCCACCATCACCCACGGCCCGCGAGCATGCCCCCAGCCATTGTCGATGACACCTATGCCGAGGCGTTTCGCAGCCTGTACGCAGAGATTCTGATCACCGCCCGCGACCGCCGGTGGCTCGATCATGCCGTCGCGAACTGCACCGGCAACGCCTCCAGCACCATCCTGTGCGACTGCGAAGCTGGCGTCGACCGCATTGTCGGCCCCGGCTCGGAAAACCCGGACATCCAAACACCAGACGGGCGGATCGGGGCGGTCGTGCAGTTCCATGTCCCCCGTTTCCGCAAGGACCGGGTCGAGGCGCTGGAGCGGTCGCTACTGGTGCGGATCAGCCAAAACGTCCTGACCTGCCCGACCACCGCCTGCTTCAACCTGCTGGACACCGACCCGTACTATAAGCTGGGCCGCAAGATCGCCTATTTTGGTGATGGCTGGCAGTTCCGAGCCACGCGCCACGGCCGCCCAATGTGGGTCATTCCAATTTTGGGCGGCGAATTCTGCCTGGACCGTCGCTTCGGCTACAAAGACGGCCTGATGGGCGGCAACCTGTGGTTCATGGGGCAGGATGTGGATTCGGCATTGCTGGCCGGTGAACGCGCCGCCGCGGCGGTCGCCGCTTCGCCGGGGGTCATCATGCCCTTTCCCGGCGGCCTCGCGGGCAGTGGCTCAAAAGCTGGCAGCAAGTACAAATTTTCGATCGCCAGCACGTTCGAGAAATTCTGCCCCACTTTGCGCGACAAGCTCGGCGACCAGTCCGGTGTTCCTGCGGGCGTCAATTCGATCATGGAAGTGATCATCAACGGCCACGACCTGGGCGCCATCTTTCGTGCGACACAGGCAGCCATTCAAGCCTCCGTCGACACCCCCGGCCTCGTCCGCATCTCGGCTGGAAACTACAACGGCCGGCTGGGAAAGAGCTTTGTCTATCTGCACCCCGAAAAGCAGCCGGCATAGGACAAGGCTGGCGGTGCCCGCCGTCAAGAACGCGGGCCAAGTCCCGCCGCTGGCGAGGCTCTGTTGAGTCTCCTGGCCACGTGCTTCGGATGCGGCAATTCAGCCCCACTTGCGTGAGTCCTCGCGGACAGTTGTTTGAACGGGCATTTGGCGGTATGGTTACCGTTGTGGCGACCGAGGTCCCTAGCTGTGTCGCTGCCTTCCCTTCCGGACATATCGTCCGGACGAGAAGTTGCCGGTGAAATTCACCGGCGGTATGGTCCGAAGATGCCGTCTCCTTCCTCGTGTTCCAGCCAGTCCCATGAACCGACTTCCCAAAAGCTCGATCTGGATGCGATGGGCTCTATGGTCCATCACGGCGGTCATTCTTAGTGGCTCGGGCTCCCTGCCGGCCGCCGAACCGAAGTCCGCCGATCCCCTCGACTGGCCGCATTGGCGCGGTCCCGAGATGAACGGCATCTCGCGGGAGAAGGGGCTGATCAGCACCTGGTCTCCCAAGGGGGAAAACCTGGTCTGGAAGCAGGAGAAGCTCGCCACGATCTCCACGCCGATTGTCATGCGGGGCAAAGTCTATGCTCTGGCCCGCAGCAATCCCGAGTCCAAGACGGAAGGCGAAAAGGTCATCTGCGCCGACGCCAGCACCGGAGAAATTCTCTGGGAGAACACCTTCAATGTGTATCTCACGGATGCTCCCGCCGAACGCGTGGCTTGGTCAAGTGTTGTGGGAGACCCCGAAACGGGACGTGTCTACGCGCTGGGTCTGTGTTCGAACTTCTTCTGCATCGACGGTGAGACAGGCAAGACAATTTGGACCCGGTCCCTGTCGGAAGAGGCCGGACTGCTGAGCACCTATGGCGGACGAACCAATGTTCCCATGCTGTTTGAAGACCTGGTGGTGATTTCCGGAGTGACAACCGGCTGGGGCGAGAATTCGGTTCCCGCGCAGCGGTTCATGGCCTACAACAAGATGACCGGAGAGCCGGTCTGGACGACCGCCACCCGACTGCGACCGCCTGACACCACCTACAGCACGCCGATTCTGGGCGTTTTCAACGGGCAGCGGGCGATGGTCATGGGCTCCAGCGATGGTGCGGTGCATGCCTTCCAGCCACGCACCGGCAAGCCGCTGTGGAGCTACGACGCCTCGCTCAAAGGGCTGAATCAAACGCCGGTCATCCGTGGCAACATCGTCTACACGGGATTCTCCGAGGAAGACGCCAGCAACAAGAGTACCATGGGCGGGTTTTTGGCCATTGATGGCACCGGATCGGGCGACCTCACCAACTCAAAGAATCTGCTCTGGAAAACGCCCCGGGTCGAGAGCGGTCGCGCGGCGCCACTGATCATTGATGACACGGTTTACGCCACGACGGACACCGCACGCATCATCGCGATGGATATCAAAACCGGAAAGCGGATTGGCAAGGAAACAAACGTCGGCTCAATTTCAATGGGAAGCCCCGTGTATGGCGATGGCAAGATCTACGTGGGCGAGAAAAACGGCCGCTGGTGGATTCTGGAGCCTTCGGCGGCCGGCTTGCGGGTCGTGCATAAATTGTCGCTGCGCAATGAGGAGATCCAAGCCTCGCCGATCATTTCACATGGCAAGGTGTACCTGACGACCAGCAACGCCATGTACTGCCTCGGCAAAAAGGACCAGAAGCCATCGGCCGACCCCATTCCACCCGCAGCGGAGGAAACGCCTGTGGAGCAGGACCCCAAGCCTGCTCAGGTTCAAGTCTCGCCCTATGAATCGCTGGTCAAGCCGGGTGAAACCGTGCAGTTCACGGTCAGGCTGTTCAATGCCATCGGCCAGCCGGTCAAGACAGAGGCGGCGAAGTTCACGCTGAAGGGGCCGGGCTCAATTGACGCCAACGGCTTGTACACGGCCCCGGCCGGCGCGAATCATACGGCAACCACAATCACGGCTGAGGTCGGCGCTCTCAAGGGGATGGCGCGGCTGCGAAGCATCCCGCCATTGCCCTGGAAATTTGACTTCAGCGACAAGGAAATCCCAGCGACATGGGTGGGGATGCGGGGACGAAATGTCTTTCGCGTCACCGAAGGTGAGCCCATGATGGCCAAGATCACGACGATCCCGCTGGGGACGCGCAGCCAGGGGTGGTTTGGGCCGTACGATCTCCATGACTACACCATTCAAGCCGACATGCGGGGCGGGAAGAATGCCACGAACGGCAACCTGCCCGACATGGGTCTCGTCAACCAGCGCTACACGCTGGATGTGATGGGGATCAAGCAGCAGTTGCAAATCCGGTCCTGGACATCGCGGCTGGAACAACGGTTCGCCAAAACGGTGCCATTCCCGTGGAAGCCCGACACCTGGTACACGATCAAATTCCAGGGTGAAAACAAGGATGGCAAGGCGATCCTGCGCGGCAAAGTCTGGCCGCGCGGTGAGAAGGAGCCCGAAGCCTGGTCGATCGAAGCCGAGGACGCCACCCCGAATACTCAAGGCAGCCCTGGCATGTTTGGGAAGAGTTCGCCGGACGCCGCGGAGATCTTGATTGACAACGTGATGGTCACGCCCAACGCCAAACCCTAGTTTGACACGGCAGGTTGACCCAACACGCGCCAGCGGTCTCAATCCCACAATTCATGGCGCCCACAGACGCGCCGATTCACCCGAGGTGATTCATGAAGACGCCCTTTTTTGCTCTCGCGGCGCTGGCCGCCCTTGGACTGCCTGGATGTGATCCGGCAGTGAAGATGAATCCGTCCAGCAGTGCTGTTGCCGCTGGCGGCGCGGCGTCATCCCCAGACTCCTTGCCCAAGGAGGGGCCGCCACCCGCTTCGGAGCCGAAGCTCGAAGTCAACGCAGAGGCACCGACCAAGGCTGTCGAACCGGCCGCGGCCGTGCCCGCCGAACCATCTCCTGAACCGAAGGCCGAGACTACGGAAGTCGCCGCCGCGCCAGCGGCCCCCAAAGCCAAGCCGAAGGCAAAAGCGGCCGACAAGGAAGATCCCACGGCCTTCGCCCTGGCCGAGATCAAGGCGATGAAGGTCAAACCGTCTGACTGGCCGCAGTGGGGTGGCGGCTCGCACCGCAACAACACACCCGACGGGAAGAACATCCCCATCGAGTGGGATTTCAAGACCGGGAGAAACATCAAGGCCTCGGCCTACCTCGGGTCGCAGACCTATGGCAATCCCGTGATCGCCAACGGCAAGGTGTTTGTCGGAACCAACAACGGCAACGGCTACATCAAGCGGTATCCGGCCCAGGTGGATCTGGGTGTGCTCGCTTGTTTTGACGAGGAGACCGCCAAGTTTTTGTGGCAGCACTCGAGTGAAAAGCTTCCGCAGGGCCGCGTGAACGACTGGCCGAAGCAGGGCATCTGCTGCGCCCCCTATGTCGACGGCGACCGGTTGTGGTACGTGACGAGCCGCGGCGAAGTCGTCTGCCTCGACACCGAAGGCTTCATGGACAAGGAAAACGACGGCCCCTTCGTGGATGAGAAGCCGACAAAGGGGGACGTGGAGTGGGAAGAAGCGATTGAAGCCGACGTGATCTGGCGGCTGGACATGATGCAGCAGTTGGGAGTTTCGCAGCACAACATGTGCAACTGCTGCGTGACCGTGATCGGCGACATCGTGTTCGTCAACACGTCCAATGGCGTCGACGAGGCGCACATCAACATCCCAGCGCCCGATGCCCCCAGCTTCTGCGCGGTCGACAAGAACACCGGCAAAGTGTTGTGGGCCGACAGTTCGCCCGGCAACAACGTGCTGCACGGTCAATGGTCGTCACCCGCTTACGGAGTCTTTGGCGATCAGCCACAGGTGATCTTTGCCGGAGGCGACGGCTGGCTGTACAGCTTTGACCCCCAGGGCGACAACGGCAAGTCGAAGCTCCTGTGGAAATTCGACTGCAACCCCAAGGAATCGTTCTATGCCCTGCAGCGGGCCACCCGCAATCACCTGATCGCCACGCCCGTGATCTACGACGGCTATGTCTATATCGCGGTGGGTGAAGACCCCGAACACGGCGAGGGCGACGGCCACCTGTGGTGCATCGACCCCACCAAGATGGGCGATGTCAGCCCGACGTTGGTGTTCAACAAGAAAGACCCCAAGACTCCCATCGCGGCCAAGCGGCTGAAGGCCTGCGTCCCGGAAGATGGCGACTTCGAGCAGCCCAATCCAAACTCCGCCGTCGTCTGGCACTACGAAGGCAAGGATCCAAAGTCCGATGAATTCACCGACCACATGCACCGCACCTGCGGCACCGTGGCGATCAAGAACGACCTGCTGTTTGTGGCGGACTTCAGCGGCCTGTTCCATTGCGTGGACGCCAAGACCGGCAAACTGCACTGGATCTACGACCTGTTCGCCGCCTCGTGGGCCTCGCCGTTGATCGTGGAGAACCACGTTTACATCAGCGACGAAGACGGTGACATCGCGATCTTCGACCTCTCGGCCACGCCCCCCACGGAAGAAACCGAGAATGACAACCGCGTGGTGGTGCAGGGGACCAGCCGCTATCCCCATCAGCACATGCTGACTTCGGTGTACACCACGCCCGTCGTGGCCAACAACCGGCTGTTCATCGCGGACAAGAAGATGCTGTTCGTGATCGAAACCGGTGCCCAAAGCACTCCGCTTCCGGAAAAGGACGAAGTCGAATCCGGCAGCAGTGACTGATTTTTTTCTGGCAATGTGACGCGGAACTCATCGCACCCTTCGTCAATCGAAGGGTGCTTTGTTCTTCCGCGAACTGTACAACTGCGCGGGTGAGAATGCCCGCAATTCATTCAACTCGTGAGATGCACCATGGATCCGAAGGCGCTGGCGATTGTGTTCGCACTCCTGACAGGACTCTTCTGGGGAACCTACGGACCGACGCTCGCGAACTGCCGCAAAGCCGAAAAGAACGCCTTCAAGCCCTATCTGATGATCGGTTTGGCCTACCTCGTGTGGGGTGTGGCCGGTGGTGTCATCGGCATCATCTCCACCGCGCCTGCGGGTCAGTCCATTGTCACGAGCTTCACCTATTCAACACGCGGGATCGGCTGGGGCTTTGCCGCTGGCACACTGGGAGCCTTCGGCGCCCTGACGCTCACCCTTGCGATGTATGTCACACGAACAGATCCAATACCACAGGTCGTCCTGCCAATTGTCTTTGGCACGGCGGTGGCAGTGAGTGCCATCGCCTCCGTCGTGATCACCGGCGAAAAGCCCAACATGGCTCTCATCCTGGGCATCATCGGCATGGCGGTCTGCATCGTGATCGTGGCTTCCAACGCCCCAGCGGAACACACTCCGCCACCCAAGGGCGGGCCGGCGTTGAGCACTCAGCCGAAGCCACATACATGAAAAAATGCCCCAATGACCAATGAAACCATGACCAATGAGGTTGCTTGCAACGCCGAAGTATCTCGCATGGTCCAGCCACATTGGTCATTGTGACATCGGTCATTGATTCATTGCGGAGCACTGCCATGCAGCCCCAGTACCGGATTGCCGACACACGGCAGATCATCACGCCGGCCCTGATCGTCTATCGTGAACTGCTTGACGCCAACCTGGCGCACATGATCGACATCGCCAGGGATGTCACGCGGCTGCGGCCGCACTGCAAGACCCACAAGATGCCGCAGGTCGCGCGGATCGAACTGGAACGGGGCATCACGAAGCACAAATGCGCCACGTTCGCCGAGGCCGAGATGCTGGCCGAGGCGGGCGTTCCGGACATTTTTCTGTCGTACAACCTGGTCGGTCCGAACATCGAGCGGGCGCTGCGGTTTCGCCAGAAGTTCCCCGCGGTTCTACTCCGCGTTCAGGCGGATCATCCCAAGCCGATTAAGGAACTGGGCCAGACACTCGCGCGGGAGGGGCTCACGGTCGATGTGCTGCTGGACCTCAATGTCGGGCAGCACCGCACCGGCGTGGCTCCAGGGCCGGGAGCAGTGGAACTGTACCAGTTGATCGCCGACACCAAGGGCCTGAACCTGGGCGGCCTGCATGTCTACGACGGGCATCAGCATCAGGCGGATGTCGGGGAACGGTCCGCGGCGATTCACAAGGAATGGGAGCGGGTCTCGGCCCTCCGCGATGAACTCAAGGCCCGCGGACTGAATGTCCCCCGGATTGTCTGCGGCGGCACCGGTGGCTTTCCCGTGTATGCGGCGATGGACGATCCGTTGATCGAAGTCAGCCCCGGCACCTGCGTCTTCAATGATGCCGGCTATTCGGACCGTTTTCCGGACATGTGCTTTCCACCCGCCACCGCCCTCCTGACGCGGGTCATCAGCCGTCCCGCCGCCGACCGGATCACGCTGGACCTGGGATATAAGGCGGTCGCCTCGGACCCGCCAGCCGGCAAGCGGGTCGTCTTTCTGGATCTGCCCGAGGCCGAACAGGTCCTGCAGAACGAGGAACACCTCGTGCTGAAGACACCGCGGGCGGGCGAGTTTGAACCGGGCGACGAATTGTTCGCCTTGCCAATCCACATCTGCCCGTCGACGGCCCTGCATCGGCAGGTCTTCGTCATTGCCGGCGGAGTACTGGTCGACCGCTGGGATGTGACCGCCCGCGACCGTTGGATTACGGTGTGACTCTGTCTCAATTCAGCTCTTCCTTCAGGGTGCCCAGATTTGCGTGATCCTCAACTGGTAAGGATCGCGTCATCAATAACAGGGAGTTTTATGTCGGCGTGTTGAGGAGCACAGAACAGCAGTTTATTGAAAGAGCAGCGTCATCAAGGATGATCCCGGAGGGATCACAGCTCTTAGCCGGGGGTTGAGCGAAGTGTCGACAGACACGCAGCGACACCCCCGGAAAAGCGATCGTGACGAACGCACCCCGGCAGGGGTGCCAGCACCGTTCCTCGCTGTATCAAATTGCGAGATTCCGGAACACCTATCGTGAAGCCATTCGCTCTGGCTCCACTGGCGGTGTCCCGGAATCACGCAAGGCTTGCTGCGATCCCTCCGGGATCGGAGCATTTCCTGGTTCCTAACCGGGGGTGTCGCTTCGCTCAACCCCCGGCTAAGAGCTTTCATCCCTCCGGGATGATCTTTTGGCATCGTCGCCCGGGAGAGTAATTCGTTCCAAGAATGCGACAGTTATTCTTTCTCCGACCCTAAAAGCTTGCTCGCTTCGGAGCCCCTGGCGCGGATGGGCGGCTTGCGCGGCCTTCATCATCCGCTATCGGGGTTCCTCGCTCACTGGTTCACCATCGCACGAAGCCACGACACTTCAAGGAATGTTCAAATGAGTTTGCTGCAAAATCAATGGGTGATCTTGTTTCTGACACTGCTGCCGTTGGGATTGGGGCTGGCTTGGTTTCTCAGGCTGTACAAGAACCCCACCCAGTGAGTTGGACGGCAGCCTGCGGATGCCCGGTTTTTGGTCACCGCGGTCGACCGCGAGAAGGCAATTTTCTGGTGAATTCCATCGCCAGTCTTTTCAACGGCGGCCAAGTGCGGAACAATAGGGGAGGCAGTTGACCACCGGGGCTCCCCGGTGAACTGGACACATCTCTGCGTCACAATTCTTGCGGACTTCCATGCTGCGCAATGCTCCCGGCTGGGTGGTGTCGGCAATCATTCATGCGCTGATTTTCGCCGGCGTGGGGATGATGCATTTTCCCGCTGCGCAGCAGCAGGTCATGCTCGCCATCGAGACCTTCTTCAAGGATGAAGACCGAATTCCGGAAGAATTTCAAACCACCCTTGACCAGCAACTGGACATCGCCGAGACGCTGAATTTTCAGGCGGGCGGGCCGATGGTGGCCGCGGCCAGCGGCGGCAGTTCCGTCCAGGTGCAGCAGACGAAGATCGACAAAACCACGGAAATGCCCGATGTCGATGTCGCCTTCAACCCCAACAGCGTGGACGTCCCCGGTTTGGAACGGATCGGCCAGGACCTGGGGATGGAGGCCGTGTCTGGCGAGGTTGGGGCGGTGGTGACCGGTTATGGCGCGGCGCTCGACCGGCTGACACAGGAGATCATTCGGGAGATGCGCGACCAGAAGGTGCTGGTCGTGTGGATGTTCGACGAATCCGAAAGCATGAAGGACGATCAGGCGGACATCAAGAAACGCTTTCACCGGATCTACGAAGAACTCAAACTGGTCGATGATGACTCGAAGGCCGACGTGCTGATGTCGGCCATCGTGAGCTACGGAGAGAACCTGCACTACCAGACACCAGTCGGCAAGGCGACGAACAGCATCCCCGAGATCATGCGGGCGATCGACAAGATCCCCAACGACGCCTCCGGCAAGGAAAACACCTTCAGCCTGATCCCCCGCGTGATCAGCGACTACCGCAACTACTACACCAGGGCCGGCCGCAAGCTGATCTTGGTCCTGGTCAGCGATGAGTCGGGTGATGATGGCGAGAACGTCGACGCGGCGGTCGAAGCGTGCAAACGCGCCAGAACTTCGGTGTATGTGATGGGCCGCGAATCGGTGTTCGGCTCGCTGTTTGCCTATGTCAATTGGGTGGAGCCCGTTTACAAGGATGTGACCCACCGCCTTCCCGTTCGCCGCGGCCCCGAGACACCGCTGCCCGAACTCCTGCAGTTTGACGGGTTCAATCTGCGGATGGATGCCTCCCTCAGCGGCTTTGGTCCCTACGAGCAGTCGCGGCTGGCCCGCGATACCGGCGGCATCTTTTTCATGCTGCCCTCGGAAGAACAAAACATCGTTGAAGCCGACACACGCAAATATGCCGCACTGGATCTGCGGCCCTACGCGCCGGACATCGGCACCCGGCGCGATTACGTTCAGTCACGCGACCGCAGCAAGTTCCGCAAGGCGATCTGGGAGGCAATCCTGCTGCTGGACCCACGCGTTCCGGGCAACGACAAGGTGGAGGTCCATCCGCACGACTTCGTGCTGCAGCCGGGGGCCTACGGCAACGAAGTCACGGCGCTCTTGAACCGCAGCAGCTCGACATATGAACTGCTCCAGCAGGCGCGGTCCAAATTGGAGGCGGTCAAGCCGCTCCGGGCGCGGGAAGAGTCCGCCCGCTGGCGGGCGAACTACGACCTGATTCTGGGGCAGGTCATGTCGTACCAGGTGCGGCTCTTTCAGTATGCCGCCGGACTGGAAAAGTACGCGGCCGAACTGCCCAAAATGAAGCACAATCCCAAGAACAACCGCTGGGGCGTGGGTCACGGCGCGGCGGAACTGATGGCGCCGAGTGACGCGCAGGTGAAGAAGTACAAGGTGACGCTGGACGACATCCGCGCCGCCAAGGCGGCCGCCCTGGCGCAGTTTGATCTGACCATGAAGGAACACCCCAACACGCCCTGGGCGAACCGGGCAGCATGGGAGAAGACGCGTGGCTTCGGTGCCTCTTACCACGAATGGTTTTACCAGCCACCCCCGCCGCACCCGCCCAATGGTCCCAAGCCCCAACCGGTGCCGAAATTGTAGCGATTTTGTCGGCATCGAACCATCTGCAGCGTCTCAACGCGGCACGGTGCCACCTCCCCGGATTTCGACCACCACAAGCAGCGTACTGCACAGCTTTAAATCTGAAATCTGAGGTGTCCGACAAAAGTCCATTTGTTGGTTTCAACGCAATTTCAAATTTCAGATTTCAAATTTCACAGTAAAATACTTTTTCGCGACATCTGGCCTTCCGGGCGAGAGTTACGTACTTCGCTGTGGAGGCGTGGCCGATCGTTCGATGTGGTCGCACAGACTGTGAAATTTGAGATTTGAAATCAACTTTTGTCGGACACCTCAAATCTGACATATCTGAAACATGACGTTTCCGACAAACGTGAATCTCAGATTTCACAGTCTGTCGAGTCGCGTCGAACTGTCAGCGTCATCTCCGCGGTGCAGGACCGTCACGGATTTTTGGGGGTGGGCTGCAGAGGTGGTCATTGCACATCCTGGGCAATGACCCTCGTCTCTTCTCTGTCTGGCCGATTTTTCAGTCTTTCCGGTCCGGCTGAATTTTCCATCGCTTTTGGCCGATTGATACAATCGGTACCGTCGTCACCGCCCTGACATTCAGGCTGCTCGACTCCTCAGTTCCGGCAACGGGCCGGGGGATTTGCATGTACACCGGGTTTTTGGGTTTTCGCGCGACGTTCATGCTGGACGTGGTCGTGTGCGCGCTGGTCGGAGTGGTGCCAACGCTGCTCTACAGCCTGTACCTGGTGAAGGTGCAGCGCGCTTATGCCCTGCATCGCAACATTCAAGTCCTTCTTGGGCTCGTACTTCTGGTCACGGTGGGCCTGTTTGAAGTCGACATGCGGATGCATGGCGGCATCCGGAAAATTCTCGAACAACGGCAGATCCCGTTGACCAGCGAGCAGTTCGCATTCTTCTACAAACTGCTTTACGTCCATCTGTTCTTTTCGGTCACCACCATCTTCCTGTGGGCCGCGACGCTGGTTCTTGCCCTGCGGCACATCCCGAACCCGCCCACGCCCTGCGCCCACAGCACGTTGCACAAGCGCCTCGGCTGGCTTTCAACCGTGGACATCACACTGACCTCGGTGACCGGGCTGATGGTGTACTACTTCGGGTTCGTGGTCTAGGGACCAACGCCTCGGCCGAACCGCAAACGGTGCCGCTTTCGCGGGTTGTTGTCGACGGGCAGGGCACCGACACACTCGAAAGTCACCCCAGTGCTTGCGCCGCCAGCCTGCCGATCCGCAGCGCGCCGGCCAGATCTTCCAGGGTCGGGACGGGGACGAGGCCGCCGAGCACGCGCCGGGCGAAGTGGTCGAGCATGACCTCCATGTCGGGACGCTCCGACCCCAGATTCTCCGTCCGCGTTTCGCCGGAGGCCTCCCACCGCAGTCGTTCCGGCGACTCCAGCACGACCCGGCCAGCCGCGCAATCGACGACGGCTTCGCGCCATTCGATGCCTGAGCCTGACCGGGAGTGCTCGCTGCGTTGTTCACAGTCGTCGCCTCGCGGCGGCCGAACATTGAGGATCGCCACGGGTGGCGTGCCGCCGCGGACCGAGCGCTGGAACTCGATGGTCATTGTCAGTCCGTCAGCCACGCGCCGTGCCGTCACACGCTCGAAGGTGGTGCTGGAAAGCGTGTGACACCAGTCGATCAGACCGGCAACCGTCACGTGTCCCAGCAGTTCCGCCGGATCATCGAGATAACCCGTGGCTTCAATCGTGACGCGCAGCGGAGCCCCCACGCGCGTGGCGGCCAACTCCCGCAACCGCTGATTGGACGGGGTGTACCGCAGCGGCAGCTCGGGCATGATCGTCTGGGGGCCGACATCGGGAAACCGCGTCCAGTCCGTACTCTCGACGGCGGACACGCCCCAAAAGACTGCCTTGCCGTGCCGCGCGGCAATCACTGCCGGAACGTTGCCATACCAGCCCTGGTCAAGGACCAGCAACGCCCGGATCTGTGGATGAATTGCCAGGGCGGTCAGGCTGGGGGCGACTTCGCAATGGAACTCCTGCGACACCACGCCGGCGAGGATCTGGACCGGTACGAGCAACGACCGCACCCGCACACGGCGCTTCAATGCCAGCAGTGCTGGCCTGTAGCGTGTCTCCCAGAACGGACCAAGTCCGATGATCCCCACATCGAGCATGAACGACCTTTCCCTGCGCTGCCATGCCTGAAGGACACACATGACAGGGAAGCACAGGCTGGACCGTCAACCGCAGGCCGGTTGACGGAATTCTGGCATCTGCTGTTGATGACATGCGCCGCGAAGTTGACGCGTCGCTCGTGATCAAAAATCGAGTCACGGAGTTGTTCGTCAACCAGCTCCTGCGTCACGTCTTCTCATTGGTTGCCTCGGGCTTCTTGTCGTCCTTCTTGTCTGCTGGCTTCTTGGCGGCAGGCTTCTTCGCCCCTTCCTTGCCAACACCAAACGGATCATCTCCGGCTGGCTTGTCCCCGGCAGCCGGCTTGTCCCCGGCAGCCGGCTTGTCTCCAGCCGGCTTGTCTCCGGCGGCAGGCTTGTCTCCCGTTGGCTTGTCTCCAGCCGGCTTGTCTCCGGCGGCAGGCTTGTCTCCCGTTGGCTTGTCTCCAACGCCAGGTTTGTCACCCGTCGTCGTGGTCTTGGCCGTTGTTTTTGGCTTGGCGCCTGTCTTCCCCTTGGGGGCGAACACTTCGGCGGCCACCAGCGGTTCTTCGAGGGTGACACTCATCCTCTGCGTCAGGAACTTCTTGCCACGGGTGAGGCCTTCGAGTTCGATGGGGGCACCTTCGGGGATGAGCGTCGCGTCGCTGGAGACGACCTTGACCGTCAAATCATTGCCATCGAACGCCACATTGCGGGTGGATCCGTTGACGTTCACCGTGAAGCCCATGTCGTTCACCTGGCCGATAATGCCGGTGATGTTCCAGCCACTGGTGGTCTGGACAGCCGACTGTGGGGGCCGCGTTCCCAGGAAGACGGTGAATGTGCGGGCAAAGAAGGCCCCATTGCCGCCGATGGCCAGATTCTCCATCGCCACGCCGACGTTCGGGGTGATGAAGTCCTTGTCGCCCGCGGCATTCACCTGCACGGCAATTTTCTGCGTGACCAGGACTTCCAGCTTCTCTCCGTCTTCCTTCTGGACGGAAATGTTGACGGCCTTGCCTTTCACTTCCACTCCGAGGACCTTGCCCGTCACTTTGTCCAATTCCGGCTTCTTTGTTTTGCCCTGGGCCCACAGTGGAGCTGCCGCGCACAGGAAAGCTATGAAGAGTGCCGAAGCGACGAATGGTTGCAACCGCAGCTTGAGCATGCCTAGGGTCTCCAGAACAGTGACTGGTGGAATTCGAAGGTCAGCCCACCCGGACGCGGAGTGGCATGAAGCCTGAAATGAGGGAATCGCTTCGACGCCTTCAGCATATCTTTAGCCACTGCGCGTTCCAAGCCGGACGCGGATTTCTGTCAGCAGGGTGCGGTTCGCCCCAAGAAACCACTCTGGACGTCAAGGTTTGAGAACGGTCGGGAGAGGCGGCTTGTCTCCCAGTGCGAACAGAGACCGACGTTCTTTAGGGAACGATTGCTGTCCAACGATCTGCTCCATCCTTCACTTACCGTTGGGCAGTTCGACAACTTTCCCTGAGGCGGGACGCGTTTCTTCTGGCCAGGTCTTCGACACCGTGTCGAACATCGTCTGCAGCTTGTCCGAGGACAAATACTGCAGGTTTCCACGGTCGTCAAGTTTGCGCCCGGACAGCAGTTGCACAAGCAGTTCAACATCTTCCGGTGTCCGCGCTTCTGGTGCCAAGTCCCAAAGCCGAATCTGATCATCGACGGTTGCCAGCCACCGGCCATCGGGGCTGAAGGCGAGAGCCCGGGCTTTGTGCCACAACATCGGTCCCAGCATCCGCCCCGTCATGGATTCCCACAGCCGAACCTCCTTGATGGCACCGGTCGCCAGCATTTGCGATCCCGGGTGAAAACGGGCTTGGAAGGACATGAAACCGGCGGGAAGATTCGTGGCTGGACCCTTCTCCTGCGCCCAGTCCCAAAGTTTGACCAAATTGGCATAGCCCGCAGCCAGAATCAGCCGGCCATCCGGCGAAAACTCCGCCTGGGTGATTGGTCCGTTGTAGGTAAACCGCTGCAGGGGGGCGGTTTTCCCTCCAGGCTCGTGGATAGGAGCCCGCAAGTACAGGTCCCCCGCATTGCCGCCCACCAGCAGGGCCAGTCCATTGGGATGGAATCGAACCTGCGTCAGGGGCTGCCCCGGCGTGCGGGGGGCGACAGGGTCTGCCAATGGCTCACTGGTCTGCGGATTCCACAGACGGAAGGTCCCGTCATCGCAGCCTGTTATCAGCATTTTTCCGTCGGGACTGAATTCGATGGCGCGAACACGGCTCGCATGCTGGAGTGGCTTGCCGACGACCTTGCCGGTTGCCAGATCAGAGATCTGCACCGTCTGGTCTTCGCTGCCAGTCGCCAGCCGCTGGTTTTGCCGGTCGAAAGCCACGACCGTGGTGGAACCCTGATGGTCGGGCAGCGGCGCGAGTGGCTTGCCGTCCGCCACGTTCCAGAGTTGAGCGGTCTTGGCATCGGTGGCCGTGGCGAGCCACATGCCGTTCTCGGAGACGGCCAGAGATTGCAGTGCCGCCTCCGGGGTTGAGCCATTGAGTTCGACCGGCCCCCAGAGGACCGTTCCGTCGGTCTGGAGGCACCACACCCGGTTGCCTCCGGCGGCAATGAGGAAGCCGTTCTTGGAAAATGCCAGGTGCGAGATCTTGTCCGCCGCACCGACACGAACCGTTCCCGGATCGGCCGAACGTGCCAGATCCCAAGCCCTGCCCCGGCCCTCGCCGACGACCAGAACTTGATCACCCAGAAATCCGGAGGTGAACACCGAACCAATCCTGATCTTGGGCATCACCTGCCGCACATCGTGCGTGTCCCAGACACGCAGGGTGTCCTCCAGCGTGATCGTCACCACCTGTCTGCCATCTTCCCGAAACACCGCTTCAATGGGACGGTGGAGATGTTCCATCGGCAGCCCCACGGCCTTCCCGCTGGGGACCTCCCACAGCATCGACATCTGATCGCCGTGCAGCGTGATGACCCGCGAGGAATCGGGGGAGAAGACCGCGTCGGTGACTGGTCCCCGGTGCGACACCAGTGTGGCCACCGCTTTGCCAGTGGCTGCATCCCAGAGGCTGGCCCCCCCCATGCCGCTGGTGGTGATGAGCCACCGTCCATCCGGGCTGAAGCGGGCGGACCAGAGTCCCGGTTCGGGCCAGGGTTCGCCGACCGGCTTCCCCTCGGCGGCTTCGTGCCACTGCACACCCGACTCGGTGCCGATGATGAACCGCTGGCCGTCGCCGGAAAAATGGGCGGCAACAATTTTTTCCGTCTTGGAGAGTGGCGGAAACCGACCCTTTCCGGTGCTGACATCAAAGAATTCCACACCAAATTCAGGGCCGTTCTCACTGGTGACCAGCAGCGATTGTCGATCGTGGCTCAACTCGGCCTTGCCCACCGGGCCAAACCCGGCGTACGTCAGATTCTTCGCGGTCTCAATGACAGGAGTTACTGGCTGGCCCGTCGTGGCATCCCAGACCCGCACCTGACGCGGCGGGCAGACGGTCAGCAGGTGCCGATTGTCGTCGGAGAAGCCCACCCAACTGACCAGGCCGGCGTGCTGCAGGGGCGGCCAGAGTTCTTGGCCCGTGGACGAGTCGACGACCAGCACGTCCGACGAAGCTCCGAAGAATGCCACCTTGCGAGAATCGGAACTCAACACCTGTCGAAAGAGCAGCCGCCGCGATTTTGCAGGAAGAATCCACGAGTTGACGGGGCGCGGAAACTGCCGCAGCAGCAGCCCCAGGCGACGGCGATGAAGCTCTTCGGCGAGGGGACTTTCGCTGGACATCAGTGGCAGCGCCCGGCTGTACCACACGGCGGCGGCGGGGATGTCGCCATCGTTCTGCAGATTCTGCCCATTCGAAAGGAGCAGCGTGGCCAGCGTCCGCCGGGACTCCAGCGCGGCGGCCATGGCCTTCTTCTGCTCGGCCGTGGCCTTTTCCTTCTCCTGCCTGGCGACCTGCTCCGCGATGGTCGCGTGCCGCAAATTCTCAACCGCCCGTTGCTCTTCCCGTTGAGCCCGTTTGTGATTCTCCTCGGCCACTTGGCGTTGTTTCTCCTCCGCCTCCTTGGCAGCCACCGCCTTGGTCCACAGGTCAACCGCCTTCGTCCGCGCGGCATGTTCCTGCCGCCGTGCGCCTTCGATAAGAATCATCGCCCCAAAGACCACCAGCATCACCACCGGGAGCGTGGTCATCACGCCCCAGGCCCAGGCCCGATGCCGGCGGAACCAGCGGAGGCTGCGTTCCACAAAGCCGTCCTGAAAGGCCGAGACCGGCTCATCCGCCATCCAGTGTTCCAGATCCGTCGCCAGGGCCTTCGCCGAAGGGTATCTGTCAGCCGGCTTCAGCGCCATCGCCTTGAGGCAGATGGCCTCCAGCGCCGGGTGAATGTCCGGCCGGACGCTGCGGGGCGTGGGGAACTCGCCGTGCTCGACCTGTCGGAGCAGTTCGAGCATCGTCTTGCCGGTAAAGGGCGCGCGGCCGGTCAGCACCTGGTACAGGGTCGCACCCAGGCTGTACACGTCACTCAGCGGTCCCACCTCCGACATCCGGCCGGCGGCCTGTTCAGCGCTCATGTATTGCGGTGTGCCCAGCGACGAGCCATCCTGCGTGTTCAGTCCGGAATCCGTGAGCGGGTTGCTCAAGGGGGCGTCGGCCACGGTCAGCTTTCCGGGGGAAAACAGTTCTGTCTGGGTGACCGGTTTCGCCAGCCCCCAGTCCACAACCAGTGTTTCCCCGTATTCGCCAAGCATGACGTTGCCCGGCTTCAAGTCGCGATGAATGATCCCCCGGCGGTGGGCATACTCCATCGCCAGGCAGACTGCGACGAATGCGCGGAGCAGCTCCCGCAATTTGACGGCCTTGGCGGAATCATGCCGCCTGGCCGGGGCCGTGGTCCGACCCGTCGCCGGCTGCTCGTGGAATTCGTCCAGGGCCTCCTTCAGGCTTCGCCCACGGATGAACTGCATGGCGTAGTACGGGCTGCCGCCGGCACCCGCCCCAAGGCCATAGACCGGCACGATCCCCGGATGTTCCAGGCGGCCGGTGATCTCGGCTTCGCGGACGAATCGCGCCCGGGCTTCTTCATCGTCGGCGTAGGGTCCCTGAATTTCCTTGAGCGCGACTTCACGTCCCAGTTCCAGATCCAGCGCCACCGAGACCTGTCCCAGACCGCCCTTCGCGTGCAGCCTCAGCACCCGATACCGCGAGGTCGGCCCCGCCGGGTGACGCTCGCCCGGAGGCATGAGCGTGACACCGGGAGACCCTGCCTGACCATGCACTGCCAGAATCGTGGCGTCCAAGTCGGCCGGCGGTTGAACCGCCGTCCGGTCGGTGGGCGTGGAGGCAGAGTGCTGCTGGCCGAGCGCGGAAGCCGAGGAAGGCAGGACCGCGGTGACATCGAGCGGCCGCGTCGCCGGCGTCTCGGCGGAGGTCAGCTTCGAGTCGGGGACGACCTTCAGGGTTTGATCTTGTTCGTCAGTCACCGCGTGCCCCCCCAGTTCGGACCTCAATTGCCGTTCTCCCGGCCCCGGCCCCTCATCGTGCCGCCCGCAAAGTTTACTCCAAGATGAACTCCGGGTCGCTGGAATCACGCAATGCCAATCGGCCCATGCCCTTTATCCTGTCGCCGGCGCTCACTTGGCGGGCAGGTTCCACACCGGGCTGAATGGATTGGGCGGCGTTTCCCAGCACTCCACGGCGCGTGAGAGCAACACGAGCGATGGGCCATCGTCGTTCGACTGTGAGAGCACCTTGCCGATCAGCCGCGAGGCCAGCCGGAAGCGCTCCGCCTCGAAGTTTTCCAGGGCCTCTTCGTAGATCTTGGTCACTTCGCGCCAATCGTCCGTGGCTGCCGGCTGCAGTTCATAAATGTCGAAGGGATCCGGGATGTTCAGCAGCCGGCCGCGGCACAGCCGCCGCACGGGGAATTCGCTGCTGCCGCCCTCGCGGTCGGCCAGCAGGGCCAGCGTGTTGCCCGTGATGCAGATGTCGCTGCGCAAAAACCGCGTGGCTCCCTGCACCCGGCTGGCCGCGTTCACCGTACTTCCCAGCGGCCCGTACTTGAACTTGTGGGTGGACCCGGTATTGCCGACCCAGGCCTTGCCGGAATTGATGCCGATCCCCAGTTTGATCGGCTCGCGAACCACGTTCTGCCAGGCATGCGTTGCCTCCGGCAGGCGGACGATCATCTCCATCGCCGCGCGACAGCACAGCCGGGCATGCTCGGGCTGCGGCAGCGGCGCGCCCCACATGGCGAACATTTCATCGCCGATGAAGTCGACCAGCACGCCATGATGCTTCCGCACACAGTCGGAGAGCAGGTTCATGACATCGCTGATCATGTTGAAGGTCTGGTTCGGTCCGATCGCGTGCGAAATCCGGCTGAAGCCACGCATGTCGCAGAACATCAGCGAGACCTCGGCCTCGCGGCCTTCCAGCGCCGTGGGATCGGAGGCCAGATAATCGGCCAGTTCGCGGGTGAAAAACTGCTCGAACTGCACCCGCTGCCGGGCGAGGTGTTCTTCCTGTTCCACGCGGGCCAGGCCGGTGGCCACACTGTAGGCCAGAGTTTCCACCAGCATCGCTTCGACACGGGAGATGCCGCCGTCCCCGCTGCCGGTCATGGCGTGCCGGTCGCCATACAACGCGCCGATGACAGCTCCGTTGCGGTCGAGAATCGGGGCGGCGACCACCGCGGAGATTCCCACCAGGCTGGGAGCCGAATCGCTGATTTCGCGGGGAACCTGCCAGACGGTTCGCTTCTCCGCGCGGACGATGCTGAGGATCTTGCGGCTGGGCTGCCAGGTGGCAAGATTCTTCTGCCCGGGTGCTGAGCCACTGCTGATGGATTTGGGCCGCCACTCGCCGTTTTCGTACAGGACGACCACGCCGGTCTCCAAGCCCACGAGCTGGACGATCGCCGCCGCGGCCCGGTCGAAGAAGTCATGTGAGCCCGTGGCGGCCTGCAGCACGGCGGTGACCGACTGCAGCCAGTCGACCAGTGAATTCACACCATGTTCGGGCATCATCTCCAGCAACGACTTGGCCTGAGCCGTGGCGGCCAGAGGCCGGGTGTTGAAGATGCTCAGTTCACCCGGCACCATCGTCTGGGTGTTCAGTCGGCGGAGTTCTTGAAACCCCTCCGGCTCGGACAGATCGACCTGAATCTGCTTGTCCTTCAGCAGCAGGATCACGGGCACGGGCAGTTCGATCGACTCGCGGGCCAGCAGGGTCGACTGGTCCGCCAGCACGATGACATTGTTCTCGCTGATGTTGGTCACCCGGACGCGGCGGTCCGGAAGTTCCTCGAGGCTGATGTGCCGCCGCGAGACACCGGTTTCATCGAGCCGCGCGATCGCCAGCCGGCAGTCGACGAGGGCTGACCCCGCCGCGCGCGGTGCTGAAGGGGGGATCGGAATGGTCTGGTAGACCGGCTCGTCAGGCCGGGCCTGCCGCCCCAGCTCGCAACAGCCTTCGACAAGATCGTCGTACTGGAGTGCCGACTTATGGAAAATCTGGATCTTCAGCCGGTTCATCGGACTCCCCGCAGGCTGCACGGCGGCCGCCGATCCCTGATTGCGGACCCTGACAATCGCCCACCGAGTGACAACAACTGGCAGCTCTGCCTGCCGCGAGGATCATCGCTGTTCCGTTTCTTGGATAATTCTCACGCGTCCGAATGTTGGCGTCAATCGAGCGGATTTCGCGTCACCAAACGGCTGAGCCACTTCAAGTTGGTAAGGATTCCGCAGAGAACTCCGCCGAACACGCGGTCAATCCGGTGCATCAACCGGCTGGCGTTCAGGAAGATCGCCAACATCGTCCTCGGAGTCCTCACTGGCAGTTTGGCATCCCTCGTCCGAGAGTCAAAGGACTCTGCCTTCCAGCCCTGACGATTTCCCCCCCTCCTTCAAGCATGCCGCGATGACTTCTCGAGGGATGTGTTTGCCGGGAGACACCCGGGCGGGGTCAAACTCCACGTCACTCGCTGCCACGGCATGCACAGCCAGAGCCAGCTTCCGCATCACCGCCACGACCGCCCGGCCGCCACGGTTCTGATCGCGGGTCTTCTTCTGCTCGAACCAAGGCTTGATGGACTGATCCTGAACCAGACGCAGGGCCGCGAAGTACAGCCACCGCCTGGCCAGTGACGGACCCCGCTTGCTGATCTTCAACTGTCCCTGGTGCTGGCCGTACGGTCATAAATTCACCACGAATGTTCACGAATCTTACGAATTTCAATCAGCCGGAGGCCGTTAGGCCCCGGTTTTGCCTTCGCGAACAAGCGGCGATCGCGCATGGTCGGGAACCGGACGCTAACGCGCGCTAACGCGTTCCGGCTGATTTTTGGAAAGCCCCCCCACAGCCCTCCTGCGGCGTCGAACTGTTGGCGGTGGGTCGGGGGACTGACGTCGCTCCGCTCGCCTGGAGCGAAGACCCAATCAGCCGGAGGCCGTTAGGCCCCGGTTCTGCCTTCGCGAACAAGCGGCGATCGCGCACGCTCGGGAACCGGACGCTAACGCGCGCTAACGCGTTCCGGCTGATTTTTGGAAAGCCCCCCCACAGCCCTCCTGCGGCGTCGAACTGTTGGCGGTGGGTCGGGGGACTGACGTCGCTCCGCTCGCCTGGGGCGGAGACCCAATCAGCCGGAGGCCGTTAGGCCCCGGTTTTGCCTTCGCGAACAAGCGGCGATCGCGCACGCTCGGGAACCGGACGCTAACGCGTTCCGGCTGATTTTTGGAAAGCCCCCACAGCCCTCCTGCGGCGTCGAACTGTTGGCGGTGGGTCGGGGGACTGACGTCGCTCCGCACGCCTGGGGCGAAGACCCCAATCAGCCGGAGGCCGTTAGGCCCCGGTTCTGCCTTCGCGAACAAGCGCCGATCGCACACGTTCGGGAACCGGACGCTAACGCGTTCCGGCTGATTTTTTGCAAGACCACCGCCCCACAGCCCTCCCGCGGGGGGACTGACGTCGCTCCGCTCGCCTGGGGCGAAGACCCAATCAGCCGGAGGCCGTTAGGCCCCGGTTTTGCCTTCGCGAATAAGCGGCGATCGTGCACGCTCGGGAACCGGACGCTAACGCGTTCCGGCTGATTTTTGGAAAGACCACCCCCTACAGCCCTCCCGCGGGGGGACTGACGTCGCTCCGCACGCCTGGGGCGAAGACCCAATCAGCCGGAGGCCGTTAGGCCCCGGTTCTGTCTTCGCGAACAAGCGCTGATCGCGCACGCTCGGGAACCGGACACTGACGCGTTCCGGCTGATTTTTTGAAAGTTCTGCCTTCGCGAACAAGCGGCGATCGCACACGTTCGGGAACCGGACGCTAACGCGTTCCGGCTGATTGTTTGAAGGACCACCGCCCCACAGCCCTCCCGCGGGGGGACTGACGTCGCTCCGCTCGCCTGGGGCGAAGACCCAATCAGCCGGAGGCCGTTAGGCCCCGGTTCTGCCTTCGCGAACAAGCGCCGATCGCGCACGCTCGGGAACCGGATGCTAAGGATCGCAGCAACAATAACTGTGACAAGTGACTCCCGATCCAGCAGTGAAGGCCATCAGGGACTACGAATAGAGTTGGTGGTGAAGTTGACAGTCCTGGCAAGACCGTGCGGGAATCGTACGGTCATAAAATAACCACGAATGTTCACGAATCGTCAACCGGCATGCCCTCGCGAGCGATGGAATCCTGCTCGTTACCATTCGTGACATTCGTCGTATTCGTGAAAATTCGTGGTTCCCCTTCTCGTTGCCTACGACCGGCCTTCGGTCAGCAACTTGAAGCGTGCTTCATTCTTTGTCCGGTCGTAACGCCGTTCCGCTTCAACGACGGGGTGCCAGTGTACGGTGGCTCAGCAGGAACGTCGCCCTCCCGCATCGTCACCCTACTGATCGGTTGCCGTG
>JAKFUF010000025.1 GCA_021732845.1 Planctomycetaceae bacterium | reverse complement strand
TGCAGCCGGTCAAGCTCCTGCCAGTCCACCAGCCCCTGCAGCATCTGAAACGCACGGTCAAACTCGGCGTCCCGCGCGGGATCCGAAGAAGCGTTGATTGTTTTCGACATGCCAAAATGACTCCCAAATCGAGGAGTCATTATAAGGCGCAAGATTCGTGCCAATCATAAACAAAAGTAAAGTAAGTGCCATTGGGCCTTAGCCCCCGGTTGGAGGATGATCGGAAGACGCCAACGCCACGAACCGGACGCTAACGCGCGCTAACGCGTGCCGGCTGATGAATCTGCCCTCAATCGGCGTCCATTCCAATCAACTTCACCATGTTATTGTTGCCGCGATCCTAACACGAATTACGGCGCTTGCCCAAATCGCTTGTGGCTGGGAACGACCACTTTTATTCGTGAGATTCGTGAGATTCGTGGTTAAATTTCCGACCGTTCGAACCACGCCATGGTTGCCGACCGCGGCAGTCGGTCCCTGGTAGTTTCGTCACGGCGATTGGTGAAGCTCGAAATTCCTTTTGCAGCGGCCCGGCGCATGGGTTAGGCTGAATGCTCGGGGAGATCGCTTGGCGGGTGCATGAATCTGGGGCGGAACGATGCGGATGCTGGTGACGGGCGGATGCGGATTCATCGGGTCGGAGTTCATCCGCCAGCAACTGGCGGGCACCGCCGACGTGTCGATCGTCAATTACGATCTGCTGACCTACGCGGGGAACCCTGACAATCTGCGGTCCGTGTGCCACGACCCGCGCTACACATTCGTGCGGGGCGACATTGCCAATGCAGCGGCGGTGGAACAGGTGCTGGCGTCAGGGGTTGATGTGGTTGTCAACTTCGCCGCCGAGAGCCACGTCGACCGGAGCCTGGCCGATTCGGGACCGTTCGTGCAGACCAATGTCGTCGGCACCCAGGTGCTGTTGGATGCCTGCCGCCGGGCCAAGGTGTCGCGGTATCTCCAGGTCTCCACGGACGAGGTGTATGGGAGCCTTGGTCCCACGGGATATTTCACGGAAGAAACACCGCTGGCGCCCAACAGCCCCTACTCCGCATGCAAGGCGGCGGCCGACATGCTGGTCCGCGCGTACCACCATTCTTTCGGGTTCCCCGCGATCATTACGCGTTGTTCCAACAATTACGGTCCGTATCAGTTCCCCGAGAAGCTGATTCCGCTGTTCATCACGAACCTGCTTCAGAACGAGTCCGTGCCCGTCTATGGCACCGGGACCAATGTGCGGGACTGGATTCATGTCAGTGACCACTGCCGGGGCATCTCCGCCGCGCTAGAACGGGGGAAATGCGGCGAGGTCTACAACTTCGGCGGGCGTGCCGAGTTGACCAATATGGAACTCACGCGTCTCCTGCTGCGTCTGTTGGAAAAGCCAGACTCATTGATCCGGTACGTGACGGACCGACTGGGCCACGACCTGCGGTATGCGATTGACTGCCGCAAGGCCGAAACCGAGCTGGGCTGGCAGGCCCAGACCAGTTTTGAGGCGGGACTGCGCGACACCGTTGCCTGGTACCAGTCAAACCCGGCATGGGTGGCCCGCATCAAGAGCGGCGCATACGCATCGCAGCCTTAGAGTCCACACTCACTTTTTCGCCGGGCCGTTGTTCTTCCACCAGCGAAGTTCGTTCGAGCCACGCTCGGCGCAGGCAGCAATGTCCAGGCGTTTGTCGCCATTCAGATCCGCGAGGATCACCGTGACCGGCTTCGACCAGTCGCTCTTGATGACGTGGGCTGGCCACGTTCCCTTCGGGTCGCCGGTGTTTTCGAACCAGTGCAGGCGGCCCTGTGTGCTCCAGCCGGTCGCCACGACATCCAGGTCTCCGTCGCCGTCGAGGTCGCCCGCGACCGCTTCGAACCCCTGCGGAAAATTGGGAGCGATCAGGCGTTTCTTCCACTCCGTACCCAGTCCAGGTTTCCCGACATTCTCGTACCATGCAACTTGATGTGAAGCGGGGGAATCGTTGGGGACCGTGGCGACCAGGCCGAAGGCCATCACGATGTCCAGATCGCCGTCGGCGTCGAGATCAACCGGGTGGCCATGGACCGGAGCGGTCGTGACATCGTCGATGACCGTCTTTTTCCAGGGCTCGCTGGCTGGCTTGCCGGAGTTCGCGTACCAGACAATCTGATTGCCCACGCGGGCGCTGCCCAACAGGTCCGGCTTGCCGTCGCGATTGAAATCGACCACGACAAACGTTCGGGTTTCACCCAGCGAATCAATCTCGTGGCGTTGCCACTCGCTGCCGTTCCCCGCACCCAGATTTTCAAACCAGTCGAAGCGATTTCCATTCCAACTCGAGGCGGCGATGTCCAGGTCACCATCCGCGTCCAGGTCCGACAGCGCGACATCATAGGAACCGGGAATGTCCTTCGGCGGACAAACGCGGTGCAGTTTCCAGCCGCTGGTGATGGCCGCCTTGCCGGGATTTTCAAACCAGCGGATGTCCCACTTCAGATTGTCGACGATGACCACGTCGGGCTTGCCGTCGCGGTTGATGTCACCGACATTGTGCCGCTCCAGGCGGATTGGCTGATCGGGCTGCTGGTCATACTTTTGGATGAACGAATGCTTGAACTGGCCGGCACCGTCATTGAGCAGCAGATAGAGATTGCTGTTTGGCTCGGCGTCGGAACTGGTCAGGTCGAGGTCACCGTCGCCGTCCAGATCCGCAGCCACGGTCGCGTAGGAATACGTGTATTTGGTCAGCAGCCGCTGTTCGGTCAGGTTCACTGGACCAGCATTGAATGTTCGCGGGGGTTCGGGCTCAGCCACAGCCTCCTGGGCCAGCACCGCAGACCCAAGCAGCGTTGTCGCGGACACTAAAAGTGCCGTGACAGTGGCGCGTGTGTGGAGTTTTGCCCCGAACCACTGAACCATCGTCACGCTCCTGCAATTCTGACTGGACGCACTGACTCGCGGAACAACCGGTCGGGCCATGATATCAGATGCCGTGTTCTTCCGCGTCGCCCGCAAGCCTCTGGCCTCTGGCGAGAGGCGAGTCTCGACACCTGTGAACCGCGCACAGGGTATGTTAAAATTCTCCCATCGCCCCCTTCCAATCGACTGCAGCACCGGAAAGCAGCATGTCCCTCCTCACGCGCCGCCTCTTCACCGGTGTCCTGCTGATTGCGCTGCCGGCTGTGTTGTGGTTCCTTCCGGCGGCACCAGCCCACGCCCAGCCGAAGGGCAAGACGGAATCCAAGTCGAAGCGAACCAAGACGGACTTGGAATCGGCCGCGCCGCAGAGCGGACCCGCCGACTATGCGTCCAAGAATTTCCTGATGCACACGGACCTTCCGCCAAAAGAGGCGAATGATCTGTTGAAGCGCATGGAAACGATGCTGACGCTGATCTCCAAATACTGGGGCCGGCCATCGGTGGGGGTCATCGAGTGCTATGTCGTCAAGGATCTCAAAGTGTGGCCCGCCGGTGTCATTGACGAGCGCGGGTTGCAAAGCATTGAGGAGCAGGCGGGGGTGACGCTGGGGGTCACCCGGTCACAGGGGAACTCGTTCACCTCCAAGGCCACCGTGTATGCCGTGGCTGACCGGGGCACACCCCTGCACGAAGCCGTGCATGCCTATTGTATTCATGCCTTCGGACGCACGGGGCCGGTCTGGTATGCCGAGGGCATGGCCGAGATGGGTCAATACTGGCGTGAAGGGGAGATCAGCGTCAACGCCCATGACGTGGTGATCCAATACCTGCAGCAGTCTGAACCCAAGGAACTCTTGGCGATTGTCGACAACACCGACCGCACCGGCGACTCGTGGCAGAATTACGCCTGGCGCTGGGCGCTGTGCCACCTGCTGTGCAACAACCCGAACTACGCGGCACGGTTCCGCCCGCTGGGATTGGGGCTCTTGGGAAATGCTCCAGTCAGCTTTGAAGTGGTGTATGGCGACATGTCCAAGGAAATCTCCTTTGAATACGCCCAATTCCTGGAGCACATCGAAAACGGATACCGGGTCGACCTGTGCAGTTGGGATTGGAAGGCCAAATTCAAACGCAGCCGCTCCGGCGGACTGACGACCTCGACCATCGACGCGGGCCACGGCTGGCAGCCCTCGCGGCTGTCTGTCGTGGGCGATGAAGAGTACGAATATAGCGCGGCGGGTACCTGGACCTTGGCCAAGGACAGCGATCCCGTTGGGGCCGACGGCCAATCGGATGGCGGGGGCCGTCTTGAAGGCGTGATCCTGAAAGACTACGAACTCGGCAAACCATTCGACCTCGGAGCATTCGGCTCCTTCGTTGCTCCGTCAGATGGCGACTTGTACCTGCGGTGCAAGGACAACTGGGTTGGCCTGGTCGACAACAAGGGAAAGATGAGCGTCAAACTCAAGGTGAAAGGCAAGGGCAATCCGCTGCCCGCTCCAAAAGCCACGGACAAACCGTCGGGTGGCACGGTCAAGGCGGACACTCCGAAAGAGAAACCCAAGGCCAGCCAGCCGGCACCCGCCCCCAATGACGAATCGCCACCCGAGTCGCCCGCCAAGCCGATGCAGTGAATGTGTCGCCTGACACAAGGATGATTGGTCGGAACCAGAGGCAACCTTCACCCTGCAAGTCGACGGACGGAAAAGACATTTTACCGCGAGTTTTGAAATCTGAAATTTGAGATGTCACTGACGCCAGGACAGACCTTTAAGTCCCGCTTCAAACACGCCGCCCTCCCATCAACTTACCGATTGCCTGCAATGCCCGACCACCCAGAGAACCTCCCCCTGGAGAACGAAAACACCCCGGATGCGGGCGGGCCGCCGGGAATTTTTCACCAGGAACTGCAGCATTCCCAGGTGAGCGCCCGTGTTCCCGAATTGGTGGGGAAAGGGGTTTTCAGCACGGGCGTGATCGTGATGAATGGTCCGCATGATTTCGTGATCGACTTCTTGATGAGCCTGGTGCCGCCCAACCGCGTCGCGGCGCGGGTCGTCCTGCCTCCCACTGTCGTTCCGCTGTTCATCAATGCGCTGACGGAAAATCTCAACAAGTTCACCCAGAATTTTGGGCCTCTGCCCAAACTGCCGGCACCACCGCCGGGCGGTACGGCCCCACCCATTTCGGACCTGTACGACAAGCTCAAGCTGCCCGACGAGATGCTCAGCGGCGTGTACGCCAACACCGTGATGGTCGTTCACAACCCGGCTGAGTTCTGCTTCGATTTCATCACCAGCTTCTTCCCGCGTTCGGCCGTCGCCTGCCGCGTGTTCCTGTCGGCCCCGCATGTGCCGCAATTTTTGGATTCACTCACGCGGGCGCATGAGCAGTATCGGCGGAAGTTCGGCGGGCAGAACCAGGGTTGAGATTTTAATGCCCAATCGCCCCCACTCAGCAAAGACGCAGGTGCTTGGGAAATGGACAGGTTCTTGGTCAAGTCGGCTGGCTTGGGAAAGCCGTGTGTGAATCGTACGGACCGAAGTTTTACCACGAATCTAACGAATTTCACGAACCATCAACCGGCAGTGCATCGCGGTTGATGGAATCCGTCTGGTTTTCATTCGTGACATTCGTCTGATTCGTGAGAATTCGTGGTTCCCCTTCTCATTGTCTACAGTCGGCTCTCGAGAAGCATCGCGATCTGCGCATTAACCCTTCGCCGTTCCGTTGGCGGGATTCATTGGTTGCGCGCAAAAACAGGGGATGAGACGGTCAGAAACCTGTCTCATCCTCTGTTGCTTTTCAGCCCAAGAAATCAGTGATTGCCGCACTACTGCAGTTGCAGCACCGCCGGTTCGGTGGATGTTGCCTGCTTCGCCGCGAACTCCTTGCGCATGTCCTCATTGACGCGCATCGAGCAGAACTTCGGCCCGCACATCGAGCAGAACTTGGCGCTCTTGAACGTCTCCTGCGGCAGCGTTTCATCGTGCATGCTCTCGGCCATTTCCGGGTCGAGCGACAGCCGGAACTGTTCCTTCCAGTCGAACTCGTAGCGCGCCTTGGAAAGGGCGTCGTCGCGGTCACGTGCCCCCTTGCGGTGCCTGGCCACGTCGGCGGCGTGGGCGGCAATCTTGTAGGCGATCACACCGGCGCGGACATCGTCGGCATCGGGCAGACCGAGGTGTTCTTTCGGTGTCACATAGCACAGCATCGCCGCCCCATGCTGCCCGGCGATCGCCGCGCCGATGGCGCTGGAGATGTGGTCGTAGCCCGGGGAGATGTCGATCACCAACGGTCCCAAGACGTAGAACGGGGCACCGTGGCAGACGCGGATCTGCTTCTCGATGTTCATCGGGATCTGGTCCATCGGCACATGCCCCGGACCTTCAATCATCACCTGGTTGTTCTTGGCCCAGGCACGCTTGGTCAATTCGCCCAGCGTCTCCAGTTCGGCGAACTGCGCTTCGTCGGATGCGTCATGCAGGCAGCCGGGACGCAGTCCGTCGCCCAGGCTCCACGTCACGTCGTATTGGTACATGATGTCGCACAGGTCTTCGAAGTGCGTGTACAGCGGGTTCTGCTTCTGATGGGCCATCATCCACTGCGCCATCAGCGCGCCGCCGCGGCTCACGATGCCCGTGATCCGGCCCATTGTCTTGCCGAGGTGTTCGCGGAGCACGCCGGCGTGAAGGGTCATGTAGTCGACCCCCTGCTTCGCCTGATGCTCGACCATGTCGAGCATGTGCTGCGGCGTCAGGTCGAGAAAGTCCTTGAGGTTCTGGATCACCTGGTAAATCGGCACGGTGCCAATCGGCACGGGCGACTTGTCGATGATCGCCTGACGGATGACGTCGATGTTGCCGCCCGTCGACAGGTCCATGACCGTGTCGGCCCCAAAATGCACGGCGGTGTGCAGTTTTTCGAGTTCCGAATCGATGTCGCTCGTGACGGCGCTGTTGCCAATGTTGGCGTTGATCTTGCACTTCGAGGCGATGCCGATCGCCATTGGCTCCAGGTGCTTCTGCAGATGCACCTTGTTGGCGGGAATCACCATTCGGCCCGCGGCGACTTCATCCCGGATCAGCTCTGCGGGGAGGTCTTCGCGACGAGCCACGAATTCCATTTCAGGGGTCACATCACCCCGACGGGCGCTTTCGATCTGGGTCATTGTGAGGGCGCTCTCCGTGCCGGGGCTGCGAAAATGAAAGGATTCAGTGAGTTGCTGCGTGTTTTTCCCCGTAGCGCTATCGTAGTTTGCCCATGGGGATTGTCAACGATGCGGCGCGGCTCGCAGTGGCTTGCACGCAACGGAAAATGCTTCTGGCTCACTCCGCAGGATGTGGCCTCCACTTCAACACCGGGTTCCGCGCGGCAGCCACATCGTCGGGGCGGGAGACGGGGGTGGTATGCGGGGCCAGATGCAGGAACTCGGCGTCTTCCTTGAGGATCGCGCGGAGGGCATCGGCGAAGGCGTCGAGTGTTTCCTTCGATTCTGTCTCGGTCGGCTCAATCATCATCGCTTCGGGCACGACCAGCGGGAAATAGACCGTGGGGGCGTGGAAGCCGTAGTCTAGAAGACGCTTGGCGATGTCCATCGCCGAAATACCGCGCTCCTTGTGGATCTTGGCGGAAGCCACGAATTCGTGCATGCACCGGTCGCCCTGGGGCACAGGCAGCACATCCTTCAGCTTCGCCAGCAGGTAGTTGGCGTTGAGCACCGCGTGCTCGGACATCGCCTTCACCCCTTCGGCCCCCAGCGTGCGCAGGTAGCAGTACCCGCGGACGATGATCCCGAGATTGCCGAAGAACGACCGGACGCGGCCGACCGACCGTTCGGGCATGGTCAAATGATAGGTCCACGCCTTATCCAGCGAGCCATGCCGTGGCTGCTGCGTCACAATCGGTCCCGGCAGGTAAGGCGCGAGGAAGTCACGGACGGCGATCGGTCCTGAACCAGGTCCGCCGGCTCCATGCGGCCCGGTGAACGTCTTGTGGACATTGTAATGCTGCATGTCGCCGCCAAAGTCGCCCGGGCGCGTGATCCCGGCGATGGCGTTCATGTTGGCACCATCGATGTAGACGAGAGCCCCCACGTCATGCACCAGCTTGGCGATGGTCGCCATCTCCTTCTCGAACAGTCCCAGCGTGTTCGGGTTGGTGACCATGAACACCGCCGTTTTGTCATCCAGATGCGCCCGCAGCTCGTCCAGGTCGACAAAGCCGGCTGACGTGCTTTTCAACTGCACACAGTCGAAGCCGGCGATCGCCGCGCTGGCGGGGTTGGTGCCGTGGGCACTGTTGGGGAACAAGACCCGCGTGCGGTTTTCGCCCTTGTCGCGAAAATAAGCGGAGGCGACCAGGAGCGCCGCGAGTTCTCCCTGGGCTCCGGCAGCGGGCTGAAGCGAAACCCCCGGCAGCCCAGAAATCTCGCCGAGCATCTGCTGCATTGTGTACAGCAGCTCCAGCATCCCCTGGATGTCTTCCGCTGGCTGGTAGGGATGGACATCGACAATGCCATGCAGGCTCGCCAGGCGTTCATGCCGCTTGGGGTTGTACTTCATCGTACAACTGCCGAGCGGGTAAAAATGCGTGTCGACCGACATGTTCTTGGTCGACAGGTTGACGAAATGCCGGATCACATCCGGCTCGGTGATTTCCGGCAGCGCGGACGGTGTTTGCGCCAGAAAGCGGGCGGGAATCAACGATTCGACCGGCGGTGACGGCACGTCACAGGCCGGATAGACCGCCCCCCGGCGTCCGGACTTGGAGAGTTCAAACAGCAGTTGTGTGGCTTGATTGTTGCGCATGTCGTGTTTCTGTTTTCGGGCGGGACCGTTGGTGAAAAGTAACGGACACCTGTCGCCAACGCCAGCACTCTGGCCGACTGTCTTTATCGATCAATCTCGTCGTTCGGCACGCTTCAGAACGTAGAGGTTGGTCACCCCCTCGGGCCGGCCCGCGTAGGGCAACCGGGGCAGCGTCCGATGGGCGATGGAATAGCCCGCCTCACGAGCGCTCTTCAAGAACGGTTCCGCCTGATGCCGGCCGGGATCGGCAAACCACGCCACCCCTTCGGGCGCCAGCATGGCTTCCAAGACTTGCAACAGCGGTGCATGGTTGCCCAGTTCATAGATCAATTCGCAGGCGATGATCACCGGGTATTGGCTGGCCGGAGGCTCGCGCCAATCCAGAACCAGTCCCGGGGTGTTGGGGAACCCGTTGCGGCGGGCATTGTGCAGGCACAACTGGACCGACTGCGGGTCATAATCGCTGAAGGTGACATCCAATCCGGCCAGGAGCGCCGCCACACCGGTGAGCCCCACACCCGCGCCGAGTTCCAGCGCCGGCGTGCCGGGAGTCCACGGGTGTTCCAGAATGGCAGTCGCCATTTCCAGCGAGGTGGGCCACAAAAAACCCCAGTAGGGCATGTATCCCGTCTTTCGGTTGGCCTCCTGCACGCCGGGGTCGTCCAGGAAGGCATCGGGCACCGCCGGTTGCGTCAGCACCATCCGACGCCCCGCGACTTGGTAGACCTGCTCCGCCCACCCGCCCGGGATGGAGGGCAGTTCCCTCGCGAAGTCGGCGGGAGCGGTTGCGTCGGTGAGAGCGGCGTCCATCAAAATTCTCCGGGGCCTTCGAAGTCAGGTGCCGCGATGATAGCACGACGAGCGGCATCTTTTGATCGATCGCACCGTGCAGTTCAGGAGTGGCCGGCTTTTGAAAAATCAGCCGGAACGCGTTGGGGTCGCAGCAAAAATAACTGTGACATTTGTCTCCCTATCCAGCAGCAAACGCCATCAGGCACAACGAATGAAGTTGATGGTGAAGTCGACAGGCCTGGCAAAACGGTGCGGAAATCGTACGGTCATAAATTAACCACGAATTTTCACGAATCTTACGAATATCACGAATGATCAACCGGCATGGCTTCGCGGGTGATGGAATCCTGCTCGTTGTTATTCGTGACATTCGTCTTATTCGTGAAAATTCGTGGTTCCCCCTTCTCGTTGCCTAAGACCGGCCTTCGGTTAGCATCTTGAAGCGTGTTTTATTCTTTGTCCGGTCCTTAGCGCGCGTTAGCGTCCGGTTCCCGATTTTGCTCGATCGCCGCTACTTGGCCAGAACCGGAACCTGACGGCGTCCGGCTGATTTAGCTTTCGTCATCTTCAAAAACTGGCCAGCCCTGCCGTACAGTTCAGGAGTGGCCACGGAAGCACCCGGATCAAAGTATTCCGTGCAACACGCTTCCATGCGACAGTTGGAGACGGCGGCCGTCCACAGTGCTGAGCGGCAACTCCGGGTCAACGCCAAGCAGATGATAGATCGTCGAGGCGAGGTCTTCGGGCAGCACGGCGTTCCGGGCCGGATAAGCGGCAATTTGATCCGAAGCTCCGTACACTTGGCCGCCGGGCACACCGCCGCCAGCGAGAACCACCGTGTTGCACGCCGCCCAGTGGTCGCGTCCAGCATTCTTGTTGATCTTGGGTGTTCTGCCAAACTCACCCAGCACGACCACCAGGGTGTCGTCGAGCATGCCGCGGTCCGACAGGTCATCCAGCAGTGCCGAGAACCCGCGGTCGAAATTGGGAAGCAACGTGTTCTTGTGCAGCTTGAAATTGTCGGCGTGCGTGTCCCAGTAGGCGTCGTCGCGCTGCCAGTTGACTGTCACCAGCGGCACGCCAGCATCGACAAGTCGCCGCGACAGCAGGCACCCTTGGCCGAAGGGGGTCATGCCGTACTTCTGCCGCAGGGCCTCAGGCTCGCGGGAAATGTCGAACGCGCTTCCCGTGGCGGACGAGCTGAGCAGTTGAAACGCCCGGTCGTAGCTCGACTCGACATTGATCGCGAGCGGGTGCGATGTCGGGATGCCAGCCGGACGCGAAGGCTCAGACCGTGATCCGGCCTCCAGGGCCACCCGCAGTTGCTGGCGGCCATGCAGTCGCCCCGCCGTGTCTGTGGCGACAATGGGCGCGAATCCTGGCTTGTCGGGCTGGCCCGCAATGAACAGCGGGTCGAACCGGCCTCCCAGCAGGCCCGAGAAGAATCCAGGGAAGATATGGTTATTGGCCGAAACCTGATTGGCCGGGGCGTTCAGGCTGATTCCGGCGGGCAATGCGCACCGGGCGGCCGGTTCCCGGAGTGAATCCACCAGATTCATCACCGCGCCAAAACAGGGAAAGTCATCTTCGGCGTTGCGCGGATTGGTGGCCGGACGCGCGTGGCGCACGCCGGTCAGCATGTAGTGCATGGCGACCGTGTGCGTGTTGTCGGGGTGGGTCACCGAGCGGATCTGGGCCAGCTTGTCCACGCGGCTGGACAACAACGGCAGGTGTTCGCTGATGGTGATGTCGGAGACATTCGTGGCAATGGGCGCGAACTCGCCGCGGACCTCGGCAGGTGCGGTTGGCTTGAGATCCCACGTATCCTGATGGGCCGGAGCGCCGAATAAGAACAGGACAATGCAGGCCTTGGCGCGCCCGAAGCCAGCCCCGCGATCCACGGGGAGGGCGGTTTCGGCTGAGCCACGGGTGGAGAGGAGTTGCGGCAGGCCGAGGCTTAGTCCGCCCAGCGATCCCACGCGAAGCCATTCGCGACGGGACCAGCCCTCACATGTCCGTGACGATTGTCCGGGAATCAGCAGCATTGCAGTTCCACCCCGCCAGTCTTCAGCTTGAGCGCATCCCGGTCGATAGTACCGCGCCGGCGGACGGCCAGCCACTCATGATTGTCGGCAGCGCGACGCGGGCCCTCCGGTGAGCCACGTGGCTCGGTCCTCACTCACCGGACGGCTTGCGCCGTTCCGCTAAAATAAAAGCGGCTGGGCGCGAGCGCTCCGGTGAGCCACACGGGTCGGTCCTCGCTCACCGGACGGCTTGCGCCGTGCCGCTAAAATAAAAGCGACTGGACGCGAGCCCTCCGGGTCGGTCCTCGCTCACCGGACGGCTTGCGCCGTTCCGCTAAAATAAAAGCGGCAGGGCGCGAGCCCTCCGGTGAGCCACACGGGTCGGTCCTCACTCACCGGACGGCTTGCGCCGTGCCGCTAAAATAAAAGCGACTGGGCGCGAGCCCAGCCTTTTGAAGGTGTGAAAACAACGGGAAACTCCGGGCTTTCTGAAGAGTCCGGCCACCTGGATCCAGCGTCGAAAGACGCTAAAGTCCCGAATTCTCGGTGTTTTTCACGACAATGCACCTTCAAAAGGTTGGGCGCGAGCCCTCCGGTGAACCACGCGGGTCGGTCCTCGCTCCCCGGACGGCTTGCGCCGTTCCGCTAAAATGCAAGTGGCAGGGCGCGAGCCCCGGTGAGCCAAATCGATGGTGAAGGGAGCATCAACCGTTCATCGGGACGGCCTCGGAAGGCCATCCTACGGCGTCGAATGTGACCGGCGCACGTGGCTGCGTTTTTTCGTTGAGAGGGGCCGCACGCGCCGTTTTCGGGTGCGGTCGCGGGATGGGGCTTTTTGTTGCTTGCGCTTCGGCGATGGCGAACACTTCGCGGGTTTGGTGGGCGCGCTGTTTGGAAGTGGTGCGGCGTGCAAAGTGGGCGCTGATTCAAGGGTGGGCGCGAACGGTTCAGGTGCGGTCGCCGTGAGCAGCGGTGTGGCTTTCGGCAGTCGAGAAGTGGAGTTGCGCGTGAACCCGACATCCAAGGTGGGCGCGAAGTCGTGGCTCAAATTCTGTCCGGTCACTGAAACAGTGGGTGCTGATTCTGTTTCGAGGGTGGGCGCGAAAATCTCAGGCTGGTGCACGCATGCCGAAGAGATCAGCGTTTCTTCCTGGCAAGCCGCCTCTGACATCAACACCCGCGCGGGCGAAGCGCTTTCTCGCGCGGTCTCGACGATTGCTTTGGGCTCGGCCGCAGGGGCGTCAGAATCACAGACAGGCGGCGCAGCTTGCTTTTGGCGTTGGTCTGTCCCACGGCCGCGTTCCGCATCAAAGACCGCCTTCGCCAGTTCAGCCGCGACCTCGTCAATGACGACCGGCGGTGCCTCGGGCCGAACCTGTCCAACCGTGGCTTCCGCCTTCCGGCCACGGGACTTCTTCGCATACCGGCCGCGCGGGTCCAGGTGATTCAAACAGTACTTGACCGCCCACGGCTCCCCGCGCTCCACCGCACGGATCAGCCGCCGCAGCGACTTGCCTGCCCGCTCCGGCTGTTCCTCAACCTCTTCCGCCTCCTCCAACTTCGGCTCGCGCGGAGCCCTGTTGGCCTGCGCTTCCGTCGGCGGTTGTGGCTCATTGAACGGCGTCCAAAGTTGGTCCTCGCGGCACATGACGTAGTGGACCGCCCAGTCAATCCCCGCGTGCAGTGCCTTGCGCAAGTGGTAGGTCGCCCGCGACAACAGCATCCGCCGCGCCCCATCGCGCGCCGCCTGCAGTGCCGGCGCACGCTCGATCCGCTTGTACAGCGCCGAACGGTTGATCCCCACCGCGATCGCGACGTAGGACAACACGCCGAGATGAGCCACGATGGCGTGGTACAAACCCTCGTCCGTCACCTTGCAATCCGCCCGCTCCTTCCGCGCCCGCCCTTCGCCGGATGGAGCCACGCCTGGAGGGCCTTTGGGAGCCACCGAATCCTGAATGAAAACTTCCATAATTCACCCGACAAACACAATGTACCCATGTATCCACTACATTATCAGCCTGTCGTGTCGAAGTCAAACACAAAAACGGCAGAATTTCTATGTCGTTTCGCGTTTGTCAGCGTAAAGTCGCCTCTCGCTCCCGCGAGAGGCAACACAAAGTAGTCGAGTCACTCCGTGACTCGCATCGTGGCTTCCTCGACGGCTTGCAAGTCACAGACAGCGGCAGGGCACAAGCCCTCCGGTGAGTCTCAAAGTCGCCCAGCTACTCCGGCCGGGTTCGAGTCACGGAGTGACTCGGCAACTTTGTGGTGCCCGAGTGAGGACGACGTGGGGCTCGCGAGTTGCCCGCGGCTCTGGAGACCAGAGCCCTCCCGCCACGCCGATCGACAAATGGAAACAACCGGTTTGTCCCAGCGTAACACCGGAGGGCTTGCGCCGTTCCGCTACAATTTTAGCGGAACGGCGCAAGCCGTCCGGTGAGTCGCTTTGCTCGCACTGCTCAGGTCTGGGGTCAGACCGTGTGGAACATCGGATGATCCGGGATTGCCTCAATCTTGGTTTCGGAATGTCTGGCCGCGTTTCATCGCTCCCTGGCCAGTTTCAAGAAGCCCGCATGGCGGTCTTTAATCTCCGTCAGACTGTCGCTGCCAAATTTCTCCAAAAACGCTTCGGCGACAGTGAAGGCCACGACGTTCTCGACAATCACGCTGGCGGCCGCCAGGGCGCAGACGTCACTCCGCTCGTAGGCGGCAGTTTCGGGCTCCTTCGTCCCCAGATTGATCGAAGCCAGTGGCTTCCGCAAGGTGCTGATCGGCTTCTTCGCGGCCCGCACGACGAGCGGCTGCCCGTTGGTCATTCCCGCCTCAAGGCCGCCGGCGTTGTTCGTCTTGCGGACATAGCCGAGGCTCGGGAGATGGGCCAGTTCCGGGTCGTAGGCGATCTCGTCATGCACGCGGGTTCCCGGCCGCCGCGCGGCTTCGAATCCCATGCCGATCTCGACCCCTTTGATCGCCTGAATACTCATCACCGCCTGAGCGATCCGGCCGTCCAACTTGAGATCCCACTGGGCATGCGAACCGAGACCGAATGGCAGGTTGTAGACTTGAACTTCAACGATGCCGCCGAGGGTGTCCCCGTCAGCCGTCGCCTGATCGACACGGGCCACCATTTTGGCGTCGGCTTCGGGGTCGAGGGTGTACATCGGGCTCGCATCGCGAAGTGCCCGGAGTTCTTCCAGCGTGCCTTCGCGGGCCGTGGCGGGGATCTGTTCGAGCTGCGTCACATAGCCAAACACCTGGATGCCAAATTCCGCCAGTAGTTGCCGAGCCAAGGCACCGGCGGCAACGCGGACAGCGGTTTCGCGGGCACTGGCACGTTCCAGGATCCCACGAATTGAGCCGAGGTATTTAATGGCTCCTGTCAGGTCTCCGTGACCAGGCCTTGGCCGTTCGACCTCTTTCAGCCGTTCCAGTTTGTAGTCGCGGTTGACGACTCCCAAAGTGACTGGTCCTCCCAGCGTGACCCCCTGCCATACGCCCGTGAGCACGTCGACGGTGTCCGTCTCCAGCTTCTGGCGGCCGCCACGGCCATAGCCACCCTGCCGCCGTTGCAGTTCGCGGTCGATAAAGGCCGTGTCGACCTTCAGGCCGGCGGGGAAACCATCAATCACGGCCAACAGCGTCTTGCCGTGCGATTCGCCGGCGGTCAACAAACGAAGCATTTGAGGGTGGTTTACCACGAAGGGGACAGAGGTTTTCCGGGGAGCGACTCTTTTTTTAACCTTTTTTTAACCACGAAAGGCACGAAGAACACGAAAGAATAAGGAAAAGCGGGGAGAGGCGCGGCGAGTCAAGAGATTCAGGTGGCGATTTTGGAATTTCAATTTCCAGATCTCAATTTTCACAGAACACTGCCATTCGGCGACAGCAATCTTGCCTGAGCGATAACCAAGCCAACAGTTGGTTGTGGAATGACAGAGTGTGAAATCTGAAATTTGAATCGCACTTTTCCCCAGCGCGTCCGACTTCAATTGCCCCACTTTTTTTCGTGTTCTTCGTGCCTTTTGTGGTTAAAAAAGGATCACCAGGCGGCTCCAGATTCAGCAGTGGCGGCCTGAAGTTTTCCCGGTGATTGAAACGGTTCGATTCTACTCGAAACGTCGCGCATCTGATAGAATGACGCTGTTAGAACGGATGTCGCGCAACCTCTTTTACTGCAAGGAGTCTGCATGTCCCCTGCGACTTTGGAAAAAGCTTCCGAGAAGGTCGTTTCCGCGCCGAAGGTCCGCCGGACGAAGCTGCTCATCAACGGTGAATGGGTCGATTCCCGCAGTGGGAAGACGTTTGCCACCTACAATCCAGCCACGGAAGAAAAAATCGCCGATGTGGCCGAAGGCGATGCGGCGGACATCGATCTGGCTGCCAAAGCTGCCCGCAAGGCGTTCGAGTCTGGTCCATGGTCGAAGATGGACGCCCGTGACCGCGGCCGGCTGCTGAACAAACTCGCCGACCTGGCAGAAACTCATCTCGAAGAACTTGCCGGGCTGGAGACGCTCGACAACGGCAAGCCGATTGCCGATTCCCGCGCCGCCGACCTGCCGCTGGCGATCGACTGTCTCCGGTACTACGCGGGCTGGGCCGACAAGCTGGTCGGCGAAACCGTCCCCATTCGCGGCAACTACTTCTGTTACACGAAGCGCGAGCCGGTGGGTGTGGCTGGGCAAATCATCCCCTGGAACTTCCCGCTGCTGATGGTCGCCTGGAAATGGGCTCCCGCCCTCGCCGCGGGCTGCACCATTGTGATGAAGCCCGCCGAGCAGACGCCGCTCTCCTGCCTGCGGTTCGCCGAACTGGCGCTGGAAGCCGGGATTCCCCCGGGCGTCATCAATGTCGTTCCGGGTTACGGACCAACCGCCGGCGCAGCGCTGGTCAAGCATCCGGATGTCGACAAGATCGCCTTCACCGGCGAACACCGGACGGCCCAGATCATCATGGCGGACGCGGCTCAAACCCTGAAGCGGCTGACGTTTGAACTGGGCGGCAAGAGCCCGAACATCATCTTCGCCGACTGTGATCTCGACGCCGCCGTGGCTGGCACCGAGTTCGGCCTGTTCTTCAACCAGGGCCAGTGCTGCTGTGCTGGCAGCCGGGTGTTCGTCGAACAGTCGATTCACGAAAAATTCGTGGAGAAGCTGATCGCCCGGGCGAAGCAACGGAAGGTGGGTAACCCCTTCGACCCGAGTACCACCCAGGGCCCTCAGGTCGACAAGGCGCAGTTCGACAAGATTCTGAGCTACATCGGCAAGGGAAATGAAGCCGGGGCGAAGTGCGTGACCGGCGGCAAGCGGATCGGCGACAAGGGGTTCTTCATCGAACCAACCGTCTTCGACCGCGTGACCGATGACATGCCGATCGCCACCGACGAAATCTTTGGCCCGGTGATGAGCGTGCTGCCGTTCAAAGATTTCGATGAAGTGGTGACACGGGCCAACAAAACGATTTTCGGTCTGGCCGCCGCTGTCTGGACGCGGGATGTGGGCAAGGCCCACCGGATCGCGAAGTCCGTGCGGGCGGGCACCGTGTGGGTCAACTGCTACGATGTCTTCGACGCCGCCGCCCCGTTCGGTGGCTTCAAAATGAGCGGCATCGGCCGGGAGTTGGGTGCCGCGGCGCTCAACAATTACACGGAGTTGAAGACGGTGACGATGAGCTTGGACTAGGCGAGGTTCATATTGCCAGCCACGCGGGGACCGCGTGGCTGGCAACGCAGTTTAAGAAAACTGTCGGACAGATTTCCGTGGCGATTGTCGATGGCGCTGACTTCCCGGTGACCCACATGGCTCCCTCAATCGACCAGTTCAATCCGCCACAGCCAACCGCGACGCATCCAGTGCCAAGGTTGGTCGATGGCCAGCGGCTGGATCAGCCAGAGTTTCATCGTCGCTATTTGGCGATGCCGCCGAATTTCCGCGCCGAATTGATTGATGGAGTGGTTGTTTTGCCCTCACCGCTTAAGAACAGACACGGGTACGTGCATGGTCTGGTGCTGTATTGGCTCAACCTGTATCGGCGAGACACTCCCCGATTGCGGGCCTGTGACAACGCCACGGCCATCCTGGCAAACAGCGAAGTGCAACCGGATGCATTTTTGATGATTGACCCAGCGTTCGGCGGACAGGCCTCCGTGTCGACTGACGGCTACACCGTGGGAGCACCGGAATTGGTTGTGGAAGTGGCCGATTCCAGCGAATCCACGGACCTCAATCCCAAGTTCCGCGAATACCAGAAGGCCGGCGTCAAGGAATATGTGGTGATCCTGCTCCGCCGGCAGACAGTTCGCTGGTTCTCGCTGGATTCCGGCGTCTTTCGAGAGATCGCCAGCGTCAATGGTGTTCTTCAGTCGCAAGTCTTCCCCGGTCTGTGGCTCAATATTGAAGCGCTTCTCGAAGATGATCTGGAGGGAGTGGAGACCACACTGCGGCAGGGCCTATCTCAACCGGGTCATGCGCAGTTTGTCCAAGAGTTGAAGAGTCGCCCCGAACTGCCGAGGTCTGAGTACCCATGACAGACTGGCCAGAATTTCTGAAGCAGTTGAGCCACGAGGTGCTGGCGAATGAGTCGGTCCGCAGCATGATTCCGGCGGAGATGATCGAGGCGGGTTGGCTGGGTTACCCTCCGGCGACGGAAAAGGAGTTGGTGAAGCTGGAGAAGCGACTGAAAACGCCGCTGCCTCCCTCCTACCGGGAGTTCTTATTGGTTTCCAATGGATGGAAATTCCCCGGCGCGTTCATTTACGACATGCTTCCGGCAGACAAGGTGGGATGGTTTCGCAAGCTGCACGGTGACTGGATAGAAGCGTGGCTCGAAGGCGAGGAGACGGTCGGAGAACCAATTGAAGTGACGCACGAGGAACACTGCGTCTACGGGCCGGACCAGAACTGCTGCAAGTTTCGGACTCAGTATTGGCGCGAGACTCTGGCCATCAGCGAGATCGGTGACTCTGCAATTTATCTGCTGAATCCAAAAGTGGTGAATGCAAACGGCGAGTGGGAGGCGTGGTTCTTTGCCAACTGGTCGCCGGGAGCCACGCGGTACAGGTCGTTTGGGGAAATGATGCAGGCGGAATTGGAGAGAATCGTGCGACCGAGGGATTAAAAAATATCGTGGTTTTGGTACGACATGTGAGATGACAGGAACTCTCGTGAGCTCGAAATGACCACGTCCATCGACCAATTTAATCCCCCACCGCCAGCGGCATCAGTCGTACCGCGTTTGGCTGACGGACAACGTCTGGATCAGGCCGAGTTTCATCGCCGTTACCTTTCCATGCCTCCGGATTTTCGTGCCGAACTGATCGAGGGAGTTGTTGTCGTGTCATCTCCCCAAAAACCCCGTCATGGCGGAGCTCACGGACTGTTAATGTATTGGCTTGGACGCTATGCGGTCGACATTCCCGAAATCGACTACTGCGACAATACGACCGCTATCTTGGGCGCAAGTGAGTATCAGCCGGACGCGTATTTGTTGGTCGCTCCAAGCCGAGGCGGACAGTCATCACTCTCTTCCGACGGATACGCGGTCGGTCCGTTGGAGCTTGTTTTGGAAATTGCTGATTCCACGGAATCAATCGACCTGAATTCTAAATTCAGAGAATATCAAAAGGCCGGAGTCAAAGAATACCTCGTCGTCCTCCTCCGCCGGCAGGCCGTGAGATGGTTCATGCTTGACGATGGACTTTTTCGTGAAGCCACTGCAGTCGATGGAGTGCTATGCTCTCAGGTCTTTCCCGGGCTGTGGCTCAATGTTGAAGCCCTGCTTTGCAATGATCGACGCCGCTTGACAAACACTCTTGAGCTTGGCATGCGATCCAGTGAACATGCCGAGTTTCTTAAGCAGTTGCGGCAATCGTCTTCGTGAGTTTTTGAACCCGATTTTTGACCAGTACCCGGCCTTGCGCGCACTGCTGCATCGTCGGCTCTTCGGATTGTCCAAAACGCATCACCCAACCTCTTCGCACGGAATTGAAAATACGTTATGGCAGACAAGGGCTCAGAAAAAGGACCGTCGAAGAAGGGTGCCAAAGCGGAGGCGATCGTACCATCGACAGAGAAGGTTGCCGATGAATTGACAACTGGAAAGGCAAAAGAGCCGGCGGCCACGGCCGATGTCGCCTACGACGCCGCCCAAATCCTCATGCTCAAGGGCCTGGAGGGCATCCGGCTGCGGCCCTCCATGTACATTGGCGACACTGGTCTGCGCGGGCTGCACCACCTGGTGTATGAAGTGGTCGACAACAGCATCGACGAGGCGGGGGCCGGCTACGGCAAGTTCATTCGTGTGCGGCTCAACGCCGATGGCAGCGTCACCTGTTCGGACGACGGCCGCGGCATTCCCGTGGGGAACATGCCCGAGCATGACAACAAGTCGGCCGTCGAGGTGGTGCTCACCAACATTCATGCCGGGGGCAAGTTCTCGCGCGAGGGTGGCTACCGCCGTGGCACGGGTGGGCTGCACGGCGTCGGCATCAAGGCGGTCAACGCCCTGAGCGAGTGGCTCGAAGTCGAAGTCCGACGTGACAAGCATGTCTGGACCATGGAATTCTCCCGCGGGGCGGTCACCAGTCCGCTCAAGAAGCTCGGCTCCAGCAGCCAGAATGGCACATCAATCACGTTCAAAGCCGACCCGCAAATCTTCCCCGACACCAAGTACAACTTCTCCACGCTGCAAACGCGGCTGCAGGAACTGGCATTCCTCAACCCGGGCATCCGCATTCAGCTTTCGGAAGAACTTACCGCCCAGTCCGAAGAGTTCTATTACGAGAAGGGGATTGTTGAGTTCGTCGAATGGATGAACCGCACGCAAACCAAGCTGTTTGACGACGTGATCGTGATCAAGGGGACGACGCAGTACACCTCGGGGGAGAAGACCTATCCCTACGAAGTCGAAATCGTTTTGCAGTACAACGACGGCCCCTCCGAAAACGTCCGCAGCTTCGCCAACAACATCAGCACCGGCGAAGGCGGCACGCATCTCAGTGGGTTCCGTTCCGCCCTGACGCGGACCATCAACAACTACGGCAAGAAGGCCGACCTGTTCAAGGATTTCACGCCCACCGGCGACGACTTCCGCGAAGGTCTGGCGGCGGTCATCACGGTCAACGTTCCCGACCCGCAGTTCGAGGGGCAGACCAAGTCGAAGCTCGGCAACGGCGAAGTCGAAGGAATCGTGAACTCGATCGTCGGCGAACAGTTGTCGAAGTACATGGAAGAGCATCCCGCGATCGCCAAGCGAATCTGCCAGAAGGCCAAGATCGCCGCTGAAGCCCGCGAAGCGGCCCGCAAGGCCCGCGAGGCGGTGCATCGCAAAACCGGCCTGACCTCCGGCGGCCTGCCGGAGAAGCTCCGCGACTGCCGGACGCACGAACTGGACATCAGCGAGCTGTTCCTGGTCGAAGGTGACTCCGCCGGTGGCTCGGCCGACACCGGCCGCAATTCGAACTTCCAGGCGATCCTGCCCCTCCGCGGGAAGATCCTGAACGTCGAAAAGGCGGTGCTGGTCAAGGTGCTGGAGAACGAGGAGGTCGCGGCGATTTTCAAGGCCTGCGGAGTGGTCCCCGGCGGCGAGCTGGAGGATGCAGCGAAGCGCCGCTATGGCAAGGTCATCCTGATGACCGATGCCGATGTCGACGGCAGCCACATCCGCACGCTGCTGTTGACGTTCATGTTCCGGCACATGCGGCCGCTGATTGAACAGGGCTGCATCTACATCGCGCAGCCACCGCTCTACCGGGTGCAGCAGAAAAAGAACACGCGGTATGTGCAGACCGCCGACCAGATGGAAACGCAATTGGTCGACCTCGGACTGCAGGGGACGACGCTCACGGTGTCTGATGGCACGGCCCTTCCGACCGAGGTCCTGAAAACAATTGTCAAAATTGTCGCTGATCTGAAAGAGCCACTGCAGACTCTGGAGGTGCGTGGGATCGATCTGCGCGTGCTGAATGGCCATCACCTCACCGAACGAAAGTGGCTGCCCCGCTACCGCGTCTACATCGGCCGGACCCAGCACTGGTTTGCCGACAAGCCGGCCCTGGACGCCTTCCTCATTGAAGAAGAGAAGCGGCAGGGCAAGGAACTGCGGATCGCCGATGCGGCGGCGCACGGCACCAACCAGGCCGACGGCACGCCGGCGGGCGACACGGCAGAATCGGCCGTGCAGGTGGTCGATCTGCATGAAGTCCGGACGATCAACACCAACCTGCAAACCCTCCAGGGATACGGGCTTGAATTCAGCAGCCTGATCCCCGCCGGCATGCACAACGGTGTGCAGGTCCACCCGTTCACCCTTAGACGAGACGGTGAAGTGGCGCGGCTTACCAGCCTCCGCGGCCTTCTCCCGGCCCTGAGCAAATTCGGAGAGAAGGGGATGAATGTCACCCGCTTCAAGGGGCTGGGCGAAATGAACGCCGACGAACTGGGCGACACCACCATGGACCCCAAGTCGCGCACGCTGCTGCGGGTCACCATGCAGGACGCGGCGGCGGCCGACGAGATTTTCCGCGTGCTGATGGGCGACCATGTTGAGCCACGGCGGGAATTCATCGAGAAGCACGCCCTCGACGTCAAGGAGCTGGATGTTTGAATGAAGGTCGTGCCCGCAGATCCGCCCCAGGCCGATTGGGTCATTGGAGTTTGGTCTTTGAGTCATTGTTTCGACAAGGGTTCGCGCATGGACTATAATCGGCATGAAGCGGCGACACCTTTCGTGGCGGCCAGGGTTTAATTCTCATCCCGTTGACACAAACCGCCTTGTCCAAAAAGCCCCAATCATCAACCGATCGTGCCGATCCAGCGCTCCGCGACCCGGACGTGCGGCTCATGCTCCGCGTCAAGGAGGGCGACCAGGAAGCGTTCACCCAACTGGTCACCGCCTACCAGGACCGGTTGGTCAACGTGCTGCATCACCTCCTGAATGACCAGGAGGCGGCCGAGGATGTTGCGCAGGAGGTGTTTCTGCGGATCTACCGTGCTCGGCTGGGTTATGTGCCCACCGCGAAGTTTTCGACGTGGCTCTTTCACATTGCCAACAACCTGGCGAACAACCAGCGGCGCAACAAGGGCCGACGTAAGGAAGTGACGCTCAACATGAGCGAATCGGGGCCGCTGGGGCCGCGTCCCGTGGAGCAACTGCTCGCCGACAAATCTGGCTTGATGCCCACCCGCCAACTGGACAACGCCGAGGCGCGGGCGGTGGTTCAGGCGGCCCTGCAAACGTTGAACGAACGGCAGAAACTGGCTGTCCTGCTGCACAAATTCGAGGAGATGAGCTACGCCGACATTGGCGCGACGCTGGAACTGTCGGGCGAAGCCGTGAAATCGCTGCTGTCGCGCGCCCGCGAGAACCTGCGTGCCCAACTGGAACCGTACATGAAACAGGGATCGTTGAACCAGGCGGTGCGCTAAATCAATTTGTAGGAATTTGGGACGCCTGGCGCGGCACCGCGGACTTCAAACCCACTGGCGGCATTCGGGTATCATCCCAGGCCGTTGACGCCGCCGCGCCAGACTTAGGCAATCAGTCTTTTCGAGAACCCCACCAGCCAATCATGGCCAAGATTTCCCGCCTCAGCTCCACCCAGCGCGACGACCTGATCGCCTACCTTGACGGCGAACTGGATGATGTCCAGACGCAGCAGGTTGAGCAGATTCTTGCGGAAAGCAACGTCGCGCGGCACGAGATCGACATGTTTGCCCGCACCTGGGACATGTTGGGAGCACTGCCGACCCACAAGGTCTCGGCGGAATTCACGCAAAAGACGTTGTCGATGATCGCGGTGAAACCGCCTCCCCCGCCGCTCAGCGAGCAGGCTTGGTTTCAACATGTGCGGCGGGGCGGCATTCTGGCTGGCTGGGTGACTGCCGCGACCATTGCAGGCGTGGCTGGCTACCAGATCACGAATTCCCAGATTCCCAACCCGGCTGACAAGCTTGTGGACGAGCTTCCGATCATCGAGAAGCTCGACCAACTGCAGGAGGCCGGCTCGGTCGAATTCCTTCGCGAATTGCACAAACAAAGGGCGTTTGATCATGGCTCTGCGCAGTGAATCGGTCGGACCCATCCTGCGACTGCGCCACGTCGGTTCTCTGGGGTGGGGGCTGGCATGCCTGATGCTTGTGGCCGCCGCCGTCCCCATCCCCACCCTGCCCCGCAACTCCAAGGAACGTGCGGACAGGATCAACAAGATCGCCAACATGACCGCGGAGGAACGGCTGCGGCTGGAGACCAGCTTCAGCCAGTGGCTCGCACTCCCGCCAGCGCGGCGCGACGAGATCCGTCTGCTCGTGGCTGAACTGCAGGCTGACCGGGCGAACCGTGGCTCATTGGAGAACCTTGCTGGCGAGTACTATGACTGGCTGGGGACACTGCCAGCCACGGACATCGACAAACTGCACCGCGAGCGGGAGCCCAAGAAGCGGGCCGTGCTGGTGAAGTCGCTGATGGACAAGCATGCGGAACGGCAGCAGCCGACCCTGCGGCCCCGCCCGGTCCTCACGGCCGAGTTCCGGCTTTCGCCGGAAGATCGGCAAAATGTGCTTCGCGCCGTCAACGAGCTGCCAAACGGACTGCGCCGGCAGTTCACGGGACTGAATGACCTGGAAAAACTCTGGCGGCTGACCATGGTCGTCTGCCGCCACGCATTTGCTGGCGATCAGCAGCGGCCGCCAATGAACCTGGGGCCGGATCCCACGCCAATTCTGATCAATGCCATTGTTGGCGAGTCACTGCGGGCGAAGCTTGCCATCGATGATGGCCGGCAGCATCAAAAACTGTGTATGGTCCTCCTGCGAACAACGCTGGGCGAGCTGGCCGCAGCACTGCCCGATCCGAATACACCGGAGGGGAAAGCCACGCTGGAGCAGCATTTTGTGACCCTCGATTCCGAGACGCAGGACTCGCTGATGCGAAGCCCTCCCGAGCGGTTTTGGGGTGATCTCGCCAGACGCTATGCCGAGGCTCACCGCCTTCCTTGGGTGGAGCCAGAGTGGTTCCAACTCGCGGCAAATTTGAAGCCCGATCCGGCCATCCGCATGCGAATCGGACGCCTGCTGCGATTCTCCGGCTCCTGGGAAAATCGCGACCGCAGGGAACCATGAAGCCACAACGCTCGAGTTGCGTTCGACTCCCGGGCGTTTTCGGCTCTCCCGTTTTCCACGAATCCGCCTCTGCGTGTCCATGGCGACGTGGCGCCGGACTTCGGTGGTGTTGAATTTGGCGCGTCCACGCTCTAATTAAGGGCGATGACGGCGGCTCCCGTTCGTCTCGCACTTCGAAGTGACTCGATCCTCATCCAGAGTCTCCCATGTTTCAGACTGCATCTTTTACCCGGCTTTGCGGCCTGCTTCTCACCCTCCTCGTCGCGACGAGCGTTCAGGCAGAAGACAAACCGCTCAAGATTCTGTTCCTCGGCGATGCCGGACATCACCTTCCGGCGGCGCGGTTCAAACAGTTGCGACCCGCGATGGCAAAGCGCGGGATTGATGTCACCTACACCGACAAGGTGGCGGACCTCAATCCGGAAGCGCTCCAGTCTTACGCCGGGCTGATCGTCTACGCGAACATCGACACGATCTCGGCCGATCAGGAAACAGCGCTGCTGGACTATGTCGCCAGTGGCCGGGGCTTCATTCCCCTGCACTGCGCGTCGTTCTGCTTCCGCAATTCTCCGAAGTATGTCGAACTGGTCGGCGCTCAATTCAAGAGCCACGGGACGGGTGTGTTTCGAACCACCGTCAGCGCGCCGGATCATCCACTGATGAAGGGGTTCAAAAGCTTTGAGAGCTGGGACGAGTCCTACGTTCACGAGAAGCATTTCGAGAAAAATCGAACGGTGCTGGAATACCGCATCGCCGAGGGCGCGAAGGAACCGTGGACGTGGGTGCGGACGCACGGCAAAGGCCGCGTGTTCTACACCGCCTGGGGCCACGACGAACGCACCTGGAGCAACCCGGGATTCCTGAACCTCGTGGAGCGCGGAATCCGCTGGGCTGTTGGCGGCGATGTGAGCGTGGTGCCCGATTTCGCCGACGCACCGGAGCTGACGCACCTGGCGATAGATCTCAAGCCGTTCGAGTACCTGGATGCGGTGATCCCCTTCTACCCGCCGAGCGAACGCTGGGGGACCCTGGCCGAACCGCTGAAGAAGATGCAGAAGCCGCTGCCGGCGGAAGAGTCGCTGAAGCACTACGTGACACCCGTCGGCTTTCATCTGGAACTGTTTGCGTCCGACCCCGACCTGCAGGGGAAGCCGCTGTGCATGAACTGGGACGAGCGCGGTCGGCTGTGGGTGGCCGAAAGCCTCGATTATCCCAATGAATTGAAGCCACGGGGTGAGGGGCGGGACCGAATTCGCATTTGTGAAGACACCGACGGCGACGGCAAAGCGGACAAGTTCACGGTGTTCGCCGACAAGCTCAGCATCCCGACCAGCCTCCTCGTCTGCCGCGGCGGCGTGATCGTGCATCAGGCACCCGACACGCTGTTCCTGAAGGACACCAACGGAGATGACGTGGCCGACGAGCGGCAGGTGCTGTTCACCGGCTGGAACACCAACGACACCCACGCCGGCCCGAGCAACTTGCGGTACGGGCTCGACAACTGGATCTACAGCATCGTCGGTTATGCCGGCTTCGAGGGGACCGTCGGCGGCGAGAAGCATTCGTTCCGGCAGGGGTTCCTGCGGTTCAAGTCCGACGGCTCCAAGCTGGAGTTCCTGCGGAACACGAACAACAACTCGTGGGGCATCGGGCAAAGCGAAGAGGGGATCATGTTTGGCTCGACGGCCAACGACAACCCCAGTGTCTACCTGCCGATCCCCAACCGCTACTACGAGTCTGTCCGTGGCTGGGCACCCAGCGTGCTGGGCGGCATCGCCGAATCGTCGCGGGCCTACGCCGTCACCGACAAGGTGCGGCAGATGGACCATCACGGCAAGTTCACCGCCGGCGCGGGTCACGCCCTGTACACGGCCCGCAACTATCCCCAGGACTACTGGAACCGCACCGCCTTCGTCACCGAGCCCACGCTGCATTCGGTGGGCACGTTTGTGATTCAACCCGATGGCTCCGACTTCCATTCTAAAAACTCGTGGCTCCTGGCGGCGAGCAACGACGAATGGTCGGCCCCGATCATGGCCGAAGTCGGCCCCGACGGAAACGTCTGGATCCTCGACTGGTACAACTTCATCGTGCAGCACAACCCCACGCCCAACGGCTACAAAACCGGCAAGGGGAACGCCTATGAAACCGACCTGCGCGACAAGAAGCACGGACGGGTCTACCGGCTGTTGTCTGGCGCGGCCACCAAGAAATCCGGCGCCGCGCCGGTGGCCACGTTGAAGAACGCCACGCCAGAACAACTGGTGGCGGCGCTGCGGTCGGACAACATGTTCTGGCGGCTGCAGGCGCAGCGGCTGCTGGTGGAGCGGGGAGAAAAGGACGTTGTGCCACAGTTGCTGGAACTGGTGGCTGACACGTCTGTCGATGGCATTGGACTCAATGTTGGCGCGATTCATGCGCTGCAGACCTTGCAGGGGTTGGGAGTGCTGAGCGGCGATAATGAGATGGCAGCCGCGACCGTGATGGCTGCCCTCAAGCATCCTTCGGCGGGGGTGCGGCGGAATGCGGTGCAGGTGCTGCCCCGCACGCAGGCGGGTGCCAATGCGCTCGCCGCGGCCGTCCTGTTGAGCGACGCAGATCCTCAAGTACGGCTGGCCGCCCTGCTCGCGATGGCAGACATGCCAGTTGCCACAAAGGCATCGGATGCAATGTCGGTCGCTCTGCTTGGCAGTTTGTCCGAATTGGACCGATGGCAATTGGATGCCGCCACGAGTGCCGCTGCGCGGCATGATGCGCATGTTCTGCGTCTCTCCAGCAACTTGAAGGCCGGGGCCGAACTGCGTCTCCTGGAGCGTGTCGCCGAACATTACGCCCGGGGAACGCCGTCTGCCGAGGACTTGCTGACTGTGGTGCTGAGGTTGACGCAAGAGCCAGATCAACTGGCGATCCTCGCTGGCCTGGCGCGGGGCTGGCCCAAAAATAAGACCCTCACGCTCGATCCCAAGGCTGAAGAGTATCTGATTGAACTCTTTCCAAAGTTGCCGCCTGCGTCGCGCAGCACCCTCCTCTCCCTGGCGACACGCTGGGGCAGCAAGAAATTTGAAACCTACGCCGCAGAAATCGCGACCACATTTTTGACACAGGTCAAGGACGACAAGCTCGATGAAGCCGCGCGGCTGCAGGCCGCCGCCAGCCTGATCGAATTCCGCCGTGCCGACACCGAGATCCCCGGGCAATTGCTGGAACTGCTCACTCCGCGAACACCGCCGGAGTTCGCCCGCAAGCTGCTGGAAACCCTCGGTGGCAGCGAGGCCCCACCAGCGGGTGCGGCCATCGTCGAACGGTTGGAAGCCATGACCCCCGCGCTGCGCCCGGTGGCGATTCGACTGCTGCTCTCAAGGGCGGACTGGACGGAAGCCCTCGTTGACGCCCTCGACAAGGGACAGATTCAGTTGGGCGAACTCTCCCTCGATCAAAAGCAGTCCCTCGTGGCTCACGCCTCCAAAGCCCTCGCCGCCAAGGCCAAAACCATCCTGTCCCGCGGCGGCGGATTGCCCAGTGCCGACCGCCAAAAGGTGCTTGACGAACTGAAGCCCGTGACCGAGCGCGCCGGGGATGCCGTGGCGGGCAAGGTCGTGTTCGCCAAGCAGTGCGGCAAGTGCCACACGCACAGCGGTGAAGGCTCAAAGATCGGCCCCGACCTGACCGGAATGGCGGTCCACCCGAAGGCCGAACTCCTGACCCACATCATCGACCCCAACCGCAGCGTGGAAGGCAACTACCGCGTCTACCGCGTGGCTCTGACCGACGGCCGGACCCTCAGCGGCCTCCTCGCGTCCGAAAGCAAAACCTCGATCGAACTGTTCGATGTCGAAGGAAAAAAGCAGGCGATCCAGCGGGAAGACATCGACGAGCTGCTGGCCTCCACCAAGTCGCTGATGCCCGAAGGTTTCGAGAAGCAGGTCTCCGTCGATGACCTGTGCAACCTGCTGGAATTCCTCACCCGCCGCGGCCAATACCTGCCGATCCCCCTGGCCAAGGCCGCCACCGTCGTCACCACGCGCGGCATGTTCTTCGGCCCCGAAGGTGACGTGGAGCGGCTGATCTTCAGCGACTGGACGCCGAAACAGGTGGACGGCATTCCGTTTCTGCTGGTCGATCCGCAGGGCGAGCGCGTCGCCAACGCGATTTTGCTGAACGGCCCGCTCGGCAACGTCCCACCGCGGATGCCCAAAACCGTCTCGCTCCCCTGCAACAGCCCGGCCAAGGCGATCCATTTCCTCAGCGGCATCAGCGGCTGGGGCTTTCCTGCCTCTGAAAAGGGCACGGTCTCGATGATTGTTCGTCTGCACTACGCCGACGGCAAGACCGAGGATCACCCACTGAAGAACGGCGAAGAGTTCGCCGACTACATCCGCCGCGTCGACGTCCCCGGCTCCAAATTCGCCTTCGCCCTCCGCGGTCAACAAATCCGCCTGCTCTCCGTGATCCCCCAGCGCCCCGACGCGATCCAATCCATCGAACTCGTGAAAGGCCCCGACGTCACCGCGCCGGTGGTCATGGCGGTGACCGTGGAAACGCGGTGATGAGAGCAGTCTGCCAAGTCATTTTTGGGTGCGCGGCGTTTCCCAGCAGCAGGGAAGCGCCGCTCGGCGCCAGAAAGTCATCCTGACGCCTGAAGAATTTGCGGCAAAACCCCGGAACGCTTGCAGCGGCCTTAAAGACCACTCGGCGGAGGACTGCTGCCCGTCAAGCCGTACGTAACTACCACGGCGTCAGTTCGAAGAAGCTTTCGCGTTGCAGATGCGGCGCGTACGTTTCCAGTGCCGCCTGCAGGGGCAGCGCCGTCCCAATTGAGATCCAGTTGTCGATGGAGCCCCGGAAGCACCACCGTTCCACGCGGTACAGGCGGCGGTCCGCGGCGGTGGGGGTAAACCGCAGCATCTTGTCATACCGGCCTTCGCGGAGTTCACTCTGGCGATAATCCTCAAGCCGGGAGGTGATGAACATGCCCCCCCACTTGCTGATCATCTCCACGGTTCTGTCGATTTCCGCCTCTGATGCCGTGTACACCACCAGGGCATCGTGTTCCACGCTGACCAGCACCCCTTCCGAGTCTGCCAGGCGGCGGCATTCGTCCTGCACGTACAGGCGCTCAGCCTCCGAGATTTTGGCAGCCACGCTTTTACGCAGGTACACCTGCCCGCTGTCGGGCTTTTCAAAGATCGCGTAGCCGGCTGGGACTTCATCGACAAGAGTCCCCTCGTCGTCCTGGGAGAAGAAGTATTTCGGCTTGCCCGTCGAGGTCTTCCCTTCGTGCAGGAAGTACTTCCGACCCTTCCGGTTGACGTGGCTCACTGGCATGGCGGCTCCTTCCAGAACAATCAATGGTGCGTGACCGAATCGTGCCCTTCAGCCAGATTTTATGGACGCAGGGCTTGGCCTGCCACGCTGGCGTTCAAAAAGGGCATTCGGCTGGCCATTCACTTTGGCTGGCAACTCGTGGCACGAGTCAAAAACGAAAATCCAGACTCAACCCAGACTTGATGTCGCCGCGGAAGTGCATTACAGTACTAATACACACATGCAAATCGACGGGACGCCTCGCCGGCATGCCGCTTGATTTGGCAGTTGGCAGACCTGGCCCGCACGCACTTCATCCCCAACCCGGAGTCCCCACATGAAACCCATTCTCGTCATTGCTCTCACACTGCTGGGGGGCACCGGCGTCGGCCTCCACGCCGCGCCCCCGCCGGCGAAGGATGTCTCCGCGCTTCTTGCCCCCGTTATCCAGAAGCACCACATCCCTGGAATGGCGGCCGCGGTCGTCAGCAACGGCGAGACCGTGGCTCTCGGTGCGGCCGGTGTCCGCACACGCGGCAAGCCCGACAAGGTTTCCGTCGCCGACCAGTTCCACATCGGTTCCGACACGAAGGCGATCACCGCCATGCTCTGCGGCGTCCTCGTTGATGAGGGAAAACTGAAATGGGGTCAGTCGCTCGGTGAGACGTTCCCCGAACTCAAGCGATCCATGCACCCGCAGTACCAGGGCGTCACTCTCGAACAACTCCTGACCAACCGCGGCGGCGCACCCGGCGAGCTGGAAAAGGATCCATTTTGGGGAAAACTTTGGCAGCACAAGGGGACACCCACCAGCGCCCGCCGGCTGCTGCTGGAGGGCGTCACGTCGAAGCCACCGGAAGCGACTCCCGGCACGAAATTCATCTACTCCAACGCCGGCTTCGCGATGGCCGGCCACATGGCCGAAAAGGTCACCGGCAAAGCCTGGGAAGACCTCACCCGTGAAAAGATCTTCCGCCCGTTGGGCATGACCACCGCTGGATTTGGCCCGCCCGGTTCACGCACGAAAAACGACCAGCCTCGCGGACACAAGGCCGGCGGCACTCCCGTCGAGCCCGGTCCCGAAGCTGACAATCCCGCCGCCATCGGCCCCGCCGGTATCGTCCACTGCTCCGTCGGCGACTGGGCCAAGTTCATCGCCGCCAATCTCCCGGCTGCAAAAACCAAACTGGTCACACCCGAGACGCTCGCAAAGCTGCACACACCTGCCCCGTCCGCCCCCGGTGAACCCAAATACGCCATGGGCTGGATCATCGCCGACGGGCAGCCCTGGGCCGGCGGCTCCGCACTCACTCACGCCGGCAGCAACACCATGTGGTACGCCGTCGCGTGGCTCTCCCCCCAGAAAGGATTCGCCATCCTCGTCGCCTGCAATCAGGCCAATCCCACCGCCTGCAACGACGCCGTCCTCGCCCTCATCGCCGACCATCTCCAGGGCAAGTGATCCGTTGCGCGGTTTGACGGTGGACACGGTTGGACAGTGGGCGCGATTCGCTGTCCGTCAACTTCCATTCCCCAACCCGTGGCTGGCTCCAGCATTTCAAAGCCGTTCACGGTCATCCGTTGACTCCTCGTTTCCGAGATCAACATGACGGTGGGCGCTGAGGTCCGCCTGGTCCAACTGCTCTGGGTCGTCTGCGGCGAAGCGGCGGCGGTAGGCGTCGCCGGGGAGGGGATCAGGTGGGCGCTCGGGCTTACGTCCGACCCGTTCGAGTTGCTTCTTCGCCGTTGGCGACAGGTAGCCGGCATCGCGGGACTGGTTCACCGGTTCACCGGTGAGCCACCCTCTAGCAGTTGCTGGCTCGCATGATACGATTCCCGCTGTGCCCCCCGCCGCCATTTGTGGTCCAGAATCTGCTCCCGCTGGGCCTGCTGCTCGGGTGTAAACTCCTCCACGACACCCCCCCACCCGTGTCGTGCAGAGGCCCGGAAGCCACCACGGTGAACTCGGTGGTGAATGGGTCTTTGCACAACGGTGCGCGCGCTTTGTCCGGCGTTGTGCAAAAGCTCGAATCCATTGTGGCAAGCATGCCACGTCGGTTTTTTTGCCTGCTCCACAACGAGTTTCCCAGTAAGATGTGCTCATGCGCCAACACACAGCTTCCTGATCAAGCCGTCGCCAACTCCGTCAGATCGACATGGCACCTCCACCCAAGACCGAAGTGACGCGCATTCTGCGGCGGATGCAGGGCGGCGATGAGGCAGCCTCGGCCGAGTTGCTGCCACTTGTGTACAACGAACTGCGGCAATTGGCGGCGGCGCGGCTGCGGCACGAATCCCCCGGCCAGACACTGCAGGCAACAGCGCTCGTCCACGAAGCGTGGCTCAGACTCAACAACGGCGAAGCGGCCGAACTCTGGGAAGACCGGTGCCGCTTCCTGGGCGCCGCCGCCGAAGCGATGCGGAGGATCATGATCGAGCAGTTCCGCCGCAAACAGGCCGAAAAGCACGGCGGACAATTTGAGCGAAAGGATCTGGAACTCGACCTGATCGCCGCACCGGCCAGAGGACAGGATCTCGTGGCCTTGGACGAAGCCCTGTCGCGGCTGGAAGCCACGCATCCCCGCCAGGCAGAACTGGTGAAGCTCCGCTACTTCGCCGGCCTCACGGCCCCGGATGCCGCGGAAGTGCTGCAGATTTCACTGGCGACCGCCGAACGCGACTGGGCCTATGCCCGCGCGTGGCTCCTGCGCGAACTGCAGTCCTGAAATACCGCTTGACAATGACTTCAAATACCACAGCCGCTGCGTCGGACGAACCGCCGCTTTTGGTTCGGTGGAATTTCAAATTTCAGATTTAAAATTTCACAGTAAAATGCTTTTTCGCGGCATCCACACTGCGGGGCAACAGTTACGTTCGCACCCTTGAAGCTCAGTCGACAGTTCGGCGTGGCTGTACAGACTGTGAAATTTGAAATTTGAGATTTGAAATTGGCTTTTGTCGGACACGTCAAATTTGAAATTATAAATTATTAGAGATGTCTCTATGGTTAAACATATGGCATCTCTGCGCAGGTGCCCGCGCTACGACACCAGCGCGCCATTCGGCCTCAGTTTGTTGAGGTGTGGCTTGTCGAGGATCTGAAAGGGCGAAGCCAGGGGCCGCCAGGCCTCGCCGCGCTGTTCGATCAGGCCGTCTTCGATCGGACCGAGCTTGTCGGCGGCGAGCCGCAGGTAGGGCACGTGGGCCGGGTCGAGCTGCATCAGGCGGCAGACAGTGGCGTCGACTGCGGGTGGGTTCACTCCGACGAGGACCAGGCCCATGTGCTTGAGGGTGCCCATGATGGGGCCGTCGCCCTCCATGCAGTCGATGCCATCAACAATGGCGATGGTTTTCGGCAGCGAGGCATTGATGTCAAACACCGTCTCCGGAATGCCGTTGTGGTGCAGGACGTTTTTGGGCCAGCCGTATTTGATTCCCGGAATGGTGCCGTACAGGTTTTTCATGGAGGCGGTCACCCCCACCCAGTGATGGGTTTTCATCTTCGGCAGCGAGACCAGGATGTCGGCTTCAACCACTGTTTTGGGAAAGAAGAACCCTTGAAGCTGGCAGGCCTGGCCACGGTTGGCGGTCCAGACGACTTCATCATAATTCAGGTCGGCGAATGGCAATTTGGCGGCATCCAATGCAGCCCCCACGCCCGATTCCGCCAATGCCATGTCCGTGTCGCGGACATGGCCTGGCCCTTCGCCCACGGTCACATGCGCGCCCCAGCCACGGAACACTTCGGCGGCGGCGACGATCATCGCCGGATGGGTGGTCATATGCGGCACGGCCCGGCTGGGCTCCACCAGGTTCGGCTTCAGAAGCACCTTCTTGCCGGCGACCGCCTTGGGGACCAAACCACTCGCGACCAGCCCGTCGCGAATCGTCGTCACCAGGTGCTCATTGTACTTCTGCCCCTTGGCGATGAAGACCGCGGCGCGGCGGCGCAGCATCTGCCGGACGGTTGAGGCGCCGAGCAGTCCGGCTGCCGTCAGACCGCTGATCATCAACGTCCGGCGGTCAATTCCGCCCGCCTTGGAAGGCGTCGTTGTCACAAGTTCGGGACTGTCGGCGATGGACATTTCAGATTCCTTGAAGCTTCATCCACGCACGGAAAAGTCAGTTCGCCGCTGGGGCATTTCTCTTGAGCAGCGGCTGGTCACCAGCCCGGTCGGCCAGGGCCAGCAGTCCCAGCTTGTAAGGCGAAGCATCGTGCGCCAAAGTCCGATTTGTCGCCGCCTCAAGCCACGACTTATGGCCAGAAGGAAGGGCACCGTAGCCTCCCAGGCCCAACAGAGCCCATGCCAGGGATGAGGAGGTTGTGCCGACATTGACTTCCGCTCGCAGATAGTCCAGCGACCTGCCCACCCGATCGCGAATGCCAGCTTCGTCCGCCAGTGCAACCAGGGCGACACCTGTGGGTTGGACGTGTGGCTTCAATTCCTGTCCCAGCACGATGGTGTTGCCGTAGTTGAATCCGCCGGCGGGCAACTGGCGGTCGAGCAGCAGTTTTACGGCTTCGCGGGCACGCGGATGATCGGACAAGCCCGCCGCCTTGAGCGCCAATAGGGCATAGGCGGTGGGTTCGAGCCACGAGTGGGTGCCCGAGGCCCACGGCCAGCCGACAAGCCGCGGGTTGTGACCGAGGTCTTTGCTCTCTTCTTCCATGGTTGTGCCGCGGGAGCCCAGCAGCCACGTCACCCCATGATCAATCCGCGCTTGGTGGCGGCCGCGGGTGTTGGTGCGGGTCCACAGCAGAACGGCGAAGCTGGTTGCCCAGCCGGGCGTGGAATCCCGCTCGTAAACGCCAACCGAACCAATGACCGACTGCTGAGGGACAAGCCAGTCGAGTGCCTTGTCAACGGGCGGCATCCGGCCGTGGGCTACTAGGGCCAGCGCCGCGATTGTTGTCGGTTCGGCTGCCGGGGTGCTCCCCGGGCGGTAGCCACAGACCGGGTGCTCGACCAGGCGCGACAGAATTTCATCCAGCCAAGCCACAATTTGCCTCCCGGCGGGCGTCGTTCGGGAGGGGCAGGCGAAGCGCAAACCGATTGCGATCGCGCGAACGGCGCAGGAAGAGACCCCGTTCAATTATCGGCGGTGGCGGTGGGAAGGCTTCGCGAAACAGTTGCGTCCCCCACAAAGCAGGCGGAACCCTGCCCTGATGTGCGGGGTATGGCGACTGCGGTCACTTGCCGGACTGCCATCAGCGAGCCCCGGTCAGTCGTCGGCCCGCACCGAGCGGCGGCGACGGGTCGCATAATTCGGGGCTGGCACAATAACTTCTTCCACATAGTGCCGGTCGGGGCGGAACAGCCTCCCGCTGAGGACGCGGTGGGTGATCAGCAGGATGATCGCGCCCAGCGTGGCGACGAAGAACCCCGTCACCGAGATCAGGTCGCGGATGTGATCACCAGAGAACCAGCCGTAAGTCGCGGAACCCAGGAGGGCTCCGCCGACTCCAAGGAACAGTGTCACGCCGGTTCCACCGGGATCGCGCCCCGGCATGATGGCCTTGGCTGCCGCACCACAGACCACTCCGAAGCCAATCCAAGTCAGGCAGGCTTCCACCAGGGCGTGCATGGCGACTGGATCCATCACAAGTTCCTGTCACTGAGTGGGAATTGCAGGATGAACGAAGGAGCGTACTCTGCTCCGGACATGTTTCGCCCTTCGCAACACGGTGAATGCAGGTTGGCAAGCCACACCTGCATTCACCGGTTGCGAGGGGGTCGTCCCCCCCGTCGCCAAGACGTTGGGACCGTGGTCTCAATGTCTTGGCGAACGAGCAAACGCTTTTGTGCGAATGATCTTGGACGAACGAAGTCGCCTGCACGATTCACGGACACCGCGAGCGGATCCGGTGCGAGACATCGCCGAGCAGATCCGTGATCGGTGTGCCTGAATCGTGCGAACTTACAACGCCGTCTCCAAGGAATGTGGTGGCTCGCCAACCGGGCCGCCGTGGCTCGCAGGCTTCAGTCTTTTCGTCGAACTTGGCAGGCCATGCCAGAATTCGTTCGCCGTCACCGCCAGCACCAGGCTGGTCAGCAGGGCGGTGAAGAGCCACGGACTGACGTGACGCAACCTTGGCTTCCAGGCATCGAGCATGGCGTGCCTCCACGAGAACGGTTCCGCCCGGCAAATCGCGGGGCCTGAAGCGTCGGACCATGGCAACCGGCGGGCTGGCCCGCCGGACCAAGCCGTGGCTGGTTACGGGGCGTCGGATTCGGCGTTTTGCAGTTCCTGCAGCTTGTACTCTTCCAGCGCCTCGACCTGCTTCTGGAGCTTGAACTCCGGCCCGGCTGGGAAGTATTGGACGTCGTCCCGCAGATAGTATGCCGAGGGCAGCGTCTGCCCTCCCACTGTCGACTGACAACCGGTGCCGGTTGCCGCAATCGCCACTCCTGCCAGCAGAAGCATCAAACTGGAAGAACGGGTCAGGTTGTGGAGCATTTCACCACTCTCAGTCGGGCTGGGAGTCTGTGTCCGGTCGGACGATACTGGGTAAATCCCGCACACTCGGAATCACCGCCTTTTGAGTATCGACCGGAATACTCCGAAACTTCGGAAAATCTTGCCCCGTCGTCGGAATTGCCCCTCAATGTGTTTGGTGGAATCGCAAATCTCAGCTCTGAGGTGTCCGACAAAAGCCAATTTCAAATCTCAGATATCTCAAATTTCACAGTCGGTTCAGCCACACCGAACTGCCGACTGAGCTTCAAGGGCGCGAACGTAACTGTCGCCCCACAATGTGGATGCTGCGAAAAAGTATATTACTGTGAAATTAGAAATCTGAAATTTGAAATTGCGTTGAAACCAGCAACTGGACTTTTGTCGAACACATGAAATCTTAAATCTCACAGTGATTTCATCAGACATGCTTCAGCGCAAATCACTATATGAGAAATGCTTACGCAGTTTTTTAGGCTTATGGTGTGAGATTCGTTTGAACGGCAGGGCAAGGCCTGCGAGCCCCCGCGATGTCGAACTCGCCGGCGCACCGGGAGGACAAAGGGGTTGAGTCAGGGTGCCAGTGGGAGATTTGGGCACACGGTGACGGAAGTTTGGTTTTGTCGCGGCAAATAGAGGCCAGACCGACAGAACCTCACGAATTTCAACAAGAGCGGGCGAAGGGATTCGAACCCTCGACGTCAACCTTGGGAAGGTTGCACTCTACCACTGAGTTACACCCGCAATTTCTCTCACCAACCTACCTTTCGAACCCCAGCCGGTCAAGTCCTGGCAGGGCGAACGCTCGCCACCACTCGCTCCAGTTCCTCTGGTGCCACAGGTTTGACCATGTGAAAATCGAAACCGGCTTCCGAGGATTTGCGGCGATCTTCTTCCTGCCCCCAGCCGGTCACAGCGACGAGCGTCATCACCTGGCCCCACGGCTCGGCGCGGATGATGCGGGCAGTGTCATAGCCGTTGAGCTTCGGCATCCCGATGTCGAGCAGGATCAAGTCGGGGCGATGCTCGGCCGCCGCCGCGAGTCCAGCTTCTCCGTCATGGGCGGTGCGGACCTCGTGGCCCATCAGCTTCAGCATCATCGCCAGACTGGTGGCGGCATCGCGGTTGTCATCCACGATCAGAATCCGGCGGTGAACGGCATTTTGGGTCGTCTGGGGACTGTCATGTGGCCGCAGCTCGTCCGTCGGCGGTGATGCCAACGGCAGGCGGATGGTGAATTGGCTCCCGTGGCCAGGCCCCTCGCTGTGCGCGCTGACGCAGCCGCCATGCATTTCCACCAGCCGCTTCACGATGGTCAACCCAACACCGAGCCCGCCTTGAGCCTTCTCCAGCGACCGGTCCGCCTGGACGAACATGTCGAAGATCTTCGGCAACATGTCGGCAGGAATGCCAATCCCGGAATCCTTCACGCTCACGATGGCCTCCTGCCCCTGCCGTTCGGCTCTCAGCCAGATGTGTCCACCGGGATCGCTGTATTTGGAGGCGTTGCCCAGCAAATTGCAGATCGCCTGCGCCAGCCTCGTCTTGTCGGCGTCAATGTACAGAGGCTCGTCCGGCAGCCTCACGGTCAGTTCGCGTCCCAGCTCTTTCACGGCCAGTCCGCACACATCGATCGCGTGTTCGACCGCCGTCGCCAGCGTGATCCGTTCGCGGCGAAGCTCAAGTTTGCCGCGGCTGATCCGGCTGAGGTCGAGCAGGTCATCCACGAGCCGCACCAGATGTTGCAACTGCCGCTCCATCAGCCTGCGGGCGTGTTCGACCGAGGCCGGGTCACTGGTCCCCAACCGCATGACTTGCAGGCAGTTGCGCAGCGGTGCCAGAGGATTGCGGAGTTCGTGGGCGAGCAGTGCCAGGAACTCGTTCTTGCGGCGGTCCTCCTCTTTGCGGGCCGTGATGTCACGGGCGATCTTGGACGCTCCGACAATCTCGCCCTCGGCATTCTTGACCGGGGAGATTGTCAGGGACACATCCACCCTGGTGCCGTCCTTGCGGACCCGTTCCGTCTCGAAGTGTTCGATGCACTCACCCCGCCGGATGCTTTCCATCATGAAGGGGAGTTCGTCGGGCAGATCGGCCGGCACCAGGGCTGAAAGGGGCTGGCCCACGATTTCCTCGGCGGCGTAGCCGTAAAGCCGCTCGGCCCCCTTGTTCCAACTCGCGATCCGACCGTCGAGCGTCTGGCTAATGATGGCGTCGTCGGACGACTGCACGATGGCGGCGAGGTACTGGCTGGCCGCTTTCGCCCGGCGAACTTCCGTCACGTCGCGAAAGACCATGACCGCCCCGACGAGGGATTGGTTCCGGTCCAAAATCGGTGCGGCGGAGTCTTCGATGGGTGTTTCCGTGCCATCTCTGCGGACAAGCGAGGTGTGGTTCGCCAACTCGACCACCCGCTTTTCTCGAAACACCGTTACGACAGGATTTTCGACAGGCAGCCGGGTGTGTTCATTCACGATCCGGACCACCGTGTCCAGCGGCTGGCCGGCGGCCTCGTGCATTTCCCACCCCGTGAGGCTGACGGCCACCGGGTTCAGAAAAGTGACGCGGGCCTGTTCATCGGTCACGATCACCGCATCGCCGATGCTCGCCAAGGTCACGTGCAACTGCTCGCGCTGGCGTTCGATCTCCTCGGCGGCGTCCTCCGCTGCTTTGCGGGCTGCCTCTTCCCGCGCCAGATGGCGGGCACTCTCTTCGGCCTCGCGCCGCTGGGTCAAATCCCGCGTCACCTTGCCAAAGCCCTTCAGGGTTCCGCTCTCATCCCGCAGGGCGGTGATGACCACGCTGGCCCAAAACTTCGAGCCGTCCCGTCGGACCCGCCAGCCCTCGTCCTCCACCCGTCCATCCGCCATCGCCCGCTGGAGCACTTCGGCGGGCCAGTTCCGGTCAATGGCTTCCGAGGGATAAAAGCGGGAGAAATGCTGGCCTACAATCTCGCTGGCCTGATACCCCTTCAGGCGTTCAGCTCCGGTGTTCCAAGTGGCCACGCGGCCCTGCGGGTCCAGCATGAAAATGGCATAGTCGGTCACGCCATCCACCAGGAGCCGGAACCGTTCCTCACTCATACGAAGTTTTTCTTCCGCCTGCCTGCGGTCGGTGAGGTCGCGGGTGATCTTGAGAAAGCCCCGAACCTCGCCGGACTCATCCCGCAGCGCGGTGATGACCACGCTGGCCCAGAATTTGGACCCATCCTGCCGGACCCGCCAGCCCTCGTCCTCGAATCGTCCGGTTGTCGATGCCACGTCGAGTTCGTGGGCAGGCCACCCAGTCGAAATAGCGTCGTTGGTGTAGAAGCGGGAGAAGTGCTGGCCGATGATCTCCTCGGCCCGGTAACCCTTGATGCGCTCCGCTCCAGCGTTCCAAGTCAGGATGCTTCCCTGCCGGTCCAAGAGCAGGACCGCGTAGTCCCGCACGCCGGAGACCAGCTTGGCGAACTGTTCATCGCTGTCTCTCAATCCTGTTGTCTTTGGAGGCGATTCTCCGGCCGCACTGGCTGCGGGCACCCCACCGCTCGCCTCATCCATCGGTCCGCGAATCATTTTCTTCAAATGTTCAAACATGCGTCCCGCCGTGCCGAATTGCCATGGGAAACTTGTGTCGCACCGCTGCGGACCATCCCTGCTTACGGCATCAAAGGGGTGTGGCAGCCAGCGATCCACCCGCGGACGTCGGCCGGATGCACCTACGGGTGCAATCCCCGTGCGGCGCGCAGGGTATTTTGGAGAAGCATGGCAATGGTCATCGGCCCCACTCCGCCGGGAACCGGGGTGATCGCCGCAGCCACGTGGCTCACCGCCGCGAAGTCCACGTCGCCCACCAGGCCTTTTTCCACCCGGTTAATCCCCACATCGATCACGACCGCGCCAGGCTGCACCATCTCCGCCTTCACGAAATCCGGCAGGCCAATCGCCGCCACCAGAATATCCGCCGTGCGGGTCACCTGCGCGAGGCCTTCAGTGCGTGAGTGACAAACTGTCACCGTGGCATTTGCTCCGTCAACTGGCTGTTTTTGCATCAGCATCAGCGCCAGTGGCTTCCCCACGATCTCACTCCGTCCCACCACGACCACATGCTTGCCCGCCACCGGAATGGACGACCGCATCAGGATCTGCTGCACCCCGGCGGGAGTGCAGGGCAAAAACCGCGGCCGGCCCTGCGATAGCAGGCCCACGTTCTCTGGATGAAAGCAGTCGACATCCTTCAGCGGCGCGACGGCGTCCAAAATCGCCTGCGGATCGACATGCTTTGGCAGGGGGAGCTGCACCAAGATCCCATGAACATCCGGGTCAGTATTAAGACGGGCGATGAGTTCCAAAAGTTCTGTCTGGGGAACTGTGGCCGGCAGGGTGAGAACTGAGCCACGGATGCCGGCTTTTTCGCAGGCGATCCGCTTGTTGCGGACGTAGACCGCACTGGCCGCCTCTTCCCCAACCAGGACGACCGTCAGATGCGGCACGACCCCGGACTTTGCACTCCAGGCAGAGACCTCAGCGGCCGTCTCCAACCGCAGGGCCTCGGCGATCCGTTTTCCGTCAAGCAATTGTGCGGGCAAGCGTCAGTCCTCACGGGGTGAAGTCAGCGGTTCGGTCTGTAACCGTTGTCAGGCTCCAGCACACACTTCATGGCAGGGCCAATGACCAACGAGTGTGCTCTCAGCGAGACTATCTCGCCTTGGGTCGCTCCAGTATTGCGGCTTTCTCGTCATCGGCAGTTGCGCCAGCCTCGTCGTTCATCCCCCGACGGCAGACGGCGCGGCCGCGAAAATATCGCGGAGACTCTTCATAATCTATGAGCCGATTCCAATCGTCCATGGCTTCCTGATAGCGATGCAGCTCCTGCAGGCACGTGGCACGCCCCACGATGGCGTTGCGGACATACCAAGTCAGCTCAGAATTTCGCAATTTGAAGACTTGCGAGTAATCTGCAATCGCCGCCTCATGCTGTCGGAGTTCCGTCAACACCTCCGCCCTTCGCATCAGCCATTTCTGGTTGTCAGGATCGAGTTCATGCGCCTTTGTATAGTCAAGCAGAGCCTGGTCCCAAAATGGATAATAAGGGCGGGCGCGAAGTTCGGCGCGCAAAGCGTAGAATTCCACCTGGCTTGGGTCCAGTTGGATGGCGATGTCGAGATCTGCGACGGACTGATCCAGTTCTTTTGCAGGGATCGGGCCGGAACGAATGTTGGCTCGAGTGTAATGCACCTCAGCGAGATTTGGAGCGAGTTGAGCGGCCCGTTCCAGGAGCTGCATGGCCAATACCCGGTCCGTCCAGAGTAGTTCCGTCGTTTGCGCGAGAAAAGCTCGAGCCCAGGCTTCGTTCTCGGGGACTGACAGCTTGACATCAGAGCCGGTCACGGTGAAGGTCGGTGGCCCGTCCAATTCGGGCAGTCGGGCGATGGCTTCACGCAGCAGGTAGCTGCCCTTACGCACTTCATCGCGACTGTGATGGTCCGCAGCCATGGCGAACAGCACATTCGCGATATCGGGGTGGCGACCGCCAATCGGCCAGGCTGGATTTTGCCATGGCGGCATGAGTTCAATTCGCGCCCGAAACAGGCGCTTCCAGGAATCGACGTTGGATTCGTCGTGGTCCTGGACGAACAGGACAAAACTGGGTTCCCTGCACAGGATGTTGAATGCTCCAGACCGTTCCAGCCGGAGGGCGACGCGACACGCCCGCTCTAGAAACTCTTCGACAAACTTCATCCGGTCATCATCATCAGCGGTCGCCGACTGCCGCTCATCGGCCATCCAGCGATCAACGCGCGGGTCTTTGTCGAGATTTTCTTCGATCTCATCGTTCAGGTCAAAACCATCCTCACCATCTCCCAACGTGTAGTCCAGCCCTTCGGGTTCACGTGGCGGGTGGTCAGGGAAGTTGGGGTAGCGGACGACGCCGGGCTCGCCATAGTTCTGCAACCGAGTCTTCAAATAGCAAAAGACTCCGCCGTAATACGCGTTGCAATGAACAAGGAACTCATACGCAACCTCTTCCGGATAGCGGACCGCGAATTGTTCGATCTGGACCTCAAGGAATCCCGTCAGAGCAGCTTCAAATTCTTCCCACGTCGCGGCCATAATCCGACCTCTCAGTTTCAATCGGTGCCTGCCAATTCCCGTCCGCGAACCAGGCAATGCTGCGAGAAAGCACTCAGCTCAACTTCTACGACTGATCGAGCACTGCAAACTTCCCATTTTCAATGGGCTCCGTTCAAAGAACAAGGCCCGGCAAAAAGCCGGGCCTTGAGTCATCATCATTTTCCTTCAGACAGCAAACTTCGACTATTTGCTCGCCGAGGGGGTTGTGATCTTCGCGTTCACCTTGAGCCGCACCGGCACGGGTGACCCGCTCAGAGTCACCGTGAACTCTTCGTTCAGGGCACCAGCCGTGGCCGGGGCGGTGACAGTCAGCGGCAGAATGTGAATCGGGCGCGAGTCGCCGGGAATCGTGGCGATGAAGTCCCGCGACTTTTCGCTTTCGACCTTCTCGATGGCGAACGGCTTGCGACCGCGGATGATCACGTTCATCGTCCTCTTCTCGCCCGGTGCCAGTTCGCCGAAGGACAGCACTTCGGGGCTCACCGAGTATTCCGGTTCAACGCGGCCTTCGACCAGCACCGGGATGCTGGGGCTGTTAAAGTCATTGGTTTTCAGGGCGAGCTGCGTCCGCAGGTCCCCCAACGGCGCATCGGGTTTCACGGTGACGATCAGGTCATAGTTGACTTGAAAGCCGTTGCGGGCGGTTTCGACGATCTTCGTGTTCAGATGCGGGTTGTTGTTGATGACCTCGGTGACCTTCCAGTCGGGGCGGCCGGCATAAGAGAGCGAAACCTTCCGCTCCCCGCCCGCACCCAGACCCAGAGAATCGAAGGCAGCCCGGCCAGGAGTCAGCACCACGTCGGTGCGGATATTGGCCTTCACCTTGATGCGAACTTCGGCTTGGAACGGGGCACCGAACACCACCGTCACGACGGGCTCTTTGATCCCGGAATAACGGACGGTGTTCAATTCGACTTCGATATAGGCGGTTTCGTGGGTCAGCAGGACGTCGCGCGGGGTGTTGGCGTCAGTGCGGGTGGGCAGAACCACCTTGGCGGAGGTGCAGCCACAGCTTGTGCGGGCATCGATGATCCGCAGCGGCTCCTTAAAGGTGCTGGTGACAGGGATCCGGGTGCGGACATCGGAGCCCTGAGCCACCTCACCAAAGTCGATGATGGTCTTTTCGAACATCTTTTCGGCCCACTCCTGCGCGGAAACGGGCGCGGGTGAGACCGTCAGGCAGAGGCCAAGCACGCCCAATCCGAGGAGTGTACAGATCTTCATGACTTAGTCCTTACGGCGAGTTGTTCGCGGGAGAGTGACCGGAGGACAAAGCACACTCTGTACCGAGAGGTGGCAAAGTCGGTCGGTTTGTCGCCCAATTTTGGGCTCCGGTCGTGTCCGCCAATTCGTGGCGACTGGCGGTCATTTCCGGGCAGTGGACTTTCACAGACGGCCCAAATCTACACCACACCGGCAAGCCGGCAACTTTGTTTTCGTGATCGCAAACAGTTCGAGACTTTGACTTTTCTGAAGGATTCTGAAATTACAGGCAGCGGCGAGTTGGATGGCTGCGGGGTTTGACGGTGTCAGCTCGATTGTAATCCTGCCGCTGGATTTATGGTGGACGAAATGCTCCGGGGAGGATCTGGCGGATGTTGGGAGTAAGGCGGGGCGGGATCAACGTCGTGGCATCCTGCCGCCGTTGCCTCCCGGAAGTATTGGCGGGTAACAAGTTGGATTATTTGTCGTCTGCCCAAGAATGTCAATGTCTGACCTTTGCGGGGAATTTGACGACCGGAAAAGGTCGGCCCGGTGACTCTGGTCATGGAATTTCTTACACGCATCGGCCTCTGCCTGTGGCTGCTCAAGACACAATGTCGAAACCTTAATCTTTCTGGGAGAATAACCCGCATCAGGTCAGTCTGTACAAGTCATGGCGAATGAAGCATTTTCAAAATGCTGCCTCTTGTTGGCTGAAAACGCCAATCCGATCGCGGATCCCGTGAGTCGAGGGACAGGTCCCAGGAAGCTCAAATTCCCTGTGCCGCCTTACATTTTGGAGCGGCACGGAAGCCGTCCAGTGAATGAGGATCGACCCGTGGCTCACCGGAGGGCTCGCGCCCTGCCGCTTTCATTTGAGCGGTACGGCGCAAGCCGTCCGGTGTTACGCTGATCGACCCGTGGCTCACCGGAGGGCTCGCGCCCTGCCGCTTTCATTTGAGCGGTAGCCGTCCGGTGTTACGCCGGGGCAAACCGGTTTCTTCCATTTGTCGATCGGTGTGGCGGATAGGGGTAGGGAGGGCCGATTGGTTTCGGCTCCCCCCTCCCTCCGAACCGGACTGGCGGATTTCCCGCATCCGGCTCTCCAGTTGATGGTCTTACCTGGGACAGGGTTGAAGTGCGAGTTTGTGG
>JAKFUF010000075.1 GCA_021732845.1 Planctomycetaceae bacterium | reverse complement strand
CGACGCCATCGACAGCGTTGGCCAGATCGAATTGCAAGATTGGCGTTGCGACCTGGTCCGCTTCGATGAGCCGCAGGTCAAGCTGCACCGGAGTGGGCAAGCTTGGGTTACTCGTCAGGACCGAAAATCCTTCGCCATCGGAGGCACGGGCCATCCGCATCGTCCGTAGCCTTTCGGGCAACCCGATGGCACGCGACCAGGCCATCCATTCCCGTTCGATGAGCCGGTTTGCCTCGGCATCCTCGGTCAGCATCTGCAATCGCGGACCAGTACCAATCACATCGTTCGCCAGCGTCAGGACGATGCCCCGCGCATAACTGTTGTTCGCCACTTCGTAACGAGCGCGGTTCCGTAACAGCCGGCGCACCAGGGGACTGTTGGCGGCGTTGGCCGACAGGTTGTCGGCGTTGGCCCAGTGCCGTCGATTCTCATTATTTGTTACCGCCGCGTCGTAACGGGCGTGGATCAATCGCAGAGTCTTGCCCACTGCCGATGATCGAGCAGGCGAACGCGACGGCAATAGTTGACGCAGCCAGCCCAGCAAGGGACCGTGCCTCCGTTTGGAGTGAGAGTCGCGGAAGCAAAAATCCGCGAATGTAGAAGACGCCGGCGCTAGGCAGCGCCTGGCGGAGCAATCTTGGTGAACCGCACGCCGCGTGATTTCGACTTCACGGCCTGCTTCGAGGCGAGAAAGCGATCCACCTCGATCTGGTCCTTCAGGGGGTGCTGCTTCATACCACCCGAGTCGCCATGAGCCTCAGCAGGCCCCTGCGCGTTCTCGCGAATCGACTGGTCGAGCGGCTGGTCCGGCATGTCAGTGAGGCCGATTTTCCAGTGTGAAATGAAGTCCCTCTATAAATATACTTACGTGACGAAAACGAAAAATGGTTCCAAATCTGAACACGTTTTTGGAAATAGTGTGGTCACCGGCGACGTCGCAACTCGGAGAGTTTGATCCGACCCGACCTTGCGCCGTTGGCTCCCGTTTCATCCGCCATCAGAGTCACTCCCAGGATCGATGCGCCGACAGCACAACCGACCAATCCGTCCAGCCAATGGTTGTCGGGCTGGCCGGGACGGGGCTTCCATTCGTCGACCGTCCGACCGCGCCCTTCGGTCCGAACGCGGTACTCAGCTGTTAGGTGTTCGGCGAAGAGCCGGTGCGGTTCTGGCTTCTGACCAAAGAGTGCGAGCGATCCCTTGTCGGCCATCGCCACCGCCAGTCGCGTGAACACAAAGGACTTCCAGAAGTTCGTGTCGAACGAGACGTGGCGGACGGCACGTTTTCCCATGACGCTGGGAATCCGCCAGTTGAGGCCCACCCGATCTCCGGGCCGCCGCTTGTAGTCGGCGAACGGCAGGCTCGACGCTCCGACGAACCGCCCGTGGCTGGGGAGCAACAGCGCCGCGTGCGGAGACTGGCGGCAGAATTGATAGACCACGTCGGTTGATGTTCCCCAGTTCGCGTCGATTAGGCAACGTTCGATGCGGAGGGACGCGCCGTCTTCACGCTGCCATTCGCGGGCCAGTTGGCGTTCGGTGAGAGCCTGCAACCCCGCATAGATGGCTCCTTCGAGGCCAGTTCCTGGTGTGACCGAAGACAGCGACCTGGTCGCATCCCGGAGCGAGAAATACGCCTGTTGCGGATCGGGCCACGCGCCGTACTCCAGGATCGCGCCGCTGAATTCTTCGGCCCAGGCACATACGACGTAGAACAACAACTTCTGCTGCACGTCAATGAACATCGTCAGATGCTGGCAACCGAGTGGTATCCGTCCCTTCGGCAACCCATTCAACTTGGCGGCGATCTGGTCGGCGGTCAGTTCGTTTTCGTCGGCCTGCACCTCGGGCAGCGGTTCGTTCTGGTATTCCGCCCAGAACGCCGCTTCGTCCTGCAGCTTGAGATTCATCGCATGCTGGATGGCGGACAGTTCGTCATGGTTGAATCGCACCGGCCAGGCAATCTTCGCACCGGCATCCATCGCGTCCTGGCGCTGGCGATAGAACTCGGTCGCCGCCCGGCCGCCATCTTCGTTTCGCAGTCCTTCGGCTCGAATCTCGGCGTAGCGATCCCACAGTTTGATGTCGGTGGGAAACGAATAGACCATCTTGGTTCGTTCCCCTTGCCACGAGGGGTGATGATCCCGATTCAGAATTCGATCAGCCATGTCGCCGGGACGGATCACCGTACAGGGCATGATCCCGGAGATCTTTTGTCCGGGACCGGCCAAACCAAGCACTGCCCCGGCAAGAATGCTTTCCCGTTGCTGGCACTGCGAGATGGAACGCGCTGATTCGTCGGTCTGTGGATCGTCGAGAACGACCAGAGAGGGGCGAACGCTCTTGCCATCCGGCCGTTTGAACTTCATCCCGCGAATGCGACCCGTGATCCCCGCGACCTTGATGATCGCCCCGCTGGCCAGCGCTCGACCATCCGGTCTCACAAGTGGCTGGAACGATTCATCAGCAGTCCATCCCTTGGGTTGCAGCGTCGGCAGCACGACATATTTGGCGGTCCAACCGATGTGGGTTCGCTCGCCGAGATACAACTGACCGTTGCAACGGTTGGCAATTCCATCCAGCGATTGGATCGGCTGGCAGACCTCGGGATAGTCGGCCAGCAGCAGTTCGTTGGCGTCGAGTTCCGTCTTGATCGATTCAAGCATGTCCATCGCATGCCCCTCATCCGAACCGATCAAACACACGAACTCGCGATGGCCATTCAGCACCGCCCAAATACAGACGCATTCGCAGATCGTCGTCTTGCCGCTGCCGCGTGGCATGGCCATCGCGAACAACCCGCCCTGCAGCACAGCCTGCTCGATCTTTCGCAGCACCTTCAAATGGTCCGGCGACCATGCCAGGTGAAACGACTGCGGGAAGTACGCTTCGCAGAAGTATTGGAAGTTGGTGGCGGCCTTGGTCCGTCGTTGCGGATCAGCGATCACCGGCAGAGTGCCGATGTCACGACCAGACGCAGAGAGGTCGGCGCTGCGCCGTGCGGCCCGGTCCTTGTGCTGCTCATACGATTCCGTCGGCTGAGTGGGCTTCGGGTTGTGCCGCTCCCACGCTAGCCACGCGGCGTATCGCACCAGGTCAATGTGCTTGCCATCGCCAATGCGAAACCCGGCCCGCTGGCGGTCGCGGTACAACTGCCGCTCGCTCGTCACCTCGCCCAACGGCGTTGAGTTCAGGAGCCGGACCAGTTCACTGGGCTTGAGCTGTCGGGGGTCAATTGCCACGGTCACGCTCCTGCGCCAACCAGGCGGCATAGTTCACGAGGTTGATCGTCCCGTCTCCGTTTGCCGGCGCACCGGCTGCGAGATCCGCCTCGATCTGGTCGGGCCGGATCACACGCCCACCCGCCTTCGACAACAGCTTTGCTGCGTCGGGAATCGCCAGTGCCAGGGGGTTGATCCGGCCATCGTCTGCCATGCGAGAAACCTGCTGAATTCTGGAGAAATTGCTGCGGAACGGAGTGGATGTCGTTTCGCACCTGAGGTAACTGATGTCATGTCGCCACGACGATTCGAACAACGAAAGGACGGATGATGAACGCCAACCACGACGAACAGCCCCGAGACCTGAACTGTGCCGCCTTGCGGACGCTGCACGCCCTGCAGATGAAATTGCGAAAGCAGATCAACGACCTATTGGCCATCGAATGCGAAGACGCCGAGGCGGCGGACGCCTTGGTGTTCGCCATCGAATTGGCGTCGCGGGCCTTGGACAAAGCCCGCGACGCCCGACGCAGAATCCTGCGTGGTGAGTAACCAGCCGACCATGTGGTCGGCTGATTTTGTTTCTGGACCCCTGTTTCCTAAGGAGACGAACCATGTCAACGAAGAAGACCACGACGAAGCCCCAGGCCAAGGCCGCGAAGAAGACACCGGTGAAGAAGGCGGACGCTCAGGCCGCCAAGACGAAGGTCGAAACGTCGGCCGACGCCAAGCCCGCAAAGGTGAAGAAGACTGTCAAGGAAAAGGATCCCGGCAAGCTGAGCGCCCTCGACGCGGCGGCGAAGGTGCTGGCGGAAGCGGGTGAGCCGCTGACCTCGAAGGTGATGATCGACGCGATGGCCGCGAAGGGGTACTGGACCAGCCCCGGAGGCAAGACCCCGCAGGCCACGCTGTACGCCGCCATTTTGCGCGAGATCCAGACCAAGGGGGCTGAGGCCCGGTTCACCAAAACCGAACGCGGGCACTTCGCGCTCGGGACGGGGACCAGCGCCCCGGCCAAGCCCACCGCGAAGGGCACGGTCAAGAAGACCACCAAAAAGAAAGCGGGCGACGCCGAGATCGCGGACGGAACGCCCGGTCCCAAAGCGGTCTCCGAACTCTTCAAGATTTGAGGTGCCAACATGACAACCCCCGAATTCAAGATCGCCGACGCCTTCCGCGTGGTCGCCTTGCGGCTGGAGAACGCCCTCGAAGAGGGTCGCCGCTCCAACCGCATCGATGCCAACGACCTCCTCGAAACGCTGCTGGCGGTGGCCGACCAACTCGACCCGCCCGTGGCAAACCACGTCGCCACAACCGAGGCCTGCCCGAACTGCGGCGAACGAAACGCCGACCGGTTGGTCTGGCAGGACGACGACGAATCGGTCCACTGCACCGGGTGCGGAACGATCTACCAACCCGGCGAATGACAATCGAATGAACCGGGACTTTCCCGGCGACGCCCCACGCGACCAACGTGCGGGCGTTTTCTCGTGGGACCAAGAACATCGCTTGATGTTTTGTCCGTGGTGTGGCTCATGTAGTGATGACGTCCGGCGCGGTGCCGGGCCAGATCGAACCCCAGGAGATAAACGATGCCCCATACGATTGAGATTATCGACGACCTGATGTGCGTGATGGACGACGACGGCAACGGCCACGATGCGGTCGTGCTGGCGAGTTACCGCGAGGCCAAGCAGCAGATTCAGAAATGGACGGCCGAGTTCACGATCAATGTCGCGGATGCCTACCGGCAACTGTCCGACTACTTTTCGCAGCGATAGCCACACCCCAGGAGCACAACCATGATCACGTTCTACGTCGCCACGCTGGCCCGCTACGTCCTGGTCGATGCCGCTGACGAAACGGCCGCCCGCGTTGCTGGCCACGCCGCGTTGCATGACCTCTACGCCGATCTCCGCGAACGACTGGGGCGAGATGTACCGATCGAGATCAGGACGATCCGCCCCGCGACCACGGATGAGATCGACATGATGAAATGGCACAACCAAATGCTGGCCCGCGAGGCGGAATGGCAGGCCCGCCGCAACCCGGCCTAGCGCCACGGGGTTCCGCCCCGACGCCCCACGTTCGTAACGTGCGGGCGTTTTCTCGTTGGTCGTAGGTTTCTTCAACGTCCTGCCTCCTTCGCAACGTGGGCCAACGGGGGCGAAACGGTGGGCCGGTCACGCGGCGATCTTGGCAACGGCAATGCGTTCCGCCTTCTGCCCTGTGAACTGTTCGTACCGTTGGACAATCACGTCGCAGTACAATTGATCGAGTTCCATCAGGAACGCCCGCCGACCGGTTTGCTGCGCGGCGATCAGGGTTGAGCCACTGCCGCCGAAGAGATCGAGGACGTTTTCGCCGGTCCGGGATGAGTACTGCATCGCCCGCACGGCCAGTTCGACCGGCTTCTCGGTCAGGTGGACCATGCTCTGCGGGTTCACCTTCTTGATGTGCCACAGGTCGGTCGCGTTATTCGGGCCGAGGTATTGGTGCGCCGCCCCTTCCTTCCATCCATAAAAGCACCATTCGTGAGCGCCCATAAAATCTTTTCTTGTGAGGACGGGATGCTGCTTATCCCAGATGATGGATTGGGAGAAGTACAACCCGTGTTTCTTGAGGAACGGCGGGTAGTTCGCACAGTTGGCATACCCGCCCCAGATGTAGAACCCCCGACCTGGGACCAGCACGCGGGCGATGTTGCCGAACCAGGCGTCGAGTAGCCGGTCGAACTCCTCGTCCGACACGAAGTCGTTGGCCAGCGGGCGGTCCTTGGCTCGCAACTTCTTCTGCGTGGGTTTTGACTTCTCGGGATGTCGAGCCACGTCCATCGACTGATGATGCGTGGTCCCCTGGAACGATGACAGACCCGCCGCGATAGCGTTGTTGCTGCGCGGTTCAACCTTTACGTTGTATGGCGGATCGGTGTTACAAAGATGAATCGGCTGGCCATCCAGCAAGCGGTCGAGGTCTGCAGGCTTGCTGCTGTCGCCGCAAAGCAGCCGATGCTCACCGAGAATCCACAGGTCACCCGGCTTGGTGATCGCTTCATCGGGTGGCAATGGAATCTCGTCGGGATCGCAGAGTCCGTCCTGGGCACCGGGATCGAGCAGCTTGGCCAACTCATCCTGATCGAACCCGAGCAATCCCAGATCGAAGTCCATCCCTTGCAGCTCAGCCAGTTCGATCGGCAGCAGTTCCAGGTTCCACTCGGCGAGTTCGGCGGTTTTGTTGTCCGCGATGCGCAGCGCCTTGACCTTCTCCGGCGACAACCCGCGGGCGACATGCACTGGGACTTCGGTCAGCCCGAGCTTCTTGGCGGCCTTGAGCCGCGTGTGGCCAATGATGACCACACCGTCTTCATCGACCACAATCGGCTGTCGGAAACCGAACTCCTGAATCGAGCGTGCGACGACGTCGACGGCATCGTCATTCAGTCGAGGGTTTTTGTCATACGGTTGCGGACGGTCGATAGGCCAGGTTTCGATCTGCATGTGTGGCTCTCCGGGTTGGTGGCGGTTTTGTCGTTTTGGGTAAGGCATTCAGGCGGCAACCTGAGGGATCACTCGGCGTCAGATTCGTCCTCGTCGAATTCGAAAGGGTCTGGCCCGCCGATCTCGGCTTCCAACTGCTTGAGCCGCCGCCATTCGGTCAGCGGGACCAGGATCACGTCCGTCCGTCGGTAGCGCCGGACAACGACCGGAACGCCGGATTGGGCAACGTGGCGGATGGTGAACCCCAGCGAGTCCCGCAGTTCCGTGACGCCGACTTCCAGTTCGTTGAGCGTCTCAACATCCGAGGGCATGGGGAGTTACATTTTCTGTACAGGAAAGAAAGTCTGTGGTAGACGGCGACGGTTCCCAATGGCGTCACAAAGCCTTATGGCGTCGGGAGTACCTATGACGGCTCTCGACGTAAGTCGTGATCGCGTTGTGGGCCACCCGCTGGGCTTCAGTGGCGTTCAAACGACGACCGGACGAACCGTTCGGCGCTCGAACACGAACGCCATACGCGCAAACGTGGGCGATCGTGGTGGCCTCATGTGGCTCGTTGTCGGAACTGACCGCACCAGTCGGTCACCAGGGTGCAATCGCGTCGAATTGAATTCTGTCCTTCTGTCCGTTGATCACACTCGCCGGTACAAAGTCAGGAGCAGAAAGAGGGGAGAGAGAAGGGGCATGGACAGAATGGACAGAATTCATTTCTCTCTCTCTCTCCTTCTCTAACTCCTTGTTTTTCCGCTGATTGCGTCACCCGAATTCTGTCCCGAATTCTTCGGACAAAATTGATTCTGTCCGTGGACAGAATCCGATTTTCGGCCTCAATCCGTGCGCACCGCTTTTGGACAGAATTCCGTGTCGGGACAGAATAGACGGCAGACGTGCTTGGGCCGCCCCGCTCCGTCAGGCTTCATGAATGCCGTCTCGATCCGCTCCTGGACGGCGAGGGTTTCGCGGATTGCATCGTGTTCTTTCTGAGGCCAGCGATGCTTGCGGGCGATGTCGCGAGAGGGCATCCATTCAATGCCATGTTCGCGCTGCCACATGGTCAACGTCTCGATGACTTGCTGACATTTCTGCTCGAATTCGCTTTCGTGGAAATGTCGTCCGAGCATATGGATCGTGCGGCGGATCGTGTGCTCAACGAAGCCGCTTGCCCAGGTAACGGCAGGATGCTCGATCACCGGCGTGATGCCGTGTTTGGAACAGGCATAGATCAACGCCAGTTGCGTGGCTTTTTCGACGGCGCGTGCCCAGATCGCCATGACGGGTTCGTTGCCCCTCTTCGCGGAGTCGCGGTAGGCATCGTCGCAGCGATCCGCAAACGCATCGAGCGCTCGTTGCGCATCGTCCGTGAGGGGAACGACGAGCGGCGTTGCTTGCCCGCACGATTCGTCGCTGAGGTTGCCCCAGCCGGGAGGCCAAAAGGTCGACCACTGTTTGGCGATGGCGATGATCGACTCTGGCGGATCACGCCAATCGGCACGTTTACGACGACCACGCTCGCCCGCTTCGACGGTGATAAGTCGAGCGAGCAGCCCTTTGTTGAGCATCTTGCCGGACAGCGATGCGTAGAACTCACCCGGTGTTGTCGTTCCGAACAGAACCAGGTGCGGCTGATAGATCAGGCCCGATTTCTCGCCAGCGCGATCGCGGATCGCTCGCCAGCCGCCAGCTTCCCCATACAGTTCGAGCAGCATGCCGAACTGATTGCGATACCGAGCCTCTTTGTTGTCCCGCATGTTCTCGAATAGCGTGTCGATCTCGTCATCCTGTTTGAGAATGATCGGATGACCGATCAGGCGGTCTTCGATCCCTTCGCCGCTCGCCGATTTGCCTGCGAGTTTGCGGGTTTCCTCAGCATGGAGCAGAACGCTCGCGTTGACCTTGCGCGGCCAGTCCTTCCCGACGCCGGAACTCGCCAGCGCCAGAATCTGCACGTTCGTGCGAACGTTCCCTGGTTCGCGGACTTTGCGGCCAGTGAGCGTCCCGAGCAGAGCGATTGCCCCCACGAACGCCAACGGACGATTCGGATACGGGGCCGTCGCTAATGTGAACTCGGTCACGTCATCAACGAAGCCTGGAACGTGCAGTAGGTCATCAGGAATCGGACCGGGATCAGCGGTGGACGGCTCGATTGGTCTATCATCGTTGATGACTTCGATTCGCGGTGACAGCGTGGTTTCAGCGGCCTGTCCGACCAGTGCCGAGATATCAACGACGGAATCAGGCGAGGGTTCGCGTTGTTCATTGAGTAGCCAACCGCGTGATTGGCTGTGTGGCTTCGTTGCGGCACTGGTGACTTTGTGCCGAAGTTCCTTCTCCGACCACGGTGGTTCGCACCTGGGGTTGAAGTGATCGAGTAGCAGCGACAAAGCCCGGTCGGGATCGATCTCGAACCCATGAACGAGGACCGTCGCCGCAGCATACGTGGCCGCATGTCCCCCATTGCCACTGATTGCCGGCGGAAGCTTGTCGAGGTACGCCAGGGCGCGGCGTTCGATGTCGCTCGGGGAATCAACGCGATGTCGATCAACCGCTTGTGGGTTCCGATTTCGAACTGCTGCCGTTGGCTGATCGCCATGCCGCAGTTCAATCACCCGCTTGGCCAACTCTTCAACGCACGAAGTCAGCATCTCGGCAGGGACAACCGCCGGTTCACCACGCAGAACATCATACGGTTGACCGGTCGGATGAATGCTCGGGCCCACGACCGTCTGTCCGCCAGTCGACCTCAACTCGACAATCATCTGCTTTGTGACGGGATCACGATGCTGAACTGTCTTCGCACCGACGGCGTAATACCACCAATGCGAATCGGTGGCCGTGGCCCGTCCCGTCTTGGCCGGCGTTGGCGGCAGGTAGTTCGCAGCGATGGCTCGGGCTTCGACACAGTCGAGATCGACGTCGACCAAACCGTGCGATGGCTCGCCGAGAATCAGACCCACGTTCGCGGGCTGGTCGAAGTATTGGTCGAGATCGGACTCGGCCAGCCGAAGTTGTTCCCATTCCTTGAGGACCGGTCGCTTCTGCTTGAATGGTACGGGCACAACGCTCCAGCCGCGTCGCACGTATTCGCGTGCGGCTTCGAGGGGAACTGTGGACCTCATCTCCGTTTGGGTCACCACGGCTATTACTGCCTCGAATCCTGGGCCAGTGGAACATTCTGAGTGTGCTGGACAATCAATGCGGATGCCGGTCCTTTGGGGGGCCGATCATCGATCACGTTGCCCGTCGCCTGGGCGTCGAGCAGAATGCCCAAGCAGGCGCGGGCATGGGCCAGGTGCGAAACACCGCTCTCGATGTCGTCGTCAACGCCATCGAGCCACTGAGCCAGGTGACGCTTCGCCGCCGCGACGTAGACCGTTGCCCGAACCTTGGCCGATCTCCAATTGAACGGCCCGTACTTGCGAGCGCCGAGTCCCATGACCACCGCTTCGAGGATCTCGGCCGCAGGGGGGATGAGGTGCAGCGGCGGCTTGGTTTCGCCAATTCGGTCTTTCGGATTCTCGCTCTCAGAATCCGGGACAAAGATGCGTGGCAGATCTCGTTCGGTCATTACGGACCTCTCGTTGTCCAAGCCCAATACCGTGACGAGTGCCCACCAACTCAACGAGCACCCGGTTTCCCAACAGCCCTGGCAGAGATCGAAAGTGCACCCGATGGAATCGGCGGATACAAAGTCGCACCCGCATCGAGCGCACTTCATGGCGACATCAGCCATTCGTGGACGGCCTCAACGCAATCGTCCGGCGAACAAGATTGCGAATGGATGACTGGAATGTTCAAACTCCGGGCGAATCGCGTTTCGCGGCCGGCACCGATGGAAAATCCCGGCACCCGCAACACGGCGTCACAGCGAGCGAGCAGTTCGCGGTCATATTCGAGCCAGGTTTCATACGGTTTGGGCGAGAACAGGTGCCACAGAATGTTGAGATGCGGAATCACGGGCGTGAATCCGTTTTCCAGCAGGGCATCGGCGATCCGGAGCACACCATGCGTATTCACGGCGGGATCGGGTTCTGAGTACGGGGCCGCGATGTAAATCATGAGCGGTCGCGGTTCCGTCGCCGTGCGCCGTTCGGTGACGCGCTGTGGTTTCAGAACAGTCAAAGTGATCATCATGCGTTGGTCCTCGAAGAAAGAAGTGTGAACGGTTACCGGCTGGGGAGCAGCCACGGTTCGAAGTAGGCTTGGCGTCCACCAATGACGATGCCGCAGCCAAGCAGGGGTTTGTGAGCGAACTTGCGGCCGTACTCGAACTGCATGCGGCTCGCGTCAATTCCACAGCCTGCGGAGAGGCCGAAGACCCGGAACTCGGGATTGGCCCACCAGCGAACACCCGCCTGGTTGTGAAAATGGCCAATGACAGTCGAACGAAAATTATCTCTGGCCTGCTGGAACGCGGCGTCTTGTCCGCCGCGACCGCTGTCACCATGCGAGTAAATCACGCCATCGATCAGCAGCTTGGTGAACCGGGGATGGATCGCCCAATCCACGTTCCACATGTCGGCATAGTCGCGAAGCAGCTCGGGCGGCAGTCCGGCGGTGACAGCCTGTCGTTCGGTGAGGGCATCGTGGTTCCCGATCAGCCAGTCGGCCTTGGGGAACGCTCGATTCAGTGATGCAACCTGCCGCCTGGCGCGGGCGTACTCCAGCGTGGCGTTCCGCAAACTCGGGCTTTTCTCGTGATAAGAGATCGAAGCCCAGTCCACGAGATCGCCGATATGAACCACGCGAGTCACGGAGTAGCTGTCGGCGACGCGTTTCAGGAAGTCGACGTAACCGGTCCGCATTCCGGGACAATGCGTATCGCCGATGATCAACACTCTGGCCAAGATTCAGCCTTTCGCTTCAATCTGTGCGTGAGTTGCTCGAATCTGTTGCATGACATCCCATTCCAGCGGGCGATCCGCCCACCACGTCTCGTCATCAACGTCAAAGATCACTCGGATCAAGTCGGAGAGCAGTACGCGTTCTTTGATCGTCGTCGGAACTTGAACTCCCAGGAGAGCACATAACTCCGGCAGTCGTTTGGTATCCTCTGTTGGACATCTCACTGTTGGTCGTTTCATGTTGGGCTTTCTCAGAACGGGACATCGTCGAGGTCAATCGCAGCGTGCAGCACACTCGGCTCCGGCTTTGGACCCAGTTTGCAGCTGATGATCCGCTCGAACTTTTCACCGGAGACGGAACGCACCGTCACGACCTCGGTGTGAGCCAATGCGCCGCAGTTGGCCAGGTCTGCCGCTTCCTGGGCGGTATCAGGTGGAGGATCAGGGGAGCGGGCTTTCCACCATTGCTCGGCTTTGCGCCGTGCCCACCCGGTGTGTTCAAAACAAATCCATTCGCTGACCCAGTAATCGAGGCCGAGGCGGTAATCGACGCGGAGAGTTTTCGGTACCGACTCATCCGCATCCTTCTTCGTATGGACGCTGAACGTGATATCGCGCACTTCGTATTCGCAGTCGGTCACCTCGCCGGAAAGCACACCCGCCTTTGATGCCTGAGATTCATACTTCTTCCGCTCTGGCGGCGGGAATTCGTGACCGCACAGTGGGCAGTTCGAATACGCCGGAGCGATCAGCGCCCGACACGCCGGGCATTCCTTGGCGGGGGCCTCGCCGGTCCCGTCACCACGTTTCTCAACGACTTGCAATTGGTCAACCGGCCCATGCCGCAGCACGTTGCCGCCGTAGTCGAGCACGAGGCAATTCGGCTTGCCGGAATGCAGCCGGAACCCGCGTCCCACCATCTGGTAATACAGACCGGGGGAGAGCGTCGGTCGCAGCAGCACCACGCAGTCCACGTTCGGAGCATCGAACCCCGTCGTTAGCACGTTGACGTTGCAGAGGTACTTAATCGGGGTGTGTTGGAACAGGCCGCGCTGTTCGCCTCGGAAACGGGCCAGCAACTCGTCGCGTTCACAGTCCGGTGTCTCTCCACAGACAAACCCGCAGTCAATCCCATGCTTTTCGGCCAGTACTTGGCAAACATGGCGACCATGTTGCACGCCGCTGGCGAAGATCAGAACCGATTGCCGATCGCGCGTGACCTCGGCGATTTCGGCGCAGGCCGCCTCGACCAGCGCGGCGTCATCCATCGCCGCTTCCACTTCGCTGGCGACGAATTCACCAGCACGGACATGCAATTGACTGGTATCCGTCTTGGCGATCCCGGCCTTCGAGATCAGGGGCGACAGAAAGCCGTCGGCGATCAGTTGTCGAACGCCGACCTCGTAACAGACGGCATTGAGGAAATGGTCATCGCGACAGATCGGGCCGGCATCCAGTCGAAACGGGGTGGCAGTGAAACCAACGACGCGGACCTGCGGGTTGAGCACCCGCGTCTCGGACAGGAACTGCCGATACATCCCTTCGCCGTCGGCGGGAATGAGGTGGCATTCGTCAACGAGAATGAGGTCAAACGCATCGAGTTCGCACGCCCGTTTGTAAATGGACTGGATGCCGGCCACGATCACGGCATGCTCCGTGTCGCGCCGCTTGAGGCCGGCGGAATAGACCCCCACCGGCAAGTCGGAACAGACCTGCTTCAGCTTGTCGACCGATTGCTGCAGCAATTCCTTGACGTGGGCCAGGATCAACACGCGGCCGTTCCACGTCTGCACTGCGTCACGGCAGATCGTCGCCATCACCGGGGTCTTACCGCCACCGGTCGGGATCACGACGACCGGGTTGTCGTCGCGGACCCGCAGGTGCTGGTACACCGCATCAACGGCCTGCTGTTGGTAGGGGCGAAGGGTGAGCACGATCAACAGACCTCATAGACTTTGACGCGGGGTTTGAAGCGGCGCGGGCACGCGGGATCGTCGAACCACTCCCAGAACTGCTGTTCGACGAGATCGAGAATCAGGTCACACGCTTCGTCAGGGGAGTAGACCTCTTCAGTCCCTTCGGGCGACGTGACCTTGAAGAGTTCTTCGAGATCGAAGTCTTCGTCATCGGGATCGACTCGGTCGGGCACGTCGATTTCATGCTGGTGAACGATGCTGGGCATGGTGGCTCTTCTTCGATGTGAGGGATGAACGAACCGATACTCACCTCGGCGCGGGGCTGGCGATTGGGCTTGTGCATCTCGATCACCGCCCGTTTGATCTGGCTGTCGTCGAGGTACACACCGGCGTGTTGGAGCGCATCCCAGATTCCCTTTTGAAAATTGTCGAAGTCACGACGCCGCGCATCGGGGGGATACAGATCGAGTTGAACTTCAAGATGGCCAGAAAGAGGCTGACCGACCCGCCCCGCGAGGAGAGTGCAGACCGCAGTGCGGTACTCTCGACCCTCGCGGCTGAGGAGCGTGCGATAGCCCACATGCCGGTAATACCGGTTGACGCTCGGCGGGAACGGCAGCACAAACCAAAGCGGGGCTACCGCAACCGTCGTCCTGTGAGGGAAGGACATAGAGATGTCCCCAGGCGACGGGATCACGTCCGCTTCCACGGCGGACTTGCCGGCTTGGCCGTTCCGGCGACGGGCGCAGTCGCAATCACCGGAGACGAGGCGGCCCCTTCACGCTTCTTATAGCCCTTCACCGAATTGGTGAGTTCATCACTGTCGTCCCGCTTTTTGCAGGCGACCTTCACCAGCATTGGCAGGTAGTGGAGCTCGCAGCTGTCCTTGGGTAGCAGGACGCCGACCGCCCGGCAGATGGCCGACAGTGTTCCCTTGGCGATCTTGACGGCCGTGTCATTGGCGTTGTTGAGATTGAGCCGGTCCCAGAGCTTCCGCCCTTTGTACGGACCGTCCAGCACTTCCAGTTCGAGTTCGAGGTACGCACCGTCGCCAGCTTTGGTCGGTTTCATCTCCGACGCCGTGATGATGCACAGGTAGTCGCCGTTCGGAATCGGATCGAACGAGTCATTCGGTTCGACGGTTTGCGCGTCAAACCCACGCAGGTCAGCCATGTGAAAGTCCTTGGTGTGAGGATGAAGGTTGTGTCAGGGCGCAACGGGAGTGCGGTCGGTCAACGGGTGCGACGAATCAGGCGGCTTGCCCGAGGTGCTCGGCATACGCCCGGAAATCGAGCGACATCTCTTCGGGCAGATTCAGGCGGTTTTTCGCCATGTGGGCCGGACGTTCGGTCGTTCGCAGAATGCGATCCCCGGTGCCGATGCCGCGGGTGCGGGTCTTGTCGAACCCTTCTTCCGTCTGTTTCGTGTGGACCTTGTAGGTCGCGAACAGCACCTCGTCGCACCACTCCTGCACCAACGCGGATGCATGCTTGTGGAGACGCGGTGAGTACCGGTCGTAGGCATCGGTCTCCGGGTTCTCAAACCGTTCGATCTTGGCATGCGCAATGAGGACGATCATCATCCCGCGTTCGTTGCGGAGGGCGTTCAGGCCGTCGAGAACTTCCTTCCAATAGTCGAGGGCGTAGGTGTAGCCCCGGGCGAAGCCGAAGTCCTCGATGTTGTCGACCTTGGTCTTGTTCTGGGGGCCGCGATCACGAACCACCCTGGCCCAGATCAGGCGTTCGAGCCAATCGAGCGAATCGATCACCACCGACTTGAAGTCATGGGATTCCGAATACAGCGACATGATCGCGGTCATCACGTCATCGAACGCTTCCGCCAGGGGGAACCTGGCACAGTCGAGGTTGCCGAGCCCGTCCTCGGTCTGGATGAAAATCGGGGCGGGAGCCATTGCCCCGAAGGTCGATTTTCCAATGCCGTGGACGCCGTAGACCATCACCCGCCTGGGTGCGACCTGCCTGCCAGTCTGAATGCGACTCATCAATTCCATAAAACATCCTCGTGTTGGGAGTGGGTGGTTGAATGAATAGGGACGGAATCAGGCCGCCCCGTAACCGGCAGCCTCAAAGGCCTCACGGATGATTCGTGCTCGGTCGCGGATCGTCCGACGTGACAGGCCGGTCTGGCGGGCGACCTGGCACACATTGCCTTCCATCAGCCGACGAGCGGTGTCTTGGATTTCCGACGGGAGGCGAGACAGGATGTGCTCAACATCGAGCGATAGTTCCACTGACGGAACGTGGTCCGCCTGCACGCAACCCGTCGGCAGTTGTTCGTCTTCATCTTTGAATAACTCTTCCAGCGGCAACCCCTCGGTCGGCTCGGCCGCGTTGCGTTGCTGACGCTCGCGAATCAGGTCTGCGACGCCCCGACCAATGGCCCACGAGATGAACTCTTGAGGGGTGCATTCGTCGGCGTGGAACTTGGGCCAACGCTCCATCAGCGAAACGAACAGCGATTGCTCAAGGTCATCCCGGTCGGATGAGGTGAATCCAAAATGGCCGGTGAGTTCGCGGGCTTTCTTTTTGACGTACCAGGTCGCGTAACACTTTCCCTGGGCGTGCGGGTGCCCAAACGGGGATTGCGGCATACAGCCTCCAAACGGATGAGGAATGTTCTGCCGCAACGCAATGAGCACTCGCGAGGAGCGTCATCAGCATGTGACGCCCGCCAGCGGGTCAGTTTCGTGCCCTGGTCGTCGCAGTGAGCGACACGCGGCTTACATAAAGTTATTTGCCGCTCGCCAGATCAGATGCGCAGGTTTTCTGAAAGTCACATTGGATTCCACATTGGGGACATGTCCCCAATATGGGCGCAATATTGCGTTCACCTTGTGTCCCCAATCGCCAATGTGGCGGCAATCTCGGACCAATGTGACCTTCTGTCCCCAATGCCGGCGCGTAGAGATCGTGTCCCCGATCTCCCCGGAAACTCCCTCACCGTGGTCAGCACATTGTTGGCCAGGCAACTCGGTAAGAGGAGAAATGTGAGATGGACAAGGCACGAAACGAACTGACGATCAATGAGAAACTGGATCTGATTCGCAGCCGAGCGGTGCGATTCGGTATCAAGCGGCATGACCTGGAAGACGCGGTACAAGAAGTCGCGCTGTATCTGTTGGAGTTCATGCCGGACCCCGACAAGACAAACGGGGCCAGTGAGTCGACGATTCTCATTGGCGTGATCGATCTACGGCTCAAGCAGTGGCTGCGGACACAGCAGCGTTATCAGGACATGGTCGAGCGCTGCGGGGCGATGCTGCCGCCCGGTGACGAACTGGCGACTGAGAGTGTTTGCGAGGCGAGCAACACCACGCTCGATGTCACGTCCCTGATGGCCGACTTGCCGGCGTTTGAACAACAAGTCGGTCAGATGCTTTCGGAAGGTCACACCGCCACGTCGATCGCGCGGGAACTCGGGATCGGACGACGGACGGTCAACGAGGCCGTGGAGGCAATTCGCGAACGATTCGTAAAGGCCGGTCTCGGTGGCGAGGAGGTGGCATGACTCGAGCCCTCACTCCCTCGAAATCATCGAGTGACAACCGCGACATGACTGGATTCCTGTCGCCGGATGAGCCAGGACTGTGTGTGCCAATACCGATCCGCCGACCGTTGTCGCTGGCCTGGGTTTCGGACGAATTGATCGCCGAAACCCAGCGGCTCTGGTCGGTCCGGTACGGGCGGGCGGTCGCGGTGGATGAGGCCATCGAGATTCTCCACAACGTCAAACGGTTCGCTGAAATGCTGTTGGAAAGGAACGAAGTATGAATGTTGTGATCTGGGCTCGCGTGTCGTCGCGCGAGCAACGCGAGGGCTATTCGATTGATGCCCAGTTACGGGCCACGCGCGAGCGGGCACAGAAGAACGGTTGGACAATCGTCCGTGAGTTCTTGGTCGCCGAGTCCGCCAAGCGCGGAGCCGAGCGATGCGTCTTCAACCAGATGGTTGATTGGGTGAAAGCCAACGCCAAGCGGGAGAACCTGCGGGCCATTCTCAGCCACAAACTTGACCGCGTCTGCCGCAACATGCGGGATGCCGTGCGGATGCAGGAATTGGAAGATAAGTACGGGGTCTCGCTGGCGTTCGTTGAGAACCAGTTCGGCCCCGGCCCGGCTGGGGCGCTATCCTTCAACGTGATGGCGGCCGTGGCACAGTACTACAGCGACAACCTGCGAACCGAGGTACTCAAGGGAATCGATGAGCGGGCCAAGCAAGGGTGGCAACACGGGTTGGCACCCTACGGCTACATGAATGTGAAAGATAATCGGAACGAACCCCTCCAGCCCCATCCCGAAACATCCAAGGCCGTGCTTCGGATCTTTGAGCTGTACTCTTCCGGCCGGTACACCTTTGATTTGCTCTGCGAGAGGATGCGCGATGAAGGGTACACATATCAGAAATCGCATCCGATGTTTCACCGGACGGCGGTATCGTACATCCTCAATAACCGGTTCTACGTTGGCGAAATTCGACGTGGCGGCAACCATTATCAGGGCCGGCACCAGCCGTTAATCGATCACGCGACGTTTCTGGCCTGCCAGGACATTCTGAATGGAAAGAATCGCCGTGTTCGACCTCAGGTCTTGGTCCCGCTATCAGGCGGTCTCTTCACATGTAAACATTGCGGGGCGTTCATCACGGGCGAACGGATCAATCGAAAGCTGAAAGGTGGCGGCGTGCGGGTCCACGATTATTACCGTTGCGCGAACAACTTTCCTGATGACGATCACCCCACCGTGCGGTGGCGTGCGGAAGACCTCGAAGACGCTATTGTGGCAGACCTCTCCAGTTTCAAGCTGCCCGACGAGGAAACCGTCGAGTGGTTCCGGGGTGCGCTGCGGAGCGCTTTCACGGACATCACAGGCTTGTTTCGGAACCAGCGAAGTGCCCAGACGAAACGGCGGAGCGAGCTGACCGCGATGAACGATCGGCTCTTGAACGCGTTCTTGGCTGGAGCGATCGACGAGCCCACATTCGACGCCAAACGGGCCAGTCTGCGGGACGAATTGGCCGTGATCGAGGACTCGCTGGCCAAGGTCGTTGCAGTCGAACCAACGGACGTTCGGGCTGCGCTCGCGGTCTTCGAGTTTTCGCAAAAAATCCCGAAAATCTGGCGGGATTCAAACATGCTGGAAAAAAGGCGAATTCTCGAAGTGGTATCTTTGAACCGAGTGGTCGGTGACGTAACTCTTGAACTGGAAAAGAGAAGGCCGTTTGACGAGCTCGCCAAACGGCCTTCAATCCAGTCGAGTCGGGGTGACAGGATTTGAACCTGCGACTTCCTGGTCCCAAACCAGGCGCTCTAGCCAAGCTGAGCTACACCCCGAGAGGGAGCAGTGTATGTGGTACGAAGGGCTGCGGTCAACGGCGTTGTGGAATTTCGTTGACTGGGAAACGGTCTGACGTTGTTGTTGGGATCGGTGTGACTGTCTGTCGGCCGGGGCCGCTGGTCGTCGAATGAACCGTGGTCCGAACTGGTGGCTTGGCGTCTGGCAGTGGTGTCGCTGGTCCATTGGCCAGATTCGACTGGGAATTCTTGTCCACCTTCAGCACGACCTGCGACGTCGTGTCGAACTGCCGGCCATCGGGAGCGATCAGGCGGCCGTGGATGGTGACATCTCGCGAGACCGGAGCGCGGTCCCATTTCAGATCGTCAAACAGGTAGCCAGCGGCGGTCAAGCCACGGTGCCAGTGGCTCCGGGCCTCCTCCATCGTGAATGTCCACCTGCCAATCCGCTGCTGGTCCTGAGGCAGTGCCAGGTCCAGCAGTTCCAACTCGACGCCACCGGGCAGTTTGACGAGGTCACCATCGCCGTCCAAGGGCATCAGCAGGACGGACAGGACTTCGTCGGTTTCGCGCACGTCGTCGGTGTTCTTTCCGCTGGTCAGCAAGGAATGGAAGGCGACTTTCTCCACCTTTTGGAGAACAGCGGCCTGTTCGGCCACCAGCGTGGCTGAGCCACGCGAAGAGAGTTGGTCACGAAGGGCTTGAATCTCTCCCTTGGAGACCTTGTCTTCCGTCCGCATTTCGGCCAGCCGGGTTTCCAGCTCGGTGATCATGTCCTCGCGCTGGCGAAGTTCCGACTCGACCGACTCGAGTTCGCCGCGTCCCGCGCAGCCACCGACAAGGGGTGCCATCGAGCAGACCCCGAGCATCGCGAGTACGGACATCCATGTCCGGCAGAGACGCATGTTCGCTTCCTTGCGAAAAGCTTAGGCGGCGGGTGGTTGCGGGAGTGCGGGAAGACGTTCCAAGACGTTGTCGATGAGCCCGTACGACTTGGCTTCCTCAGCGGACATGAAATTGTCGCGGTCGGTGTCCTTGTTGATCTTGTCGAGCGATTGTCCGGTGTGTTTCAGCAGAATCTCGTTGAGCATCCGCTTCATGCGAATCACTTCCTTCGCATGAATCTCCAAGTCAGTCGCCGTGCCTTCCATGCCCGCCAGCGGCTGGTGGATCATGATGCGGCTGTGCGGCAGTCCATTGCGTTTGCCTTTGGCTCCGGCGGTGAGCAGCAGCGCCCCCATGCTGGAGGCCTGACCGATCACGTACGTTGCCACATCCGGCTTGATGAACTGCATCGTATCGTAAATCGCCAACCCTGCCGAGACCGATCCTCCCGGCGAGTTGATATACAGATGGACGTCGGCCTTGTCGTCCTCGAACTGCAGGAACAGCAGTTGAGCCACGATCGCGTTGGCCACCACATCGTTGACCTGCGTGCCGAGGAAAATAATCCGGTCTTTGAGCAGGCGACTGTAGATGTCCATCGCCCGTTCTTCGCGGCCGCTCTTTTCAATCACGTACGGAATCAGGACAGACATGGCAGGCCAGTCACCAGGGCGAGGAGGAGGAGGAGGGGAGAGCGAACACAGGCACGGACGAGAAGACGCACTCAGGCAGCCGGGGTCGGCTTGACGAGAACCTCGTCGACGAGTCCGTATTCCTTGGCGGCGTTCGCGTGCAGGTAGAAGTCACGCTCGGTGTCCCGGGCAATGACATCCAATGGCTGGCCCGTATGCTCAGCCAGGATTTTGTTGAGCGTATGACGAGTTTCCAGAATTTCACGAGCCTGAATCTCGATGTCTGAGACCTGCCCGCCTACCTGTCCAAACGGCTGGTGGATCATCATTTTCGAGTGCGGCAAGGCGAACCGCTTACCCTTTGTGCCGCCAGCCAGAACCACGGCACCACCGCTGGCGGCGAGGCCAACGCAGTACGTGGCGATGGGGCAGTCCAAAAACCGCATCGTGTCGTAGATGGCCAGCGTCGCGGTGACCGAGCCGCCCGGGGAATTCACATACAGGTGAATATCCTGGTTGCGGTTCTCGGACTGCAGGAACAACAGCTTCATGACGATCAGGTTGGCGCTGCCGTCGTGAATCTCGCCGTCGAGGAAGATGATCCGATTTTCGAGGAGCAGGTCCCCCAGCGTCATCTGCCGCTGCCGCGCATAATCGCGCGAGCGTTGAGCCATGGGAGACACGAGGGCAGACCGGGGGTCATTCATACTAGCCTCAATTGATGTTCATGCGACCGGCAGCCGCATTCGGTGGGTGCCAAGTCGTATCGGCACTGGCGCGGTTCAAGTTCTCAGCGTGCCAGCGTATCTCTATCCGTGAGCCTGAATCCTGTCAACCACGCTCCCACATTATACGCGCGAGGGGGGAGGCACGGTGGAAAATTTGCACTGGTCAGTTCTGCTCGCTGCGGAACCCTTGGCACGGATGGGTGGCTTACGCCCCCCTTCTACATCCGCTGTCGGGGTTCCTTGCTCACTGGTCAGTTCTGCTCGCTGCGGAACCCCTGGCGCGGATGGGTGGCTTACGCCCCCTCTTCATCCGCTGTCGGGGTTCCTCGCTCACTGGTCAGGCCGCACCAAGGCGATTTAAGTCCTGCCACACAACGAACGGAAACTAAGCCGTGGTGGCAGGCACCGGGATGGCTTCTGCGGCACCGCAGACCGACCGGGAAATGGCCTCGACCTGAGCCTGTGGCTCATCCGCAGCCGGCACGTCTTCAAAAACAGCACTGGACACCACGAGGTCGACTGCGAGCTGTTCCAGAACCTGGGCGTGAAGATTCTCCATCAGGCCCTGCTTCTCCATTCGCGCGCGAATCTTACGGGCAGATTCGCCGCGCTGGCGGGCCATGCGGCTGATCTGATCTTCAATATCAGCCGGCGTGACTTCGAGTTTTTCGTCGGTGGCGATGCGGTCCAGAACGAAGTGTTCCTTCAGCGCCTGGCGGGTGGCGGATACGCGATTGTGCAGCATCGCATTGTCGCGCTCGCGAATCTGCTCGTCGGTGTAGCCAGCCTCCTGCATTTCCAGCAAGTCGCGCATACGGGCGTTGGAAACCTGGCGGGTCACCAGCGACTCGGGCAGTTCCCAACTGGCGGACTCGGTGATCTTTTCCAGAACTTGGCGGCGAACAGCCTGCCGCTGCTCCAGTTCCAGTTGATTCCTGAGGACGCTGCGAACCTCTTCGTCGAGCTGGGCAGCGTCATCCACGCCGATCTGAGAGAGGAAGTCACCAGACAGTTCAGGCGTTTTGAGCCGCAGGACATCCTGAACTTCGAAGTGGATCTCGACCTTTTCGCCCCGCAGCTCGATGTTTGGAGCTTCCAGCGAAACCGTGGTCGAGGCGGTTCGCGATTGCCCTGGAGTGACGCCAGTCATCAACTCGGCAAAGCCTGTGACCTCGGCATCTTGGAACCGCAAAATGGGACGAACGCGCATCCGCTGTGCGGAGATGCGGTTGACCTCAGCCCCATTGGCAGCAAACCGAATGTCGGCGACGACGAAATCTCCAGCCTGGGCTGGCTCGTCGATGGGGGTCAGCGTCCCGAACTGCTCCAAGTAGCGGTCGCGATAGGCGTTGACATCAGCATCGGTAATCTCGCGCACCGGCCGCTGAATGTTCAGGCCGCGGTAACTCGGCAGATCGAAGACGGGACGGACTTCGACGTCGAATTCGTAGGCAAAATCGCCTTCCGCAGGAACCTCTAGGGCTTCGACATCCAGCGCAGGCTCATTGATGGCGTCGAGGTTGGCGTCGGTGGCCACCTGCTCCAAGCTTTCCATCAACAACTGCTGTCGCAACTGGCCGGCAACTTCCTTGCGGAACCGCTTTTCGACGAGCGACCGTGGCACCCGACCGGGCCGGAATCCGGGAACGACGGCCATTCGCAGGTATTCGCCAATCGCCTGTTCACGGAATAACGAGATGTCAGACTGGGGAATGCGAACTTTCACGTGCTTGCGGCAGGGGCCAGAATCGGTCACCTCAAACTGCTGCGACAACTTGTGCCGCGCCGCAACCTCGCCCGTGGGGGCATCGTGAGAGTGGTCGTGTCCATGATCGTGACTGTGATCATGATCATGCGCGTGGTCGTGATCGTGCGCTGCATCGTGATCGTGGTCGCTCATGCTGGTCTGTCTGCGTTTATCAAAAGTGACGGCGATAGTGTCAAGCCGTGGAAACTGAAGAGCGGGCGATGGGACTTGAACCCACGACGTCCACGTTGGCAACGTGGTGCTCTACCACTGAGCTACGCCCGCGATGCGGAATGCATCCCGCAAGAGAGAGGGATTATAGGGGAGCTTGGTTCGGTTTCAAGCCCAACGAGCAGTTCTCTTCTCCCAAATTCTCGCGCCGCCTACTCGACGATCCCCTGAACGGGCCTAGGCGGAGCCTGGAAGTGGCACTGGGCTGGCAGTTTCGGCTGTTTGCAATGGCTTTGCCGACTTTGCACGAGAGTCGGTACAAGAGTTGTCGATTCTCTCAATGGACGTGTAGGATATGAAGTTGCCTCCTCTTTGGTGAATTGGCGCACGGTTTGCTTTTGCAAGGAGCTGAGCTTGCCGCACCGGATCTCTCGCACGTAATTGCGGCGTGAAAGTTCGTGCGGTTGAATGATCCGCTGAATCATCTGCATTCGTGTGACGGTCGGAACAAAAATAGTTGGTGACCACCACCCTGAACGAAGTTACGATTGTGGTGCCTTGGTCCTCGCGTTAGGTGGGGTCGATCGTTGCTGGCGCGCCGAACTTGGAATTGTTGGCGAAGTCGCAGGCCTGTGGTCACAACGCCACCTCAAAGTGACGACCAGTGACGTCACCCTGATAACGCCGCGCAGAACATCGCACGTCGCCTGAGTCTTTGAGAGAACTCGACTGATGCGTTTTCAAACTTTTCGCCAATTTATAGAGCGGCTGCTGTCGACCAAGGTTTTCTCCGAGCCGAGTTCTCCCCAGCGTCGTCGCGGACGTTCGACGGTGCGGATCGAGGCCCTTGAACAACGGGCATTGTTGGCGGGGAATCCGTTTGTCGACTCGATCGACCGGCTCCAGGCGCAGGTCACGAGCGCCGACACGGTCGATTTTAAGGTTGTTTTCAGCGAAGCGGTGACGGGAGTGACCGCCGATGACTTTGTGGCTGTGGGGACGGGAACGGTTCAAGCCACGACAATCGATTTTGGCACCACCGACAATATCAATTATTTTGTCACCGTCTCTGGAATCACCGGCAATGGCACGCTCGGCCTGAAACTGGTCGACAACGACAGCATCCGCAACCTGTCCGGTTTGGCGTTGGTGGATGGCAATCTGGGAGTGTCTTTGCAGGCCCCGCAGACTTACACGACGGCGAGCAATGCCTTCGCGCTGGCTGTCGGCGATCTGAACGGCGATGGCCGCCCGGATCTGGTGGTGGCCTACCAATACAACAACAATTTGAACATCCTGCTGGGCAATGGAGACGGCAGTTTTGCGACAGGTTACGGAGTCGGCAGCGGCAACACCGGCAGTTCGGGCTTTGCCGGGCCGGATTCCATTGCGATCCGTGACTTCAACAGCGATGGCTTTCTGGATCTCGCGCAGGTCAACGGCGACAACTCCATTTTGAGGGTCTACCTCAACAATGGCGATGCGACATTTCAGAATGAAGTCGAGTACACGACAGGCACGGCACCGCGGGCCGTCACGGCTGGCGACGTGAATGGCGATGGGTTCGCGGACCTCGTCGTGGCGAATGCGTCTTCCAACACCGTCGGTGTGTTCTTGAACAATGGGGATGGCACGTTTGGCGCGCAGGCGGCCTTCGCCACCGGGACATCACCCCACGGGGTAGCCATCGCCAACATCGACGCGGACGGCCTCGTCGACCTGGTGGTCGTGAACACGGGCTCGAATGATGTCAGCCTGCTCCGCGGCAATGGTGACGGCACGTTTCAAACCCCCATCTCGTTCGCGGTGGCAGGCTCGCCAACCGCCATGCGCGTGCTGGACTTGAACGGCGATGGCATGCCGGAAGTGGCCACGACGAGCTACACCGGCGGTGTCGTGACGGTTCTGTTCAACGGCGGGAGCGGAACCTTCAGCCGCAGCGACTACCCCGTCGACGCCAATCCGTACTCCATCAGTTCGGGCGACCTCAACGGGGACGGAATTGCTGATCTGGTCACCAGCAGTCCGAGCCAAAACTCCATCACGGCGCTCGTCACGAACGGAGAAATCCTGTTCGGCGGCCCGCAGATTTTTTCCGTGGGGAATTCCCCGACATCCGCCAAGGACTTCGACCTCAACGGAGATGGACGGGACGATGTCATCACGGTGAATCAGTCGACGAACACAGTCAACGTGCAGCTCAATGCGAAGGATGGAACCACCACAGGATTTCATCCGTACACGGTTGTTCAGATCTCCCCGTACGTGGCATCCATTTCCCGTGGCGAGCCGCCCACAAGCGCCACGAATCGAGCCACGGTGTACTACAACGTCTCGTTCACCGAGGATGTGACGGGTGTCGACGCGAGCGATTTTACGACGACCACAACCGGCAGTCTTACGGTCGGCCAGGTGCGGGTCATCCAAATCAGCGCCAGCCAGTACCGGGTCGCGCTCTCCGGGATCTCGGGTGACGGAACGGTTCAACTGAACCTGGTCGATGACAACAGCATCCGCGACCTGTCGGGCAACGCGCTCGTCAGTTCGAGCCGCTCGGTGTCCTATGCCGCGCCAGTGAACCATGCCACGGGATCGGCTGGCCGGTCTGTCGCCACGGGTGACTTCAACGAGGACGGTATCGCCGATCTTGCCGGTGCGTCGTCGGCCAGCAACAGCATCACCGTGCTGCTTGGCAACGGTGACGGGACGTTCGCCATTCAGCCCGACCTGACCACCGAAAACGAGCCATTTTCAGTCACGACAGGCGACGTCAACAACGACGGACATCTCGACCTGATTGTGGCGGCCACATCATCCAGCACCATCAACGTCTTCCTGGGAAATGGTGATGGCACATTTCAGGCGGCCCTCTCGTCGGTGGCAGGCCTGCAGCCGTTTTCGGTGGCCGTGGCAGACCTGAATTTTGACGACATTCTCGATGTGGTGACTGGCAACTTTGACGGTACGTTTTCGGTGCTGATGGGGACCGGTACGGGAACCTTCCTGACTCCGGTCAATTTCGCCAGCGGCGGGGCGACCTTCTCCATCGCCCTCGCCGACTTCAACGAGGACGGCTTCCTCGACGTTTTTTCGGCCAACTTCACCAACGGCGGCTTCAGTGTGATGACGGCCGTTGGCGATGGGACGTTCAACACTCCCCTCGGCTTTGGGTCGGGAAATGCCCCAACGTCCATTGCTGTCGCGGACTTTGACGACGACGGGCACGTCGATGTCGTGGTGAGCAACGGTGATGACGACACCGTATCGGCGTTTTTTGGCGATGGGGGCACCTTCGGATCCGCGCAGACTCTCCCGGTCGGCGACCTTCCCTATGCCGTGCTCGCGAAGGACATCAATGGCGATGGCCTGGAAGACATCGTCGCCGCCAATTACTTCAGCGATTCGCTGAGTGTGTTCTTCAACAACGGAGATGGCACGTTTACCTCCCAGGGCAGCTTCTCCACCGGTCCCAATCCGCGTGGGCTGACCGCCGTCGACATGAACGGCGATGGCCGGGTCGACATCGCCACGTCCAATTCCAGTGGCAACAGTGTCAGTGTCCTGATCAACAACGCCACGGGCGACAGGCTGGGCGAGATCTACGCCATCGACCGCATGCCTCCCAGCATTCAGTCCATCACGCGCAACAGCCCGGCGCTCACCAATGGCAATTCGCTGAGCTACACCGTCTCTTTCAGCGAGAACGTCTTTGGCGTCACTGAAGACGATTTCACGCTGGTGACCACTGGATCAGTCACGGCCGGCGCGATTCAAGTTCTCGGGACCGGTGGCTCAACCTATACCGTCATCATCACCGACGTGATCGGCGACGGCACCGTCGCCCTGGCGCTCAAGTACAACTCCTCGATCAAGGATGCCTCGGGCAACATCGTCGCCGCGACACCGACGTTCGCACCCGCCCAGGTTTACACATCGGGCACCGTGACTGTTTTCAGCTCGCTGGGTGATCTGAACGGCGACGGCTTTGACGACGTGGTCACGGCGAATTTGAACGACGCCAGCGTCAGCGTGCGGTTCAATGACGGTGCCGGCGGATTTGGCAGCGAAACCCGCTTCTCCACCGGACTGAATCCGCGCACCACCGCCCTGGCGGATGTGAACGAGGACGGCAACCTCGATCTGGTCGTGGCCAACACCGGCAGCGACTCGGTGGGCGTCTTGCTGGGAAATGGAAATGGAACATTCCAGGCGCAGACCATGCTGGCGGTCGGCTCCCGGCCCTATTCAGTGGCCGTGGCCGACCTGAACGGCGATGGCTTCCGCGACATCGTGGTGACCAATCAGGCCAGCATGAATGTCAGCATTCTGCTGGGGAACGGTGATGGGACCTTTGCCCCGCAGACGACTGCCGGGACGAATCTCGGCCCCGAAACGGTGGTGGTTGCCGACCTCGACGGCGATGGAGTCCAAGACCTGTTCGTGGGGAACCGCGGGGCGGACAACCTGAGCGTCCTGTTCGGCAATGGCGACGGCACGTTTCTGCCGCAGGTCACGCTGCTCGCCGGTCGGGGGGGGCAGGCGTCTGCCGTGGCAGACTTCAACAATGACGGCATTCTCGACCTGCTGGTGTCCAATATCACCGACGGCACGGTCAGCGTCCTGCGTGGCCTGGCCGGCCGCGAGTTTGACTTCGCGGAATCCACCAATGCGGGCCCATTCCCCACAACGGCCGTCGTGGCGGATGTGAATGGTGACGGCACGCTCGATATCATTTCGCCCAACCTGGCGGCGGTCCCCTCGATCCTGGTGGGGCAGGGCGACGGAACATTCATTCTGAGAGTGTTCCTGACCACGGACGGCGCGACCTTCGCCGCGGCGACCTCGGACTTGAACAACGACGGGTTGCCGGATGTCGTCTCCTCGCACAACGGTCCGGACCGGATCAACGTGCTGCTCAACACTACCGCCACGCAGTTCACCGGTGACGCGCACACGATCGACCAGACTGCCCCGAACGATGTGTCAATTCTGCCGACGGACCCCGTAGCCACCACCACATCGGCCAGCACGCTGACGTTCACCGTCGTGTTTGACGAGCCGGTCGTGGGAGTCACCAACAGTGCCTTCGTGGTGCAGACAACCGGCAATGTGGCGTTCGCCAACATGCTGGTGATCGCGGACAGTCAAACGCAATATCGTGTGGTGTTCAGCGGCGTCACGGGAATCGGAACGCTGCAGGTGAGCCTGCAGGGTGACTCGCCTGTCTTCGATCTGGCGGGCAACTCCCTGAATGTCAGCGGTGCTTCAGCCAGTTACCAGCGCACCATTGCTGATATTCCCGACAGCACCGCGACCTCCCAGCCGATCGTGCTGACAACTCCCCAGACGGGGCAGACCACAACGACGACGGTTTTTGGAACAGTAGACACCCCGCGCGACCGCGACTTTTACTCGTTCGTCGCGCAGCGCTCCGGGGTTGTCGAAGTCATCCAAACGTCGGACGACTTCGGCAGCGGCCTGTTCATATACGATGAGGTCGGCAACCTGGTCGCCCTGGACAGCAACATCGGCGGCCAGCGCACCGCCACCGTGCGGTTCAATGTCGAGACGGGGCGGATGTTCTTCATTCGCAGCGCCGCCGTTGGAACCACGACGGGCAATTACATTCTCACGATTAACTACATCGTCGACGAAATCAGCAACGAATTTCTGGACGCCTACGACATCTCGCGTGACCTCGCGGCCGGACGGGGCAATCTGTTCCTCTCCAATGACGCGCCCAGTCAACGCACCACCACCATCGACACTGCCTTCGATACCGACTTCCTGCGGTTCGTGGCTCCGGTCACGGGCCAGTTGACCGTCACCCAGGTGCTGGGCCGCGCCCGGTCGGGCCTGGACAGCATCCTGGATGCCTATCTGGAGGTCCTGCAGCCCGGCGGACCGACCGGCCAGTTGATCACCACCAACGACGACTTTCAGGGCACGGACATCAGCCGCGTTCGCTTCAATGTAATTGCCGGCCAGGCCTACTACATCAAGGTCTATGGATTCGGCGTCACCTCGGGCGACTGGGCGCTGGAATTTCTCACCGACGCCCTGCCGACGGACCGCGAAGGCGACGTGTCGAGGGACGCGGTGACCGTGCCTTTGCAGCCACAGGAGAACGGACAGGCGGGAGCAGGGTTCAGCGGAAGCATTGATAACACCGGTGACCAGGACTATCAGCAGTTCACGGCCCAGTTCTCCGGTCGGGCCACGGTCAACCTGACCTCGGCGCTGCCGCTGATCGTGGATGCCTTTGACATCAACAACACCCGCATCGCCCACGACCGGACGCTGCAAAACACCGCGCAGGTGCAGTTCGACGTGGTGGCCGGCCAGACCTATTTCATCAAGGTCGCCACCGCCATTCCGGGGACCACGCCCCCCACCGGCCTCCGCGGCCAGTACAACCTGCGGATCAGTGTGGCCGTCGCCGACCCCACGCCCCAACCCGGGGCCGGGGTCACCCCTGAACAGTTGCGGTTCCTCTATCAGGTGCTGGTGGAGGCGATCGTCCAGGAGTCGACGCGGACTGACCGCAGCCGCCAGGAAATCGCGGCGGCGATCAACCAGATCATCGTCAACGCCTACATCAACATGATGGGCGGGATCGACCAGTTTGTCAGCCCGTCGGAGCTGCTCTGGACCGACCCGGTCGACTTCATCCAGACCGACGGTGAAGGCCGTCAGGCGGGGTTCACCAAAGCCGAGGGGCTGGTGGTCGAATATGGCAGCCGCACGCGCTACTCGGGCGATGGCGCGGTCGAACTGCTGATCATTCCCAATGCCACGGCTTCGTCGCTCAACGTGCAGTTTCAGGGAACAGGCACGGGCTCCTTCCTGGCCGGAATCAACCTCATTTCCGCCGCCAACACCCGCGGCGTGACGATTGCCGACACGCTGTTCAAGGGGACGACCTCTGTCTTCCTGGACTTCGGCGGTCTCGCCAACAATCCCAACATTGCCGGACGGTCGGCGTTTGACAATGGCAGCATTGCCGCGAACGTGCTCGCAGCTTCCAGCGGCGGGTTGGGCGCGGGGCTTTCGCTCTCTTCCCTGTCGTCGCTGGTCGCCATCGCCTCGCTGCGGACTCTGAGTACTGTTGTGGCCTCCGGCGAGCGCGCCGGCACCCGTATCGAAATGCCAGCCGCGGGCTCAAGGCCGGCCACCCTGCTCTCGCAGGGGCTGAAGTCCCTGGAAAACCTGGTTCGCCGGTTGTTGGAAGGAGATGCAGCCACTCAGTCCAATGCCGCTCCGTTGGCGACGGAACTGATGGAATGGCTGCTGGACAGCGTCTTTCTGCCCACCGACGCCAAGAAAGCCCCCGCGGACAAGCCACAGCCCCCGGCCCCGGAACCTGGCACAGGTTCCGCCCGTAAGCCTGCCAAGACCGGCACCGAAGCCAAAAATGCGAGCGACCCCGAGCCACAAGCCGAACCGGCCAGCGGGGCGGCAAACGGGAGCGCGAGCCACACGCAGCGGCGGGGACCGACGGCCGCCCCCAGCGCCGTGGCTGCGGCGGCCGTAACAAAGTAGGCGAGTCACTCTCTGCGAAATTCCTCGGCCGAGTTCCCGTTGCGACCAATGCCACTGTGGCTTACAATGCACACACATCAATGAATGCCAATTCGTTTGTATGAGCAACCTGCGGCACCGCATTATGCCAACCCCGAGGAGTTGAGATGGACCGACACCGCTCAACGCGTCTTTCACGGCGGACGGCTCTGCAAAGTGCCCTCGGGATGGGAGTGCTGGGGCTCAGCGGGACGGCACCGATGCTGGCCGCGCCCGTGGCTTCCGCGAAGGCGAAGTCGGTCATCCTCATCTTCAATGGCGGCGCTCCCAGCCACATCGACCTCCTGGATCCGAAGCCTCTGGCCAGCGACACCGTTCGCAGCATCTTTCAGCCAATTGATACGAATGTCCCGGGCGTTCAATTCACTGAGCTGCTGCCCAAGTTGGCGCTGCGGGCCGACAAACTGGCGGTGATCCGCTCGGTGCATCATCGGCAGTCGAGCCACAACGCCGGGATGTATTGGTCGACGGTGGGGCGGCCGTACCCCATCGACAGCACGCTGATCAACCCCAGCCGCACCGACTTCCCCTGCTTCGGCACATTGACCGGGTGGCTCGCCCAGCGCGACGGCTACAACGACCCGCTCCCGCCGTATGTGATCACCCCCGCGCCGCACTGCGACAGCACGAAGTACCTCACCCCCGGCCAGTACGGTGGCTGCCTGGGCACGCGTTTCGATCCGCTGGTGCTCAACACCGATCCCAACCAGCCGGACTTCAAACTGCCCGACATGGGGCCGGTGCCGGGCGTGGATGATGCGCGGGCACAGTCCCGCAAAAACCTGTTGGGCCAGTTGGACGCCGCCGGGTGCGACCTGGAGGCCGATGCCATCCGCGACTTTGGCGTGAGCCAGGCCAAGGCGCTGTCGATGGTCACTTCGCAAACCGCGGGTGAGGCGTTCAACCTGTCGCTTGAGCCACAGGCGGTGCGCGACCGTTATGGCCGGCACTCGTGGGGTCAGTCGCACCTGCTCGCCCGCCGCCTCGTCGAGCGGGGCGTGCGGTTCGTCACCACCGTCAACGGGCCGAGCATCACCTGGGACACCCACAAGGACAATTTCAAGACGCTCAAAAACCGCCTCGTGCCGCCGATGGAACAGGCGTTCGTCGCGCTGCTGGACGATTTGACAGAGCGGGGCCTGCTGGACAGCACCCTCGTGATCTGGATGGGCGACTTCGGCCGCACGCCGATCATCAACAAGGACATCGGCCGCGACCACTGGCCGCAATGTTACACCGTGGTGATGGCCGGCGGCGGCATCCGCGCCGGCCAGGTCGTTGGCGAGTCCGACAAGATCGGCGGAGTCCCCAAACTCCGCCCCGTCACCCCCGCCGACCTGCACGCCACCGTGTTCGCCGCCCTTGGCTACGACCCGCATGCCACCACTTATCTGACGACCGACGGCCGGCCGATCCCGCTGTCGGATGGGCAGGTGTTGCGGGAATTGTTGTAGGACGTAGAGCGCGACAGCTGGGAGTTCGAGAATGTCGCAACTGTTTGACTACTTCGTGTGTTCTCGGTCCATGATTCGAAAATGGGCAGCCGCGATGGAAGAGCAGGACGAAGAACTCCAGCAGAGGATCGAGTCGAAGATGCCCCGCCTTCACACTCTTGATGGCATTGGCCAGGACGAGTTCAACATTCTGGCAGGCTGCGCCGAGGGGGACGAAATGGACCCCGTGGAGGCGGTTGGTCAGGTTGATCTCGTCGCAACTGTCAGTGAAGAAGAGGGGCCGTGGGTTATGGCCTTTAGTCAGGTGGCCGTCGAGGCGATTGCGGGAATGCATGTAGGCTCAGACCTCATTCAGCGCTGGGCCAGCGCCGTCATCGAGTTCCACGGTACGAGTGAGTACGAGTGCCGCGAATTGCTAACCATGGATGCCGCCAATTCCCTCAAGGAATTGTGCGGCCTGGCGGTCGAGAAACAGCTTGGAGTTTTCACCTGTTACTATGGATGAAAACGTAGCAATCGTCGGAGGCCACCCGATGCAAGAACTGGGGCATGCGGAGCAGCACGTCCGGCTGCAGGTTTACCCGTATCTGCTGCCATTGAGAGATCATCTCGTCGAGTGGTATCGCGGTGCCGCCCTCACGACCTACGCGAAGCAGCTGCCGTCGGATCGGTTCCAGCAGTTTGTGGCGGAATTTCGCGATGAAGTTGCCGCCCGGTTCCCGGATGCGTCGCCGTTTTTCTTTCCGTTCCGCAGGCTGTTGATGGTTGGCTATCGCTGACATCAGGCTCCACGCGGTGAGTATGAATCTCGTGCATTTCCACCAGAACAGAGATTCATTGTATATGGACAGAAAGGAGAAACCACGAATAACACGAATAGGGCTTCATGCCAAAACCGCACGGCTTTTCGCGGCAAAGTCTTGATTCGTGTTATTCGTGAGATTCGTGGTTAAAATTAATTCTCTCATCTATGTGCGATTTCGTTGGCAGCTCGACGATGGAGATGCCGTTGTCCCGCGCCTGTGGTGCAGGCACATTCGAGTTGATATTCTCCCTCAGAGAATCGCCCCAGCGCAAGCTGTTCGCTCACCCCAAAAAACCCCAGACCAACAGGTCCCGCCCATGCGACAGTTGATCGTCTGTTGTGCCCTCCTGGCCCTCTCCGGAACGGCGTTCGCCCAGCAGGCACCGTATGACACCGCGTTGCCGGTGGAGTCCCCGTATTATCGGGTGCGGTATGAAGCGTCGGCCGAGAAGGGGGAGCTGGCCTTTCCGGCAAACTACACCGTGTGGGTACCGCCTGGCCTGAAGACGCTGCGCGGAGTTGTCGTCCATCAGCATGGCTGCGGCGAAGGTTCGTGCAAATCGGGACAGACGGGTGCCTTCGACCTGCACTGGCAGGCGCTGGCGAAAAAGCATGGCTGCGCGCTGCTGTCGCCCGTTTACGAACAGTCAGAGAAGGCGAACTGTCAGCTTTGGTGCGATGCCCGAAACGGCTCGGATGTGACCTTTCAAAAGGCGCTCGCTGACCTGGCGGAGAAATCAGGGCACCCCGAACTCGCGACCGTGCCGTGGGCCTTGTGGGGACACAGCGGCGGCGGGCATTGGGCAGGCGGCATGGTGATTTTGCACCCCGACCGCGTCGCTGCCGCGTGGCTCCGCTCCGGCGTCCCCCCGCTGATGGGGACACCCACGAACCCTGCCGCGTACCAGGTGGCCGACGCCGTCTATCAAGTGCCCGTGATGTGCAACCTCGGCACGCAGGAGGGCGTGACAGTGAAGGACGGGCGGTTCTCGGGAGTCTGGCCCGGCGTCGAGAAGTTTTATAAGGCACTGCGGGCGAAAGGCGGCCTGCTCGCCGTTACCGCCGACCCGTTGAGCGCCCACGAATGCGGCAATCAACGCTACATGGCCATCCCGTGGCTCGACGCCTGCCTCTCCGCCCGGCTGCCCGCCAAAAACGGCGAACCGCAGAAAACAATGCCGCCCAATGAAGCCCGGGTCGCCCCGCTCTACCTGGGCACTGGAGAAATTGGTGTGCCAGTGCCGGCGGACCAGTTCAAGGGTGAGCTTGAGAATTCGGTCTGGCTGCCCAACGAGGCTCTGGCCAATGCGTATGTCCAGTACGTCAAAGACACCGCCGTGACCGACACGACCGTGCCACCCGCACCGACCAACCTGCAGGTCAACGGCAACAAGTTGACGTGGGAGGCGGATGCCGATCTGGAGAGCGGGCTGGCTGGGTTCATCATTGAGCGCGACGGTCAACAAATCGCCAAGCTGCCGGAACAAAGTAAGAACCCCTTCGGACGCCCGGTCTTCCAGAACCTGCAGTACAGCGACACGCCCTCGCAGCCACTGGTGCTGATGCAGTTCACCGACACCACTGCCGAGGCCGGGAAGACGCACCAGTACCGGGTCATCGCGATCAACACCGTGGGGCTGAAGTCGGCTCCGAAGCCGTGAGTTTTTGAGACCCCACCGAGTTAATCTCGGAGGTGAACGGGCCTTTGCACTACGAACGCGTGGTTCTCGGTGGTGCGGAAGTCGGCAAAACGGTGTAAGACACACTGACCAAGTCCCTGATCGCAGCCTCACTTCGGCGTATTATGGCCCGGGACTGCGATCGGCATGAACCCAAAGGTGATCTGCCAGCGAACTTTGTCACCACCGAATTCAGTGTCATTCGCGTCTCTTCGCGTTCATTCGCGGTCAGAACTTGGAAGCAGTTGCTATTGATCCGGCCATGCGAAACCTTGGGGCGGCAGTCGAGCTGTTTCACCGGGTGGAAACGCGAATGAACGCGAAGGGACGCGAATTGGATTCTTTTTGAGAGCTGGAGGCACTGGATCACGCCCTCCCCGTAAAGTTTTGCGATTTACATCCCCACACGAGAGATTCCTGCGATGAAGGCCTGGCGGTTTCATGGGTTTGGCGACATGCGGCTCGAAGAGATTGGCATGCCGGAGTGTAAGCCACGGCATGTGCTGGTCGAGCCCCTGTGCGTGCAGCCCAGCGTGACCGAGGCCCAACTGGCGTTTGGCATCCCGACGCTGGCGTACGACCGCGTGAAGCGGCGGTTGGAGACGGAAGCCCCGGTGCAGTTGTTCGGCCATGAGTTCTGTGCGCGAATCGTGGAGGTCGGTGCCGGCGTCACCAACTTCAAACCGGGCGACCGTGTGGCTGCGCGGGCCAAGCTCCCCTGCGGCAACTGCCCGCAGTGCAACAGCGAACGCGGCAACCTCTGCCGCAAGGGGCCGGTCATCGGCTTTGATCTGCCCGGCTGCTTCTCGGAGGTGGCCATCCTGCCCGAAATTTCGCTGGTGAAGGTGGACGATCGGATTTCCGACAGCGAAGGGGCCTGCCTGCAGTCGTTGAGCGACAGCGTCGCCGCCGTCGAGACGGCACAGATTCAGATCGCCGACACGGTGGTCATTTTGGGCCAGGGCAGCATGGGGCTGGAATGCCTGCAGATCGCGCGGCTCAGCGGGGCGGGGATGGTGATCACCGTCGATGTTCGCGATGAGGCCTGCCAGGTGTCTCTCGAACTGGGGGCCGATCATGCCCTCAACGCCAAGTCCTGTGACGTGGTGGCCACGATCCGGGAACTCACCGGCGGCAATGGCGCGGACATTGTCTTCGAATGCGCCGGGGGCAGCCCCAAACAGGGCCTGGCCGGACACCAGACGCTGCTGCAGGCGATCAACGCCGTACGGTCTGGCGGCAAGGTGATTGGCGTCTCGTGGTTCGGTGGGCCGCTGCAACTCGATGTCGACCTGCTCCGCGAGCGCAGCCTCCGCTACCTGTTCCCCGACATCAGCACCCAGGCCCACCTCCAGCACACCGTTAGATTGGTCGCCACCGGGCGGGTGAAGCTCAAGCCGACCATCCGCCACATCCTGCAGGGGATTGAATCGGTCCCACAGGCGTTCGAGATCACGGCGAACAAAGGCAAGTATCAGGCGATCAACCCGGCGCAGGTGATGATGCGCTGAGGAAAGTTATGCACTGCGCCGGGTGTCACTGGTCAGCTCGCTGCCAGTGGTTGCGTCGGACGGTTTCCCCCTCAGGCATGCAAAGGCTTTTGCCTACACCCCCATCACCTGCCGTTTCTCCGCGATGAACGGCAGGTGATGCGTGATGTGGGTGGTCACGCTCCGCAGCAGCTTTTCGATGCTCATCGGACCAGCTTCGCTGTGGACTCCCTGCCGCTGGAAATCGGCTTCGTCCAATGTCCGTAGAATCCTGCCCAACTGTCGGCGGGTGAACTCGACGACCGCCAACTCTTCGTCCAGGTCACGGCTCTCGTACGCCAGTTTCGCGAACAGGTTGGGGTCGCCGCTGTAGAACTTCGCTTCGGGCTGAACGATCACCCGCTTGATCCGTTCGGCGTAGATCGGTTCGAAATCGGCCAGGTGGCAAACCACTTCCAGCGTGCTCCACTTGCCCGCCATGGGCCGCGCCATCTGCTGTTCACGCGACATTCCAGCCACGGCCGCGCGCAGCGCGGCGGGACCGGCCAGATACTCGTCAATCAATGCTGCGTGCGACATGAGCGGATCTCGGTGCGAGGTGGGAAGAGCTGGCCCGAATCGTACAAAGCAAATTTCGGCCTTGCCAACACCAGCGAACGACCAACGACCACCGCTCGCCCCGATCGTTTTTGGAGGGCGTGTCGAAAGCGTGCAACTTCACAACCGACGGACACCTGGCCACTGACGCGTCGGGTGATGAGCCATTAAAAAGTGGCCCACACGGATCACGCGGCTGCTTGCATCTTTCAGCACACCGAGGCCACAATCGTCGAAACCGATTCGGCTGTTCCGGGATGCGCTCAGGGATTTCTCATGGCCAGCGGAGAATCATTGCCAACGCTCACTTTGACACAGGCCAGTCCGAGAGCATCAGCCCTCTTCGGGGCGATGTTGCTGAGCGTGTGGCTCACGTCCGGCCAGAGCCACGCCGCCCCCCTCGAAGCTCCATCAGCCACCAAGGATTACGAGCAGAAGATCCGCCCGGTGTTCGCCAAATACTGTGTGGACTGTCACGGCGACGACACGCCCAAACGTGACTTTCGGATCGGTGGGCTCTCGGCGGACATGACCCCGCCGGCCATCCGTAGCTCTTGGGAAAAACTGCTGAAACATCTCAAGGCCGGCACGATGCCGCCGAAGGGTGAACCCCGGCCCGCTGAGGAAGAATTGCAGTCCATTCAGGAATGGATCGCCGCACAGTTCGTGGCTGCCGATGCCGCGCGGCGCGCAGCGGAAGGCCGGGTGGTCCTGCGGCGGTTGAACCGGGTCGAGTATGAAAACACCGTCCGCGACCTGCTGGGAGTGGAAACGTATCTGCAAGACCTGCTTCCGCCCGATGCTTCGGCCGGTGGCTTCGACAACGTCGGCGAGGCGCTGCATACATCGTCGTTCTTGATGGAACGGTATCTGGAAGCGGCCGACAAGGCACTCAGCCTGGCGATCGCCAACGGACCGCAGCCACGGGTCATCAAGCAGCGGTATCGGATCCACGACGAACGCACGGTCAAGAAGCCCAGCGAAGATGTGTATCTCGTGCGGGAGGACGACGTGGTCTCCTTGACGTCGTCACCCTGGCAGAGCCTCCAATTGAACCAGTTCTACCCGCCGGACCGGGGCCAGTACCGCTTTCGCATTTCGGCCAGCGGTCATCAAAGTGCTGGAAAACCGGTCACCTACCGGCTCGATGCCGGGCTGATGCTGATGACGGGGAGAACGAATCTGGTGGGATATTTCGACGCTCCCGCCGATACGCCGGCGGTCACGGAGTTCATTCGCCCACTGGAAGCGCGGAATACGATCCGGCTGTTGCCCTATGGGCTGGCGGCGGCGCAGCATGTCCATAAAGCAGGGGCGAAAGAATGGAAAGGCCCCGGCCTGGCGGTTCAGTGGATCGACGTGGAGGGGCCACTGAATGACACTTGGCCGCCGGAAAGCCACCGCCGCATCTTCGGCGACTTGCCGCAGAAGCCGGCTCCCCTTTACAACCAGAGCCAGCGGGTGGAGGTCGTGTCCGAGTCGCCGCTGGACGACGCAGAACGGATCCTGCGGAACTTCACCCAGCGCGCGTTTCGCCGCGCGGTGACGGATGAGGATGTGCAGCCTTTTCTGGAACTGGTCAAAGCCAAACTGGCCGAACAGCGCTCGTTTGAAAGTGCCGTGCGCGTGGCTCTCAGCGCCGTGATGATCTCTCCGGAGTTCCTGTTCCTCCGTGAAGTGCCGGGTCCTCTCGACGATTTCGCCCTCGCCAGCCGGCTGTCGTACTTCCTGTGGAGCACAATGCCCGACGCAGAACTGCTGGCACTCGCCGATCAGAAGAAGCTCGGAGAGCCCGCGACGCTGCGCCAGCAGGTCGAACGGATGATCCAGGACTCCAAAGCCACGGCGTTCACGGAGAACTTCGTCAGCCAGTGGCTCGGACTCCGCGAGATTGATGCCACGCTGCCAAGCCACATCCTGTACCCCGAGTTCGACGACATGCTCAAGGCGTCGATGCTTCGCGAGACCAACCTGTTCTTCGAAGAGGTGTTGAAGAACGACCTGAGCCTGACCAACTTCGTCAGCTCCGATTTCGCCATGCTGAACGGGAGGCTGGCAATGCACTACGGCATTCCCGGCGTCGACGGCTGGGAGTTTCGCAAGATCCCGCTGCCGCCGGACAGCCACCGGGGCGGCCTATTGACCATGGCCAGTGTGCTGAAGGTGACGGCCAACGGAACAAGCACCTCGCCGGTCACCCGTGGTGTCTGGGTGCTGGAACGGATCCTGGGGCAGCGGCCTCCCAACCCGCCTGACAATGTCTCGGCGCTGGAGCCCGACATTCGCGGAGCCACGACCGTTCGGGAGCAGTTGGCCAAGCATCGCGAGATTGAATCCTGTGCGAGTTGCCACGCGCAGATCGACCCACCCGGATTCGCCCTGGAGAGTTTCGATGTCATCGGGGGCTGGCGCGAGAACTACCGCACCAGCGGCAATGGAAAGCCCGTCACCGTGGATGGCCGGCGCATGCCCTACCTGTCCGGGAAGCCGGTCGAACCCGGAGACGTGCTGCCTGACGGCCGCCGGTTCAGCAACATCGACGACCTCAAGGCACTGCTGCTGGCCGATCAGGACCAGATCGCCCGCGCCCTGGCGATCAAGCTGATAACCTACGCCACCGGCGCGGCTCCCGACGCGGCGGACCAAACCCAGATCGACGCGTTGGTCGCGCGTGTCCGCGCCCAGAACTATGGCTTTCGCACGCTGATCCATGAAATCGTTCAAAGCGAGTTGTTTCGGACAAAGTGACTTCGCCGCCAAGGTCCGGCAAACCGTGCTTGAATTGAACGGTCAGAAAGTTAACCAAGAATCTTACGAATTTCACGAATCATCAACTGACACTGCGACACGGGTGATGAAATCCATCTTGTTGTTAGGCGGGATCGGTATCGTGCGAAGGTTTAGCTGCAAGGACCAAGCCAGTGAATCGTATTGAGTTTCTCTTCAATCCAGCGCGGCTCTCCGTTGTGTCATCCAAGTACGCCGAATTCGCTGGCCCTTGGCCCGAGGAAGCCGGCGTCCGCCTCTCGGTGATCGTGACCGCCACGAACCGACTGGTGACTGGCATATGGACAGATTCCGGCCAATCAGAGTTGTTTACCTTGAGCGATGACACTGGCCGCAACCTATTGCAAGAAGGAGGAGGAGACTCAGCCGTTGGTCCGGCGACAGACCACAAGGCTGGGTTATTTGAGATTCACGGTCGAGTTCCACCCTCCGCGACGGCCTGCCAAATTTCGGCTTCCGGTCGGATCTTGCTGTCCACTGCCGAGGGTGCTGAGACGCATCGGTCGACCGTCGTAGAAGCGAAACCCGGGGCTACGGCGAAAGTCTGTGGGCTGGAATTCATGGTCGTGTCGGTGGAACAGTCCGAGTACGGCGATGGCGGGCTCGAAATCGAGTTCCATCGGCAGGCAAATGAACAGCAACTGCGGGATGTCTGCAGATTCCGTTTCGAGGACGAGAACGGCCAGCCGATCGAGACTCAAGAATTGAGTTCATCTGGCGAGGGCACTAACGATGTATTCGAACTGACGGACCGGCTCATGTTCCCTGATGGGGTGCGACAGCTTGTCGTCGTGGTAGAGTTGTGGATCGGGCGTGTCGAGAGATCGGTCGAATACACAGTTTCATCCACAATCGGTTGCGGGCCCTAATACTGTTAATTCAACCGCCCGTTACTTTCGTCGCATTCCTGAATTCCCAGAGTCGTCAGCTTCACTGCCGGGACCGACTATGAAACCCGCCCACTCCGAGTCCGCCTCTCAGTCCGCGCCGCACCTGTCACGGCGTCACTTTCTGCGGGCCGCCGGAGTGACCGTGGCTCTCCCCTTTTTGGAAGGCTTGCAGCCACGGATGCGGGCTGGCGAAGTGGAGGCCACTCCGCGGCGGATGGTCTGCATTTGCTCGCCATTGAGCGTTCATCCGCCGTACTTCTTTCCCAAAGCTGCGGGCAAGGACTATGAACTCTCGCCGTACCTTGAGCCACTGAAGGAGCTGCGCGACGACTTCACGGTCATTTCGGGGTTGTCGCATCCAGATGTGGGGTCGAGCCACGACTCGATTTACAGTTTTCTCACGGCGGCTCCACACCCGGAACTGCGGGCGGGGTTTCGGAACAGCATCTCCCTGGATCAGTGGGCTGCCGAGCGGATCGGCGGACTGACGCGCGTTCCCGCGTTGTCGCTGTCCGCCGAAGGGTTCGGGCTGTCCTGGACTCGCAGCGGCGCGCTGGTGCCGCCAGACATCTTCCCGGCGACAGTCTTCGCCCGCCTGTTCCTGGAAGGCCGTCCGGACGAAGTCGAGGCCCAGGCCAGACGGCTGAGTGACGGGCAAAGCGTGCTGGACGCGGTTCGTGAACGAGCCCGAAAACTGCAACCCTCTCTGGGAATGCGCGACCGGGAAAAACTCGACGAGTACTTCACCAGCGTCCGCGAACTCGAACAACGCATGGTCACGGCCGAACAATGGTCCAAAAAGCCCAAACCGAAGGTTGACGCCAAACCGCCGCAGAACAACCTCAACCCGGCGGACTTTATTGGCAAGAACCGGCTGATGTTTGACCTGATCCACCTGGCCCTGCAGACCGATTCCACGCGGCTCATCACGCTGCTGCTGCTTGGAACCAGCCTCGTGCCGCCGATTCCGGGGGTCGCGCTGGGGCACCACGACCTGTCCCACCATGGGCAGGATCCCGCCAAGATCGCGCAGTTGATGAAGGTGGAGTTGGAACTGATGAAGACCGTGCAGGAACTGCTCCAAAAACTGAAGTCCACCACCGAACAGGGTGAAACGCTGCTGGACCGCACCACGGTGTTCTTCAGCAGCAACCTGGGCAACGCCGGCACGCATTCGACCAGAAACCTGCCCGTTCTGCTCGCCGGCGGTGGCTTCCGCCATGGCCAGCACCTGGCGTTCAATCCCGACAACGGCCCGCCGCTGAGCAACCTCTATGTGAGCATGCTGCAGCGCTTGGGAATCGAACAGGATCAGTTCGGGTCGAGTACCGGGACGCTGACCGGACTGGATTTCAAAACCTGAGCAGCTGCGGATGATCCTCGGTTTTCCTCTGCGGCTCTCTGCGTCCCCTGCGGTTCATATTCCTGCGGGGTCAGCAGAAATTCAGATTTTGAAACGGCTGGAGTTTTGCACAGACTCCGGCTCGCGCATTGAATGCGGCTTTTCAGGGTCTGTCCACGCTCTCGGGAACCACCATGCCATGCTTCGCGAGTTGTTTCACGATCCAGATCACACCACCGATCAGCACATCGTCGGCCTGCACACAATCGACCAGCTGGTCGCCGCTGCGCTTGATGATCAATTTGGGATACGAGACGCGATACGACGGACGCTCATCGCGGAGCGTGATCCCCACCACGGCATCCGGTTGATCCCCGACCTGCAGCACCAACTGGTCGGCTGCGGGAGAAGGCTGAACATGGAGTTGGATGCCGGTCGTGGAGCGCAGGTGCAGCAGCAGTTCGGTCAGTGCCGGGTGCGTCATGGTCGGCCTTGTCCGTGATGACGCATTTTCAATGCAGGTGGGAACAGCCGGGGCGGGTGGAAAACTCATTATCAAACCTTTGGTCCAAGCGATATTGTATGTCGTCCCCGCCAAGGGGGAAGGACAATTCGATCCCCGGTCCAAACCGCACACGGCCAGCCCTGATGGACAATGAACCTGCCTCCCCCGCGCCGTCGCGCGCTGCTGGAATGCCCGAAGCAGTCCATCTGCGGGATCTGTCGGCGCACCAGTGGAAGTCTGGCATCGCCGCGTGGCTCGGCTGGCTGTTCGACGGACTGGACATTCAGTTGTATGTGCTGGTGGCCACGCCGTTCGTCGTGGAACTGGTGGGAGCCAACGATCAAAACGATCCGCGCGTCAGCTACTATTCTTCCTGGATCCAGGCGGCCTTCATGGTCGGCTGGGCGCTGGGTGGTGGCTTCTTCGGCCGCGTGGCCGACAAGCTCGGCCGCAGCCGCGCGCTGAATCTCACCATCCTCACTTACGCCCTGTTCACCGGCCTCTCGTTTTTTGCCCAGACCTGGTGGCAGTTGATGATCTTCCGCTTTCTGGCCGCGCTGGGGATCGGCGGCGAATGGGCGGTGGGGGCGGCGCTGCTGTCGGAGACCTGGCCGCGCCGCTGGCGGCCATGGATGGCGGCCGTGCTGCAGACCGGAGTCAACCTGGGGTTCATGCTCGCGGGACTGGCGCATTTGATGCTGCACACCCTGCCGCCGCGGTATATCTTTCTGGTGGGGGTGCTGCCAGCGTTCCTCACCCTGTGGATCCGCTATGCCGTTCCTGAAACCGAGGAGTGGGAGCAGGCCCGCCAGCCGAACCCAGTGCTGGAGGTGGGCGAGAGGCGCAGTGGCACTGATTTTGCCGACCTGTTTCGCGGGCCGGTCCGGCGGATCACCCTGTTGACGCTGACCGTCTGCGCCCTGGCGCTTTCCGCCCATTGGGCATTCGCCTTTTGGTACTTGCAGCAGCTTCGCAGTCTGGCCAAGGCGGAGGGCTTGAGCAAGGATGCGATTGATGTGCTCGTGGTGCAGACGGGCTGGCTGGTGATGTTGGTTTCGATCGTGGGGAACTTCATCGCGGCTTTGATCGCCCGGTTCATTGGATACCGCCGGGCGATTGCCCTGCTGTGCATTGGGTACTTCCTGTCGATGACCCTCACCTACAGTGAGCCACGGGATCATGCGGAACTGCGGAACGGTCTGATCTGCATCAGCCTCTGCCAGGGGGTGTTCGCGCTGTTTACCATGTACCTGCCGCCGCTGTTCCCCACGCTGCTGCGGACCACCGGCGCGGGGTTCTGCTACAACATCGGCCGCATCGCCTCCGCGGTTGGCATCGTCTTCTTCGGACTGTTCACCAAGGTCGGCGACAGCCGGCTGGCGATGTTCTACGCTGGATTCCTCTTCGTTCCCGCGGCGCTTGTCGCGTGGCTCCTGCCGGAACTGCCGAATGAAAATGCCCCGCCCTCGGCAGGGCCGGCGGACTGACATCAAGATCGCCAATCGCCGCACGCGAAAACGAAGGCAATTTCAAATCTCAAATTTCAAATTTCACAGCCACGAAATGCGTAATTCTCGCCCAGAAGGCGTGATGTCGCGGCAAGGCAACTTGAAATCTGAAATCTGAAGTTGCGTCAAAATCAGATCATGGACTTTTGTCGGACACGTCAAATGTGAAATTCCGCAGGACGATCCGTCCGCCCCTCGTCATGACCATTCTCCCTACCATCAACCAGCACTCTCAAGGATTCTCGCATGCAACGGCGTCTGATCTGGTCGATTCTGTGTCTGTGGGCAGTCTTCAGCATCACCGCAGCAACGCGTGCCGCCGAGCCGGTGAAGGTGGGGATTCTGGGGATCGACAACTTCGGTTCCGTGGCTTACACCGAGTTCCTCAACCGCCCGCATGCGGAAGGAGTGTTTGAAGGCGTGCGCGTCGTGGCGGCGTACCCCATTGGCAGCGACGACTATCCCGACAGCGCGAATCTGGTCAGCCAGTGGAAGAAGCAGTTGCTGCAGATGTACCAGAGTCCCAAGGATCCCAAGGACGCGGTCCCGCCGATTGAGATGGTCGATTCCGTCGACGAGCTGCTGAAGCGGTGCGACGCCGTGATGATCTACAGCATGGACGGCCGGCTGCATCTGCCGCAGGCGACGGCCGTGCTCAAGGCTGGCAAGCGGCTGTTCATCAGCCGGCCTTTGGCTTCGAATCCGGCCGATGCCGTGGCGATTCTCAAACTGTCGCAGGAAACCAAGACGCCCTGCTGGAGCAGTTCGCAGCACCGTTACAGCACCGGATTCAGCGGCATGCGGAACCACCCGGAAGTCGGCCGCGTCCTCGGCTGCGATGTCTACGGTGGCTACGCCGTCAACGCGCCGGAGGCCGACAAGTTCACACGGCCGCTGCACAGCATTGAAACGCTGTACACGATCATGGGGCCGGGCGTCGCCACCGTTTCCTGCACTTCGACCCCCACCGCCGAATCGATGACGCTGGTCTGGAAGGACGGCCGGCTGGCGACGTACCGCGGCATCAAGGATGGAGCGGTGAAATACAGTGCCACGGTGTTTGGCGACAAGGGGGTCTCGACGGCGGGAATCTATGGGCATGGCGTCCCGGTCAAGGGGGTGGTCCCGACCGACGACAAGTACGTGGGGTACGAAGGTCTGGCGATCGAGATCGCCAAGTTCCTGAAGGGCGGCCCGCCGCCGGTCAGTGCCGAAGAAACGCTGGAGATCTTCGCTGTCATGCAGGCGGCGGAGGACAGCAAAGCCCAAAGCGGGGCGGTGGTGCCGCTGAAGAAATTGTGGCGCGAGTGACTCTGCGCGAGCTGGTGCCAACGTGTCGTTCCCATGTGGCCATGGGGGCGGCTCTCCGTCGCCCGCCTCGCGTTATTAATTCTTCGCAATCTTGCGATCGCTGCCGTTCTGCGTCGATGGGCAAAAAATCGCGAATTCCCGGTCCGGCTCCGTGTCTGACGAGGAATGGCCGATCTGCTTGAGCGCTTGGGCATGGCCCCGCCGTCCATGCATCAAATCGGAACGGTGTATAATTGCACGTGAAGTCCCCCATGCCTGTGTCAAAGGACGCACCATGTCGAAGTCTCGAATTTCGTTCGCACTCGCCGCGACGCTCGCCTTGACGCTTGCGCAGACCCCGCTTCAGGCACAACATCACGGTGGCGGGCACAGCGGCGGTGGGCACAGCGGCGGTGGGCATATGGG
>JAKFUF010000179.1 GCA_021732845.1 Planctomycetaceae bacterium | reverse complement strand
GGTGGCTTCGGTGGCGGTGGCTTCGGTGGCGGTGGACAGTTCGCTGTCGGCGCTGAAGAACCAGTGCCGGCATTCAACAACGACACCGTGAACCAACGCAAAAAAAAACTGCCGCAGCAAAAGTGAAAAGTGAAGCTGTAAAGCCTGCGGGGTCTGCGACGCCTGCGGGTCCCCCCAAAGCACCAAATGTGAGCCAGCCCGCGCCTGCCAAGGCAGAGGCTGGCTCGCAGCCTTTGGCCCCGAAGTCTGAGCCACAGAAGAAAATTACCCGTCCGCCGACGCGCATTCCGATCCCCGCCGCCATGGCCGAAGGCTCTCCGGATGCGTGGGAAGAGTACTTCGAGAAGAACCGTCCCGACGCCGGCGCGGTCTGCGAGATGGTGCTGAAGTTACAGTCGGCCAAAAAGCACACGCACATCGTGGCTCTGCTGGAAGCGGCCTTGTTGAACGGCCAGCTCCAGCCGTGGATGTACGAAGCCTTGGCGGTGTCGATGGAGATTGTCGGCCGCCCTCAAGAGGAGATTGAGCGGGTGCTGTTGTCCGGAGTCGACTTCTCGACGATGGACATTCCCAGCATGCTGTACTCAGCCACCTACCTGCGGGAGTACGGCCGCCATGCCCGCGCGCTGCAGCTTCTGCAGCAGGCGTCGAAACTCGATCGGACGCGACCGGAACCGTACGGACTCGGCCTGCCGCTAGCCACCAAACTCAAGGATTCGGCAGCCATTCAATGGGCGGCGACCGGAATCTTGTCGCATGTCTGGGTCAAGAACTACGAGGTGATCCACAAGGAGGCGGTGAACGCGATTCTGAATCAGGAACAGATCCTGCGGCAGGCCGGCAAGAAGGACGAAGCCGACCGCCTGATGGCCGCGATGGCCGCGGCCCGGCAGCGCGACATCGTGCTGGAACTGTCCTGGACCGGCAACGCCGACCTGGATATGGCGGTGGAAGAACCAGCGGGCGCGGTGTGTGCCTTCGACCGTCAGCGAACCGTTGGCGGCGGGGTGTTTGTCCGCGACGGGTACGGCCCCGACCCGAAGAATACCAGCGAACTTTGTCTCTGGCCCGAGGGCCTGACAGGCGACTACCGCGTGAAGGTCCATCATCAGTGGGGGACCGTGGTGGGCAAACGGGCCACGCTAAAAATCATCCGTCACCAGGGAACGCCCCAGGAAACGACGGAATCCATGTTTGTCGACATCGGCGAACAGGACAAGGTCGTCCGCGTGGCGCTCAAGGACGGCCGCCTGAAGGCCCCGCTCAACGCGCCCGTTCTGACTGAACCCCTGACAGCCAAGCCCAGGAAGCGCAACTGGCGGGAGATCGCCAATTCGAAGGAAGGGCGGCAGGAACGGATTGAAATGCTCCGGCAGCAGCTCGCCCAACTCGGCCGAGGAGTGCCGCCCGTGGGGTATCAGCCAGTCGTCACGCTGATCCGCGAAGGCGCGCAACAGTCGGCGATGGCCGTGGTGTCACCCGACCGCCGCTACGTGCGGCTCTCGCTGAACCCGGTCTTCTCGGCCCTGACCGATGTGCAGACCTTCAGTTTTCTGAGTTCGGGCGGGACCGGTCGGAATTGACGAGGGTGCATTCTGGCGCGGTGAAATCGTCGCCAGGCGGGTAAGGATCGCAGCAACAATAACTGTGACAGTTGTCTCCCTTTCCAGCGGCGAACGCCATCAGGGACAATGAATGAATTTGTTGGTGAAGTCGACAGGCTTGGCAAGACCACTTGCACCGTCATTGGCTGCCATTGATGGGGCCGTGCTGCAGATGCTTCATTTCTGCGCGGCCTGCGGAATTTGAGCGAGACGTTCGCGATGAATCACGTCCTCAATGCTGCATGCCCCGTCAGCCATCGACAGACCCAAAATGCCCGAGTTCGATCCCTACTCCTTCAAGAAATCCACCATCGCCCCCGTGGCTGCCGCCAAGACGGGGGTCGTTCACAGGATGCCCAACATTCATGGAGGGCGTTCCATGTGCGGGCAGTTTCGCGCCAAGGGGGCGGAGCTGAAGCCCGCGGCCAGCATCACCTGCAAGACCTGCAAGGGGGTGAAGCTGACCCGTGTGCTGATGCTGCAACTGAGCACCGCCATCCAGCCCGCCGACCTGATGATCGAAGCCGATCAGGCGGAGGGGGCTGGATTGGAGCTCGCCGGCGGAATCCTTCGCGCCCTGGCGAAGATCGTTGCGGGCGAATTGAAAGAGCCGTGGCTCGACCCTTCTGGTTCCCCGGTATTGCCGCGAAGGATTGCCTCAGGTTTGTGAGGGCAGAAAATCGCAGCGACCCGGCGGGAGTTTTCTCCCGGAGAACCTGTGATTTTGAGTTCGCCCCCACTGAACTTGCCTCAGTGGATTCGGGTCTTTGCACTACGTCGAATGGCGACACGCACGGCGTAGTGCAAAGGCCCGTTCACCACCGAGATAAACTCGGTGGGGTCGTGGAAGGCGGCCTCGCGATGCAGGGCGGCGAGATCCAAGGCTTAGTGTCGCCTCCTCGCTCCGCGAGAGGCCGCGAGCGTGGTCCGACAATGCCCCTGCATCGTCCGCTGATGGCTCTCGATTGGCACCGCGGCTCCCCGTCCGTCGTCTCCCGCACCGCGCCAAAGAATCCCGCCGTGTCGTCCCGCATCCATGACGGATGCATTCGCGGTCCGAAGATTACAACCCGGCAAAGAACGTTTTCGCCGCCTGAATCGTGGCGTCAATGTCCGCGGGAGTGTGCGCGGCGGAGACAAAATTCGCCTCGAATTGGCTGCACGGCAGGTAGACGCCCTGGTTCAGCAGGCTCCAGAAGTACTTGGCGAACAGCGCTGTGTCAGACTTGGCGGCGATGGTGTAGTTGGTGACCGGATCGGGGTTGAAGAACAGCGTGAACATGCTGCCGACTTGAGCCACGGTATGGGGAATCCCCTTGGATTCGCAGGCGTGCTTCAGGCCCTGAATCAGCCGTGCGGTTTCCACCTGGAGCTGAGCGTAGGGGTCGGCGGCCCGCAATGTCTTGAGCGTGGCGATGCCACAGGCCATGGCGAGGGGATTTCCGGAGAGTGTTCCGGCCTGGTAGACGGAGCCGAGCGGAGAGACCTTCCGCATCACATCGGCACGGCCGCCGTAGGCCCCGACCGGCATGCCGCCGCCAATGATCTTGCCCAGCGTCGTCATGTCGGGCTTGATGCCGTACAGCGCCTGAGCCCCGCCGTAGGCGACGCGGAAGCCGGTCATCACTTCGTCGAAAATCAGCAGGGTGCCATACTTGTTGCACAGCGTCTGCAACCCCTGAAGGAAGCCGGGCTGCGGCACCACAACACCCATGTTGCCGACAACCGGCTCGAGGATGACCGCCGCGATCTTGTCTCCCTGCGTCTTGAAGGTTTCGGTCACCGCGTCCAGGTCGTTGTATTCCAGCACAATGGTGTCAGCGGTGCAGCCTTTGGGAACACCGGGGCTGGAGGGCACGCCCAACGTGGTGGCGGCGCTGCCGGCCTTCACCAGCAGGCTGTCGACATGGCCGTGATAACAGCCGGCAAACTTGATCAGCAGGTCGCGCCCGGTGAAGCCCCGAGCCACGCGGATCGCGCTCATCGTGGCTTCGGTTCCGGAGTTGACCATCCGCACCAGCTCCATGGACGGCACGGCGTCGATGACCAGTTCCGCCAGTTCCGTTTCGCTCTCGGTGGGAGCGCCGAAGCTGGTTCCCAGTTCCAGCGCGCCTTGAATCGCCGCGATGACGGCCGGGTGCCGATGCCCCAGAATATGCGGCCCCCAGGAGCCGATGAAGTCGATGTAGCGGTTCCCGTCGACATCGAACAGGTACGCCCCGTCGCCCCGCCGCATGATGACCGGCTGTCCGCCGACTCCGCCAAAGGCCCGTGCCGGACTGTTCACCCCGCCTGGAATCGACCGGCAGGCGCGGGCATGCATCTGGTGGCTGAGTTCGTGGTTCATCGCTGATGGCAACCTGTTCGCGGGAATCAATAAAGCGGGCTCGTCGGCACTGCTGTTGTAGCAGATTGGACAGTAAAATTGCGGCTTCCGTGCAAGCGACCGCTCCGAGTTGGCATCTCATTCCAAAATCATCAAACGTCAGTCCGCGCATGATTTTGGCATGCATGTCGCTGACAGAGCCGGTAGGATCCCTGTTTGGTCACGTTCACCGATGAATTGTCTGAAGTTTGTCTGAAGCCCTTTCATCACCAGCACGGAGTTGCGTCGCCGGCAACGAAATTGGACACTCGCCACATGTCTTGTGGTCTGGCACGCAGATCTGTTTTGAACATCCCGGGAGCAACGTTGTGTCATTCCGCTCAGTCTTTATTGCCCTGGTGATTGGTTTTGGCTTGATCCTGGCGGGGGTTCTGGTCAACCGGCAGCGGCCCGCCGTGGAGATCTCGCAGCCCACTGCGGCGATGGTCCGGGCGAGCGGCAAGTGCGCCGAGTGCCATACTTCGCGGCAGTACTCCATCGTGCATGAGTACGAATTGAGTGCCCATGCCGCCAAGGGGATCAGTTGCCTCGAATGCCACCAGCCGGCGGAAAAGCAGGGCAAGACGGACCACCACGGATTCGTGATCGCCACCAAGCTGACTTCCGCCAACTGCCGCTCTTGCCACGAGACCGAATATCAGCAGTTCGCCCGCAGCCGGCATGCGGCACCCTCGTGGGCGGCGGTGCATGGCGAAAAGGGGCTTCCAGCCGACATGGTGGCATTTTCTGAAAAATATCATCCCGGTGCCTGCAGGCGTCCCGCCAACGCGCTGGTGTCGCTCGAAGGCGGGTCCGCGGTCATTACGGGATGCGAGAAGTGCCATAGTGTGGGCAAACCCAACGAGGACGGCTCGATTGGCAACTGCACCGCCTGTCACACGCGGCACACTTCGTCCGTGGAGATCGCCCGGCTGCCCACGACATGCGGTCAGTGCCACATGGGTCCCGATCACTCTCAGCTCGAGATCTACAGCGAGTCGAAACATGGCGTGATGTTCGCCGCGCAGCGGGACAAGCTCAAACTCGATGTCGCGCCCAAAAAGCTCACTTCTCGCGACATGTTCGTCCCAACCTGCGCGACCTGCCATATGAGCGGGCTCAACGGCCAGAAGGTCTCCCACGACACCAGCGAGCGGCTCTCCTATCTGCTTGCCGCCGAGATCAGCCCCAAACGCCCCGGTTACGCGCTCGCCCAGGCGAACATGAAAGAGACCTGTGCCCAGTGCCATACGACACCGGTCATCGAACGGACCTACGACGAGGCGGAAAAAGCAGTGGCCAGCACCAACGCGAAGGTGCAGGAGGCCAAGGAGATTTACGAGCGGCTCCGGACGGACAAGGTGATCTCTGGACCGGCCTTCTCGCACCCGGTCGATTTCCTGTACTTCGACCTGTGGCATTATTACGGCCGCACCGCCAAGCACGGGGCCTTCATGGGCGGGCAGGACTTTGCCCAGTGGCACGGCAACTACCCGATCCTGCAGCACACGGTGGAACTCAAGGCCCAGGCCGAAGAACTGCGGAGGGCCCATGCCAAGCCTGAATGACAAGGGGCTTCGAGGGCCGTGGTACCGCGAATCCTCCCTGTGGCTCGAACTGTTCATCATCGTCAACCTTGGCTTCCTGAGCCTCGACATTTATCTGGCGCATTCGATCAACGAGTTTCACCATGAGGCGGAACTCATCCCGCTGTGGTTCTCGATCGTCTCGCCCCCGTTGTTGTTGCTGGGCCTGTTGCTCCGTCAGTGCTGTGGACTGACGGCGGTGTGGCGCGATGTCGGCCACCTCGCCGGCTGGTGCGCGATCGTTATCGGGCTGATCGGCGTGCTGTTCCATCTCGATAGTCGCTTCTTTGCCGAACGCACGATTCAAAGCCTGGTCTATGCCGCCCCCTTCGCCGCGCCGCTGGCCTACACCGGTCTGGGGTTGCTGCTGCTCCTGAACCGCATGGTCGATTGGGATTCGGAGGAGTGGCCGCGCTGGGTCCTGCTGCTGGGGCTGGGCGGCATTGTCGGCAACTTCATCTTCAGCCTGACCGACCACGCCCAGAACGGCTTCTATCACTGGACCGAGTGGATCCCCGTCGCGTCGAGCGCCCTCGCCGTCGGCTTTCTGACGACAATCTTCCTCACCCCCGTGACCCGGCGCTTCGTGGCGCTGTGTGCCGTGGTCCTCGTCATTCAGGTGTTTGTCGGCTTGCTCGGCTTCGCCCTGCACACCCAGGCCAACCTGCGGGGGCCGTCGGTCACCGCCTTCGACAATTTCGTGTTTGGAGCGCCCGCACTGGCCCCGATGCTGTTTCCCAACCTGTCGCTCCTGTGCGGCCTCGGCCTCTGGGTGCTCCGCGGACATCTGCCGGCGAACCCGCAATCTCCGCCTGCCACGTAGAATGGGCTTCCAGCCCGTTCACAAGTGAGCCTCGCTTTCATGCCGGCTCACGGACCAAGGCAGGCCATGCGAAGGATCGGGAGCGGTCGCCCGCGAAACTCACGCGTTCTTAAATTGCGACATTTGCTCATCGTCTGGCGGCGCGGCCAGCCTTTCTCGCAGCCGCGTGAACCGCTGCGACGTTTCCTGCCGCTCGATCGCCATGTCCAGCGCACGCTTCGAGCCGGCGAGGACCACCAGCTTCTTTCCCCGGGTGACGCCGGTGTAGATCAGGTTGCGTTGCAGCATCACAAAATGCTGCGTGTGAACCGGGATGACCACGGCGGGGTATTCGCTTCCCTGGCTTTTGTGAATCGTCAGCACATAGGCCAGCGACAGTTCGTCCAGGTCGTTGAAGTCGTAGGTGACGGTTTGGTTTTCATAGGCGACGGTCAGTTGCTGCTCTTCGGGATCCACCTTGGCGACGGTCCCCATGTCGCCATTGAACACGTCGCGGTCGTAGTTGTTTTCGGTTTGGATGACGCGGTCGCCGGCTCGAAACAGCGTGCCGAATGAGGTGGCTGCCGGCTGGCCCTGATCGGGGTTGAGCGTCGCCTGCAGCACGGCGTTGAGCTGCCGTGTTCCCAGCAGGCCCCGGTTCATGGGGCTCAGCACCTGAATGTCGCGCAGCGGGTCCAGCCCGAAGCGCTCCGGGATCCGTTCGCGAACCAGTTTGACCACCAGGCTCTGCAGGGCCTGGGGATCCTCGCACTCGGCGAAGTAGAAATCGCTCAGTTCCTCGCCGGGCGCGGCTGGTTCGGGGCGTTCTCCCTGATGGATGGCGTGCGCGGCGGCGATGATCCGGCTGTGCTGCGCCTGCCGAAAGATCTGGGTGAGTTTGACCACGGGAACCGCTCGCGAGGCGATCAGGTCCGCCAAGACCGTGCCCGGTCCGACGGAGGGCAACTGGTCCACATCGCCCACCATGACGACGCAAGCGCCGGTGGGGATCGCCCGCAGAAGCTGGTTTCCCAGCACCACATCGACCATTGACGATTCATCGAACACGAACAGGTCACCCGCCAGTGGCTCACGATGGTTCTTTTGGAACTGTCCGGCCGGCTGCCAGGCCAGCAGGCGGTGCATCGTTTGGGCCTGTCGGCCGGACGATTCCGCCAGCCGCCGCGCGGCCCGCCCCGTGGGTGCCGCCAGCACACACCGGAGCTTCTTGGCGGCAAAGATCTCCAACAGGCTGCGGACCAGTGTCGTCTTGCCGACACCGGGGCCGCCGGTGATCACCACCACATTGTGGCGGCAGGCCTGCCGGATCGCCTCGCGCTGGGCCTCGGCCAGTTGCAGTTTGAGTTTGCCTTCGACCCAGGTGAGCGCGGCTTCGACATCGATTTGCGGCAGTGGGTGCGTTTTCGCATTCGCCAGCCGCTGGACGGAGGCCGCCAGGCCAGTCTCGGACTTGTACATCCCCGTGAGATAAATCGCGGTTTGCCCTGCCAACGTTTCGCGGGTGAGTTCTCCGCTGTCGACGAGGAATTCAACTGCGGTCTCGACCGCGGCCGGTTCGACGCCGACCAGAGCCACGGTTTGTTCGATGGCGTTGGGCACGAGCGTGCCACAGTGGCCGGAACTGGTCAGTTCCTGCAGCGCATACCGCACCGCCGCGCGAACGCGATGCGGCGACCGCGGGTCCATGCCAAGTTTCCGCGCCAACTCGTCGGCCGTCTTGAATCCGATGCCCCGCACATCAGCGGCGAGGCAATAGGGGTTCTCGCGAATCGTACTGACCGACTTCGCTCCGTACGTTTTGTAGATCCGCACCGCTCGGGCCGGGCCGATCCCATGCGTCTGCAAAAACAGCATGATCTCGCGAATCGATTTTTGTTCTTCCCAGCTCGCCCTGACCTTCCGCAACCGGTCGGCACCGATGCCCCGGATGTGCCGCAGGACCTCGGGAAACTGGTCAAGAATTTCGAGGCTGCGCTCCTTGTAGAGCGCCACGATCCTGGCCGCGAGGCCCGGCCCCAGCCCTTTGATGGCACCCGAGCCCAGAAAGCGTTCAATCCCCGCGGGAGTTTCCGGCGGCGTGGTGCGGACCTTGTCAGCCTGGAATTGCCGGCCATGGTCACGGTCCAGCACCCATTTTCCCGTGGCTTCCAGGTGTTCGCCGGGCGTCACCATCGTCAGCGTGCACAGCACCGCCACCGGCTCGTTCCGGCCCTCAACATGCACCTTCAGGACCGAAAACCCGTTGTCCGGGTTGTGAAACGTCACCCGTTCGATGATCCCGGCGAGCGACTCGGACATGAGGAATCAGTGGCGAATGGCATTGATGACGGCGGGTGTGGCACTGGTGGCCGGCCGATAGATTGTGTGCCAGGAACCACGCTCATCGGTCAGCCCGCGTGTGCCGCGCGGCGGTGCCAATGATGCCTCATGAGGGAGTGGCAGGCAATCGTGCGCGGGAACGAGCCTCAGGACACCGCCCGTTGCATGGCGGCGGCGGACTCGCGGGCGAACCGTTTTTGTGTCCGGCGGACCATGGGGTAGCCAAGGCGGGTGAGCAGAAAGTTGGGGCGGGAGAAGGCGAGGATGTCGTACCAGACGCTGTTGTCGGCCTGGTTCCACTCGACCAGGAACCGCTCTTCTCCAGACTCGGCGTGGCCTGGCAGAGTGCCGTAGGTGCAGCCGAAGCGACAGATGTCGCCGGTCTCGTCGAATACGGAAATGACGCGGCAGGCGTTGAGCCACCAGAAGCCGGCGACATGGGCGAGAACGCCCACGACCTCGCCCTTCGCCATCGGCGTTCCAGCCGGAACGAGTTCCACCCACGCCAGCCCGAACTGACCCCACCGCCGCAGCGCCGCCTTCGCCGCCTCGAAAGCCTGCGGCCCCTCGCCCAGCTTCACGCGGGTCCGGTCGACAACGTATCCAGGGGGCGGGCTGCCCGCTGTGGCGCCGACCGCCACATAGCTGAAATCCCGCTGCGCCTGATCCGCCAGGAACTGGCGGATGGAAGCAGCCGTGGGTCTTTTCAATAGCAGCATCCTGATCCTCAGTGGGGTGTGCCAACCGTTCATCGTGGCTCTGCAGAAGCTTCGCCCTCCCGCGGCGTCACCCTGCTGTTCAGCGACTTGAGAAGCCCGTTCTTCACATGTGTCCGCCGCTTCCAATGCCGGCGCGTTTGGTGTGGACATCGGCGACCGTTCCACATCCGGATCGAGGGATTTGGCGACCTCATTCCCCGCCCATTCCAGCCGCAACGGGACGCGGCGCGGGCTGATTGGGGTCTGAGCCACGGGGGTTATTCTCGGTGACGGACTGGTCCTCTTCGACGACGACGGTCAGAGGCCTCTCGCCGCGCCGGTGGCTCCGGTTCAATTCTCGCTGACTTTGTGCCCCCTCGGTTCGTTTTCCGGTGGAACCAAAACTCGCACATCCTTGATGACCCGGATTTCCACCTCCCCCGATCCGTGCTACACCTGACCCAAACTCTGCGCCCCCTCGACCTTCTTGTCAACGCTCATCGCCCGCGACGGTCCACACTTTCACACTCAAGCGAGTCCCCGGCTTCGTGCGCGTCATCGGTCTGCGGTTCGACGGTGTCATCGTGCCACCCGGAGTTGGCTTCGACTGGCCTACATCCATTTGAGTGAATTGGGTCGAGGTCCGCATTCCTAATCGGGCGGAATTCGCAGGATGGCCACGGTTCCATTGGGCATCACGAGCACCAGATGCCGGCCGTCGGGTGTACTCAGAACCTGTCGCGCAAAGTTGCAGAATCCTCCCAAGTCGATCTCGCGCGTGATGTGCCGTGTTTGCTGATCCACAACCCGCAATTTCCCGTCCATTCCACTCGCGACGGCACCTCCCTGGGGTAGCATTGCCAGGGAAATCCAAGACAAATTATGGGGGGCATTGATCAGTTCGACAGCCCGAAATTGTCGCGTGACGAGATCCAGGCGATGCAAGCGGCTTATGTTGTCACCGAGAAGGACGAATTGCGGATCCGAAAGCCGTGTCGCCGACGAAGCACCAGGTGCTGGTCCATGAAACAGCGGTTCCCCTTTGGGCAACGCGAAGAGGCAGAACTCATGGGCAGTTGGTCCCAGTGCCCCGGCAAGCACCAGCCGTTGACTGTCGGCGGAAATTGCCATTACCGGGGGCCCATAACCGACGGCCCCGGGAAGGCTGGACTGTGCGCGGCGTTTCAGGCTGAGAGCATCCCAGACAGTGATTCCCTGAGAACTTCCGCCAACCAGAAGTCGGCCATCTGGTGAATAGGCCAGCGCTTCCAGGATGGTTTCGCAGTCAATGGTCTGTGGGGCTTCTTCGCTTGAGACATCCAGGACTTGCATTGTCCGCTCGGTGCTGGTTCCAAAGCGGACAGCGAGTCGTTGCCCATCTGGCCGTATGGCGATCGCGACGGGGATTTCCCGGGACTTCCATCGGCGCAGCACTTCACCGCCGTCAATTCGCCGCAACTGGATTTCCTGGTCAAGGGTCGCGACGGCCACCCATTCCCCCAGCGGATCGACCGCTGCACACTGGACCTTGGCTTCCCGTTGCTGATCGGACTTCCATTCGGGACCGGTCCAAATCTCAATTTCTCCTTCACCAGTGCAGGTGACAATGCGGTCATCGTTGGTGTAGTAACCGAGCATGTTTCCGCGCCCGCGGCTCGACAGCGTCTGGATGAGCGTCCCATCCTCCGGATTCCAGAGTTGGAAAGATGAATCACCTTTGTTCGCGGCGATGATTGTGCCAGCAGCGTTCCAACTGATTGTATGCACCCCATATTGTCCACGGTGGATTGTCTGCCGCAGGTTGCCAGTGGCGACATCCCACAAGTGAATTTGACCGAGTGTGCCACTGGCCAGAACCTGCCCGTCGCGTCGAAAGGCCAGGGACACGACGACCGGCTGGTCGCGGGCCAGGGTGCGGCTCATTCCCGTTTTCAGGTTCCACAACTGCAGTTCTCCGCTGGCCCCCCCCGCCGCCAGCCACTGGCCGTCGAAGCTCGCCGCGACGCAATCAAGCCGAACCGGTTCGTCGGGCACCGTCATCCGGGAATGCAAGGCATTCTGCTCCAGATCCCAGACAACAACGTCGGGGCCTTCGCCCGTGATCGCCAACCATCGAGTGCCGGGGACGAATGCCATGCTCCGAATGGCTCCAGTCGGTTTTGGACTGTGAACCGTGTACTCAATCTGCTTGTTCTTGACGGACCAAACTTCAACGTCCGTATACGCCAGGGCGAAGTATTCTCCATCCTGGCTGAAAGCACAGGCCGCACCAGTCAGCGGCCGCATCCACGGCCGACCCGTTGGCAAATCCCAAACGATCGATTGGTAGCCTCCGTACGTCACTGCCAGTTGCCCCTGTGGCTGCACGGCGAGGAACGGAACATTGAGATCCGGTGCCCGCATCTGCCCATCGCCCCAGATCGAGACGAGTTCCGCCGGGAATTCGCCCGCGTCCATCAGCATCTCGAACACCAGGCGGGCCTCACTCGGAATCTGTGTTGTGGAGAGTTGGTCTGCCAATGATGGCAGTTTCCGCCAGAGCGCTTCGAGCACTGGCAGATCCATCGTTCCCATGAAATTCGCCCGCAGCGTTTGATATCGCGCAGTCCACTTTTTTCGTTCAGATTCGGTGAAAGCCGCCGCTTCCGACTTCTTTTGCCAGGAATCCACCTCGGCGCGAAACTCGGCCAAATGCTGGCCACGAACAGTCTTCGCCGTTGGAACCCATTCGGGACGCACCGTTTTCGTCTCGCCGCGACTGAACTCCAGCTCCAAGTCAATGTTTTTAAATCCTTCGCGGGCAAGGTGGACATTTCGTTTTCCCTGCCTGGCTTTTGGAATGGAGATCTCCCCCTTCGTCGGTACGTAATACTCCAACCCGTCGACCTTCAATTGAGCCTTGGTCCTCTCACCCTCCGGCCAGTCCAGAACCAGGCTGGTGGCTCCCCATGAGTGCCATAGCCACGCGCAGGCGATCGCGACTAGCGCGACGGCCACGAGTGGAACTCCCACTGCCAGTTTCCGCCGTTCCGCCTGTCTGCGTTGCACGAGCCACGAGGTCGCCGGCCGGCTGTCCCTAGGCCTGGCACTAGGACTAGATGGTTCCATTAACACCGTTTCGCCCCCAACAACAGGTGGCGTGTGGTCTATCGTTTCCGCCGTTTCGAAATCCTGCGCCTGAGCCGACAAGTCAACGGGATACGGGTTGAGCCGGACTTGGACTCCAATCGGCTGGCGTTCCCGGGCGCGGTGGGCAACCTGGGTGCCCCTGTCAAATGGCGTGCTGGCAAACTTCTCCAACGCCTTGGCGACTTCGAGCGGTGTCTGGTAGCGAAGCGACGGTTCGCGGGCCAGCATCCTGGCCACGACGGCCTCCAGTTCCGCTGAGAGTTCAGGGCAATGTTTCCGCACGAGCGGCGCTTCATTCATCGCCCTGGCCATCAACTTTTCCATCACGTTGTCGCCGGAGAACGGCACAACTCCGGTCAGCATCCTGAACAGCGTGCATCCCAGGCTGTAGATGTCGCTGCGGATGTCCGCATCCTTGGTCCGCATCGCCTGCTCGGGAGCGATGTAATCCGGCGTCCCCATCACTTGTCCGGTTTTGGTCAACTCACCCGAGTCACAGTCCCCGCCCGTAAAGCGCGCCAGCCCCATATCCAAAATCTTGACCAGTGGCACTCCTTCTGCCGTCTGCGTCAGCAGCAGATTGCTCGGCTTGATGTCGCGGTGCGCCATGCCACGCTCGTGGGCGTGCTGCAGACCCAATGCCGCCTGGCGAATGTACTCGCACGCGGTCGCCGGCGGTATTCGCCCACATCGCTCCAGCACCTCATTGAGACTCTCACCGTCCAAATACTCCATCACCAGAAATGTCGTCTGGTCCACATGGTCGGCATCGAAAGTCGTCACCACATTGGGGTGCTCAAGCGCCGCGGCCGCCTGAATCTCGCGGTGGAACCGCGCCACCGCGGCCTGATCCTTGACGAGTCCCGCAGCCATGACCTTCAGGGCCACGATCCGCCCCAGCGGAATCTGTTCCGCCTTGAAGACGGCCCCCATTCCGCCCTGGCCCAGCAGCGACAACAGCTTGTATTTGCCCAGGAAGAATGAGGTCTTCTGCCCCGAGAGGAGCATCTGCCCCTGCCACGAGGTCAATCGCTTTTCGTCCACCAGCCCCCGAACAACATTCGTGGCCGAGACTCCGCTGGCAAGTCTGCCGGACGCCTTTCGAACCTCTTCGCTGCTGACGAGGTGGCTGATCTTCAACTGCTCAAGAAACGTCACCTCATCACCTTCGGCCATGATGCACCTTTTGAGGGACGTATACGGCACCGCCAGTAAGGCGATCGAACCGCATCACACCCATTTATACTCGGCCCGGAAGAACTTTCAATTGGCACCCAGAGATCTAGAGATCTTGAGATCCGGTCGTGTGAGCATCTCGAATCTTGGTGGATAACTTGAGAGAATGGCGGGCGTGGTGTGCTGCCCGGCGTGTGGGAGGAAAGACGCCAGTTTTCGGGGATATCCCAACCGTGGATTCGGACAGCACCACGCCGGACGCAGAGCCAGTGGCACACAACCATGTCTTCTACGTCGCCAGGGCCACTCCAGCCGCATCGATCTGCGTTCTCAACACAGCCGCCGTTCGATCCAATGTCTAGGGTTGTGAGAGCGTTCATGGGCATGAACCGCGCGCTGAGAATCGGCTTTATCGCCATGAGCGGCGTCCGGGCGTGGGACACCGAACTCTTGGCGCTCGGGTTGTCGATGCCAGGGTTTGTCGAACGCAAGGAAGTGATCGCCCAATTGCCGAGTCTGGGCCTGTTGACGCTTGCCGGGCTGACGCCGGAGACGGACCTTGTCTCCTATCACGAGATCTTCGATTTCTCGCGGGAGGCTCCGCCGGACGAGCCGTTCGATCTCGTGGCGATTTCCAGTTTCACCGCGCAAATCGAAGACGCTTACCGAGTCGCCGACCACTATCGCAGCCTTGGCGTGCGCGTTGTCCTCGGCGGTTTGCATGTCAGTTCGCTGCCCGAAGAAGCTCTGCCGCATGCCGACGCGATCATCGTGGGCGAGGCCGAGGAAGTCTGGCCCAGGCTGCTCGAAGACCTTCGGGCCGGAACACTGCAGCCGGTTTACCAGCCGACCCGACCGTGGGATCTGGCCCATTCTCCCATGCCCCGGTTCGAGCTGCTCGATCCCGCGAAGTACAACCGGATCACCGTGCAGACCTCGCGGGGGTGCCCGTGGAAGTGTGACTTCTGTGCCAGTTCCATCCTCATCGCCCCGCGATACCAGACGAAACCGGTGGAGCGCGTGATTGCCGAGATCCGGCGGATTCAGTCCATCTGGCATCGGCCGTTCATCGAGTTCGCCGACGACAACACCTTCGTGCAGCGGGCCTACTCCAAGTCGCTGATGCGGGCGCTGGTTCCAGAAAAAATCCGCTTTTTCACCGAGACCGACATCAGCTTCGGGGAGGATCCCGAACTGATCGACCTGGCCTGTGAGGCCGGCTGCAAGCAGGTGCTGATTGGCTTGGAGAGTCCCAACCCAACCGGCCTGGACGGCATGGAACTGCGCTCCAACTGGAAGCTCAGGCAGCACGAGCGCTATGTGCAGGCCATCGAGCGAATTCAATCCGCCGGGATCACCGTCAACGGCTGCTTTATCCTGGGGTTGGACGGGCATACTCCGGCGGTGTTTGACGCGGTCGTGGATTTTGTCCGGGAGTCTGGGTTGTACGAGGTGCAGGTGACGGTGCAGACGCCGTTCCCTGGCACACCGCTCTACAGCCGGCTGCAGCACGAGGGCCGGCTGTTCGCCGACCGCTTCTGGGAGAAGTGTACGCTGTTTGACCAGACCCACGAGCCACGGGGCATGACCTCGGCGGAACTGCGTGCCGGGCTGATTCACGTTTCGCAGTCGCTCTACAACGAAGAAGCCACAGGTTTGCGCAGGAAGCGGTTTTTCCGCCAGTTGAACCGAAAGCCGGCTGCCAGCCATTGAACGGCTTGAGCATGTATCACGCAAGGCCATTTGGATCACATTGCCATTGAGGAGCACCGCGTGAGCATTCCCGATTCCCGCCATTCTGGTGGAGACGTTTTGGGCGAAGTGGCTCAGCCTGTTGCCGAGTCGCGGAGGCCGGGCACGCTCACCCTGGGTGTCATCGCGCGGTATGTGTTCGGATCACCCGAGGCGATCCTCGATCTGGCGGCCAATCGCCAGACCCTGTGGCTCGGCCTCGTGTTTGTGTTTTCCGCCGCGCTGGCCCGTGAGTACGACGGCGAAGACTTGCTGCACGAGCCGTGGGCACCTGTTTCTGCCATTGGTCGCATCGCTGGGAACGTCTTTCCTGCTGTTTTGCCTGGTGGCCACCATGGCGTCGTGCCGGGGCATACCGCTGGCCGGGTTCTGGTCCCGCTACCGCGTGTTTCTCGGCTTGTACTGGATGACCGCCCCACTGGCGTGGCTCTACGCGATTCCTGTCGAACGCTATGTGTCGGCCGGCGACGCTGTGAACTGGAACCTCAGGTTTCTGGCGTTGGTATCGGTGTGGCGCGTTCTGCTGATCACACGTGTGCTGGCGGTGTTGACCGGAGCCACCGGGAAGCAGCTCATTTTTCCGGTGATGCTGTTTGCCGACACCGTTGCCGTCACGCTTGTGTCGCAGATCGACGTGCAGATCTTTGCCGTGATGGGTGGCGTACGGTTGACGGAGGCAGAAGTCGCGCTCGCCGGTGCAAAGATTCTGGTCATGTTTGGCGGAGTTCTGACCTGGCCATTTTGGCTCATCGGAAGCCTTGGGGTTGCCGGAACGGGCACCAAGAATTGGTCCTGGGCTCCTGCCAGCGAGAAGCCCTCGACTCTCGTTTTCAGAACGGTCTGGCCCTTTGCCGCCGCCAGTGTGGTGGTGCTGTGTCTCTTCTTGCCGTGGACCCAGGCCGAACAGCAGTTGCGCGGATCTGTCGAGCGTGATTTTGGCGCCAGCCGTTACCATGCAGGGCTGGCCACCATGTCGGCCCATTCGCGCGATGATTTTCCACCCCATTGGGCCCCACCGCCGAGCATTGGCTCCAACAGCGAGCGGCGGTTCATCCTCCCCATCGTGGCGGCACTCTCACCACAAACCGCGCCATGGGTCCGGAAAATCTTCCTCGACAAAATGGATGCCGCGCTGGGGCGATCTGACTTCCCCATGGAAACACTCTGGAGGGAGGCCGAGCTTTCCCGGATCCTCAAGGTGCTTGAGAGTCAACCCGAAGGTCTGGCAATCCTCAAGTCAAAGCGCGATCTGTTGATGCGCATGGAGTACTTTATCGATTTTGGCGACCCTGCCACAGGAGCCAAGAACCGGCAGGACCTCGATTCCATCTTTCTGGCCATCGCCGAACCACCAGAAGAGCTGACAGGTGACTTGCGGCTGCAGCCGTGGGCAGATGAATACAGCTCTGCCTGGCACAGGTATTTGACCATACTGGAAAGCGCCGCAGATCGTGCGCGCGTGAAGAAGCTGCACGGGCCGCGATTGCAGCAGCAACTGGAAGCGAAGCCACAACTGGCTCCAGACCGCGTACTTGAAAGAATTCGCGAGCTGCTGGAAGGAATCGACTCGGCGGAAGCCGTCGAGAAAACTCCATGAACACTTGTTTTCAGTTCTGGCAAGGCGGCCTTGGCTTTGACCTCAACAACCACAATGCAGAATATTCCACCTCCGGGCCACCAGCGGGTGTGGCACTGGCGAAATTCGTTGTGAGGTTGTGTGCCACTGCTTTCGTGCGAACGAAACTCACGCGAGGAAGGCCTTCTGCTGTTCACACTGGCAGGGCCGGCAGAGCCAGTGGCACAGTGGCACACACCAAAATAGCGCATGCCACCAGTGCCACACCCGCCGCAGACCTGGGAACGCGGGACAGCACGGGATGAAGCCCCAAGGGGGCGACATTCTTGGCGGACAATTCGGTCATGCCTCGTCGATTCCGGCGTTGGCACCGGAGACAACATTCCCCCACAAACCCGCATGTTCAGCCACGCGTGCAGGCGAATCACGCCTCGACGGGGGCTCCGTCGCCCGGCCACCTCTTTCCCAGAGCCGCACCCTGGGCTTTCGAATCGGACCCCGTTGGGGCCATTTCGGTGGTTCGCGACGCCGAGGGGAAATCCACGGGATCAACGACCATCGCACGCGGCAAACGGGGCCTGAGGTGTCCCCGTTCTCGTCCCTTCCTTTCTCTTTCCCTCCGGAGTTCTAATGAGCGATCTTCAGGGAAGGGAGCATGCCGGCATAATAGGCCGCTCCATGGACAATCGCCTGGTCGGGTGAGAGCGAGGTGTCGGTCGCCGTGCCGTTCAGCCGATGCAGCATCGCCTTGACCATCGGCATCCGTGAATATTCCCCGATTGCGATGATGGTTGGCTGCAGGTTCTTCCCTCCACGATTGACGTTTTCTTTCAGCAACTGCTTGGTGATATCTTCAGTCCGGTTGAGGAGGTTCGCGGTCAGGTCGTTGAATTGCTCGATGTCGATCTGATATGCCTTTCGCTTGGTGGCGTGCTGGCAGATGACGCTGGCCTTGGCCCGAGCCGTCAGGCTGCGCCTGCACTGCTCGACCTCCAGGAGCAGGGTCCGCAGGCTTTCCGGGTCGGAGCGGGGGTCGGCACCAAACTCTGCTGTGAATTGGTCCGCAACGGCGTTCAGCAGCGTTTGATTCCAGTCGATGCCGCCCAGTTCCCGGTCACCGGTGCTGTCCAGCACCCGGATTTCGTTCTTGTGATAGCTCACCAGGGACAGGTCGAACGGTCCGCGGCCGAGGTCATAGACGATGAACCGCTTTTCTTCGGCCAGTTTGCTGAACCGCAGGCCGTCTTGTCCAAATACATGGCACAGGGTGGCGGCGACGGGCTCTTTGATGATGTCGACCTGCTTGAGGCCGGCCATCATCCCGGCCTCTACCGTCCGCTCGCGCTGCGCGTCGGTGACCCGGGCCGGGACGGTGATGACCGCCCGTTCGAATTTGCCGATCTGCCGCTGCGCGCCGGTCAGAAGTTTGCGGACGATGGCGGCCGACACATCAACGGGAGTCAGTTGCTTTCCATCGATGGTCCAGGTTTTTCCAAAGCCCATGTGCCACTTGGCGTTCTGGATCACACGGTCTGGATGGATGATTGCGTTGCGCAGCGCCTCCGTTCCGACAACCTCGGTTCCACCCTCGTAAAGCACCACCGATGGGGTGGATAGCTCGCCGTCCAGGTTGGCCAGCGTGACCGGTTCGCCGCGTTCGTTGAGATAGGCCAGGAACGAGTAGGTGGTACCCAGATCGATTCCGACCGCATGAGATTTGAGCCGACCGGCAGCGTCGTTGCAGGACTCCCCATCCGTGATTTGAGCCTTCCGTTTCGCATCTCGGGAAATGATGAGTTCACGCTGATTTGCACCACACTCGCCGCAGATGTTTTCCCAGACCGGAAGCTCAACCGCACATGACAGACAGGACACCCGCAGTTTGGCAGCGCACTGGCAGCAGTAATTCCGGCCGGGATCGTTCTTGCTTCCACACGCCGGACAATGTCCTCCACCAAGTTCTAGCGCTGCTTCAGGAGCGGGACTTCTGCGAACGGCCTCCTGGAATTGACCGTGCGTCTGGTGGCGATCACCTTGGGCATCTGGCTCTGGCAAGTCTTGCAGCACCCGGTCAATCTCTGCCGCCAGTGCCTGGGCATCGGAGATCCGCTCGTCGCGAACTGGAGCCATGCTTCGCGCCACAATGTCGGCAACCTTCACTGGGATGTCCGGTCGCACGCTGTCCAGCCGTTTCGCGACCGTATTTTCTGCCAGCTTCAGAATGACCAAGTGGATGCTTTTCTCCGGGAACGGCGGGTTGCCGCTCAGCAGGTTGTAGGCCGTCGCCCCAAGCGAATAGATGTCGGTGCGGTGGTCCAATCGCTCGCTGCGGCTCTGTTCCGGGGACATGTACGCCGGCGAGCCGACAATTCCGCTGGTCACGCTCGCGTTCGGGTCTTGTTCACGGACCAGCCCGAAATCCATGACCACCACACGGCCCGCAGGGGTCAGCATGATGTTGTGCGGCTTGATGTCGCGGTGGATCAACCCGCATTTGTGAACAGCATCCAGTCCTTTTGCCGCGTCGCGGATCCATGTCAGTACGGGCCGCCACTCCAGCGGGGCGGACGCGGCCTTCAATATCTGCGACAGATCGCGTCCCTCAACAAACTGCATCACGATGTACAGCAGGCCGTTCGACTCGCCGACGTCATGAATCCTGATGACATTTTGATGGTCCACCTTGGCCGCGAGCTGCGCCTCTTTCCAAAACCTCTCGCGGGCCTGGCGCTGGTTTTGCAGCTTCGCCCGCGCGGTCTTGATCGCCACCAGCTTCTTCAAGTTCATGTGCTCGGCCAGATAAACCTCGCCCATCCCGCCGCCGCCGATCATCCGCTCGATCCGGCAGTGGCCCAACACCATCCCCGGTTTCAATTCGCCCGTGTCTGCCATCGTGCCTCGCCCAATAGCCAAGCATCCTTCCAAGTGCCATCGGACCCACTCACGGGACGGCAAACGGATTCATGGTACACGATTCGCCGCGTGAAAACCGTTCAGCAAAAGATAGGGGCACTGGTGGCACGTGTTGTGTTGTTGTGTGCCAATTCGACTTTCGATCCTTGCCACAGTGCCACAGTGCCACACCCGCCGGCCTATTGGTTCGATCAAGGCCAGGATCGGCCGTTGATTCCGACGGCCTTGATGCGCGAGGCGAGCGTCGTGGGCTTCATGCCGAGCAGCGCCGCGGCCCCTGCGGCACCGTAGATTCTCCCCTTGCAAGCCTTGAGTGCGGCGCGGATGTTGTCAGCCTCCAACTCCCGGAGTTCCTCCGCCGTGAGCACTCGCTGCTCGGCCGTGGTGCCGGGACTGGGTTCCTTGCGTCTGGGCGGCTCGTTGGTCAATTCGAATCGCAATCGCCCGTCTGTCGACACGATGCAGGCGCGTTCCAGGGCATGTTGAAGTTCACGGACATTGCCCGGCCAGTCGTAGCGCTGCAGTTCCTGGACATTGGCCAGTGTGAGCCGTGGCGTTCGGCGACCCAACTGGCGGGAGAAACGAGCGAGGAAGTGTTCCGCCAGGAGCGGGATATCCTCGACACGCCTGCGGAGCGGTGGCAACTCCATGGGGAACACGCTCAGACGATAGAACAAATCTTGCCGAAAGCGACCCGCTTCCGCTTCGGCTCTCAGGTTCCGGTTGGTCGCGGCAACCAGGCGCACATTGATGCGCCGCGTCCGCTCCTCGCCGATGCGTTCGATCTCACCCTCCTGCAGCACGCGCAGCAGCTTCGCTTGCAGGTCGAGTGGAATCTCGCCGATCTCGTCGAGGAAGAGTGTCCCGCCGTCCGCCAGTTCAAACCGCCCGGCCCGGTCACGCAGCGCGCCGGTGAATGATCCTTTCGCATGCCCGAAGAATTCACTTTCGTAGAGTTCCCGAGGGACGGCGGCACAGTTCACCTTGATCAGTGGTCGTTCGGATCGTTGACTATGACGATGAATCTCACGGGCGACGACCTCCTTGCCGGTGCCACTTTCTCCCAGGATCAACACGGCGGAGCTGGTGGGAGCCACCAGCTCAATCTGATGGGTCACAGCCTGCAACGCGGGCGACTGGCCGATCAAATCGCCGAAGGCCACCGCCTGGGTCACTTCCTCGCGCAAGTACTCGTTCTCCTGTTCCAGCCGTTGCTTGAGGGCCTCGATTTCTTCCATGGCGCGGGAGTTTGCAATGGCGGCCGCGAGATGATTGGCGATCATCCGCAGCCACTCAAAGCAAGTCGGCCCCGGCTGGGCGCGCGAGAAGAGGGCCAGCACTCCCAGCACTTCGCCCCTGTGCAGGAGAGGATGCCCGACAAACGACCGAATCTGTTCCGCACGAATCCAATCCGGATCGGCCGCCCAGGGATGATTCCCCTCGACGTCAGCCACTTCCAGTGATTCGCCGGTTGCCGCAATCTCGCCCACCTTGCGGACGCCGATCGGGAATCGCCGAAATGCTCCCTCCACGCGCTGCCAATTGTCATCCGGCTGCTGAACGGATCGCCCGGCGCTCGCCACCAGATGGAGGCAGCGCTCGCGTTGATGGCACTCGCTGGCGAAGCGGCAGGCCGCACAATCCCCAGCCTTCGGGGGCAAAATTAGCCAGATGCGTGCCAGCGCGACCGTCGGAGATTCCGCCAGTCGGCGGACCGCTAGCGGCAACAGTTCGGATAACTGATGCAGGTCGGCCAGTTCCAGCAGGACTTTTCTGGGGTCGCCAAGGATTCCGACGGTCTGCTGAAGGTTTGCCATCCATCCAATGTAACGAAATATCGTTGATATGAAACGACATTTCGTGCTTCCACGAGATGTCGTGCTTGTCAGGTATTCCTGGAAAGATCGCAAAGCATTTGTGGGAAAGCACTTGAGAAATCATGACCCATTTGGCATGGAAACTGAATATCGGGGATCCGTCACCAGCCAGTTGTCCGTTGGGATTCAAGTTCCAGCACACTTTCGGAAAGGCATCAACCATGTCCCGCATCCCCCAAATCAATCCCGAATCCGCCACCGGCCAGGCGAAAGCACTGCTCGACGCGGTGAAGAGCAAGCTGGGGCTGGTCCCCAACATGACTCGTGCGATGGCGAATTCTCCTGCTGTCCTGGATGGGTACCTGGCTCTCAGCGGGGCACTGAGCAAGGGGCACCTGTCCGCCAAGCTGCGCGAGCAGATCGCGCTGACGGTCGGTGAAGTCAACGGCTGCGACTACTGCCTCGCGGCCCACTCGACGATCGGCAAGATGGTGGGGCTGACGGCCGAACAGATCATGGATAGCCGTCGTGGGACCGCTGTCGATCCGAAAACGGAAGCACTGGTGAAGTTCGCTCGCCGTGTGGTGAGCGAGCGGGGTCGGGTCAGTGACCTCGATCTGACGGACGCCCGTGTGGCTGGTCTCGATGACGCCGCGCTGGCCGAAGTCGTCGCCAATGTCGCGCTGAACATCTTCACCAACTACTTCAACCATGTCGCCGAGACCGACATCGATTTCCCCAAGGTCGAGCCGCTCGTCGATCACCACGAAGTGTGCGCCTCAATTCCCGGGTGCGACGAAACACGGTCGACCGCATTGTGATCCCGTCGTCTCGCAGCCTTCTCAAATTCAACCCCTCATCGCCAAGGTGATTCCAACCATGATCTTGCTCAAGCATCTCGCATTCGTCGCTGTCGTCGCAATTGCGACGACAGTCCATGGTGGCGAACCGCAGCCTGCGCCGACGCAGGTCTTGCACCGCACCATCAAGGTCGATGGACTCGACCTCTTCTACCGGGAAGCAGGCCCCAAAGAGGCTCCCACAGTCCTGCTGCTGCACGGATTCCCGACATCTTCGCACATGTTCCGCAACCTGATTCCGGCGCTGGCGGACAAGTACCACGTCGTCGCCCCGGACTATCCTGGCTTTGGTAACAGCTCCGCGCCGTCTGTCAAAGACTTTGAGTACACCTTCGACAACCTCGCGAACGTCATCCAGAAGTTCACTGAGCAGGTGGGCCTGAAAAAGTATTCGATCTACCTGATGGACTATGGCGCTCCCGTCGGCTATCGACTCGCCGTGAAACACCCGGAACGCGTGCAAACGCTGATCGTCCAGAATGGCAACGCCTATGACGAGGGGCTTGATAACGACTTCTGGAAACCGATCAAAGCGTACTGGAAGGACCGCTCGGACAAGCAGGGTGATTCGTTGCGGGCCTTCTTAACGCTCGATGCCACCAAGTGGCAGTACACCCACGGCGTGCGCAACGTCGAAACGATTAGTCCTGACACGTGGGGCCATGTGCAGTCACTGCTGGACCGACCAGGCAATCAGGACATTCAACTGGCGTTGTTCTTCAGCTACGGCAGCAATCCGCCGCTCTATCCCCAGTGGCAGGCTTACTTCCGCCAGCACCAACCGCCCACCCTGATCGTGTGGGGTCAAAATGATCAGATTTTTCCGGCCGCGGGAGCACACCCCTACAAAAGGGACCTGAAGAACCTGGAATTCCATCTACTCGATACCGGCCACTTTGCCCTCGAAGAAGAGGGTGCGGAAATTGCGGCGAGGATTCGAGAATTTCTCGGCAAACAACTCCCCCAATAGTCACCGCAACCGATTCGGCGATCCAACGATCTGGCCGTTCAACCCGGTCTGCTTCTGTACTGCTGCGCCAGGTCTGTCACTGACTCGGTATTCCCCAATTGTTCCCCAATCCATTCGGAGAAGAACCGCGCGTTAGCGTCCGGTTCGTGGCGCTGGCGTCTTCCGATATCCTCCAACCGGGGGCTAAGGCCCTCCGGCTCATTGGCTGTACGGCTTGTCAAAAGTCGACAGTTATTCTTGCCGCGATCCTAAAGGACTCCTGCCATGCTCACATTTCCGAGCGACATCGCTTTCACTCCCGCGGTCAAAGCGGTTCAAACCAAGCAAGGCTCCCGGGCAAGCTATGCCCGAATGGAATCCGGTGGGAGTTGGGAAACGACCGTGACCCCGGAACTGGAAGCCTTCCTTGCCGATCTCGACATGTTCTACCTGGGGACGGCGAACGCCGCGGGGCAGCCCTACATTCAATATCGCGGCGGTTCGCCCGGTTTTCTCAAGACGGTCGATCAGAAGACGCTGGGGTTTGCCGATTTCGGAGGCAATCGGCAATACATCACCTTGGGGAACCTGTCCGAGAACCCGCAAGCGTTCATCTTTCTGATGGATTATGCCCGCGCTCGCCGCATCAAACTCTGGGGCACTGCCCGTGTGGTGGATGACGATGCGGTACTTCTCGACCGTCTGCGTGATCCTTCGTATTCGGGAAAGGTCGAAAGAGCCATCCTGTTCGAGATTGAGGCGTGGGACGTGAATTGCCCGCAGCACATTCACAAACGGTTCTCGCAGAGGCAAGTGGCCCCAGTCATCGAGCAACTTGAAGGCAGGATCGCAGAACTGGAAGCCGAAGTGAGACGGCTCAATGGTGAGCACGACCAGTCAAGCCAGGAGCTTCAACCACGCCCCCCTGCCAAGGGTCGCAGCAAAAATAACTGTGACATTTGTCTCCCTATCCAGCAGCGAACGCCATCAAGGACAGCGAATGAAGTTGGTGGTGAAGTCGACAGGGCTGGCAAAACTGTGCGGGAATCGTACGGTCATAAATTAACCACGACTTTTCACGAATCTTACGAATATCACGAGTGATCAACTGGCATGGCTTCGCGGGTGATGGAATCCTGCGCGTTGTTATTCGTGACATTCGTCTTATTCGTGAAAATTCGTGGTTCCCCCTTCTCGTTGCCTAAGACCGGCCTTCGGTTAGCATCTTGAAGCGCGCTTTATTCATTGTCCGGTCCCAAGCGGAGACTGACGAACCCGTCGAACAACGTCGCAGAAAAATCAGTGACGCTGGCGATTCCCTGTAGCGTCCGACGGCTCGCTGGCGAGCTGCAGGCGGGGTTTGGCTCCGGCGTTACAGGCCAAGTCGGGGCGGGTCAGTCGTGGCGCGAGCTGTGGCCAGCATTCCGCAAGGGCGGTTGTTAGGTGCTGGGCGGACTGGACGGCACCGGGGCGCATGGGATGGTGGGAGTCGAGGAAGGCGTCCTCCGGCAGCCAGTGGCGGCCGTCGATCACTGGAGCCTCAAACTCGTGGCTCAAATCCACCACCAGATGTTCAATGCTGGCCAGGACTGCCGGTGGATACAGTCTCTGCATGGCCGGCCCTTCCGGTGCGTAAACCAGCACGCACGGCAGGTTTTCCCGTTTGCAAAGCTGCAAGGTATGCCGCAGGGCATTGCGCTGAAGGTCACCCAGTTGAAAGTTCTGCAGCAGGTCGTGGTACTCGTGCTCCATCGCTTTGCGGCCAGCGTCTCTGACGGCAACGGGGTAGGACTCATCCAACCGGTCGAAGCCGTGGGCATCGAGATCAATGAACTCGATCCGTTCCTTCTCCACCAGCAAATTGGGTTCGACGAGGCTCAGCATCCGGGCACGTTGAGCCACGCAGGGGAGGGCGCGGCTCCAGGCCCATTCGCCCCACAACTCCGTGCGGGAGGTGGCGAACTGATCGATGAACTGCACCTCTGCGAATGACAACGAGCCGGGGGCAATCCGGTCAGGTGCCAGTTCCACCATGCCTGACGCGAGCCACGGCGGCATGACTTCAATCAGCACCAGGTCGGGGCGAACTTCGGCGTCGAGCAACCGTCGCAAGTTCAGCAACGTGCCGACGGGGCCGAAGCCACGAGCCCCGAAGTTGTAGGCCACGACCGGTTGCGACAGACCTCGCGAGCCGGTCGTGGCCACGTCGCCGGTCTCGATGTGCGTGAGTTCTCCCGCGGCAAAGCCGTGGAGTGTTCGTGAGCTTCCCAGAAAGACCACCTTCAGCGCGGCGGGATCAGCCTGCCGCAGGCACTGCCGGCTGTCGGTAAGCTTCCGCTGGAACAGGGCGTCGCGGTGCCCGGGCGAGACCTCCATGAAGCCGCCCACCAGCAACTGCAAGCCAAAGAATGCGAGGCCGCTCCAAAAGAGCATGGCCCGCGAACGAAGAGATTTCATGCCATGTATGGACAAGCGGAATTAGGAACTCGGCAATAGTAAATGAGTGATTTCGATTGGGAGCTGGTCGCCCGATGAGGGACAACTCCATCAGCCGGAACGCGTTAGCGTCCGGACAAAGAATAAAGCACGCTTCAAGATGCTAACCGAAGGCCGGTCTTAGGCAACGAGAAGGGGGAACCACGAATTTTCACGAATAAGACGAATGTCACGAATAACAACGCACAGGATTCCATCACCCGCGAAGCCATGCTGGTTGATCATTCGTGATATTCGTAAGATTCGTGAAAATTCGTGGTGAATTTATAACCGTACGATTCCCGCACCGTTTTGCCAGCCCTGTCGACTTCACCACCAACTTCATTCGCTGTCCTTGATGGCGTTCGCTGCTGGATAGGGAGACAAATGTTATAGTTATTTTTGTTGCGACCCTTAGCGTCCGATTCATGGCTTTGGCGTCTTCCGATTGTCCTCCAACCGGGGGCTAATACCCTCCGGCTCATTGGCTGTACGGCTTGCCGAAAATCGAGAGTAATTCTTACTGTGGTCCTTATTAGTCAGCTAGAACTGGAAGTAAATAAACGCCTGGTCCTTCATCGGTGCCAGCAACAGGGCCAGGAACAGCATGCAGGCGTAGCCCAATCCATAGGCTGGCGCTGGCAGTTGCCGCAGTCGACGACGAATTCCCGTCAACACGGCGGCATGCGCGACCACCACCACACCCAGAGTGCCGAACAACAGCAGCCCTTTGACGGGAACTCCCAACCCCGCCGTGGGAAGGAAGAGGTGTTTGACGTACAGCGCGGCATCCCCGAACGAAGTCGCTCGGAACAACACCCAGCCGACCATCACCGCCACCAGCGTCAACAGCACCCGCACCGCAATTCCTGCCGGATGCTCCAGGGCGGCTTTCCAGGGTGGCCAACGGTCGGCCAGGCTCTTGAACTCCTTATGCAGGCAGAGCAATGCGCCGTGCCAGATGCCCCAAGCGACGAACGTCCAGCTTGCTCCGTGCCACAGGCCGCCGAGCGCCATCGTCGCCAGCAGGTTGAAGTGTGTCCGCCAGCGTCCGCCGCGGCTGCCGCCCAGCGGGATAAACAGATAGTCCCGCAGCCACGTCGACAGGGAGATGTGCCACCGCCGCCAGAACTCCGCTACATTGCGTGAGATGTACGGCATGGCAAAATTTCGCGACAACTTGTAGCCGAGCAGCAGCGCGGAACCGATGGCGATGTCGGTGTAGCCGGAGAAATCGCAATAGATCTGGATGGTGTAGGCGATCAGTGCGAGCCACAGGGTCGAGGTGCGAAACAGTTCGGGGTCGTTGAACACCGGGTCGGAGAACCAGGCCATCCGGTCGGCGATGGCCAGTTTTTTGATCAATCCGAGCAGGATGAACTCGGCCCCCCACCGCATCCGCGTCCAGTTCCACACTCTCTGCCGCTGGATCTGCGGGAGGAAGTCGTGCGCGCGGACGATCGGTCCCGCAACGAGGTGCGGGAAGAACAGAATGAACAACAAAAAGCTTCCCAGGTTCCGCTCGGCCCGCAGTTTGCCGCGATATACATCCACCATGTAGTTGATGGATTCGAACGTGTAGAAGGAGATTCCCAGCGGGATGATCACCTGCAGCGTAGGTGTCCAGAGCGAGAGGCCGCCGGCTTCAAAGCTGGCGCGGAGCGAATCGAGGAAGAAATTGGCGTATTTGAAGTAACACAGGACCCCGAGATTGCCCGCGATGCTGCTAACGAGCAGCGTCCGCTTGAGCCACGGCTTGGGGGTGTGCTCCATCCACAGCGCGAGCAGGTAGTCGGCTGTGGCGGTGGCCACGATCAATCGGACGAGCCACGTGCTCCACGAGGCATAGAATACGTAACTGGCGACCAGCAGTAGACATGTCCGCGCCCGTTGTGTTGGCAGTGCCCAGTAGAGGACAAAGACGATGCTGAAGAACAGCAGAAATTGTCGCGAACAAAACAGCATCACGCAGCGCCTTCCTCCCGCGGCAGTCGGATTTTCCGAGCAGGCTCCGAGTTGCGGGGGGAAGGCTACCACCGGCCTGAGGTACGGTCCAGACCAATCGGAAACGGTGTCGCCGACCAATGGAAATGTCACATCCTGGCCTGACACCTCAAAACCGGTCATGAGATCGCGGCGCGTCTGCCGCCATCCTCAAAGACACCTCTCCACGCTTCATGCGTCGTTCGTGATCCGTTGTTCAGGTCGGGCGGCCGATGGCAGCGAGTTCGGCCGACAGTTTTCTTCGATCTTGTTCTTCCACGCTGGCGGATCGGTCAGGTACCAGGCGATCGAGTCTGACTGGCCGTCCACGGAGAACCGCACCTTCAGCAGGTCATAGACCGTCGCCTTGCCCAGGTGGGTCTTGGTGAACGAGACCTCGGTGATCGCCGCCAGGGGCACGCGGAGGTCCGCTCCGCGCACGAAACGGTAAAAATGCAACGCGCCCTGGGTCAGCACCAGCCCCCCGTTGCCGCGGCCCTGCCAGGCCCCCTTGGACTCCAGCCCGAAACTGTTCGCCCCAAGATCCTTCATGAAGATCTCCTCTGGCCCGTAGTCGGCGGCGATCCGAGCCTCGAGCGGACCTTTCATGAGGTGGAGCGTCAGTTTTGTCACCGCGCTCAGCACAAACAGCACGGCAAAAATGCCGAACACGACCAAACCGATGATTTGCAACGTGCCCATCACAGTCCCTCGGTGGTCGGTGAAGATGATGCCAAAGATGTTGGATTGAGCCACTTGCTGTGCGGATTGACCAGGCCACGGCCCGTGCAGTTTCACCCGTGGCTTCGCCGCGACGGCCCTACTCTCGCTCATAAATCCGAGATATCCCAAACCCGGATTTCATTTTGAACGTCGTAACTTGCAATCGCAAGGTGCTGGGCGTTTGGGGAGAACGACAGCAGCCTGACACAAAACTCCTCGGCGACATCGAACACGCCGATCAACTTCGGAGTGTTGCGGTCGGCGAGGCACACCTTTTGGTTGTACTGGCATGACACGGCAACCAGCGGGGAGCCGGAGGCGATGGCCAGTGCTGGTCGGCTCCTGCCCCAGGCTTTCTTCAATACGTCGGCCAAATCAATTTTGCCGATCAACTCCCACGACTTTCGGGAGAGGATGCACAGTGCTTTCTCTTCAACGGTCAGGAGCGCGTCGGATCCTGGCGTGAACCCCAAGCCATCAATGTGGCTTCCGAACATTGCTGGTTGGCGTCGAATGCCGGTTCCGGATCCGGCCTCGAACGCCGCGAGGTATTCGCGATATCCGCCCGGCTCATCGTAGCCACAAACCATCCACAACTCCGATTCATCGGGCGAGTACAGCTTCGTACGGTTTGCCGCGCCCCTGCCCCCAAAGACTTCAGCGTCGAATGCGACTCGCCGCGTTCTCTGGCACGAAGGGAAATCGACAAAATGAGAACCCCCGCCACAGTCCGTCAGCAGCAATTGGCTTTCGGCGCAATTGAACTGGATCGTCAACAATCCGTAGTGCTCAACATGGAGGTTCTCGTCGACGGTGAGTTCGTCTGTGGCCAGATCACGGACAGTGATGTGATGAATGCCTTCCTCGCTGCTGTCGTTACTTGCAATCAGGAAGATGCTCTTGCCGCCATGGATGAAGCGGCAGTGACCTTCGCGGCTGCGTTCTGAATCGGTGACCGCAAAACCCCGGACCTCCTGGAACCCTGGTACGCTCCATGTATGAATGGTGCGGCCATCGTAGGCATGCAGCCAATTGCCATCCCGGCTAAAGCCGATGCCCGTTGGTGGCCGGTCCAGCTTCAGGCGTGCGACTTCGAATCGATTTGGTGTACTCATGGAATCATCTCCTTAACTGCGTCAGTCTCGTTTGTCAGGTGGCGGGACCCTTCGGGCAGCCAAACGAAAGACTGCGCTTGGGAGTCAAAGGCCATGGCCCGCGTTGGTCCAACCGCCGGGGTCCAGCCCTGGCCAACAGCCCATTCCACCGCGCCAGCGACAGACTTTGGCGTCACCTCAAAATCGTGCGGATGTGGGTCAATGTAAAGGACATGGGGCTGTCCAGATTGGCCAACCGTGTAGAACGCATCACTGCAGAATGGGAAATGCCCGGCGGCGTGCCAAAGATAGGCCACGCCGCCAACAACGAGCTTTCGAGTGCCTTTCTTGGGCCATGCCATGTTGACCGCCGGTCTCGCTGGGTGAACAAGGGACTAAGCGTCGCCCGTCGACGGATACCGGCGTTTGACGTCGGCGACCGAACCGGCAATGAGCGTCTCCAGGACCTCGACATCGAGGTCCGCCAGCCGCTTCAGGTACAGGCAGGACTTGGTCATCCTATGCTTCCCCAGCCGGGCCAGGAGGGCGACTTGCTCGGGGTTCTCCGCCGCGAGGTACACGACCAGTTCCCTGCCGCGGACGGCGAAGCCCACGAGGCAGGCGTCGCCGGAATGGCCGCTCTCGTACCGGTAGGTGTACTTGCCATAGCCCACAATGCTTGGCCCCCACATCTGTGGCTCCTCTTTCGTCACCCGCTGGCACATCGCCATGATCGCCTGGCAGTCCACCAACTGCTCGGGGCTGGCTCTGGACGCGAGATACGCATCGACGCTCGCGCCGGTGGGTTTGGTCTTAGTCTCGGCCATGGGAAGGTCCTGATTGGTGGGGATTGCGGGGCAAATGCCGAATGTGACGCCTATGGAAACGTTAGGTCACGTCCATATCACGCTGCCGTTTCCATTTCCAACAAGGCGATCACAGAATCAGCCACCAACCGGTGGCTGTGCTGAATGTACCCGCCACTCAGCACCATCGCCGTGGGATCTTGCGTTTTCTCAGTTCGCCAACCACGAACAGATCGCGTTCTCGGATTGTTGACGCAGAGATGTTCAGGCCGCCCAGGGGATCGCCCGCGAACAGATCTGTACCAGCGTTGTAATTTCATCAAGCACAGCCGCATGTTCCGCGGCGGCGAAAAAGTAGAACGCGTTGCTTTCGGACGAGTCCCACGGGGTGCATGACAAGAACATGTGTCACCCCTGCCACGGCAGCCTATTCGCGTTCATTCGCGTTCATTCGCGGTTCCGAAATTCAACTGGCCGACATCGGGCAACAGACATGCGGGGAGAAACCGCGAATGAACGCGAATTGACGCGAATAAAGGCTGTTGGTTCGGCCACGGGACCGGAAGTGAGGCAAAGAACAACTCCAGATGCACCTTCCGAGGCCTTTCCGATGAACGGTTGATGCTCCTTTCACCCATCGATTTGGCAAATCCCAACTCAATCCATTCATGCGAGGTCTTTCGGCAAGTGGGCGTCAACCGCCCACCGGACGGCTTGCGCCGTGCCGCTCAAATGAAAGCGGAAGGGCTCGCGCAGGCGCGAGCCCTCCGGTGACCAGTCGGGCGGACGGTGAGCCGCGCCAGTTCCGCCCTCAGAACCCAGAGAAGCCGCCGCGGGCTTCGCGGGCGCGGGCGGTGGGGCCGAAGAAGTAGTTGAGCCGCAGGCCGACCTGCCAGTTGAAGAAGCGGTCGTCGCCGCTGCGCAGCGGAGCCACGACTCCCAGGCCGAGCGTGCAGTTGTCGCCCAACTGGGCGGTGGTGCCAGCCGTGATGTTGAACTCGTTGATCCGGTTGGAGCCGTTGCTGTAGACGAGCTGGTTGAGCTGCACGCTGTCGGCATTCTGCAGAGTGGTGGCGTAGTGCAGTTCCATGAACGGCGCCAGCCCCCGCACGAGGGCGGCGTGGTTTTCGTTCCGCCACAGCCAGTAACCGATTTGAGTGTCGAACTGCATCAGGGCCGGGTCGTTGAGGGTGCCGGCGGGCATCAGTGTGCCGCCGAAGAACGCGGGGTTGAGCTGCACCGGATTGCCGCGGCTGTCGATGTCGCAGGCAAGCCACGTCTGGGCGAAGAACCGGTCATTGGGGGTGATCAACGCCGCGATGTAGGGCGTGACGATCACCGCTTCGTTCTGGATCCGGGCGATGTCGGTCCCGTCGTCGAAGCGGACGCGGGTGTCGCTGGCGGTGGGCAGGCCGAGACCCAGGCCGGTTGCCACATTCAACACCTCGTTGCGGACGATGAGTCCCTTAAGAGTCAGATGCACGTCGCCAAACTGCGTGTCGGTGCTGGAGAGGTCATCGGTGAACAGGCTGCTGCTGAGCGTCTGGGCGAACGGCAGCCGGACTTCGATGGAGGCCCGGCGGTCAAAGAAAGTCTTCTCGAGGCCAGGCGAAGATCGTTGCACGTTCAGCCCGCCATCGGCCAGCCGGGTATGCTGAAAGTTGTCGTAGTCGAAGATCACCCGGTCCCGCGGCAGCGGATTGTTGCCTTCCGAGAGCTTGGTCCGCCCTGCTCCGCCCACCACGATCTGGGGATCGGGGCCGTTGAAGTTCCCGGTGCGAATCCGCTGGATGGTGATGAACATCGGCATCGGGCCGGCATCGCCAAACATGTTGGGCGAAAAGTTGTCGGGGGTTCCCAGGTAGCCCACCGAGGGCGGAGCAAACGGTTCGGCCGGGGCGGGAGTTTCTGGAGTGGGCGGCGGTGTCTCCGCCGGAGTCGTGGCGGCCTGTGGCTCGCGGGCGGGCGAATGCTGATCCACAGCCGGGGGAGCGGCAGGTGTTGGCGGACAAAGAGGGAGCGGCGCATAGCCCGGCGGACAATACCGTTTGTGGCCAACGGGAACGGTCTCCGCCCCGAGGGTCACCACGACGGCCAGCAGCGAGCAGGCGAAGGTCGCACCAATGGCGGCCGGACCACGCAACAAATGAAGCGGAGACGCTGTGCGGTGCATGACAGTCCTTTGTCAGGCGGAATGGCTGCCGCGGATTTCCAGCTTCCTGGATTGATCCGCCCCATGTCAGCCATTCATCGGACGCACGATTCGCGCGGATGCAGCGGTTTTGACACCGTGTGGCTCAATCGCACAAGCTGGTCTTCGCGAATCTCGCATTCTTCCCAAATTACTAAAATCGCCCGCAGGTGAAGTTGGTCCTCTGGAACCCCATAACACGGCAAAAGCGAGAAGTGATAAAGCTAAATCCTCAGGACCGCGCAGAGTAGTTGTCGCTTCGACTCGTGTTGACCCACCTCCAAGCCGGCCCAGACGTTTCCGTTGCGACTTCCAGCGTTGTGTCTGCCCGTCGGGCAAGCAGACGGAGACAGGTGCGGCCGCCAGCAGCAAGCGAGTGGCGGTGCTCGCGAGCCACGGCGGGGAGGGCAATCGCCATGGCCTCCGTTGAACCCAATGGCATGGAAGATTTGGTCGCGATTTCTCCAAAGCACTGTTGCAGCGCAACTGCGGCGTGAGGTGGAGGCAGCCGTGGTCCCTGCTTCGCCGGCGAGTATGGCAACGGCGACCCCGAGGCCGTGACGAAGGATCCGGCCCGCCAGCATTGCCGCCAAAACAGGCACAGAGATCATTTTTGGCGGGCATTGCTGGCGGTCGAAACCCGTTGGATCAGTCGACTTTAACGCCTGTAGGGATCGTAACTCAGGCGTTGACCACGGCATGCAGTGCGCAATCGCTGCAAGCCGTATCGCGGGTGCTTCCGATACGTTGGTTACGACTGAAGCCCACCGCGCTCAGGGCCCAGGCGAGTTTGTCCAGACTCGATCGGTAACCGTGCCGCCAGGGACGCTCCCGGCGGTGTCTCCCACAGAGATCCTGTCGGAACGCGCTCTTGTGTCTGGAACAATGGCCAGGATGTTCGCCGAAAACATCCCGTGGACCTCATGTCATTCAAGGGACTGAATAATGAAAGTGTACAGCAGCGTGCGAGCGTGGGCTCAAGCGACCGTCTTGCTGGCGGCAGCGGGATTTTGCTCTGGCGGCGCCCATGCGGAAGACATCTGTCGGCCACCGTCGATGTCCGCCCCACGACGTCCTGTGATGCAGACGAGCCACAAGGCTTCACCGAGCGTTTCCCAGGCCGACTATGCGGGCTCGGGAACCTCTTACATCCAGCAGACTCAAGGCGAGGCGGAAGCCCCCGCAGAAGAACCCGCGGAAGACCCCTGGGAACCCGCCACCGTCACCGACGACCCGTTCACGATCAACAACTGGCTGGCCCCGAAGGACAGTTGGGCGGCCAATAATAACATCAAATTTGGCGGTAACTTCATCCAGAGTTACACATTCAACTTCGACAGCCCGAGTGACAGGTTCAACGGCCCGGTCACCTGGACCGACCGCTCGAACGAGTACCAGCTCAACCAGGCCTACAACTGGATTGAGAAGTCCACCTCGACCGAGACGAGCGACTGGGACATCGGCGGCCGCGCCGACCTGCTGTACGGTACGAACGCCCGGTTCGACACTGCCGGCGGCCTGGAAGACAACATCAACAAGGGCAGCAGCTTCTATGCCCTGGCCATTCCCCAGTTCTACGGAGAAATCGCCTACAAGAGCACCAAGACGAAGATCGGTCACTACATCTCGCCCGTGGGCTACAACACGGTCGACTCCGGGGCCAACTTCTTCAACACACTGCCTTACACCTTCCAATACGGCGAGCCGTTTACCCACACTGGCACCCTGACCACCTGGACCGTCAGTGATGCCCTCAGCCTCGGCGGCGGTGTGACCCGTGGCTGGGACAGCTTCGACCGCAGCAACGCCAACACCAGCCCCAACCTGGGCTACATCGGCACGGCCAACTACAAGCTCTCCGACAAGACGAACGTCGCCTACGTCAACCTGTGGAGCAACGAAGCCAACCAGGGTGGCACATATAGCTCCCGCTACGCCCAGACGTTTGTCCTGTACCACACCTTCAACGACGAACTCAGCTACATCTTCCAGTCGGACTTCGGCACGCAGGACAACGCCCTCGCCAATGGACAGACGGCGCAGTGGTACGGCATCAACCAGTACCTGTTCTACAAGACAAGTGACAAGGTCACCTGGGGTGGAAACTTCGAGTGGTTCCGTGACGACGGGGGATTCCGCGTCGGTGGCTTCCTGCCCTCCAACGCCCCCTCGCCGATCCGCGGCCTGAGCCCCGCCCGTTCCGGTTTCGATGGGAACTTCTACCAGATCACTGTCGGACCGAAGTGGACTCCGATGAACAACGTCATGATCCGGCCGAACCTGCGGTTCGACTGGAGCGACACGACCAACGGAATCGGCCTGCGGCCGTACGACGACGGTAACAAGAGCCACCAGACGATCCTCGGCACCGACCTCGTGATCTCCTACTAGTCTGTGAATTGACACAGACTCCAAAGACACCCTGCACTCAGCCCGGTGGCCTATGCCATCGGGCTGATGGCGTTCTGAGGACCGGCGATTTGTCTTACAATGGGCTTCGACATTCAGCACCGACAAGTCACCCTCGACGGCGACCAAAGATGGGTCACCGTCGCTGTCCCACTGATTTCACTGGCAAAGCCATGGGTGATCTATTGCACGGATGGCCAAGTGGTGGCTCAATTTTCCAACCGCCTGCAGAGTGAGTTGTCAGCGGCGGAGCTGCCCTCATTGATTGGCATACACAGCTCGGCCACGGGACGTGCCGAGGAGTATTTGCCGAGTGACAACCCAGCCTTCCTGGCTCATGAACATTTTTTTGTGGACCATGTGCGCTTCTGGGCAAATGAGACATTCGGCACGACGCTCGAACGTGAGCAGAGCTGCGCCTGTGGATTCTCAAATGGTGGCGCGTTCGCCCTGAACGTGGCTCTGAGACACCCGCAAAGGTTTGCCGCGTCGATTGCTTTCTCGGTGCCACCATTCGGCCCCCTTCCATCACTCGCCGCACGGAGGAGCCAACCGGCCATCTATATGGCGGGAGGCAACGTCGGCCCGGAAAAATCGATCCGAAAGAACATGCTGAAACTAACGCGTGAACTGAGGCACGCGGGAATTCCCATCCAGTTTCACGAACGGGACGCTGGTCACACCATCGACTTCTGGACGCAGGAGATCGTCGCGGCTGTTCGTTGGCTGAACTCATTAAATACAGCCGAAGGGCAGCCTTAAGGATCGCGGCAACAATAACATGGTGAAGTTGCTTGGGATGGACGCCGATTGAGGGCAGATTCATCAGCCGGCACGCGTTAGCGTCCGGTTCGTGGCGTTGGCGTCTTCCGATCATCCTCCAACCGGGGGCTAAAGCCGGCTAAAGCCCTCCGGCTCATTGGCTGTGCGGCTCGTCAAAATTCGACAGTTATTCTTGCCGCCGTCCTAACTAAGGATCGCGGCAACAATAAGATAGTGATTTTGATTGGGAGCTGGTCCCCGGTGAGGGCCACTTCCATCAGCGTCCGGTTCCTGGCTACGTCAAACCGGACTCATTGGCTGAATAACGTGTCGAAAACTGAAGGTTATTTTTCCCGCGGTCCTAACCCTGTCAGGAATGGCCCATTCACTGAGACTGGCGACGATGTGCCAACCATGATTCTGACCGTGCGTGAAAGGTTCATCCATTCACCACACGTGCATCAAACGCCCTTGAGCCACAGCATCATTTGGCCGCCGGCTTGGTCACACCGCTCAGCGGATGGGCCGTGGCTGCCTCCCAGGCGACCTCCTGCAGCAGCGTGTTTAGTTTTTCGTCCCACTCGGGATGCGCCGCTTTGGCCCGGACCAGCACAGCCGGCAACGGCAGGCCCACCGGCGAACGGCGGTAGATCACCGCGTAGTGGCAGTAGGCCACCAGCGCCTGAAGTGGCTCCCTGGCATGTCCGATGGCATCGGTGAACAAGTCTTCCTGAACCTTCAGTCCGGGGGCCTCGCCAGCAATGATTTTTTCGCGCAGGGCGATCACGGCCTGGCCAGCAGGAACGGCGAACAGCACCGGCTTTCCGAACTTCTTGTTCAGCTCGACAATCTGCTCGTCCATCGACTTGAAGTACGGCTCATGCAGCTTCCGCAGGCTCTCGCCGGTCTGGGTGTTGTGATCCACATTGGCCGGACGCTGCTTGAAGGTTGTGTCGTAAATGTCGAACGGCAGCCAGAACTCCTCGATCGTGACCCGCACGTCGGGGTTGTGCTTGAAGGCCAGCGTGGCGAAATTCTCGATCCCCGGGTCGGGCAGGTGAATCGGGGCGAGGGTCAGCACATCGACCTTCCCAGACTCCAGCGCCGCCTTGGACTTGAATTTGTCATTGGGCACATCCCAGTGCTGGATCACGCGCGATCCGCCGATCGATGAAAGCCCCACCTGCACATGATCCTTGATGCCCGCGCCCTGGACCATGTCGCTGAGAATGGGAGGCACGAAATAATGGAAGCTGTGACCGGCGGAGAACACCCGCAGCCCCTTGTCGATCGGCGTGCTGGCCGGGTTTTCCTGAGCCACGGCCGGAACGGCGGTCCACAGGAGGGCAAGCAGGAGCCACGGGGCGGGACGCAGGCGGTGCGGCATGGTGAGGTCTCCAAGGGACGCAGTGCGGCGGAACAGGTTCGATTTGCGAGACGTCGACATCAAACGGAATTGGCTCCCGTAAAAGACGCCGAGGAAAAGCATTTTACTGTGAGGTCTCTGAGATTTGCGATCGTCGCGGCCGTCACCACACGCGGTCTTCGGCATGGCGTTTGATTCCCCATTGAAATCGCGGTCGGGCGGGTTTAAGGTGCAAGGCCGTCCCAAAGATCGTCAGAGTGCCCAGGCTCCACTTGCTGGAAGACCATCATGGCTCGTTGTCCCGCTTGCGACCAACAGGTCTCGCCGTCCGCGGATGAATGTCCGCACTGTGGAATTCAGATTGTCGGCTCTCGTGGAGGCGGGGGTGGCGGGGGCTCAAAGAACACGCTGATGATCGTGCTGGCGGTTCTGGCGGGCGTGGCCGTGATGTTCATGTGCCTGATAGGGATTGGCCTGGCACTCTTCCTCCCAGCGGTGGGCCAGGCGCGCGAAGCGGCGCGGCGGGTACAGTCCAAAAACAACCTCAAGCAGCTTGGACTGGCCCTGCACAACTATCACGACATCAACAACACGTTTCCGCCAGCCGGCACATTTACGGCCGACAACAAGCCGTACCAGAGCTGGCAGACCATGATTCTGCCCCTGGTGGACCAGGCTCCGGTCTATGGGCGGATCGACCAGTCGGCCGCCTGGGACGATCCACGGAATCGCATGGCGTTCACCATTCCGGTCACGACGTATCACAACCCGCAATTGGGCGCTCCGGGGCAGAGGTTCACCACCGATGGGCTGGCGACCTCGCACTACGCGATGAACTCCAAATTTGGCGGCCCGAACCAGGCCCTGCAGCTTTCCAAAATTATTGACGGCACCAGCAACACCCTGATGGCTGGCGAAGTCGGCAGCGGCTTTCTGGCGTGGGGCGATCCGCAGAATGCGCGCGACCCTGCACAGGGCCTGGGAGCCTCCAGCAACCAGTTTGGCGGGGCCTTCAAAGGTGGTGCCCACATGCTGCTGGGCGATGGAGCTGTGAAGTTCATCAGCGAAAGTGTCGACCCGAAAGTGCTGGAAGCGCTCAGCACGCCTGGTGGCAACGAAACGATTGACAGTTTTTGAAGGGAGCACATCGTGGCTCGTTGTCCCGCCTGTGACCAACAGGTCTCGCCGTCCGCGGATGAATGTCCGCACTGTGGCATTCAAATCGTTGGCTCTCGTGGAGGCGGGGGTGGCGGGGGTGGCTCAAAGACCACGCTGATGATCGTGCTGGCCGTCCTGGCTGGCGTGGCGGTGATGGGCATGTGTGTCGTGGTGATTGGCCTGGCCCTCTTCCTGCCCGCGATGGGCACGGCGCGCCAGGCAGCATGGCGGTCGCATGCCAGAAACAATCTGCAGCAGATCGGCCTCGCCGTGTTCAACTATCACGACGTGCATCAGACGTTTCCGCCAACCGGCACGTTCACCGCCGACAACAAGCCCCACCACGGCTGGCACACAATGATTCTTCCCTATATGGAACAAGCCTCGCTCTACAACACGATCGACCAGTCGGTCGCGTGGGACGATCCGCGAAACCGCGTGGCGTTCGGGACACCCATTCAGACGTTTCACAATCCGATGTTGCGCGCCCCGGCCCAGCAGTTTAACGCTGCTGGGTTGGCGCTGTCGCACTACGCCATGAACTCCAAATTCGGCGGCCCCAACAAAGCGCTGCGAATCGCCGAAATCCTTGATGGCACCAGCAACACGGTCATGGGAGGTGAAGTCGGCAGCGGTTTCTTGCCTTGGGGTGATCCCACAAGTGCCCGTGACCCTGCCCAGGGACTGGGAGCGTCCAGCACACAATTCGGCGGCGTCTTCAAGGGCGGCGGCCATCTGCTGCTGGGCGACGGCAGCGTTCGCTTCGTCAGTGACAGCGTCGACCTGAAGGTCCTGGACGCCCTGAGCACCCCGGCCGGGGGCGAAGTGGTGGGAGAGTTTTGACGCGGGAGAGGAACGATGTGCCATTGCCCCGCCTGTGACCAGCCGGTTTCTCGCTCCGCGGATGCCTGCCCGCACTGCGGCATTCCAATTGTTGGTGCCCCTCTTGGCGCTGGACGGAGCGGGAGTGCGCGAAGCTGGCAGATGACCCTGCTGGCGGTCTTCGCCGGTGTGTCGGCGCTGTGCGCGGGTGGGCTGGGGATCGGACTGGCGCTGCTGCTGCCGGCGATCAACAATGCCCGCGAGGCCGCACAGAAATCCCAGTCCAAAGGTCATCTCAAGCAAATGGCCGTGGCTCTTCACAATTACCACGACACGTACACCACGTTTCCGCCCAGTGGCACGTTCTCAGCCACCAACATTCCCCATCACGGCTGGCAGACAATGATTCTGCCCTTTGTGGATCAGGTCCCCCTCTACAACATCATTGACCACTCGGTCCCCTGGGATGATCCCCGCCACCGTCGGGCCTTCATGATGCCCATCCCCGGCTACTACAACCCCAAGCTGACTGCTTCAGCCGACCGGTTCAGCCCGCACGGACTGGCGCTGTCCCACTACGCCATGAACTCGCAGTTCGGCGGACCCAACAAGGCGTTGAAGATCACCGACATCCTCGACGGCACGAGCAACACGATCATGGTCGGTGAGGTCGGCACCGGCTTTCTCGCCTGGGGTGACCCGGCCAATGTGCGCGACCCGGCACCCGGAATGGGAGCGGCCCCCGACCGGTTCGGCGGCGTCTACAAAGGCGGGGCCAACTTCACGATGGCCGATGGCGGAGTCCGCTTCATCAGCGACAACATCGACCCCGCCGTTCTCAAAGCCCTGAGCACCCCGGCCAGCAAAGAAAACGAGGGGCCTTTCTGACTTGGGTGCGACATTTCAAAGCGCCCAAGTCAATAAATCCGTGCTTCGTCCGTGTTCAATCCGTGGCTCAACTTCGCAGCCACCGTTCATTTGGCCACGGATGAAACAAGGATTGAACACGGACTTGAGGTGTCCAATCTTCTAATTGATCAGATCGAGTCCAGCCCTCAGCCCATGCTGTCGACGGGGATCTGGCGGGGCAGCGCTTCATCGGCCTTCGGGAGCCACACCTGGAGCAGGCCGTCATTGAGCGTGGCGGACACCAGTTCTTCCTTGATCCGTTCGTTGATCGGGATCGCCCGCTGCCATGTGCCGAGGAAGCGTTCATGTCGGCGGAACTTTTCGTCGGGAACGCCAACAGGGGCCTGGCGGCCACCCTTCAAGGTGAGAATCCCTTGGCTGTAGGTCACTTCCAGGGCTTCGGCACTCAGTCCCGGCAGTTCGGCGGTGACCAGCAGCTTGTCCGCCACGTCATAGATGTTGACCGCGGGATAGTGCCGTTCCACGCGGATGACCGGGAACGGAAACCGGATCGTCGCCAGCAGGTGATCGACTTGTCGCTCGAGGTCGCGGAACTGGTCCCACGCCTGACCCCAATGAAAAATCGCCATCGGATTTGTCTGCCAAACTCGGGGAAAACGCCATCCACCAGCGGTTGAAGGCAAATGTCATGCCGAATTGAGAGCAGATGGCGGCTTTGCTAAAGCCGAAATGCGCTGTCGGCTACCGATTACAAACTTCGTTTCCTTCTGCTCATGCCCTTCAAGATTTCGACCCCGGTTCTGGCTTCGCTGAAAAGCTGTGATCGCGCAGGTTCGGGAACCGGACGCTAACGCGTTCCGGCTGATTTTTTGAAACTGGCCACCCCAGTGAGCGGAATTGGCTCCGAGGTTCAGAATTTCCCAAACTCCATTACGCCAAAATGGCAGTGTGCGGTGCGAAGTTGCCTTCACACCGAACTGCCATTCTGACGGAATGAGTCGTAATGAGTATCGGGGGCTACCGCGACTTGTGACCTTCCACGCGGATCCGCATCGAATAGAACGAGCGGTAGACGAAGTACATGGAAATCAGCAGGAAGGCGACCGCGAACCCAGCCGTGGCTCCCGCCCCCTCTTTGGCTTTCAAGGAGACTGCCAGTGGCACTGCCAACAGGCCGAACAGGGTGGTGAACTTGATGATCGGGTTGAGGGCCACCGAAGAGGTGTCCTTGAACGGATCGCCGACAATGTCGCCCACCACGCAGGCGTCATGCAGGTCGGTTCCCTTGGCCTTCAATTCTGTCTCAACGATCTTCTTGGCATTGTCCCAGGCACCGCCCGCATTGGCCATGAAAATCGCCTGATACAGCCCGAACAGGGCGATCGAGACGAGGTAGCCAATGAAGAAGAACGGATCGAGGAACGCGAATCCCAGCGTGGAGAAGAAGACCGTCACAAAGATGTTGAACGTGCCGGTCTGGGCGTACTGGGTACAAATCTCCACCACTTTTTTGCTGTCGGCGATGGAAGCCTTCGTGGACGATTCATCAAGCTTGATGTTCTCCTTGATGAACTCGACGGCCCGGTAGGCCCCGGTCGTCACCGCCTGGATCGATGCCCCGGTGAACCAGTAGATCATCGCCCCACCCGCGATCATCCCCAGCAGGAACGGCGGATGCATGATCGACAGATTGGCAAGTTGGGCGGGATCCTTCAGCCCATCCGTGAGTTTCAGGATGATCGAGAAGATCATCGTCGTGGCTCCCACCACGGCAGTCCCAATCAGCACCGGCTTGGCCGTGGCTTTGAACGTATTTCCGGCACCGTCGTTGCGTTCCAGGTTGTCCTTGCCCAACTCGAAATCGGGCTTGAACCCGAAGTTGGTTTCGATGTCCTGTTCGATGTTGGGCAGGGTTTCAATGGTCGAGAGTTCGTAGACGGACTGGGCGTTGTCGGTCACCGGGCCATAACTGTCGACGGCGATTGTCACCGGACCCATCCCGAGGAAGCCGAACGCCACGAGGCCGAAGGCGAACACTGCGGGACGCAGCATCAGGCTGTCATCGATCAACAGGCTCATGCCAAACGCCACGCTCATCAGCAGCAGGATGATCATCCCCAGCCAATAGGCGCTGAAGTTGCCGGACACCAGGCCGGAAAGGATGTTAAGGCCGGCACCGCCCTCTTTGGAAGAGGTCACAACCTCGCGGACGTGGGCCGATTCGGTGGAGGTGAACAGCTTCACGACTTCGGGGATGATCGCCCCGGCGAGGGTGCCGCAACTGATGATGGTGGAGAGCTTCCACCAGATGAAGTCATCGTTGCCAAGCTTGGGCAGCAGAACAGCCGAGACGATGAAGGTGAGCATCACGGAGACGATGGACGTGAGCCACACGAGGATTGTCAGTGGCGTTTCAAAATTGAAGTGGCGGGCATCCTTGTACTTCTTGTGAGCCAGTGACTCGTTGAGGAAATAGGAGCCGGCGGAGGCCAGCACCATCATGATCCGCATCATGAAGATCCAGACCAGGAGCTGAATCTGGACCTTGGGGTCATGCACGGCCAGCAGGATGAAGGTGATCAGGGCCACGCCTGTCACACCGTACGTCTCGAAGCCGTCCGCCGAGGGGCCGACCGAGTCACCCGCGTTGTCGCCCGTGCAGTCGGCGATCACGCCGGGGTTGCGGGCGTCGTCCTCCTTGATCTTGAAGACGATCTTCATCAGGTCGGCGCCGATGTCGGCGATCTTCGTGAAAATGCCGCCAGCCACACGCAGCGCCGCCGCGCCCAGCGATTCGCCAATGGCGAACCCAATGAAGCACTCGCCGGCATTTTTACCCGGGATGAACAACAGAATGATCAGCATCAGCAGCAGTTCGATGCTGATCAGCAGCATCCCGATGCTGATGCCGGCCTTGAGGGGGATGGCGTAGCAGGGGTAGGCCTTGCCGGTCAGGCTGGCGAAGGCGGTGCGCGAATTGGCGTAGGTATTCACCCGGATGCCGAACCAGGCCACCAGGTAGCTGCCCATCACCCCGATCACGCTGAACGCGAGGATGATGCCAACCTCCGAATCCTTCAGCTCCAGTAGGTACTTGAAGTAAAAGACGATGATCGTGCCGATGAACAGCCAGAGCACGAACAGAAACTTTCCCTGGGTCAAAAGGTAGGTCTTGCACGTTTCGTAGATCAGTTCGGAGACTTCGAGCATGGACCCATGAACGGGCATGTTCTTGATTTCCCGGCAGACATACAGTCCGAAGCCGAGTCCGAGCACCGACACCACCAGCCCGGTGAACAGCAGCGTCTTGCCGGGAATGAGGCCGTTGACGAAGCTAACGGAGTTCAAGTCGGGAAGCTCCAGGTCGGCTTCACCGCCGACGGGCACTGCCGCTTCATTTGCTGGCGGTGCCTTTACAGCTTCGCCGGCGGGTGCCGCTGGTTGAGCGACCGGCTGGGCGTGGACTGTGCCAGCCGAGCCGAAGGCCATGGCCAATGTCAGCAGCAGGGCTGAAACGGCCGGCCAAAGACGCAATTGTCCAGAAATTTCGTCTAATTCCGCCGAAGACACGTTCCGCGGGGTTGAGGCGAAGCTCAGCCACATAAGTCGGTCGTCCTGTGATCCTGACATTGAAAACAGACCGTCCGGGGATCATCGAACGGCATAGCCTACGACGTGTTGCGCCGCGGGCGACGGAAAATTAACGGATTGGCAAGAGTTGAAACGGTAACCATGACGCGCGGCGCGTTCAAGCCCTCGCGAGGGTTCTGGTCAAACGGGCGAACGTGAAGCTCCGGGAATCACAGCCGCACGCGGTTGCCGAACCGTTCCAGCAGCGCCTCGGAACGTCCCAGCGGGTTGAAGCTCAGGTTCAGCACTTTGACATGCTTGAGCTGGCCCGTCTCGGCCAGAGCTCGCGCTCCCTGCGAATCGATGTCGTTGGCGGACAGGTCCAAGGTTTCCAGCAGATGGAACAGGCTGGTGGAGGCGGCCATGTCCTGAATGCCGCTGGTGAGATTGTTGCGGTGCAGGTCGAGAAACCGCAGATGCCGCAGAAACATCGATCGCCCCAGGGCAGAGCCGCCTTCGGGGCCCAGATCACATTCCCGCAGTACCAGCGTCTCCAACCGGCCGAAGTTGGAACTGGAGGCCAGAGCCACGGCACCGTTTGCCTCCAGGCGGTTGCCGGACAGCGTGAGGGAGTTGAGCTTCGTCAGGGACTGCGAATTGGCCAGCCCACGGAGCCCGTCCTGAGTGATCCCGTTGCGGCTCGCCGAAAGGTTTCGCAGCCCTTCGAAGTGCAGCGACCCGGCCAGCGCGGCGAGGCCGTCATCGCCGATTTGATTGTCGTCCAGGTTCAGTGTCTGCAGCGTCCGCAGTCCGGCAGAGCGGGCCAGGATCCGCACGCCGGGGCTGGTGATCCCGTTCCCTGCCAGCCCCAGGGTGGTCAGCTTCTTCAGATGCGGCGAGGTCGCCAGAACCTGGATCCCATGTCCGCTGAAATGGTTCTGGGCCAGATGCAGGGTGGTCAGGTGTGCCAGCCGCGGCGATTTCGCCAAGACTTCGGCGGCGGCGGCTCCCAATCCATTTTGCGACAGGTCTAAACCGGCGAGGCTGGCCAATTGAGGATAGCCCAAGAGCCGTTGCAGGGCGTCGGCGGCTTGGCGATCGGGCAAGCCACGGAGTTTCAGGCCGGAAAGGGCGGGGGCGGCGCGGAACAGGAGCCACGGCTGGGTGAGGAACTTGACGCCGTGAATCTCCACCTTTTCGATGAAGCCACGCTTGAACAGAACCTCTTTGACCCCGAGGCTTTGCAGTTGTGACAGCACACGGCTGCGGTGTTGTGCGGTAACCACCTGCTCGCGTTTGGCCAGTTCAGACCGGCGGGCGGTGTCGGTGCAGGTTTCCAGTTCGCACTGCACCCGGATCAGTTCGGCCTGAGCGTCGCCTTGCTCTTCCAACCAGTCTGCAAACACGAGCCGCGGCGAATTGTCGGCGGGTGCTTCAAGAATCTCGCGAAAGAATGGATCGGCGGGGTCCGATGGCCAGGATTGCATGGAAGAACCGAAAATCATCCTTGAAACGCGAATTACAGCCTAAGACTGATCCATGACGAGCGAATGATGGGGATCGTGGATTTTACCACCGCCGATTGGGGAATGGGAGAAGAGGTGGAGGGGATTTTCGAATTTCGATTTTTGATAGGTCTCGCGCCCTGCCGCTACCATTTTGGCGGCACGGCGCAAGCCGTCCGGTGATGCGCTGGGACAAACCGGTTGTTTCCATTTGTCAATCGGAGTGGCGGGTCGGCTCTGGTCCTCCAGAGCCGCGGGCAACCGACGATTTGGCCTTTTCGAAGGACTTCCGAGCGATCTGTGGCTCACCGGAGGGCTCGCGCCCAGCCTTTTGAAGGTGTGAAAACAACGGGAAACTCCGGGCTTTCTGAAGAGTCCGGCCACCTGGATCCAGCGTCGAAAGACGCTAAAGTCCCGAATTCTCGGTGTTTTTCACGACAATGCACCTTCAAAAGGTTGGGCTCGCGCCCTTCCGCTGCCATTTTGGCGGCACGGCGCAAGCCGTCCGGTGAGCCGCTGGGACAAACTGGTTGTTCCAGTTGTCGATCGGCGTGGCGGATAGGGGTAGGGAGGGCCGATTGGTTTCGGCTCCCCCCTCCCTCCGAACCGGACTGGCGGATTTCCCGCATCCGGCTCTCCAGTTGATGGTCTTACCTGGGACAGGGTTGAAGTGCGAGTTTGTGG
>JAKFUF010000186.1 GCA_021732845.1 Planctomycetaceae bacterium | reverse complement strand
GGTGGGGCCTCTGGCACAGCCGGGGCTGGAGAGAGTGAGTCAGCCTCCTCAGCGACCTCCACATTCACCTGCTGCGAAACCGTAGTCGTTTTACGGACTGCCGGACGGGTGACAGATTTTGGCGGTGCCGCTTTGCCACATCCCAGCACGCACCCGAGAATGAAGATCAGTCCGAACCAACGCAATCGACAATCCTTCCTCGAGAATCGAACGGGAAAATTGCGGCCCAACTCTTGCGGTCCTTGAGATCCAGTTCCATCAGGCTGCAAATTGATCCGGCACGTCCATCGCCTCGCAACGGGGCCGGAGAATCGTGGGTCGATGTGACATTTCTGTCGGTTGACTCCGGTCGCAGCTACGTGATGGGTGGATGCAACCGATCCACAATAACCTGTTCATCCAGTCTTTTGCCACTGGATTGACGGTCGTCGCGCAACGTGTTTAATTGGCGATAGATCCCTTGTTCGGCGTGCAACTCGGCAGGGCTGGCAACAGCTTCGTGAAGGAGAGTTTCCGTGGGTTGGTTCAGCAAAGCTCAGGTTGAGGAAGAAGAAGACGAGATTGAGCCCGTGCAGTTCAAGGGGGCTCTCAACGGAGTGGATCCCAACCTCAAGGCAAACCAGCGGCTGGTGGATGCGGGGCTCGTGGCGGCCAAGGATCTGGTGACGGACGCGCTCGACCAGCGGGCCGACACGATTCGCCTGGAGCCCAAAGGCGCGCAGGCCGTGTACAGCTTTCTGATCGATGGCATCGCGGCTCCTGGCGGGCGCATGCCCAAATCTGAAGGCATGGCTGTCACGCAGATGCTCAAGCTGCTCGCCGGACTCGACATCAAGGAGCGCAAGGCGGTCCAATCGGGGGGGATCAAGGCCGAATTTGACGGCAAGAAATTTCAGTTGATGGTACAGTCAGCCCCCGTCGCGGACGGCGAGCGGCTCACCATCCGCTGCAATGACCAGGCGATCAAGCTCAACACCCCGGCCGATTTGGGGATGGGCGATGCCATGAAGGCCAAGATTCGTGAAATCGGAACTGGCACTGGCGTACTGCTGACTTGCGGCCCCAGCGGTTCCGGCACGACAACGACGATGTTTGCCACCCTCCGTGGCATCGACCCCTATCTGTACACCGTCTACACGTACGGTGACATTGGCGGTCGTCCACTGGAGAAGGACAACGTCGCCAAGTTTGAAGCCAAGGAAGGCGATGATCTGGGAACGACCTTGGACCGGCTGGCGCGCGCGGAGGCCAATGCCGTCTACATCGATCCCGTCAACACCCCGGAACTCGCGAAAACCGTGTTTTCCAAGGGGGAAAAGATCCTGGTTTTGGCGGAAACACCCGCCAAGGACGTTTTTTCGGCAGTCACGCAACTCGTCGAGTGGACTGGCGACGCCACGCTGGTTTCTGAACAGCTCAAGGGGATCATCAGCCAGAAGCTGATGCGGGCGCTGTGCCCCAAGTGCAAGCTGGCCTACAAACCCAAAGCCGACTTTCTGCGGAAGGCCGGCCTCCCGGAGACCGTGGCCACGTTGTATCGCAAGCCACCGATTCCGGACAGCGAGGAGGAAGATCCCGACTACGAAGCCTGCGAAAAATGCAGCGAAACCGGCTATTTCGGCCGCATCGCCATGTTTGAGTTTCTTGTCGTGTCCGACGAGATGAAGGCCAAAATTGCGGCGAAAGCCGAACCGAATGAAATCAAGGCCCAGATGCGCAAGGAAAAAATGATCACCCTGCAGACCGATGCCCTGCGGCTGGTGGCCGAAGGGAAGACCTCGCTGGAGGAAGTGCAGCGGGTGTTCAAGGCGACGTGATGGATGGGACAGCGGCGGCCACTGCGAGGAACCGATGACGATGCTCCCCAACAAGGCAGAGTTAGAGCGGCAATTCTGGCAGACGGTGGAAGGCCTGTTGATGAATCACTTCAACCATCGCCTTGATGTGGCGTGCGAGGGGGATTGACAAGTATCGGCGCGCGATGTGCCGCACGAACTCCATGGCGAGTGAAGTTCCAGATACGGTCTATAACCGAGATGAAGAGAACGTGGCAGGACATCAATGGTATGATCGAGACCGGTTTGCCACGACTCGTGCCGTAAGCGACACCCATCGATTTGTAGTTCCTGAAGCCAATGTGTCACAATTTTCGCCACCTGTCCTGAGGCCAATCTACAGTGCGAAAAGTTCTCGAAGCCCTGCACGCCGCACTTCGTGATGGCCAGAAGGTGGCGTACACGGCCCTCGTCGAAACGCGTGGCTCAACCCCGCAGAAAGCCGGCGCGGCGATGCTGGTCTTTCCCGACGGCTCGCAGACTGGCACCTTGGGGGGCGGCTGTGTCGAGGCCGAGGTGAAACGGCGGGCGCTGCGCCTGCTGGACGATGGCCAGACGGAGTTGATGACCTTTCAGCTCGACAGCAACTACGGCTGGGACGACGGGCTGATTTGCGGCGGCCGCATGAAGATGCTGGTCGATCCCATCCGGCCTGGAGCGGATCTCAGCTATTTCCACACGCTCAATACCGAAATCAGCGCCGGCCGGGGTTGCACGGAAGCCATTGTGATCAATCCGGAGAAGGCGGGCGGCGGCGCGGCAGGCGACCGGTTCCTGTTCGATGAACTGGGATGTCTGCTGGCCTCTCGGACGACCCAGAACGCGCCGCCAGCGGTCACCTCAGCGTTGCGAGCGATTCAGTCGCGGCCGCGGGCTTACGTGGATCAGGGTGTTTCCTTCCTGCCCTTTCTGTCCCGCTGCCGGCTGCTGATCGTCGGCGGCGGGCATGTCGGGCAAAAAGTCGCCGAACTCGGAGCCCAGGTCGACTTTGACGTGTGGGTCGTGGATGACCGCGAGGAATATTGCAGCCCCAGCCGGTTTCCGATGGCCCGGCGGCTGATTGTCGGTGCAGTGGATTCCGTTCTGAGCGGATTGGAAATCGACAACCGGACCTATTGCCTCGTGATCACCCGCGGGCACAATCACGACGAGGAGGCGCTGTATCACCTCGCCGAAACTCCAGCGGCTTATGTCGGCATGATCGGCAGCCACCGAAAGATCAAGCTGATCTTCGAGGATCTGATTTCCGCCGGCATCTCCCGCAAGGCGCTGGAGCGGGTGTACGCCCCGTTGGGGTTTGACATCGGCTCGCAGACCGTGCCGGAAATTGCCATCAGCATCCTTGCGGAACTGATCGCGCACCGAAATCTCGGCCAGATTCCCCATCAATTCCGCCATCCCAACCTGCTGGCGGAAATGCAGGGTGCGTGACGCCACGCCGATGGATGTGAGTCCGTTTTCGATCTTGCGCCCGGCTTGGATTGAGGAGTCCACACAATCGTAGCGTGGGTTTCAACACACCTCGGTTGATGTTGATCGCCTGGCTTGGTGGTGGCGGCGGTTTTCGTGGCGGACCAGTTGTCCGCAGGCGGCCGCAATGTCACTGCCGAGCGAATATCGCAGCGTGGTCTTCAGGCCGGCGGCTTTCAGTGTCGCGGCGAAGAGCGTGCGGGCTGGTTCGTCGCTGCCTGCCAAACCCGCAGCCTCTTCAATCGAGTTGTAGGGGATCAGGTTTACGTGGACATTCAGGCCGCTGAGCCACTCGATGAGCTGGCGGGCGTTGGTGAGAGAATCGTTGACACCGGCGAGCAGCAGATATTCGATCATCACTGCTGCGTTGGAGCGGCGGTTGAGTTCCTCCAGCGTGCAACGGAGCTGTTCCAGCGGATACTTCCACGCGAGGGGAATCAACCTCTGTCGGACATTCTCATCGACGCTGTGCAGGCTGAGAGCCACGCGCATTGTAGGGTAGCGCCCGGCCAGGCGAAGCATTGCGTCCGGCACCCCCACCGTCGACACCAGAATCCGCGTGGAGGCGAAGTGAAACAACTCTGGTAACGTGAGCGCGTCCAGCGTGGCGCAAAGCTGCTCTTCATTGTGCAGTGGCTCACCCATCCCCATGAACACGATATTTCGCAACCGCCGCCCTTCGCCAGCCAGTAACTGGATTGACTGGAGAACCTGGTCGAGCATCTCGCCGCTGGACAGATTGCGTCTGAGCCCCATCTTGCCCGTGGCACAGAATTCACAAGCCACGGCGCAGCCGACCTGACTGGAAATGCACAGCGTGGTCCGGCCGCTGGCAATCCGCAGAATGACCGACTCAATCAGCAGGGCATCGGCCGTCCGGAACAGCAGCTTCGTGGCTCCGTCCAGCGTGGAATCGTGCCGCTGGAACAATTCGAGGGTGTGCAAGGACACCTGGTCTGGTGCTGGGAACGCCGCCAGTGCCGTCTCGTCAGGGAGTCCCTGTTTCAACAGTCCGTTGCGCATTCTCCGGACGCACAGCGGGTCGGCCTTCAAGGACCGCCGCAACTGGTCCAGCCCCGGTGAATCGTAAATGCTGACAGTCGACATGGAGTTCAGAAGAAATTTGGCGGGCGGAGGCGGCGAAGCGACGCGGGAGACCGGTGATTCGCGGTCAAGCTGTTATGATGCGGGGCGTTCGAGTGTTTGCGTGAATGATCGTCGGTACACGGCTCTGAAGGAATCCTTGATGAATACCCTGCTTCGCACCGCCTGTCACCCGTGGCACACCGCACATGGGGGGCGGATGGTCGATTTTGCCGGCTGGGAGATGCCGGTGCAGTACAGTTCCATTGTCGCCGAACACCGGGCCGTGCGGCAGGCGGCGGGGCTGTTCGACATCGCGCACATGGGGCGGCTGAAGTTCAACGGCCCCGACGCCGTGCGGTTCCTCGACCATCTGCTGACCAATGAAGTCGCCAGCCTGAAGATGGGGCAGGTGCGGTACGCCCTCGTCTGCCAGGAAAATGGCGGCGTGCTGGACGACGTGTTGGTCTACCGCTTCCCGGAGACGCACCTGCTGGTGGTGAACGCCTCCAACCGTCTCAAGATTCTCGACTGGATCGCCCAGAATCAAGCCAGCTTCGACTGCCAGGTGCAGGACTGCACCGAGTCGCACTTCATGCTGGCCCTCCAAGGTCCCTTGTCCCTCAGCCTGCTGCAGCCGCTGACCGACATCCCGCTGGAGCCAATGGGCTACTACTTCGGTGCCCCTGCCAGTGTCCTCGGTCAACCCGCCCTCGTGAGCCGCACGGGGTACACGGGTGAAGACGGCTACGAAGTCATCGTCGAAGCCGACCAAGGTCTCAAACTCTGGGAAACACTGCTCGCCGCCGGAGCGAGTGCTGGCGTCCTACCCGCGGGCCTCGGCTGCCGCGATACCCTCCGCCTGGAAGCCGCGATGCCGCTGTACGGCCACGAACTGAATGAAAACGTCGACCCCCTGACCGCCGGCCTGGGCTTCGCCGTCAAATTAAAGAAGCCCGACTTCATCGGCCGTGCCGCCTTGGAAGCGATCAAGGCCACACCCAACCGCCCGGTGCGCGTGGGCCTCGAACTGACCGGCAAACGCATCGCCCGCGAAGGCTCCCTGGTCTTCGCGGGTGATCAACAGGTGGGAAACGTCACCTCGGGTACATTCTCGCCGACCCTCGAGAAGTCGATCTCGATGGCGTACGTAAACCCGGTTCAGTCGAGCGTTGGCTCGACTGTCGACGTGGATATTCGTGGGCAACGTGTGGCAGCTACAGTTGTGAAGCTGCCGTTTTATCAGCGGGCGGTGAAGTAGTTTGAGACTGCCTCCGCTGGTCACCCAACTTCGCCTTTACCAAGATGGAAAAGGAGGCAACATGAACGAGCAAAAATCTGAACCTGGTGCCGACACCGTCTACGAGGACCCACCCATCCAGGCGTTCAGCAGCACTGGAGTGCGTATCACGCCGCAAATGGCCTCGAGTCGCATTGGACGTCCGAACCGCACATTCTCTGACGAGGCTTCTGACGCCAAAAAGCCAACCGCGCTTCAGCACGATCGCAATGACGGCGAATGATTTTCAGTAATCAATCCGCGTACCGCACCGCGAAATACAGGTACTCGGCCTGGACCACCAGCAGCAGACACGTGGCGCAGAATGTGGCGCGGTGCTGCCAGAATGTTTGCCGGACACGGGCCAGGAAGGCCTGCGGGCCATCGCCATTGTCTAACACGGTCCAGCCGATGGCGGCGAAGGGGATCAACAGTCCGATCACGGGAAAATGATAGGTGCCGGCGGCAAAGGCCAGCCCGTAGGGGGCGGCATAGAGCGTGGTCAGACCCAGCAGCCACCACCGGATTGCCGTCCGTTGCTGACTCCAGCCCGCCAGCAGTCCAGCCGTCGCGAGGAGCATGACCGCCAGGTAGCCACCAGCTTCCAGCAAGAGCATGCCGCCGACCTTGGCTTTGGTCGACAGACCTGACGGTTCCCCGGCGGACTTGAGACTATCCTGGTAGGTCCGCGAGGCGATGTAGTCAAACCCCCAGAAGGCCCGGGCGCGGTTGACCGTGCGGAGAACAAACAACGCCGGTTCCTGGCGAATGTGCTCCCAGGCAAGGTGGGACATCTGCGCCCGCCGGTTGGGCGCGGCGTAGGCTGCCTTGAGATAGGCTTGAGCGTCTGGACTGAGGTCGCTGAGTGCGCGCTGAGCCATGTGCCCGGTTTTGTACCAGGGCGTATGCGGATTGTTTCCAATGAAGAAATTGCGTTCGTTGTTGGTCGAGAGGGTCCAGCCGCCGCCATTGCGGGCGTTGTACAGGGCGGTGGGAGCCAGGCAGAGTGCGGCAACGGTCAGCGCGGCAACCCACGCGCCCGCTGCCACCCACAATTTCGGTCGTTGTGGTACGGGGCCGGTGCCGTATTCCGGTTCGTGGGGAACGCTGGACCACATGAACCAGAGCCAGGCTGCCAGCAGCGGCCCTGCCGCCACGATGCTGAGCATGGAGGGCCGGGCCAGGCAGCCCAGGCCCAGTGTCAGGCCGAGGAGCATCACGTTTTTGAACGATGGGAAGCGCCAGGTTCGCAGGCCATAGAGGGCGACCATGGCGAGGCAAAAGGCGCTCAGGTGTTGTGAGCCACACTGCCAGGTGAACAGCACCGCGGGCGGGTAGAACGCGGCGATCCATGCGGCCACCCGCCCCGTGCGGAGGTGTCCCGTCAATTCGCGCCCCAGCCAGCCAATGACCAGGATCTGCAGACTGCCCAGCACCGCCATCAGCACTCGTGCGGCGGTCTCACTGGGACCGGTGACCTTGAACAAGGCCGCGAGCAGATAAGTCGTGCCGGGCGGCCAATAGTAAGCCACGGCTTGCCGCGTGCCCTGATGCAGGGCCACCGCCTCCGAGAAGTAATCCGCCGCGTCGCCATGCATCGGCAGCGAACCGAGCCACACCACCGCAACCAGCAGGCGCAGGGCGAGACCGAACCCGCCAATCGTCAGCAGATCCAGCCAGAAGCGGACCTCGGCGGATGACGCCCGGGTGAGAGGCTGCGCTGTGCTGAGTGAGGTGGACATGGGGAGAAGGAACCAATGATCGAAGGGCGATTATCAACGGGTGAACTCATCTCAAGTCTGACGTGGCCGACAAAAGTCGATTGGCTGACTTTGACGCAATTTCAAATTTCAGAGGCCAGGTGTCTGTCAAAAGAGGTCAACATGTGAAGAAACCAATTCGCAGAGATTAGTTCTGAGCTAATCGGACGGCATTGGGCTTACACGAACCACGTCTTAAACGGCACCGAGGCGAGACAGGCCAGCAGCACCACGGCGACGCCGGTCAACTGGCTGGTCCGGTCACGGATGGCATAGATCACGGGGTCTTCAGAGAGCTTGCCGCGGCGGGTGACAAACCACAGCCGCGTGATCCAGTACATCAGCAGCGGGCAGATCATCCAGAGCGCCCAGGGGTTCGCATAGATGTGCTTCATGCGGTCACTGTTGATATAGAGCGCCATCACCAGCACGGCGATGTACCCACTGGCCGGGCCGATGCTTTCGATCAGGCCGAGATCCTCGACCATGTAGCCCCGGCCATTGGGGCGTGTGTGCCCTTCGGACGCGAGCCTCCCGAGTTCGGCGTGCCGCTTGGCGAAGGCCAGCGACGTGAAGAGAAATACGGAGAACGCCATCAGCCATTCTGAGACTTCGGTGCCGGTGGCCTGCCCGCCGGCAATGATCCGCAACGTGTACAACCCGGCCAGCATCAGCACATCAATGATCAACTTGCGCTTCAGCCAGAAGGAGTACAGGCTGGTCAGGATCATGTAACCGACGAGCGTCGCCGTGAACACAGGCGGCAGCCACAGTGAAAGGCCGATGCCGACCAGCGTGAGCCCCGCCGCCAGCGGCGGCCCCCAGAGAATTGGCAAGGTGCCGGCCGCGAACGGCCGCCGGCACTTCTTGGGATGCCGACGGTCGGCCTCGACGTCGAGCAGGTCGTTGAGGACATACACCGCCGAAGCGCACAGGCTGAAGGCGGCGAACGCCAGCAGTCCGGACAGCAGCGTGGGCCACTGGTAGGCGTGCGCGAGGATCAGCGGAACCAGCAGGAGCACGTTCTTGGCCCACTGATGGGGCCGCAGGACCTTGAGCAGGGGAAACCGCCGTCCCCGCTCGGGTTCAATGATCCGCGGGGACTTAGCCTGCGCTTTGAGCCCGCGCCGCACCGTGGCGCTCGGCCCGACAGCCACCGCCTCGTGGCTCGCGGCCCAGATCGGCAGGTCGGCCTTGGAATCGCCGTAGTAGGCGAACCCCGTCTGGCCATGCCGCTCGCACCAGGCCTGCATCGCCTGCAGTTTTTCCGTGCCTTTCAGGTTCTGCGTGCCTTCCGATCCCAGCACATCCGCGAAGATCCCGAGATGGGCCGAAACAGCCTCAGCCCAGACTCCCGGGCTGGCCGTCGCCAACACAACCGGCCGGCGCTCACGCCGCAATTCTTCGACCACTTGAGCGTTGTACGGCAGGAGCGAGGCATCGGGTGTGACAAGTGCCGCCAGAGCCTGCTTGAACGCGGCCTTTCCTCGCAGCAACGTCACGGCCAGCCGCGGAACGGCGGTTGGGCACTGCTTCAGTGCCAGCAGGCAGCTTTCCCACAGCAGGTCGGTTTTGATCAGTGTTCCATCCAGGTCCACAAACACGACGTCCGCGCTGGCTTCCCGCGTGAGCGCAGGGGTGCCAGCCGTCTGGGATTGCAGTTCAATCGTCGCCATAAATAACCTCAAGCAGGCCAAATCGAATGCCCATGGCATCCGCCTTTCAACAATGGGGGACGAATACCGGTCCGTCGCCGCCTGCTCCCTTGGCCCTGAAACTTTGCGCGTGACGATTCGCCACAACTCACTGCAACGAGCACCGTCGGCAATTCTGGCAGAGTCGCGAGATGCCGCACGATCGAACCGTGTCCGCGGCGATTGTGCCGAATGCAACGGAACAGCCGTTGAGTCCTGCCGAGTTGTGTCCGCAGCACTCGGCGGCACAATGGGCATCATCGTCAACTTGTTGGCGAACTTGATTCACCAGTGCGGCGCGAGTCGATAACAGGCGGGCCGGGCAGTGTGATTGCCCCTGTTCCAACTGACACATTCGGCGACGGGTCGCAGATGACATTTGTCCGGCAGAATCTCGGCGGATGGGGGAACTGCCCGGTGCTTCCCTGCGCGGTCGCCCGTCCCGACAGCGTTGCCAACCTGGGGGCGGCCCTGACCCAGGGTGGCCAGCGGGATTACATCGCCCGTGGCCTCGGGCGGGCCTACGGCGATTCGGCCCTGAACCGTGACAGCGGAGTGCTCAGTTCCACGGGGCTCAACCACTTTCTCGAGTTCGACCCGCAAACTGGGATCCTGGAGTGCGAAGCGGGCGTCTCCTTTGCCGAGATCATCCAGCATCTGCTCCCCAGAGGCTGGTTTCTGCCCACGACGCCGGGCACGAAGTTCGTCACCGTGGGGGGAGCGATTGCGGCCGACGTGCATGGCAAGAACCATCATGTCGATGGATCCTTCGGTCAGTTCGTGCTGAGCCTGAAGCTCCTTACGGCCGACGGCAGCGTAAGAATCTGTTCACCCACGCAGGACAGCGAGATCTTTTGGGCGACGGTCGGCGGCATGGGGCTGACCGGGGTGATTCTCTCGGCAGAGATCCAACTTCTGCGTGTCGAGTCGGCGTACTATGACGTGACCTATCGCCGAACGGGCTCCCTCGATCAGACTCTGGAGCAGTTCGCGGCGACCGACTCCACCTATCGCTATTCGGTCGCCTGGATCGACTGTGTGGCTCGCGGTGCATCGCTGGGACGATCGGTCCTCATGCTGGGCCGGGATGTGGCTGCGACGGACCTGTCCCCGCGCCTTCGTCGCAGCCCACTCGTTCTGCCCGAAAAACGCATCAAGGCCGTGCCGTTCAACTTCCCCAGCCTCGCCCTCAACTCGTGGAGCGTCCGCGCGTTCAACGGGCTGTATTACGCGGCGCATGGCGATTGTCAGAAACTTGTCGATTACGACACATTTTTCTATCCCCTCGACGGCATTCGGCACTGGAACCGGATTTATGGCCAGCGGGGCTTCGTGCAGTACCAGGCTCTGTTTCCCCGCGAGACCTCGCGTGAGGGCCTCGTCGAACTGCTCGAGCGGATCACCCGGTCCGGCCGGGCTTCGTTTCTGGCCGTGCTGAAAAGCAGCGGCGCGGCAGGACAGGGAATGCTGTCGTACCTCTTCCCGGGCCACACGCTGGCGCTCGACTTTCCCAATACTGGCCGCTCGCTGCTGCCGTTCCTGCAGGAGCTGGATGCCATCGTGCTCAGGCATGGCGGACGGCTGTATCTGGCCAAGGATGCCTGCATGTCCACAGAGACCTTCAAGGCCATGTATCCCCGGCTGCCCGAGTTTCTCGCCGTGAAGCAGCGGATCGACCCCGAGGGAAAATTCATGTCGTCCCAGGCGCGGCGGGTGCTGGGGCTCGGGGGGAATTGAGACCTGCAACCACTCGTTAGTGAACGGGGCCAGTCGATCACACCGCTCGCCAATTCGTCGTGGAGAACTTGACTTTGAATGCGTCCGCCACCGTCCTGATTCTCGGCGCGAACTCGGGGATCGCGCGGGCGTTGTGCCACCGGCTGGCCGCGCGAAAATACCGGCTGATCCTGGCGGCGCGGCGGACCGAGGAACTTGAAACGCAGGCGGCGGATCTGCGGATTCGGCACGGGATCGAAGTCGCCTGCGAGCCGTTTGACGCCCTGGATTTTGACGGCCACGCCGCGTTCTTCGAGCGTTGCGTGCAGAAGTCGGCAGGAGGACTGGAAGGCGTGGTGCTGGCGTACGGCTCAATGCTGCCGCAGGCCACCACGCAGACGGATCTCACGGCGGCAAAGAGGGTGTTGGACGCCAATTTCACGTCACCCGTGGCTCTGCTGTCGCTGGCCGCGAACCACATGGAACCCCGCCGCCGAGGCTGGATCGCGGCGATCTCTTCAGTGGCGGGAGATCGCGGGCGGCAGAGCAACTACACGTACGGCGCGGCCAAGGCCGGTCTCAGTTGCTGGCTGCAGGGGTTGCGAAACCGCCTGTTCCATCATGGCGTTCATGTCCTGACCATCAAACCCGGCTTCGTCGACACCCCGATGACGCACGGCCTGCTCAACCCCAAGTCGCCGCTCGTCGCCACCCCGGAAAAGGTGGCCCGCGATATCGACCGCGCGATTCATCGCCGTCACAACATCCTGTACACCCCCTGGTTTTGGCGGGGGATCCTGACAATCATCACCACCATCCCCGAAGCCTTGTTCAAGCGGCTGAAGATGTAGTTGCTATTCCGTGAAATTCATTGGTTCGGCAAAACGACAAACGCTCCAAACCGTGGCTCAGTCCGCGGAACCTGTTCATCAGGCATTCCCACTGGCGGCGGAGAACTGACGGGCTTCATGGGCACACGGATCGGCTGGCCGTCGAAGGTGCCGTGGACCAGGGCCGGGCCGAAGAAATTTTTCACGCTGACGATGCGATAGGATTGGCCCCGCTTCAGCAGGCGTGACAAGTCGACCTCCACTTCAGGAAGCTCCGCTGGATTGAGAATCGCCAAGTGAGCCCGGCCGGGTTCATGCGCGTTGGGGCGGAGGATGACGCGGAGGGTGGTGGGTGAGCCACGGGTGAACTTGCTGGCGGCATCCAGGCCGGTTTCACGCTGCCACTGCTCGTAGGTCAGGCCCCGGCTCTTGCCGTTCTCGACCACGGAACAGTCGCCCCAGCGGCCATCGGTCACGAAGTAGTCATTGTCCGTCCATTTGTGTCCGGCGGTCAGCAGCTTTTCCACACCTTCCAGACTGGCAACGGTGGAAGCGGCAACGACTGTGTTGCGGGTGATCGTCGCCTTCCGAAAATCCCGGACCACCAAGCCATTGTCGCAATAGTTGCCCGAACAGACGAGATCTTCGCTGACCGCCCCCCAAGGGTAGCCAAACCGGATCCCGCCACCCACGACCACGTTGTCACGGACGACGATCCGCTCGGCGGGAGAGCCACCGCCCACCATGATGCCGGGTGCGTTGTCTCCCCTTCGTGTCAGGCAGCCGTTTTCAAATGCGATATTCCCGGCAATTTCAAACCCCTTCAGCGACGCCTTCTCCGAACCGTAGACATGAATGCCGTAGGCGAACTGATGAAACAAAACGTTGTCGACGATCCGTTTCGTGCCCCGCGCGTTTTGCGCATAGATCGCATGTCCGTGACCGCGGTCCGGCCCGGCCCAGCCGTTGTTGTAAATCAGGCATCCGGAAATTTCGCCGCCTTCACCTTCCGCCCAGAATCCGAACCCGCTGCCCAGGTCGTGGACGACCAAGTTGATGGCGGAAACGCGGTCGCCCCGGATATCGACATTGCCGCGCCGAATATCCTCCGGCCAGGATCCGGCGATGGCAGTCTTACGCAGTGGATGACTGCAGGTGACCTCAAAATCCCGATAAACCGCATCCGGACCGAGCATCAGGAACAGTCCGTTGTCGCGCTCATCCCGCGGAAGGGTATCGATGGTGACCCGCTCGCTGGGAACGCCACGCACGATGACGGGCTGCCCGGGTTTTCCGGCCAGCCGCGATTCAAATCCACCGCGATAGGTGCCGGCGTGCAGCCACAGGGTGTCTCCCGCCTGCACTGTCGAAGTGGCCAGCAGGGCGGTCGCCAAGTCCCATGGCTCGGTGGCCGTTCCCTGGCCTTTGGCAGTTCCGGCCGGTGTGACGTGGAATTCAGCCGCCACTAACGGCCACGAGATCACGAAGGCGAACAGCAGTCCGAGGGATCCTTGTCGCATGACCAGGCCGAATTGAGAGGCATTTTACTGTGAAATTTGAAATCGATTTGTGAATTTCGATCGAAAGGTTGCCTGTCGACTTCACCAACAAATTCATTCGTTGGTCCAGATGGGCATTCGCTGCTGGATAGGGAGACAATTGCCACAGTGATTGTGGCTGCCATCCTTAAACGCCTTAAACAGGCGTTTTTTCAGTCTTTTTACGCCGTGATTCCCGCAATCTCCCATCCCTTCCGATATTCTTTGCTGACGAATTCGTTCGCTTTGGCGGAGTTGGATTTGAGGGCCGCGGGATCCCATTGCAGGCTTTCGCCCGAGCGGTAGGCAACGATGCCGAGCAGGATGGTTTCGGTCAGGGCTCCGGAGTAATCGAAGTTGCAGGTGGTGGGGGTGCCGGTCTTGGCGGCCAGGATCCATTCCTTCCAGTGGCCGATGGAGTCGGGAATGGTGCGAGCGGGCGGCTTGAAGTCGCCGAACTTGTCGCCGGGAAGCAGTTCGTAGTGTCCGTAGTCGGCGGCCAGCATCCCGTTGTCGCCGATGAACAGAATGCCCAGTCCCCACTCACTCAGGGGCTTTCCATTCCGGCCCTTCGTCTCCTTGACGATGTCGTGGTGTTCGCCGCCATCGGACCAGTGGAACTTGACGGCGGGCAGGTCGCCGCGGGCCGGAAACTCGTAGTCGGCCTTGACCCAGGCGGGAGCGCCGTCAGGGTGGACTTCCGGACCGACACATTTCACGGCCGTGGGGTACCGCAGGTTGAGAGCCCAGAAGGGCAGGTCCATGACATGCGCCGCCATGTCACCGAAGGTGCCGGAGCCGTATTGCCAGAACCGCCGCCAATTGCCGGGATGAATCCCCTCGCAGTAGGGATGATCCATTGCGGGCCCGAGCCACGCGTCCCAGTTGAGGTGTTCCGGCACCGGCTTCACTTTGCCGAAGCGGCCGTCGGACCAGCCCTTGTTGCACCAGTTGTAGACTTCGCGCACGGGTCCGATGCTGCCGGCTTGAATCGCCTCGACCACGCGGCGGTAGTTGCTTTCGGCATGCACCTGCGTTCCCATCTGGGTCGCCACCTTGTGCTTGGCGGCAAGTTCGGCAATGGTCCGGGCCTCGCGCACCGTGTGCGTCAGCGGCTTTTCGCAGTACACATGCTTTCCCATGGCAAGCGCGATCGCGGTGGCCGGAGCATGCGTATGATCGGCTGTGGAGACCACCACCGCGTCGATCTTTGGGCCTTCCTTCTCCAGCATGACCCGGAAATCACTGTACTTGGACGCCGACGGGAAGCGTTCGGCGGAGGTGCCCAGGTACTTCGCATCCACGTCGCACAGGGCGACGATGTTCTCACTCGTTAACTGGTCGACGTTGTGGCCGCCCTTGTTGGCGCAGCCAATGATCGCCAGATTCAGCTTCTCGTTGGGGGAAGCCCCGAAGCTGACCAGCGGACTGGCCGAAATTCCCGCCATCCAGGCGGCAGCCGCCGTGTGGCGCATGAAGTCGCGACGAGACAGGGGAACGGCGCGCATGGAAGACCTCTGGTAAGATTTGCTCACTGCGGAACCCCTGGCGCGGATGGGTGGCTTGCGCCGCCTTCTTCATCCGCTGTCGGGGTTCCTCACTCGCACATCGAAACAGGTTTTGCGGGGCTGTGCAAGGGGCGGCACGGAGTGAAGCCGCACCTATGGAATCTACATCGCTCGGACGAAGCCGTTCCTGAGTTCCGTGACGCACAGTCAGCACATAGACCGAAGCATTCTCAATCATGAAGACGGCACGATAGCTTCGACGCGAACCAAGGCCTACCAGTTTGTCACGGACCTCATACAGAAAATCGCCGTTCTCCGCTGAGATGGCGTTGCTCTCCGGAGAATAGGCGAGAGATCCCAACTGTTCATGCACTGCGATCAACCAACGATCCGCCTGCGCCGCCGAGTGGTGTATCTCCCACCATTTGGCATTCGCCTCGATTTCTGATTTAGCTCGCCGCAGTAGGATGACTGGGATATGTCATCAGCGTTCCTGGGAAAAGCCCAATCGTGATCGGATGTCAGCGAACGCTTCGTCCAACGGCTCACCCTCTCCAACTTCCATCTGTCTGATACCCTCGGCAATCGCATCGTGTTCTTCCTGGCGGCGCAGCGCGTCCATCGCTCGCCGATGGATTTCGCCATCAACGAGGAAACACGTCCGCTGCGTGAGTGGATCAACGACTTCCAGTTCGCCTTCTCCAGTCGCATTTAAGGCAGCTGCCAATTCTTCGTTCAGTTTTGCGATCATGCCTGAATCATACTCCAGATGACATCAGGCGAGTAACGATGATCAGGCGATCTCAAAGGATAATGTTAACCACGTAGGCCGTGCCTAAGCTAAGAAGCCGCTGCCGGCTGGCCCTGCCGCGTCACCGTCATAAACGCCTCTTCCAGATCCGTCTGCAGTTCGCGGAATTGCGTCACCTTGACGCCGGCGCGGACGAGTTCGGCCAGCAGGTCGCCAAGTTCGGCCTCGGGGCGGTTGGTGCGGAAGCGCACCGTGGCTTCGGCCTCCGAAACGGTCACTTCTTGCGGTGCCTGCAGGAAGTTGCCGATCCGCTCGGCAGCTACGGGAAGTTGTTCGGCGGCGGCGAGTTGAACTTCGATCGTACGCTGTTGGCTGATCTGCCGGGCAATCTCATCCAGGCTGCCAAAGGCCCGCAATTTTCCCTGGGTGACAATCGCCACCTGATCGCAGATGCGAGCCAGTTCTGGAAGGATGTGGCTCGTGACAATCAGCGTCTTGCCCATCGACGCCAGCTTCAGCAGGATCTCGCGCATCTCGACACGCGCCTGCGGATCCAGTCCGTTGGCCGGCTCGTCCAGAATCAACACTTCCGGGTTGTGCAGCAGCGTCCGCGCCAGCCCGACGCGCTGCGCCATGCCGTGGCTCAGACTCTCCACATAGCGGTCCAGCATCCACGAAGTGCCGGTCGTTTCCGCCACTTCTCCAATCCGCTTGAGCCGTTCGCGGCGGGCGATCCCAAAGGTCGCCCCGAAAAAGTCCAGGTATTCGCGAACCCGCATGTTGTCGTAGGAGCCAAACTTGTCGGGCATGTAGCCGACAAGCCGCTTGATCCGCCGCGAGTCGCGAACACAGTCCGCCCCCGCGATACGAGCCGTGCCGCTGGTGGGCCGAGCCAGTCCCACCAGAATTTTGATGCAGGTCGTCTTGCCGGCACCATTGGGACCGATGAAGCCCAAAATATGTCCACGATGCAGCGTGATGTTCAGCTTGTCGAGAGCCGTAAACTCACCATATTTCTTGGTGAGATCCTTCGTCTCGACGACCGGCTGGGACGTATCGGGCATGGTGGAAAGATTTTGAGGCAGCAGGAGAGTTTGGCTGTCTGGGCAGCAGAACCGATCGGTCATCGCAAGTCAAGCTGCGGGAAAGATCCAAACCTGTTGACGCATCAATCTTCTCCGTGGTAATCTTGGACCGCCGGGTCACGGTCCATCATGTGTCCAGAAAGTCGCCATGCTGCAGATCCAACAGGGAGTGGCTCAACCCAACTGTCAGGGAACTTCGCGGCGGACAGCCTTGAAGGCCGGGTTTCTGGGCATGGCCGGACTCGGTCTCGGCGACATACTGCGGTTGCAGGCGCAGGGGGCGGCAGCCAAGAACGACAAAGCAGTCATCCTGATTTGGCTTGATGGCGGACCGAGCCAGCTCGAAACCTATGATCCCAAACCGGACGCGCCCTCCGAATATCGGGGGCCATTTGGTGTGCTGCAGACAAACGTGCCTGGTGTGTTTCTCTCCGAAACACTGCCCAATCACACCCGACATGCCGACAAGATGGTGTTCGTACGGTCGCTGCACCACGGCACGGGTGACCATTTCGCGGGTGCCCACTGGATGCTGACCGGCCGGTTCGGCTCGACTTCCGTCAATCTGCCGCAGAAGTTTCCGTCGGTGGGTTCGTACATCTCCCGCGTCCGCGGAGCCAACCAGCCCGGACTTCCGGCCTATGTCGGCCTGCCTGCGGCCCAAAGCGTGTATTTGTTCCCCGGTTATCAGGGAGCGGCCTATCTGGGATCCGCCTACAACCCATTTGATGTCGATACCGAACAGAAATACCTCGGTGCGACCTACAACGTGAACATCGGACGTCCCAAATGCATGGACAGCCTGACCTCCATTGAGTCGAGTCGTGCGGAAACACGGCGTTCGCTGCTGACGAATCTGGACTGTCTGGAGCGCAAGGCCGACCAAACCGGGATGATGAACGCCGTCGACCGCTATCAGCAGGATGCGATGTCGATGATCCTCGGCGGGCAGGCGCGGAAAGCGTTCGACCTCGATCAGGAAGACCCCAAGCTGGCCGACAAATATGGGCGGTCCCCCTGGGGACGTTACACCTTGATGGCCCGGCGGCTGGTGGAGGCGGGCGTGACATTTGTCACCGTCGACATGCCACACTGGGACGATCACTCCAATATCAAGGACGGCCACGGCGGGAAGCTGGAACATGTGGACCGGGCGGTGGGGGCGCTGATGGACGACCTTGTCGACCGTGACCTGCTCGACCGGGTGCTGGTTGTCGTCATGGGTGAATTCGGCCGCACGCCGCGCATCAACACCGGACAACCGGGTATTCCCATCCCCGGCCGCGACCACTGGGGTGATGCGATTTCCGTCATGATGGCCGGCGGCGGCCTCCGTGGCGGAACCGTGGTGGGGGCCACCAATTCCAAGGCCGAATTCCCGGTCGAGCGGCCGCTCAAGCCCCACGACCTGCTGGCCACCGTCTACAAGGTGATGGGCATTGATCCGACGATTTCGTTCCGGGACTTTGCCGGCCGGCCGGTGCCAATCCTGACGGAAGGCGAAGCGATTCACGAGGTCTTCTGAACGCAGGCACTGCGATGTAACGCGTGCGCGGTTGAATGCACCAGAGTTGAACGCACCAGAATGGATGTTTTCTGGTCCGTTCCTCCTGCGCCACCATCTTCCGATTGCAAACGCTGTCACCACAGGGTATGCAGGAGTGGAAGATTTCTCGCGATTGACCCAACTGGTTTGGGGCTCAGATGTTCACGCGCCGCCCTCCAATTTGCCCCCGCTCCTCACTTCAGGCGGGGTTCACCCTGCTCGAAGTGCTGGTGGCCTTGGCACTCAGCACGGTGCTGATGGTCGCGGTGTATGCGGCCTTGGACTTGTACTGGCAGTATTCCATTGCCGGTCGCGATGAAGTCGCGCGGATGCAGGTCGCGCGGGCCTTGTTCAACCGCATTGAGCTGGACCTGCGATGCGTGCTGTACCGTGCCGAAGCGGCCGCGACCAGCACCGCTGCCGCCGACACGGAGTCGACGGACACCACCATCCAGGTCAGCGACCCCACCGAGTCGGCGATGGCCTCCGACAGCGGGTTGTTCGGCGATGCGGGAACGCTGATGTTCCACATCAGCCAGCCTTCCCGCACGCTGGACTACACCCCCTTTGGCTCCCAGCCTGGAAGCCGCACAAGCGACTTGCAAACCGTCTCGTGGTTCGTCGCCCGCAAAGGGGCCGGCGGTCTGCAGGGAGCCGTGGCCGAACGAGAAGAAGGACTGACGCGGTCGGCAGGCGACCGGTTGTCGACCGAGATGGCCGACGATTCGGGAAACATGTCGCTGCTCGTTGGTCAGGCCAAGGTTCTGGCACCAGAAGTCAGCGGCGTGCAGTTCGAGTACTTTGATGGGGCCGCCTGGCAGTCAAGCTGGGACAGTACCCAATCCGCCGGCCTGCCGCGTGCCGTGCGTGTCATTTTGCAGTTTCCGGCCTCGCCCGATGGGACAGTGATCCGCCACAAGCTGGAAGCCAAAAACTACAGTATTACCATCCCCCTCGCGGTGGCGAAGCCGACGAGTACGTGAGCGTATTGAAATTCCCTTTTCAAGTGCCACCTCAAGAACGTTGATGCGAAGATAAAACCATGCAACGCCAGCACTTCTCTCAGGTCCCTCCGCAGCGGCGGGGCACCATTCTGTTGATGGTGCTGGTGGTCGTCGTGGTGCTGTCCCTTGGGGCCTACGCCTTCAGCGAGTACATGGTGCTTGAGACGCAGTCGGCGGCACTGCAGGGGGAGACCGTGCAGGCGCGGGCTCTGGCCGATTCGGGCGTTGAATTGGTCGCCGCCCACCTGGGAGACCGGGAAAACCTCGATCCAGCCACGCTGTACGACAACCCCGCCGTTTACCGCAGCATTATCGTCAACGCCGAAGCCGGCCGTGGCCGGTTCAGTGTGATCGCCCCGGTCGAACAGGATCTCTCCGCCCAGGAAGTTCGGTTCGGGATCATCGATGAGTCGGCGAAACTGAATGTCAATTCGATCTTCAAGTTGAAGCTGGAAGAGGCTGCGGCCCGGCAGATGCTGATGGGGCTGCCGAATATGGATGAGAGTCTGGCCGACGGGATTCTCGACTGGATCGACGAGGATACCACCCGCCGCGAGTTTGGGGCCGAAGGCGACGAGTATGAATCCCTGTCGCCCCCCTACACCACCAAAGACGGCCCGCTCGATTCGCTCGATGAACTGTTGCTGGTCCGCGGCGTCACGCCACAACTGCTGTTTGGCGAGGACGCCAACCGCAATGGGCTACTGGATCCCAATGAGAACGACGGCGACGCGAACATGCCGCCAGACAATGCCGATGGCCAGCTTGACCGTGGCTGGGCCGCCTATCTGACCGTTTTCAGCCGCGAACGGAACATCCAACTCAATGGAACGGAAAAGATCTTCGTCAACAACAATACGTTGTCAGACCTCTACGATACGCTCGTCGAGGAAACCGACATTCAGACGGCGGCCTTCGTGGTTGCCTTCCGGTTGAAAGGCCCGATGGCCGATCCCAACGCTACCAATCCTGCCGCCGGTGGCAGTTCCGGCGGCAGCAGCGGCACTGGCGGTGGGTCAACAGGGGGAGGTTCTACAGGAGGCGGACGGAGCGGGGGTGGCACTGGCGGCGGAACCGGAACCGGCGGCGGCACGGGTGGTGGCGGTGGATCGACCGCCAGTGCCGGCAGTTCCAGTGGAGGCTCAGGCTCCACCGGTGGCTCAGGCAGCAGCGGTGCATCCAACACGGCCGCGTTAAAGCAGGTCGCCCAAGGTCTCGGTGCGGCTGCGGCAGCCGGTGGAGGCGGCCCGGTGACCCGGGCCGGAATGGATTTGTCGGCGGGAGCCACGACCACAGTCAATTCGTTGTATGACATGGTTGGCGTCAAGGTTCAGGTGATGATCAACGGCGTGAACACCACGCTGGATAGCCCGTGGACGACCGATCCATCGAACATGAACAAATATTTGCCCGAAATCATGAACATGCTCTCCACCACCGAGGACAAGTACATTGAGGGCCGGGTCAACATCAACCAGGCACGCTATGAGACCCTGGTCGGCCTGCCCAACATGACGGAAGACCTCGCCTACAAGATCGTGTCCTCGCAGCAGTTCAGCTCGGACGGGGCGTCACTGGCCGGCCAGGATTCCGACCGGGCGACGACCGGCTGGCTGCTGACCTCGGGGCTGACCGATCTGGCCACGATCCGCAAGCTGGACCCATACATCACGGCCCGCGGCGATGTGTACCGGATCCAGTCCGTGGGCCATTTCGACCGCGGCGGCCCCACCGCCCGCGTGGAAGCGGTGATCGACGCCACCGAAGACCCGCCGCACATCCTCTTCTCCCGCGATCTGTCCGACCTGGGCCGTGGCTACCCGCGCTCATTGTTGTCCCAGTAGCGTGGGCTTGAGCCCACCCGGGCGACGTGGCTCACTGCGGTAAATCGTTCGTGCTGATTCGTCGCCCGGCGTGCCGGGAGGTGCTCCAGAGCCGCAACACAGAGGATGCGGGTTCCTACAAAAAAACCAGAGTCCCTTGTGAAAAAGCACCCGAGAGATCTGCGCGCACCGTGCATCCCGGCTCAGCAGGAGCTGAAGCCCTCCCGCGATGTCGAACCAGGTGGGCCAACGCCCAAGTCGCCCTCAGGTGGGCTGAAGCCCACGCTACAGGTCGCCGCGGAACCGCTTGGAGCGGAGTTCGCGGTCGGCGAACGAAAAGTCGACCAGGCTCCACTCGAACGTTCCGCCACCAGGGCCGAATGCTGAACTGGGGATTCCCTGGTTCTGCACCTGAATCGGAGCGGCTTGGGTGTCGGCTCCGAGGTTGCCGCTGAGGCTGGCCCAGATCAACGGGGTCAGCAGCATCAGGCTGGCGGAAAGCACGCCGGTGATGATTCCGTACCGTCGCTTCCAGCGCAATTCCTGACGAACGCGGGCCTGCGAGGCGGCGCGCAGGACGCGTGTCCGCAGGCCATAGCTGGCTTCAAGTTGTGGCTGGCTGCGGCGCAGCAGGGCCTCGAGATTCTTTAGCCGTTCGTCCGCCAACAGGGAATACTCCCCAACAGATTCATCCCGCGAGTTGCTGTCCGCGGAGTCCTCAGCGCGGGAGTCTTCACGGAACACTTCATCCCGAAAGTCGTCTTCGGAAAAATCGTCGAGAGGCGAATCAATCATGGGACACCTCGACGAGGGTTTCGAGCGAACGGGAGAGTTTCTCCAGAGCGTAACGGTAGCGGCTGGCGATGGTATTGGGCGATTCCCCAATGACCTCGGCCACTTCGGCGAATGTCATCTCTTCCCACTGCTTTAGAATCACGACTTCGGCTTGTTCAGCGGGCAATTGGTGGATCGCCGAACGGACAAGGGCGGCAAACTCTTCTCGCTCGGAAGTCCGGGGATCGCTGCGACCAAGATCGAAGACGGTCGAGAGCGAGACGGCAGGTCGTTGCCGCTGCAGGATTTGCAGCGATTCGTTGCGGACAATCCGTAGGAAGTAAGCCCACGGCATCCGGGCGGCGGCGAGCTTGCGCGGATGCTGAGCCACGCGAACCATGGCGGCCTGGAGCGCGTCTTCAGCGTCATCCCGGTTGCGCGTCAGGGCTTGCGCGTACCGCTGCAGCCGCGGTCCTGCCAGATCAAACAAAGCGCCCAGCGCAGTCAGGTCTCCGCCTGCCAGCGCGTTCGCAAGATCGGTGAGCCGCAGGGCGAACTCGTTCAGGTCGTCATGTTGCACGTTGCGGTCGCTGTGGATGTCAACGCGGGGATGTCCGGGGTCATGGGTGGAAAACCACGATCCAAGGACATGATGATGTTTCAGACTTCTTTTGTCTAAGAAAATCTGGAAATCTCAAAACGCCTGTCTGGACCGATTTCCAGCGACAGCATCCTCTCGGATCCCTTTCAAACCTGTCCCAACTCCTTCCTTTCACGGATGGGCCAGTCACTTGGCAGACCGATCCGCAGGCACCGAAGATTCCGGCGGCACAGTATCGCCAAGTGGCTGAATCTGGCCTGTTGCGGCCGCATTTCCAAAATTCGCGGGCTGCACCGGAGTGATCTCCAGCCAATTGCGGCCCTTGTGCTATGCTCAAGGTTGCAATGGCGTGCGGCGGACAGGGGATCTGTCGGCCGGTGCCGGGATTTGGCGGATGACTGGCACCTGTCATGATTCACGTTCGCGAACTCACGAAGAGTTTCAGTGACCTTAAGCGGGGCCACGTGACGGCGCTGCACGGGGTGAGCTTCGATGTGAAGCCGGGCGAAATCTTTGGCCTGCTGGGACCCAACGGAGCGGGAAAGACAACCTGCCTGCGGATCCTCAGCACGGTGTTGCGGCCCACGGGCGGCGATGCCGAAATTGCCGGATATTCGGTCCGCAGCCACCCGGAACAGGTCCGTGCCCGGATCGGCTTCATGTCGGGCAATACCGGCATCTACGACCGGATGACCGCCTGGGAGCTGGTCGAGTACTACGGCCGGCTGTACGGCATGCCCGAGGCTCAACTTCAGCAGCGTCTCGAAGAAGTTTTTCGGACCCTGCAGATGTTCGAAATCCGCGATGTGCTGGCGGGGAAAATGTCCACCGGGATGAAGCAGAAGGTCTCGATTGCCCGGACGATCATTCACGACCCGCCGGTGATGATTTTCGACGAACCGACCTCTGGATTGGATGTGCTTGTCGCCCGGGCGCTGCTCAAGGCGATTGCCGCGCTCAAGGGGCAGGGCAAGTGCATCATCTTCTCCACGCACATCATGCGCGAGGTGGAGAAGCTGTGTGACCGGATCGCGATTGTTCACAAGGGGCACCTGCTGGGGCTGGGAACCGTTCAGGAGCTGCAGGACCGCTACGAACAGCCCGACATGGAGGAACTGTTCTTCGAGCTGATCTCGCAACATGACGAAAGTTCGTCCTCGTCCAGCGACTCGTTGGTGGATCAACCATTTCGCGCGGAGCAGGCTCGATGAATTGGAGAAATATCCGCCTGATCTTCCAGCGCGAGCTGCGCGACCAGTTGCGCGACCGCCGTACGCTGTTCATGATCGCCGTCCTGCCGCTGCTGCTCTATCCCGCGCTGGGAATCGGCACGGTCCAGATGCAGTTGATGTTCTCGGAACAGGCCCGAACTGTGGTGATTCTGGGCGCTGCCGACATCCCCCAGATGGGCGACGTCCCGCTGCTGAAAGACGGGCAGTTCAACCAGACCCTGTTTGACATGCCGGGCGAGGCGGAGAAGCTGGCCGTGGTCACGGACCAGACGCCGCCAACGGACAACGATCCAAAACATCTCCAACGCTATCAGGATCTGATGCAGGATTCGCGGGAGATTTCCGCGGCACTGCCCGAGATGCTGCGGCTCGATGCCATCGTGAAGGCCGCCGATGATCCGAAACATCCCCGCGCCAAAGCGGCTCCGGTTGTCACTCCGGAAGCACTGGCCGAAGCCCGATTGCGGCTGAAGGAGCAAAAAGACAAGATCGGTTCGCTGTTCGCCAAAAGCGACATGCATGTGCTGATCGTGATTCCGCCGAAATTCGGCCAGAATCTGGAAGATGCAGCCACGGCGCTTGCCGGGCGGTTGGGCAATCTGGATCAGGCGACCGGCTACCCGCGGCCCGACATGGTGTTCAACAAGGCGATCGACCGCTCGCTCTTGTCGTATCAGAGCGTCAAAGGGGCGTTCGAAGAGTGGGAAACGCAGTTGCTCAAGGCGCAATTGCGCGTCGCCAAGCTGCCGGAAGGGCTGACGCAACCGGTCAATCCGGTGGCCATGAACCTGGCGCATGACGCGCAGATCGCCGACAATTTTTGGAGCAAGCTGTTCCCCGCCCTGCTGGTCATCATGGCGATGACCGGCGCGTTCTATCCCGCCATCGACCTGGTGGCCGGAGAAAAAGAGCGGGGAACGATGGAAACCCTGCTGATCTGCCCGGCCAAACGGTCGGAGATCGTGCTGGGGAAATTCTTCACGGTGATGAGCTTCAGTTGTGCCACGGCGCTGCTGAATTTGGCGAGTCTCGGTTTCACGTCGCGGCACATGCTGTCGATGGGCAAGGGACTGATGCCCCGCGTGGGTGACTTGTCGCTCCCGTCGCCCGTCTCGATGCTGTGGATCGTGCTGCTGCTGATTCCGCTGTCGGCCCTGTTCAGCGCGTTGTGCCTGGCACTGGCGACGTTGGCTCGAAGCAGCAAGGAAGGACAATATTACCTGACGCCGCTCTTGATGGTGGCGATGGGGATGACCGTCTTCTGCATGTCGCCCGCCATCGACCTCACGCCGCGGACGGCGATCTACAGCGTCGTGCCGATCGCCAACATCGCCCTGCTCCTCAAAGGGTTGCTGAGCACGGCGTCACAGGATGCCGGTCTGATTTATCTGGTTCCACCCGTATTGATCGCCTCGTTTGGCTATGCGGCGATGGCATTGTGGTGGGCCGTGGACCAGTTCAACCGCGAAGACGTGTTGTTCCGCGAGTCGGAGCAGTTTGACATCCGGCTGTGGATCAAACACCTGCTGCGGGACAAGGAGCCGCTGCCCACCTTCTCGGAGGCGGCATTCTGCTTCATGCTGATCATGTTCCTGCAGTTTGGGGCGATGCAGCCCCTGAACGCGGCGTTTGAAGCGGTGGCCGGTTCGAACAAGGAACGCGCACTGATTCAGATGCTGCTGATCCAGCAGGTGGCGATCATCGCCACCACCCCGCTGTTCATGGGGGTGATGCTGACGTCAGATGTTCGCCGCACCCTGAGGCTCAGACTGCCGCCGTTCAGCATTCTGGCGGCCTCGATCGTGCTGCCCTTTGCGTTGCATCCGCTTTCCAGCGAACTCATCAGTTCCATCACCTGGCCGGAATTGCCGGCCAGCGTGAAATTCGCGATCGAGACCATGGGCTCCACGGCGCAGCCGGAATGGCTGGTGCTGCTGGGATTCGCCTTCGCCCCGGCCATCTGCGAAGAGGTCGCCTTCCGGGGCTTCATCCTGAGCGGCTTCGGCCGCAATGGCCGTAAGTGGCTGCCGATCGTGCTATCCAGCGTGTTGTTCGGTCTGATGCACATGATTCCGCAGCAGGTGTTCAACGCCACGCTGATCGGCCTGGTACTGGGCATCATCGCCATCCGCAGCCGCAGCCTGCTGCCCTGCATCGCGTTCCACTTCGTCTACAACTCCCTCGGCGTGTTTCAGGGACGGCTGGCCGAGACCGTGAAGCAGTCCCCGGCCAATTTGTGGGTGACCGCAGATCCAGAAGGTCACGTGCGCTATCAGTGGCCGACATTGACAATCGCCGCAATCGTCGGCGGTTCAATTCTGTACTGGCTCATCCGCCGCGACTCGACGGCAGCCGCCACCAACCCAACCATTCGCCGGGTCGCCCCCCGCCTGACGGGGCAACTCGAGCGGCTGGCGTAGCCTGGGGCAGCGGCCTGTCGCAGACGGCCTTCATCAAGCGGGTTTCCATCCGAAGCGGTGCTTGGCGAGCAGTTCGGCGATCTGGACGGCGTTGGTCGCCGCGCCTTTTCGCAGGTTGTCACTGACGCACCAGAAGCTCAGTCCATTGGGGTGCGACAAGTCCTTGCGGATGCGGCCGACAAACACATCGTCGCTGTCGGTGCATTCATTGGGCATCGGATAACGACCGTTGGCGGGATCATCCACGACGGTGACGCCGGGAAATGCCGCGAACAGCTTGTGGGCTTCTTCCGGCGAAATGGGCCGCTCGGTCTCGACGGTGATCGATTCGCTGTGGCAGTTGGCGACGGGGATCCGCACGCAGGTGGCGTTCACCTGAATCGACTCGTCGCCGAGGATCTTGCGGGTTTCGTACACCATCTTCAGTTCTTCGCTGGTGTAGCCATCCTCCTTGAAACTGCCGATTTGCGGAATGGCGTTGAAGGCGATGGGGTGCTTGAAGACGGTGTAGCCAAAGTTCTGGCTGGCCAGATGGGCCCGGGTGCCATCCATCAGGTCGGTGGTGCCCTGCAGCCCCGCGCCACTCACGGCCTGATAAGTGCTGACAATGATTCGGCGGATCTTCGAGGCGTCGTAAATCGGCTTGAGAGCCACGACGAGCTGCGTCGTCGAACAATTCGGGCTGGAGATCATCCCCTTGGCCTCAATGGCCGCCCGCGGGTTGACCTCGGGGATGACGAGCGCCACGTCCGGCTTCATCCGGAAATAGCCCGACTCGTCGATGACCGTCGCGCCGGATTGAACGGCGGCGGGAAGGTATTCCGCCGCGATGTCATCGGGCGTGCTGGCGATGACGAGATCACACCCCTGGAAGGAGTCGTGCGTCAGTTCCTGCAGGGTGTAGGTGCGGTCGTTGAATTCCAGCGGCCGCCCCGCGCTGCGGGCGGAGGCCAGAAATTTGTAGGACTTCGCCGGGAATTTCCGCTGCTGCAGCATCCGCAGCATGATCCGCCCCACTGCCCCTGTCGCCCCGACGATCGCCACCTGCTTGAACACTGCCTGCTCCTAAAGCCTCGGCCAAAATGTGGAAAACACCACTGTATCGTACCGGGCAGGCAGGTTCCAAGCCGAGTTGGTTCGCGTTCGGGTTACGGTGCGTGGGCCAGCCGAGAAAAAATCCCACCCAATTCGATCGAGCTGCGTGCTGAAACAGAAGTCGAACTGTTCGATCAACACATGGCCCGCGCCGCTATTTCGGATTCACAATCTTCAATCCGCGCAGGCCGAATTTCTCCCTGGCGGCACCGGGCAGGATCGTTCCATGGCAGACGAACCTGATCGCCAAGGCACTGGGCACATCGTCGTGGGCCTGTTCATCCCACGCCTCGCGCGGGACAGGCTCCACGTGGTCACCGGCCGCGTGCGAATGAATGAGAAAGTTGACTGAATTATTCGGAACCGGTGCCAACGGCGGCGTCCTGGTCATGGGGCCTCGTCCATTCCTGTTACCGCGAACAAACTCGCCGGAGTAATTGAACGACAGCGAATCCCGCATTCCCTGGGCATGAACTATCAGTTCACATTGGCCCCCGTTGGTCGAACACAGATCAATCCCGCCTGATATCTGCGCCAAGTGCGTCCCAATCGGAACGAGCAGGCAAACTTCGGTGCGATCTTTGCCAGCCGGGGCGGTCCAGACGAGCTTGCCAGACTCAATCCCCCAGTTTGGATCGGAAGAGAGCGGGACCGTGCCCTTGGGGCCGATCGTGGCGCAGACTTCCAACAACTGATCGGGAGCCAGTTCAAGGACCTCGGCGCTGTTCAACCTCCTCGCCAACTCCAGCGCGGCCCACAGCCGTTTGGTTTCCCGCTGAACTTCCGGCAGCGCGCCCTGCACTTCGTTGAGCGCGCGTTCGGCGGTTTGCAGCCGCTGTTCGACAAGCGCGACGCGAGCCACGGCCAGCGGATCGGGCTTTTTGTCCGAACTGTTCGCCAGAAACTGGTCCAGATAGTGCGCGTGGCGGTAGTCGTAGCGCAGATGTGACTCGCCGAGCACTCTTTCCCGGTCTTTGGGAGGAAGTGCTTCAACCCAGTCAAACAGTTCTGCAACCTTGTCAAACCGCTGGCTGCGAATTCCCCCCGAGAGCAGGTTGTATTTTGCCTTCTCAACGACCTTTGGATCCGGCTGTGCCATGGCTGCGGAAGCATATTCATTCATCATGCTCCACATCTCAGGATCTCTCCAAGCCGAATACTGGATGCCGTCGCCAAACACATCCTGAGCTTCCTCAATGAGCATCGACTGGTAGATCTGCGGAATTCCCGCCTTCCACTGGCCGGTTGCCAGGCATTCCTTGGCGAAGGCAAATCGCTCCTCCCGGTTTCCTCCCCAGCGCTTCATGAGCGGCTGGTACATCATGTGGTACGGGGCGGCGTTGTCCGGAATGATCTTGGTCGCGGCCTGCAGATGCTCCCGCACACGTTCCAGCGAGGCACCCTCGGCCATGCCCACAATGATCAATTGGCAATGGGCTTCCCAGGCGCGGGGGTCGGCAGTCGCCTTCGTCAACAGCACGCGGGCGCGGGCAATCCGCTGCTGGAACTTGATCCAGCCGCTTGGGGTGACTTCGTTCGCCGTGCCGCCGCCTCGCGCATCCCAGGCCCAGTTGATCAGAAACTTGCCGCGGGCGGTCATCCCGCTGGTCGAACTGTCGGCCTCCTCCCAATCCTTCAGAAGCTCCTCCACCAGCTTCTCAAACTTCAAATGCATGGCGTGGGTGCACAGCGCGTGATGATAGCGCGCGTTGCCGCGCAGCAGGGGTGCCAGTGGCAGCAGCTCACTCAACTGGCCCTCCGCGGCAATGACGTTCACTCCCACGGAAATTGTTGGCCGCAGCAACGGCAGCCACCGGTTCTGGTTTTGTGGATCTTCCTCCTGCAACGGCGTGCCTGACAGGTCCGCCAATGCCAGGCAAGTGAACTTCTTCTCCTGGTCCAGGTCCCGGAAGTAGTAGGGCGGAGTCAACCCGTCGAGCCAGCTTTGGATCTCGCTCAGCGTCTGGGACGACTCCAATTGATCCTTCGCCAGCACGGCATCATCCTTCTCTCCCCACGGGATCTGCAGATGCCGCAGAATGTCTCGCGTCAGCAGGGCGGGCAGACGGTGCAGATCGGTGGCCGGAACGCGATGCTCAAACTTGGCGGGCACGCCGCCAGGAAGGCTGGTCTCAAACGTCGAAGTCAGCACCACTTCGGCGCCCTCCTCCAGCAATGTCGAGCGCACCCACTGCTTGGCATTGACCATCGACTTCAACTGCTCAATCCGATCCGCGTCAATCTTCCAGCCGCTGCGATGGAGGTTCAGCGCGACCAGCGTGTCGGCATGCCGCCGGGGATCGTGCCCCAGGACCGGCCGGCCACAGTAGGCGAGTTGATACGAAGAACTCATCGCCAGCAGGGGGCCGACGCGGTGCGTGTTTTCGTCCTTGTCCAGGAACGGCAGCACCAACACTCCTGGCGGCAGCGGAGTTGCCGGCAGTGCAAACGCCGCGCGTGTCTTCTCCGCAAACATCTCAGCCGGAGGCAGAGCCTTGCGCAGCGGCACACCCCGTGGCTGGATCGCGTGGGCCGAGACCCGGGTCATCTGCACGTCGTTTCCCATCACAATCGGCTTCAAAAACTGGTCGGTGGCTGCCGCCGGCGCGTCGATCGCCATGACCTTACCCTGGGCCGAGACGCGCACACGAATGTTGCGGCCCGGTGTCAGCCGGGGCCAGGTAAACCAAACGATCTGACTGTCTCCGCTGGGAACTGAAGTCTCCCGGGGCAGCAATGCCAGCTTCGACCGGATCTCCTCCAGGGTGATCGCCGGCTCGACAACCTGTTGCGACGTGCCGCCACCCTCGGCGGCCTGCATGTGGACGCGGGAATCCGCCAGCTTCTCCAGCCCTGCAAGCGACCACGCGACGCCACACGCCCCCCACACCTCCACCGCGATCAGGCAGAAAATCAAGCCCAGAAACACCAATGGAATCCACACCAGCCACCGTGCGGAGCGCTTTGTCGGCAGCACCGAAGAAGCCGGGTCGGCATCGTCGTCCAGAAAAAACGGCTCTTCCAAATCTTCGGACATGACAACTCCAGCGTGCATTGATGCCAACACAAGTCGAGACAACAAAAATCCGATGCCCCCGGCGGACTGCCGAGACATCCGTGGAGGTGATTGCCGATACTGTGCCACGGACTGGGGGTGAATGCAATCTGCGGCCCAGCATCCGGAGCCGCGTTCAACTGCCAGAGGCCGCGCTGACAGGCGGCGCACTTCTGATGGTCGACGCCGCGCTGATGGGCGGCGCACGTCCGCTGGTCGACGCCGCGCTGACGGGCGGCGCACTTCCGCTGGCCGACGCCGCGCTGACGGGCGGCGCACTTCTGCTGGCCGACGCCGCGCTGACGGGCGGCGCACTTCTGCTGGCCGACGCCGCGCTGACGGGCGGCGCACTTCTGCTGGCCGACGCCGCGCTGACGGGCGGCGCACTTCCGCTGGCCGACGCCGCGCTGACGGGCGGCGCACTTCCGCTGGCCGACGCCGCGCTGACGGGCGGCGCACTTCTGCTGGCCGACGCCGCGCTGACGGGCGGCGCACTTCTGCTGGCCGACGCCGCGCTGACGGGCGGCGCACTTCTGCTGGCCAACGCCGAGCTGACAGGCGGCGCACTTCTGCTCGCCGACGCCGCGCTGACGGGCGGCGCACTTCCGCTGGCCGACGCCGCGCTGACGGGCGGCGCACTTCTGCTGGCCGACGTCACGCTGACGGGCGGCGCACTTCTGCTGGCCGACGTCACGCTGACGGGCGGCGCACTTCTGCTGGCCGACGCCACGCTGATGGGCGGCGCACTTCTGCTGGCCGACGCCGCGCTGACGGGCGGCGCACTTCCGCTGGCCGACGCCGCGCTGACGGGCGGCGCACTTCCGCTGGCCGACGCCGCGCTGACGGTTGAATCGCCCTGAGTTGCCACCGTGGTTTCGGCATTCTCCGCAAACGGCGACGCGACATGGATGGTAAATCCTGCCGCCGTTGTTGGCGAATGCAGCAGGCCTTTGTTCCGGCCTTGCTCGGGTGCCGCCACCATCGACAACTCCAACGAGATATGCACCGCAAGCGGCTTGCCACAGGCGATCGCTGTGGCGACAGCAGCCAGGCTCCAGTGGTCTCGGTCATCACTGCGTGCCAGACGTGGGACCAGACGGACGCCAGTCGCCACCGTTGGCAGCCTGACCGTCATTGCCCGGCCAAGAGATGCCAGGCTGAGCAAAGCCCCCAGGACGACAGCCAGCATCGCGCAGCGGTTCATGGCCGCACCGGCCATCTGATGCTGTGCCACGCTGCTGCTGCCGTTCCACCCGCGCTGCATGATCTGCTCCGGACCTCTCAGAATTCTGTTTGATACGTTTGTGCAGAATACATTTGTATCTGTCCGTGATTGTGTGTCAATAGAAAATCTAGAAAAATGTCTAGAAATCTCCAGTTCCAATGGTTCAACCGTAGCGTGGCGAGAGCCCACCCGACGCTGGACGCAATTGCTGAGCCACTCCGCGGGAAGATGCCGTTTCATGGGGCTGCTCCGTCACCTGGAAATGCTCCCCCTCAGCCACAAATCGTTGCGCAACCTTGTCTCTTCCGCGACACCAGGGGCAGTACAGGCGGTGTCACGAACACCGACATGGACATTGTCGATGACGGCAAGATAATGGAGTCCGCGGTCAGTGATCCGTGTTTTCGCCAGATCGGTCCGCACTGAGGAAGTCATCGGCCAACTCCAGTTCCTTGAATTAACCTGGGCCAGACGAAGGAGACCGGCATCTGTGATCCGCGTCTCTGCCAGACGGATCTCCGCCAGCACGCGTGGGACGCATCGAAGACCGGCATCATCCACAGGGGTGCGCGACAGGTTGAGGTCCTGCAGCGGACGAAAGCCCGCCAGGCCCCGCCCGGTCACTTGCGTGCGTTCAAGCCAGAGCCCCTTCAGATTCTCTAAACGGGCCAATTGCGCGACACCCGCATCCGTCACCGGCGTTTCGGAAAGGCCAAGTTGAGTCAGTTCGCTGAGGGCTCCGAGCGTCGCCAATGCGCCATCGCTGACACCCGTGCCTCCGAGATCCAACACCTGAAGGTTTCTCAGATTTGCCAGATTGGTTATCCCTGCGTCAGTCACCTTCGTTCGCCAGATTTTCAGCGAAGTCAGCCGTGGGAAATATCGTAATTCTGCCATTCCCCGATCGTCAAATTTAGTGTTCTCCAGCCGAAGATCCGTCAACTCTGCCAATCCGGACAATGCACCGAACGTGTGACCGGTGATGGCCGTCGAGGTGAGATTCAGCTCTCGCAGTTTTCGCAATCGTGCCAGTTGCTTCAACCCGTCGTCGGTAACTCGCGTGCCACCCAGCCGCAGGCACTCCAGGTTTTGGAGGCCTGACAAATGCTGCAGACCCTCATCGCTGACGGAGGTGCAAGACAGGTCGAGGACGAGGACTGAACTCATTCCGTGGAGACGGGTGAGCCACTGGTCATCGACCGATGGATGGTTGAGACGCAGTTCCGTGACGCGGGTCTTGAAGAGCCCCGTACATGGTTCAGGAATCCAATTTCCAATCCACGTGCGAACCCATTTTGGAATCGTGGATTCGCGTTCGATCTGCGCAGACGAAAGCTGCAGTTGGTTGTACCACTCCACTTCCCGCACCAGCCACTGCGTCCGCTGATACGGCACCCACACCGCGAGGCTCAGCCCGATGAGGACCAGCAGAGCAGTGGCGGCGATCAGCCACCGGAGGGAAGGGAGACGCAGTTTCATGAGTCGACTCGCTTACCTCGCAATGTCCCCTTGCACTCCCAAATCACGGCGGAGCTTCATGACCTCTGCGACGGCGGCTGCGGAACAGGCCGTACTGCTGACATTCACATGGACACCGTCGGTGATGGCGAGAAACCGCAGACCCCGATCGGTGATGTTTGTCGAACTCAGGTCCAACGCCGGCATTTTTGACTTCGAGGGATCGCCTCGAAAGGAATTGGCGATCACCAGATACCACAGCCCCTCGTCGGTAATTTGCGTCTCTGCGAGGCAGATTGCAGTGGAACCACGGGGAATGCACCGCAGGCCCGCATCATCTGCCGGAGTGCGTGACAGGTCGAGGAAATCCAGTGACGGGAAGCCCGCCAGCCCGCGCCCGGTCACCTTCGTGCCATCGAGACGGATTCCACGGAGTCTTCTTAACCCAGCCAGTTGCGCAAGACCTGCATCCGTAACCGCAGTGTCGGAAAGGAAAACAATGCTCAAGTTGCCGAGAGTACTCAGCGTCGAAAGCGAGCGGTCACTCATGCGCGTGTTTTCGAGATCGAGCCAGCACAATTTGGGCAGAACTGCCAGATGATGCATCCCCACATCGGTGACCTTCGTCTGCGAAATCGCGAGGGAGGTGAGCTTGGGAAAGTATCGCAATTCTGCCATCCCCTGGTCATCGAGCGAGGTTTTCTCCAACCGCAGCTCTCCCAACGCCGTCAACGCGGACAATTCCCCCAATGATCGCCCGGTGACTGCGGTGTAGCTCAGGTCCAGTTCTCTCAAATTCTTGAGCCGGGTCAAATGCCTCAGGCCTTCATCGGTGATGCGTTTGCCCGACACACGCAGGTACTCCAGGTTTTGGAGGTCCGACAAATGCTGCAGTCCTGAATCGCTGACCGAGGTGCCATTTAGATCGAGTTGGGTAATTGCATGCATCCCGCGGAGGTGCGCGAGCCACTCGTCATCCACGGATGCATCATTGACACACACCACGGTGACGCGGGTGTTGAAGAGTGCCGCACACGCTTCGGGAAGCCACCCTCTTGTCCTATCGAGCATCCATTTAGGAATGGCAGAGCCGACGGTGGCATAGGCCTCTGCATGTTCGACCTGGCGCAGCCGTTCCATCTCCCACACCAGCCACTGTGTCCGCTGGTACGGGATCCATACCGCGAGTCCCAGCCCCACAAGCGCCAGCAAGATCGTTGCAGTGATGAGCCACCGGAGCTTGGGGAGACGCAGTTTCATGGAATCCTACTCCAGCCGCCTGCGGGCGCGGCGTTTCGCCGCTCCGTAGACATCCTCGGTCGTGGGGGTGTTCGACTTGGCCGGTTCGGGCGTGACTTGAGCCACGGTGGTGGCGGTGGTCGGTTGTGGGGCGGTTGAACCACGCTGGGGTCGCACGGGTGTCACAATCGGCTTGATGGAGCGGACGACCGATGCCGCCTTTGGCGGGGGGGCGACGGCACCTTCGGGGGTGACGTACTCGACGAGTTTGGCCCAGAGCGACAGCCGCCGGCCGGCGATTTCAACCAGCAGCAGGATTATCGCCAGGATGGCGAGCCACGGGAGGAGCGGGAGCATGCGAGCGGAACGCGGACGGTCGCCAAAGACTTCCAGCACGTCAATCCGCGATTTGCCTCCGGTGAGGTCGGCCACCGCCTTGAGGGTCGCCTGCCCCGTGGGCAGGCCGACGCGGGGCATGAACTCCGGAGAATACGGCAGCGTGACGACCGGGACTCGAATGGGATCTATGCCTTTCACCGACACAACGGAGCGGTAAGTGCCGCTGCGGGTCAGCGGGAACCGGGTCTGCAGGGTGTTGGGGCCGTTCCACTGGAAGGGGATGCGAAGTGCATCTTCCCGCTCCTCACCCGGCGTCAGGACGACGAGGGTCGGCGCGTCGGCACCAGACTTCAGCGGCCGGTCGGGATCCAGTTCCAGCGACACGACCGCATCCTGCCCCTCACGGGACATTTTGACATAGGCCGACTGCAGGTCGCCGCCCCCCAGCAGCCAGCGGCCGATCGTCACGGCGAAGTCACCGTAATTTTCCCATTTCCCGAACTCCCCGGAATGTGGGCCATCGACTTCGACCGTGACGGCAGCCACGCGTCCCAGGCCACGGTACCAGTAGGCCGCCCACGGAGCCTTGTATTCATCCTGCGACACCACACCCAACGTCGCGTCCGGCTTGAGGTAGCTCAGGTTGTAACCGTCGACATTCGGGAAGTTGCCAGAAACGAACTCGGCGATCAACTGCCCGGTCGGCACGGTCTGCCCGGCAATGCCGTTGGGCTGCGTCATCTTGTCCTTCTTGACGAAACTGCTGCGGGCCACGCTCATGGTGTCCTGCGTGAACAGCCGCGGCAGCTCTTCCGCGTCCTCGGTGAACATGATGTTCCCCTTCCCACGCTTCGCCACGTCTTCCAGCAGGGCGGCATCGACATCCGACTTGCTGCCCAAGCCGATGACGCTGACCGTGATGCCGGACTTTTCAAAATCGTCCAACAGCCGCTTGTAGTCGCCAGGCTCTTCGCTGTCGGCGGCGTCAGAGAACAGAATGATGTGCTTGGTCGCCTGCTCGGCCTTGGCCAGTTCATGTCCGGCGGCCACCAGGGCCTCGTAGACGAAGATGCCGCCACCGGTGCTTTCGATCTTCAACACCTTGGAGGCGATCGGTTCCGGGTCGTCGACATTCGTCAGCCCTTGGATCGTGTGCGGCGAACTGTCCACGGCGATGACCGCCACGCTGTCGCCCGGCGACAGCAGCCGAATGCACTCGGCGGTACCCAGGTTGGCCAGGTCCATCTTCACTTTGCCGCCCTTGACCGGGGCGGTCATGCTGCCCGAACGGTCGAGGGCAATCGCCATGGCCAGCCGCGTCTTGCGGTGTTCCTCGCGCATTTCCATGGAGACCGGAAGCACCTCGTCCAGCGGGCTTTTGAAGTAGCCGCCGTTGCCAAAACTCCGCTCACCGCCGGTCACCAGCAGGCCACCGCCAGCGTCTTCCACGAACTGCGCCAGCCGCTCCATCTTGACCCGGCCGAACGTGGCGGCGGGGATGTTTTCCACCACGACCGCCCGGTACGGATCGAGACTATCCGGACTGAGCGGAAAGCTCTTGGCGGCGCGGACATCGACGGGGATCCGGCCGCCCTCCAGCGCCCGCACGAAGTTGTCGGGCTGGCCGTCTTCATTGAGCACCAGCAGCTTCGGACCGGCTTCCACTCGCACCACGCCCGCGCCGCGGTTGTTCTCCACCAGCGGGTCGCCTGGCAGGTCGACCCGAACTTCATAATCGTGCAGCCCGCCGCCTTCCAGCAGGTCGCGAAACAACAGCCGGTTCATCCCCGCCTGCAGCGGCCGTGGCTGCTTGTCCTTCGAGACCAGTTTCCCGTCACGGGTGATGGAGACGGTGCCCTCGGTGTCCTTGTCGGCATAGACCCAGACCGAGTACTGAAACGGCTCCAGCGGATGGACGGTTTCCGGGAGGTCGAGTGACTGCACCGCCAGGTCGCCGACATGCGGACGGGCGAACTCGCGGTAGTCGATCGGCACCCCCAGTTCCTTGGCCCGCCGCGCGGCGGCGGTGGGTGTCGCACCGTTGGCTTCGCCGTCCGACAGCACGAGAATCCGCGCGGGCCGGTTGGGGTCCACAAGGCTGATCGCTGCCAGCAGGGCTTCATTCAAATCGCTGCCGTCGGGCAGCACCCGCTGCGTGTACTCACCCGGCACTCCGTCCGTCGTCAGCAGTCGCTCGACCGCGGGTGTGCTGCCAAACGTGACAATCCCCACGCGGTCGCCGCGGCCGCGGTTGCGAAACAGGTTTTGCAACAGTTCGTGAATACGGCCCTCGGCGTCCACCGGCAGTGACCTCGAGCGGTCAACCACGGTGATGATGTCGACCCCCTCGCCACCCAGATTCAGCATCGGCCCCATCAGGGCCAGCAGCAGCACAAACAGCAGGGCAACGCGCAGGCCACCGGTGATCCCCCGTGTCCGCCCCCAGCGGTGGTAGGCAAACCCCAGCGGAATTGCCAGCAGGCAAAGTTCCGGGAAGACAAACGTGGGGAACGAAAAGGATGAAAAAAAGCGGCTGAAAGACGCTGGGATCAGGTCGAACACAGGTTGTTCCGGTCGTTGCAAGCCACGAAGGTCGCCTGACAGATTGTCTGACAGTGTCGCCTGCCCCGCGCCGGCTTGCAAGCGGCCTTTTGTCCTTGTCAGCGACCAATAGCAATGTCATCAGTCGAAGTGTCGGCGACTCCCACGTACACTCTGACAATGTCCCATGAGACGGCAGCGGCTCCCAGACCCGTGGCTCCGCAAGGAACGAGGAAAACATCTTCATGAAGCTGCTCGCGATTGACTTGGAATTGCCGCGTGGCCGGTGGCTCCCAGCACTGCGGCTCCGGTCACTGTGGCGCATCGGCGCGAGTCTGCTCGCCTTCGCGCTGCTCGGTTCGGCGGGGCTGGCACAAACGCTCGACCAGGATTTGCGGGGTGCGTCGGCCGCGGACTTGGCAGCGCAGGCCAAGGCCGAGGGGGACGCGGTACGCGGCGCGGTCCTCTTTTTTCAGCGTCAGATGGCGTGTTCAACCTGTCACGCGTTCGGCAAACCCACCCCGAATGCACTGGGGCCGGACCTGGCTGCGTTGGGAAAGACCGTGACGGATGAATCGCTGGTGGAGTCAGTCCTGCTGCCGTCGAAGGTCATTCGCAAGGGCTTCGAGACGGTCACGGTCGTCACCGCCGCGGGAAAGTCGCTGTCCGCCCTGCTGGTGGAACGCACCGCCGACAAGGTTGTCGTGCGCGACCTGTCGCGCGGGGGCGAATTGACCAGCTTTGCAACTGCGGACGTGGAGGAGGTGAAGTTCAACGCGGTGTCGGTCATGCCGGCCGAACAGGTCAATCAGTTGAACAGCCGGCAGCAGTTCCTGGACCTGATCCGGTACCTGATGGAAATCCGCGATGGTGGAGCCGACCGGGCGCGTCAGCTCCAGCCGCCGGAATCACTGCTGACATTCACGCTGCCCGAGTATGAGCAGCATCTGGATCATGCCGCGCTCATCGCGGACTGGAACCGGGAGTCTTTCAGCCGGGGAGAGGCGATCTATCTGCGGGTCTGCGCCAACTGCCACGGGACGCGTGACAAACCGGGTTCGCTCCCAACCTCGCTCCGGTTCGCCGAAGGCAAATTCAAGAACGGCAGCGATCCATTGTCGATGTACCGAACGCTGACCCACGGCTTCGGGCTGATGGCCCCGCAGACCTGGATGGTGCCCTCCCAGAAGTACGACGTTGTCCACTACATCCGCGAGGCTTACCTCAAGCCACACAACCCCGGGCAGTATGTCCCCGTCGATCAGGCGCTTCTGTCGCGGCTGCCGAAGGGCGACACGCGCGGACCAGAACCCAGCCAAATTCTGCCCTGGTCCGCCATGGATTACGGTCCAACCCTGGCTCACACCTTTGAAATCCCCGGACCGACCCACAACCTGGCCTACAAGGGGATTGCCATCCGCCTCGATCCAGGTGCCGGCGGTGTTTCCCGCGGCCGGCATTGGATGCTGTTCGACACCGACACGCTCCGCGTCGCGGCAGCGTGGAATGGCTCCGGAAACCCGCAGGACAATTTCATCGATTGGCAGGGGATCCAGTTCGACGGCGCGCATGGTGTTCATCCCCGCCTTGTTGGACAGACGGCGTTGACCAACGCGACGGGGCCGGGTTGGGCGGATCCGGCCAGCGGAGCATTCCGCGACGATCAGCGCGTCCTCGGTCGCGACGGCCGGCGTTACGGCCCACTGCCCCGCGCCTGGGGCCAGTTTCGCGGTCTTTACCACCATGGCCAGCAGGTTGTGCTGTCCTATACCGTGGGGACGGCCGAAATTCTGGAGCTGCCGCGGCTGGTGACGCGCGAGGGTTCGGACCCATCGCCGCCGCTTTTCCTGCGAACCTTCAACATTGGTCCGCGTGACCGGGACCTGCTCCTGCAGATCGCCGAACACCCGTCCCCGGACGCCCGGCCAGTCACGGTCAGCCAGTCCGACAAGTCCTTTGTCATGGTGGCACCGCCTGGTTCTGGAGCCACGGCAGAGCGCTGGAGCTTTGACGGGAACACCTATCTTGAGGCTGGCGGGGCGGCGTTTGACCTGACGAAGCAGGACTTCACGGTTGCCGCCCGCATCAGGACCAAGGCCGACGGGACGATTTGGTCGCTGAGCGAACCCGGACCGAAATGGACACCCGATGGGCAGGCGTTTTTCATCCGCAATGGGCGGCTGTGCTTCGACATTGGCTGGGTGGGTGCGGTCACGGGGAAATCGAAAATCAATGACAACGCCTGGCATCACGTCGCCATGACCTGGCAACAGTCCAACGAGCGCGTGCGGCTGTACGTCGATGGCAAACTGGATGGCGAGGGGCGGCTGGCGGCAAAGGCCGCGCTGTCCAAAAGCGTGGTGCGGGTTGGCTTCACCGCGCCCGATTTTCCCAATCCAGCCACGTACTTCCAGGGAGAGATTGCCCAAGTCCGCTTCCACCAGCGGCGGCTGACCGCAGGTTTGAACGGCGTTGCCCCGGTGGAAGAGGACAAGTCGCTCGTGGCTCAGTGGTCGCCGGGAGAAGCCACCGGAATACAGGTGGCCGATCTGTCCAGGCATGGGCATGACGCAACCGTCCGGCACGGCTCGGCACCGGCCGCCATGACCTCCGGTCCGCTAGTCGCGGGCTTCGCCCCGCGTCAAGCACCGCTGGAATGGCTGGCAGACAGTGGCCGGCTGAGACTTCGCATTCCTGCGGGCAGCGAACCGCTGCGTTTTACCGTTTGGCTGCCGTCTGCAACTCCTGCCGAGGCCAGCAGCGCCGAGAAATCTGCGGCCACGTTGAGCGCACTGCCCATTGTGGATGCCGACTTGGATCTGACGGCGCTCATCAAGGGCGGTCCGCCACGCTGGTCCCAGGTGCTGGAAACCCAGGCTGTCCTGGGGACTGACAACGGGCCGTTTGCGTCGGACATCCTCACGGCTCCCGAATTGAACCCGTGGCTCGCGCAGACGCGGTTCACCGGGCTCGACTTCTTTCCCGACGGTCGCATCGCGGTCTGCTCGTGGGATGGCGATGTGTGGCTCGTCACGCTCGCACCAGACCCGTCAAAACCGTCGACGCTCCGCTGGCAGCGCATCGCCTCGGGCATGTTCCAACCGCTGGGGCTGAAGATTGTCGACGGTCGGATTCATGTGACCTGCCGCGACCAGTTGGCGGTCCTGCACGATCTCAACGGCGACGGCGAGTGCGATTTCTATCAGTGTCTGAACAACGACCATCAGGTGACCGAACATTTTCATGAGTTCGCCATGGGTCTGCAGACTGACGCGGCGGGCAATTTTTACTACGCCAAATCGGGATGCCACGGCAAGGCGGCGGTTGTGCCACACCACGGCACCCTGCTGCGGGTGAGCCGCGATGGCTCGCAGACCGACATTCTGGCGAATGGCTTTCGGGCGGCGAACGGCGTCTGCCTCAACCCCGATGGATCGTTCGTCGTCACCGATCAGGAGGGGTTCTGGAACCCGAAAAACCGCATCAACTGGGTGACCACGGATCCCTCCGGTAAACCGCGTTTTTATGGGAACATGCTTGGCTATCACGACGTGACCGACGATTCGGATGCGGCCATGGTCCCGCCGCTGTGCTGGATCACGAATGCCTTCGACCGCTCGCCGGCAGAGTTGCTGTGGGTCGACAGCGACCGGTGGGGACCGCTGAAGGGATCACTGCTGAACTTGTCTTACGGATATGGAAAGGTCTTCGTCGTGCCGCATGAGAATGTTCGCGGCACGATGCAGGGTGGCATGGTCGAACTGCCGATTCCGCTCTTTCCCACCGGGGTGATGCGCGGCCGCTTTCATCCGCGGGATGGTCAACTCTACCTCTGCGGCATGTTTGCCTGGGCGGGCAATGCCACGGCTCCGGGCGGGCTCTACCGGCTGCGGGCCACCGGCAAGCCGATGCACCTGCCGCAGGGTCTGAACGCCACGACCGCTGGGCTGAAACTGACCTTCACCGAGCCCCTCGACCCAGCATCACTGGACTCCAAGAGCCTGCAGATCAAGACTTGGTCGCTGAAGCGCACCGCCGACTATGGATCGAAGCATTATGATGAAAAATCGCTCCAAGTCCGCAGCGCGACGCTGTCGTCGGACTCCAAGACCGTGACGCTTGATGTCACCGGGCTTCGCCCGACGTGGTGCATGGAGATCAAATATCGGCTCCGGTCGGCCACCGGAGCGCCCGTCGAAGGCACAATTCACAACACCATTCATCAGCTTGGTGACGCAGCCGGTTCAAACTGAGTTTTGGACAGCCGGCTGGCACGCAAATCTCGCGCTCGTGACATGCCCCGGCTGGCTGGTGTATACTCAATCGAGAATCGGCAACTTTTGATGTGACGATTGCCGCAGCCTCAAAAAACTGTCCTTTCGCGATATCCCACCACACTTTGCGGAGTTCCACATGTTGCCTGGCTTCTCGTCACCGAATCGCCGCGCGTTTTTGGCTGATGTCGGGATGGGGTTTACCGGGCTGGCATTGAGCGCGATGTTGTTCCGCGACGGCGTGGCTCGCGCCGACGCCGGGCTGAGCGCGGCAGGTGCATGGTCGCCGCCGGATGGCCGGACGCATTTCACCCCCAAAGCCAAAACGGTGATCTGGATCTTCATGGTCGGCGGCACGAGCCACATGGAGAGTTTTGATCCCAAGCCAGCCTTAAACCAGTACGCCGGCAAAACGATCGCGGAGACGCCCTACAAGGACGTGCTGGATTCGCCCTATGTGAAGAAAAACCTGCGAGAGGTGATCGAGGGGCTGCACAAAGTTCATCCCGCGATTTTTCCGCTGCAGGTCGGCTGGAAGAAACGCGGCGAAAGTGGCTTGGAGATCAGCGACTGGTTCCCCCACGTGGGTGATTGCGCCGATGACCTGGCGATCCTCCGTGGGATGTGGACTACCGACAACAACCATGGGGCACAGCTCCAGTTCCACACTGGGAGGCATGCTCTGGAAGGAGCCCTGCCAACGATTGGTTCCTGGGCGCATTATGGGCTGGGATCGCTCAACGACAACCTCCCGCAGTTCGTTGTGATGGGAACCCCCATCGCCGATTGTTGCGGGGGATTGGGCGGACATGGTGCGAGCTATCTGGGGCCGCAGCACAACGGCGTGCAGCTCAATGTCGACCCCAAAAATCCGCTGCCGTTCGCCGCACCGGGCACCGATGTCTATCGCGAAGAGCAGCAGGCGGAGTTTGAACTGCTGGGCCGGCTGAACCGGTTGACGGCTGTCGAATACCCCGATGACGCCGCGCTGCAGGCACGGATCCGCTCGTATGAGCTGGCGTTTTCCATGCAGACTGCCATTCCGGATGTCGTCAATTTTGCCGACGAAACGGCCGAAACCCAGCAGCTCTACGGCTTGGACAAACCGGTGACCACGCCGTTTGGCCAGCAGTGTCTGGCGGCGCGACGGCTGGTGGAACGCGGAGTGCGCTTCGTCCAAATCTTTCATGGCAGTAACGGCGGTGCGGGGGCCTGGGATGCCCACGGAAATCTCAAGACGGGTCACACCGCGCTGTGTGAACAGATCGACAAGCCGATCGGCGGCTTGCTGAAGGACTTGAAGCGCCGGGGCCTGTTGGACGATACGCTGGTTGTCTTGGGAACCGAGTTCGGCCGCACACCGGGAGCACAGGGCGGCAATGGCCGCGACCATCACCCTTATGGATTCTCAGTGGTAATGGCGGGCGGTGGCATCAAGGGCGGCATCGCGCACGGGAAGACCGATGAACTCGGGTTCCATGCGGTCGAAGGCCGGCACTATGTCACAGACATTCACGCCACGGTGCTGCATCAGCTTGGCTTGGATGCAAGGCGGCTGGAAGTTCCCGGTCGCAAGCGGCTGGACATCGACTTCGGCCAGCCGGTACGCGAAGTATTGGCGTGATGCTCGGTTCAGCAGCGATGTCGGTTAAACGGTTCCCACATCTCAATCTCGCCTCGCCCGCTTTTGCGATCGACATAGGCCTCGTGCAATGCCGGCGGGGCGGGAAAGTGGACCGCGGCGCCTGCCGAATTCCTGCGTGGCCAGCGGGTGATCATTCTCCCCACAATGACGAACCGGGCGAACTCCACGTCCAACGTGTCGCGGAATCACTGTCGCCTTTTGTCCGCGCTCGGTCGATTTTTGTCCACCGTCGCTGCTGGCCTCCCGGAAACGCGGCAGGTACAGTCAATTGGCCCCGTTCCGCCTCGACATTCACCGAGACACCATGCCCAACCTTAGCGTAATCCGCCGGTCGCTTCTCCCGCATCTCTTTGTGGGGCTCCTCGTCACTCTCTCCGCGGTGGATCGCGGATTCGCGGCGGATGCGGAGACAACCGCCAAGATCAAGCATGCCCAGGCGATGGGGATCAAGTTCCTGGCCACCACGCAGGCCGAAGATGGCAGTTGGACCGTGCCCAACAATGCCGGGATCACCGGTCTGGTCACGGCATCGCTCTTGCGAAGCGGCATCAAGCGGGAAGAATCGGTGGTCGCGAAGGGCTTGAAGCATTTGGAGAGCTTTGTCCAGCCGGACGGCGGCATTTACGACAAGGAAAGCTCGCACCGCAATTACGAGACGAGCATCGCCCTGCTGGCATTCGCCGCGGCCAACACCGATGGCAAGTACGACGCGCTGATTGGCAAGGCGCGCGACTTCTTGAAGGGGCTGCAATGGGACGAGTCGGAGAAGATTTCGAAAGAGAGCGTGGAGTACGGCGGGGCCGGCTATGGTCGGTCGAAGCGGCCCGACCTCTCCAACACCGCCTTCCTGCTCGACGCCCTGAAGGCGGCCGGAGTCAAGGAGGATGACGAGGCAATGAAGAACGCCGTGGTCTTCGTGAGCCGCTGCCAGAACCTGGAAACCGAACACAACACGACTGCATTTGCCGCGAAAATCAATGATGGCGGCTTTTATTACACGCCGGCAGGCGGCGGATCCTCAATGGCGGGACTGACGGAAAACGGCGGGCTGCGGTCCTACGGCAGCATGACCTACGCCGGCCTCAAAAGTTTTCTCTACGCAGGCGTGAAGAAGGACGACCCCCGGGTGGTCGCCGCCGTCACGTGGCTCAAAAAGAACTACACCCTCAAGGAGAACCCCGGCATGGGTGAAGCCGGGCTGTACTACTATCTGCATACCGTCGCCAAGGCGCTCGACGCCCTGGGAAGCGAAGAGGTTCAAGACGCCAAGGGGATCGAACACCCGTGGCGTGCCGAAATGACCAACGTGCTGCTGCCGCTGCAAAAGGAAAACGGGAGCTGGGTGAACGCCACGCCCCGATGGATGGAAGGTGACCCGAACATGACGACGGCCTATGTCCTGCTGACACTCAAATATCTCGAATCGAAGTAGAGTCGGCAAAGGCTGAAATCCACGGCCATGGCCGCGATGCATCCACGAAAAAACCGCCAGCACTGGATTGCTCCAATGCTGGCGGTTGGGTTTTACACCTGGGCAACCGCGTCACTATTTGCTGAAGTCCAGCCCCTTGTCCTCGGGGTCGGTGTTGACGAGACGGAAGTTGAACTTGTTGTCGCTGGAGGGAACCACGTTTCCGACCAGCGCCCCGCCTTCTGGACGCTCCAGAATCAGCGTGTTGCCTTCCATCTGGTATTTGCCGGTGAAGCTGTCGGTTTCAGTGCCCTCGGCGAACTTCCAGACGAAAGTCCCGTCAACGTTCAGCGTCAGGTCGAACTTCGAGCCCTCGCCCCGCGAGGCGGTCCAATGGCCGACGAACTTCGCCGCATCCAGGGCATTGCCGGGAGCCACGGGGCGTGGCGTGGCTGGCTGGGTTTCTGGCTGTGGCTGAGCCAGTGACGGGGTGTCCCCTGTCTCCGGAGGCATTGGCAGGACAGACGCATTTGTCGGCTCGGCCATCGCGTTGGCAACGGTCTTGCCGGACACCATCGCCTGCAACTGGGCCGAGAGCTTGTCTTCAGGCATCAGTTGGACAACCCGGGTGAACTGCTTCCCAGCCGACTCGGGATAACCTGTCGTGAGGTACAAGTAACCGAGCAGGAAGCGAACATCAGCCCGTTGGGGATTGGCGTCACGATAATCTTCGAGAGTCCGCAATTGGATTGTGAACACCTCGACTGAGGGGTAGAGGCTCCGGAGCGTCTCCCAATCCCAGCCAGGTCCGACGGCCAGCACGGAGTGCAGCACCGTCGCGGATTCCCGGTACTGCTTGAGGGCAAACAGGGTCACGCCGCGGAACTCGTGAAACACGGCATCATTTGGATTCTGCTTGATGGCAAAATCAACGGCATTGAGGGCCGCCTGATAGTCCCCGGCATAGAACGCCTCGCGGGCACTGGCAAACGCCTGCTGCGTCTCGTCAGATTCAGTTCCCACATTGGCCACTTCGATGGGCTGAGAGTAGTTATAGACTCCGCCACCGTATCCGCCGTTGAACCCACCACCCGCGAAGTACGGGTTGTAGTAGCGGTTGTAGCCGCTGCTGTAGATCAGATTGCCAAGCCCCCAGCCGCCGAGCCCCCAGCCAATTGGCCGGTAATAGCCAGGCCGGTTCCAGGCGAAGTTGTTGTTGTTCCAGTTCCCACGGTAGAAGCCATGGTTGTAGAACGACGGGCGGTAGCCTTGCCGACCGAGCGAGATGCTGCGGTTGCCGATCGACAGGTTGTTGTTGCCCCATCGTCCAAAGTCGCGGTTGAAGGCACCGTTGTTCTGGTTGGAACCCGGCCCGCGCCCATTGTTCACCCCTCCACCGGCTCGCCCACCAACAGTGTTGTTGCCTTGATTGCCGGGTCGACCGCCGATGTTGAGGCCACCGCGGCCACTATTGTTACCGCCGCCCGATCCGGACCCAACGCGTCCGCTGGCCCCAGCCCCAGCCCCACCAGGCTGACCACCGACGCGGCCATCACCGGGTAGATTGCCGCCAAAACGACCATCGCCGCCGGGTCGCCCCGGGCTACCTGGCTGGCCACCTCCACCGGGCTGCGCACCGCCACCTTGACGTCCCGATCCACCACCGGGCTGGGCACCACCCGGTCGTCCCGATCCTCCAGGCTGGCCGCCCCCGCCGCCAAAACTCGGGCGGCCACCACCGCCGCTTCCACCGAAGTTTGGCCGTCCGCCGCCTCCGCCGGGCTGGCCGCCCCCGCCAGAACTCGGACGGCCGCCACCACCGAAGCTCGGACGTCCGCCGCCCCCACTTCCGGGC
>JAKFUF010000087.1 GCA_021732845.1 Planctomycetaceae bacterium | reverse complement strand
CGTTGATTGTTTTCGACATGCCAAAATGACTCCCAAATCGAGGAGTCATTATAAGGCGCAAGATTCGTGCCAATCATAAACAAAAGTAAAGTAAGTGCCATTGGGCCTTAGCCCCCGGTTGGAGGATCATCGGAAGACGCCAGCGCCACGAACCGGACGCTAAGGGTCGCAGCAAAAATAACTGTGACATTTGTCTCCCTATCCAGCAGCGAACGCCATCAAGGACAGCGGATGAAGTTGGTGGTGAAGTCGACAGGGCTGGCAAAACGGTGCGGGAATCGTACGGTCATAAATTAACCACGAATTTTCACGAATCTTACGAATATCACGAATGATCAACCGGCATGGCTTCGCGGGTGATGGAATCCTGCGCGTTGTCATTCGTGACATTCGTCTTATTCGTGAAAATTCGTGGTTTCCCCTTTTCGTTGCCTAAGACCGGCCTTCGGTTAGCATCTTGAAGCGTGCTTTATTCTTTGTCCGGTCCTAACGCGTGCCGGCTGATGAATCTGCCCTCAGTCGGCGTCCATCCCAAGCAACTTCACCATGTTATTGCTGCCGCGATCCTTATTCGTGAGATTCGTGGTTTCAAACTTCCGTCTCGAATTGGTCGACGACTTGAGTTCCTGAATCAACTGCCGGAGTTACGAGGTAGTCCTGACGACAGGGTTTAGCGGTTTCTGCCCGCGGCTTCTTGTGCCTTCACAATCTGCTTGAGCTTCGCCGCCGACGCTTTGAGCCTTGCCAGCGACTCTTCGGCGGACGTCACTGCGGCTTCGGCTGCGGCGAGCGCTTCACGTGTTGCCGCAAGATCATTGCCGACTGTCGCGCCCGCCGCGGGCTGTGGTGGCAGTGTCGCTGCCGCCCGTTGGCGGCGGGGCGGTGGCACAAAGCTGGTCTGGGCGACTGTCGTGGCAAGCGGCAGGGAGAATTCGCCTTCAGACATTCCCGTGGAAACATTCCAAGCCAGCATGTGGCCCGCGGCGTCGGCGGCAATGAGCCGGTCGCCGGTCCGAGACGCCGCCAGACGGGTGACTTCATCGGGCATCGACCAGTCACGCAATGCCTGGCCTGCGCCATCAAACACGGCCACCTTGCGCCCGCGACCGCCGGCCACGATCTGGTTCGCCGCTGTCCATTCCGCGGAAAGGATGCCGCCAATCTTCGCGTCCCAGACCTTCAGTTGCGTCCCCTGATGCATCTCCCATAGACGCAGCGTGCCATCCTGCCCGGCGGAGAGCAGGCTCTCGGAGTCGGCTGCCCAACTGAGGGCGTTGACAGCTCCCATGTGGCCCCGCAGCGCGTGGAACGATTTGCCAGTCTTCGCTTCCCAGACCTGCAATCCCCCGAAGCGGTCGGCGCTGGCCAGCAGCAGACCATCCGGGCTGAAGGCGACCGACAGAATCCAGTCGGTGTGCTTGGTCAGCGTGCTGATGAGTTTGCCATCGGCAGTGCGATGAACTTTGACAGATTTGCCGGGTCCACCCAGGGCCACCAGACTGCGGTCCGGAGACAGGTCGAAGGCCAGAACAGCGTCCATCTCCGCCCCAACTTCAAACACCCGGCGACCGGTGGCCACTTCGATGGCCACCACCTTCCCCGACTCCCCGCCGATGCCACCTCCTGCCACCAGCAACTCTCCGTCGCGGGAGTACCGCAGCGAACAGACTTCGCCTTCGGGAAACGGAAATGCCTTGGAGGGCACCTTGCCGCCAGCATCGAAGACAACGACCTGTTGCTGACCGGACACCGCGATTGATCCATTGCTGGGGCTGACGGCAAGGGCCGTCACCGCTGTGGGGCGTGCGAGTGGAGTCACCGGAACGACTCCGACCAGCGGCTTTGCCGCCGGCATTTTGTCTTTTGGAGTCGCCGTGGTTGCTGGTTCCTTGAGGCCATCCTCAATCCAGCGCCGAATCAGATCCAGTTCGCGCTGGGGGATCTTCGGCGCGCCGGGGGGCATCTTGGGTCCCTCCAGATGCGCCGCGAGCGTGTACAACAAGCTTTCGTCCGGCTTGCCAGCAACGGCCACTGGTCCCGAAGCGGCTCCCGCCTTGATCCCGTCCGTCGTCGACAAATTGAGATCACCGCGGGCACGCTCCTGCCCGTGGCAGGAGACACAGTGCTTTTTGAGCACGGGTCGGACCTGGTCGTAGGTGACCGCCGCTTTCTCGTCCGCGGTCAGTGGAGTCGCTAGCAGGAGTGAAGCCACCGTCGCGAGGGCAAAGTTTCTGAGCTGAATAGCTGTCACGGTACTCTCAAGAAAATGAATCAGGCCGTGGAAGAAGGATTGGATCGTGCTGAATCCGCGACGTCGTCCCGGAAGGCTTCAGTCACCAGGGACACCGAGAACCTCGTTAACCCGAAGGCAACTTCCCCAAGTTGTCTCCGTGTGCAGTTGGTTCTCGGCGACCTGGTGGCTGACGGTCTGCGGTGCTTCGTCGAGGTGATGGCGCAGCCTCCGGAAACAGTTATTGGTCATTGGGTCTTTGGCCGTGAAGAACCGAACTCAACCCGCATCAGGTCGCGGCGGTGGCCGCCTCAGTGGTTGAAGATGAATTCGTTCGAGTTGAGCAGGGCCCAAAACAGATCGGTGAGCGATCCCGCCACATCACGGCTTTCGGCCAGCTTCGCCTTGATCGCCGCCATCTCCTTGTCCGTGGGCAACCGCGACAGGCAGCGTTCGTAGAGTTCGCTGGCGACGGCATCCGGGCTCCCCTTTTCCTTCAACAGGATGTCGATCAACTGACCCTCGGCGATCTTTCCCGAGGTGGTTTCGCCATTGAGGAGATGCAGGGCCTGCGACAATGTCGGCGAGGTTTTGACTTCGCAGGTGCAGGCGGTCGCTCGGGTTGAGCGTCCAAACGTGGTCAGGAAGTAGTTGTTCGTCCGACCGTCAGCCAGTTGAACCGCGCGGCCGCCGGCGGGCAGGCCAGGGAACCGCTCCTCGGCACCGGTCACCTGGTTGACGCAATCCAGGAGAATTTCAGCCCGCATCCGGCGGACCCGGCCATGGGAGAAGTGCCGTTCGTCCCAGGCGTTGCTCTCATTCCGCTGCGTGGTGAGCTGGTAGGTGCGCGACGTGCAGATGTCGCGACAGAGGGACTTGATTTCGAACTTGTATCCGGCCAGCCTGGCTCCGAGGGCGGCGAACAACTGGGGATTCGACGGCGGGTTGCTGATCCGCATGTCATCCACCGGTTCGACAATGCCAATCCCGAAGAACTGCGCCCAGACCACGTTCGCGGTGTTGCGGGCAAAAGCGGTGTTTTTCTGCGAACTCAGCCAGCCAGCCAGAGCCTGCCGGTAGTCTTCACCAGGGGCCATGGCCGGGGCTTCGTCACCGAGAAATTTTGGAGCCACCGCGCCGCCGCCCAGCGGATGTTTCAGGCCGCCGGTGGCGGCGTTGAACACGGTCAGTTCACGTGGGTCCTGGGCCTGCTTGTAGCCAACCTGGCTGAAGAACGCGGCGAACCCGTAGTAGTCATCCATCGTCCAACGGTCGAAGGGATGGTTGTGGCATTGGGCACACTGAATGCGGGTGCCAAGGAAGGCCTGAGCCACGTTCTCGGCCAGCAACTGCGGCGTGGTTTCCGTCTGATAGTAGTTGGTGGCAGGATTGTCGAACGTGCCGCCCGTGGCCGGGATCAGCTCTTTCACAATCTGGTCGATTGTGGCTCCCGAGCGGATCCGGTCGCGCAGCCACCGGTCGTAGACCTGCAGCCCCTTGGGGCTCACTCCATTGATCGTGCGGATTTGCAGGGCTTCGGCCCACTTCATCACCCAGATGTCCAGAAATTCGTCCCGCTCCAGCAGCGTGTCGACCAGCCGCGCCCGCTTGTCGGTGGTCGTGTCCGCCAGAAACGCACGGCGTTCGGCGGTGGTGGGGAGCAGGCCCAGCAGGTCGTTGTAGACGCGTCTCAGGAACACTTCGTCACTACACAAGTCCGAAGGGAGCAGGTGCATGTCACGCCAGTGGGCGTACACGAGTTCGTCGATGTAGTTGTTGGCAGGGATGTCTGGAAACTCGTAGTTCGCCGCGGGTCGCACGATGACCGACGTGCCCTGGGTGAACTGGTCGAAGCGCGCCATGATGAACGCGGCACCGGAACCGGTGCTGGTCACGACTCCGTCATCAGACACCTTGGCGGCACCTTCGTTGTTGCTGAAGAACACGGCCAGATCCGTCACATCCCGGTCGGATCCATCGCTGTAGGTCGCCATCACGAGCAGCTTCTGCGCCGCCTCTGGCTGGCTGAAGACCGCCCGTGGCGGATAGACAGAGATGCCGACCGGATGCGGAGTGTCGGCAGGGTCGGCGACCGCGCCGGCATTGAGCCACGTGATCAGGGTTTGATAGTGCCCGCTCTCGCGGTCGATCCGCTGTCCGCCGGTGTGCGGCACCTCGCCCGTGGCCTTGTTGATCAGCAGGCAGTGCTCGGGGTCGGCGAGGTTGATGCGGCGGCCGCTCTGTTCCCGTGTCAGCCGATAATGATCGCCTGCGGGGTCGTAGCCGAACAGGCTCAGCCGGAAGCCGTCCTTGCCCGAAGCGGACCCGTGGCACTTGCCGGTATTACAGCCGGCCCGGGTCAGGATTGGCAGAATGTCGTTGCGGAACCGCAATGCCGCGGGGGCCGTGGGCTGAGCCACCTCCAGCGGGATTGAGCAAGTCAGCTTGTCGAATGTGACCTTGAGTTCCGCCTTGCCATCGCTCAGCGGTTCCAGGATGCCGTCCGTCAACCGGGCAATCTTGGGATCGGTCAGCTCCAGCTTGGCCCGTGCCGAGACATCCTGCGAACTGCCGTCGGGCAGTTGCAGTTGAACGACGAGATCCTGTGTTTCGCGGGCAGTGTTCAGCACCACGCGTTCGGGATACGCCACCAGCCTGGCGGCAGCCTCGTCGGCAGCCATCGTGCAGGCCTGCGCGAGCACGGAGGCGAGGGCCAGGGACGAGAGAAGAGTACGGAAACGCATCGGAGACACTCCTTCGGCGACAGGCCGCAGCAAAAAGGTCAACAGAAGATTGTCGGCGCAACGTGGGCTGTGTGCTGCTTCAAGCTCGCGGTCGGACATGCCGTCTATTTTTGGGAGCTTCGCAGCACTTCCAGCGGGCTGAGCGGACGCCCCGAGGCATCGGTGACGACTCCGCCTTTCGGCTCGATCTTGAGCACTCCGCCGCGCCCGATGCAGTAGGAGACCTGCTGGCCTTCGATCACACCACTCAGTCGGCAGACGAGACTTTCGAACGTACCGAGTGGGGCAGTGGGTTCAAAATGGACTTCGAATTCCACCTTTCCGTCCCGTGGTGAAACCTTGACGGGACTGGCGGCAACACGGTTGGGCAGCCCTTCCAGCGTGGCCACCAGATCCTCCGGCAGGGAGTCTCCACGTTCGATCGTGCCCACCAGCTTCATCTTCGCACCCTGCTCGGCCGAGACCCGGCCGATGTTGCCCGCCACTGGCGACCCCACGATGTTCAGAGTCACCAATTGTGTGGAGACGATCGCGTCCGACCTGGTCCGGTTGCGTCGGCGATCGCGGAAGGCGGGCATCACCGGACCTTCGGCACGTTCGCCATCGGGGCTCGTCTCCAGCCCTGGCCGACCTTCGGCACAGATTGGCCAGGCCCGTGGCTGCGCTTCAGGGAAGGCATGCACAACATACACGCCGCTTGTTTTGTCGGCAGGGATGGACAATTTGACCGGGCCATCCACCCACGGCGGCAGATACGGGAATGTGATGTCCACGGGTCCGGCATAGTCCGCAGACCGTTCGACGTGGATGATCAGGCCAAGCGTTCCGTCTTGTGCCAGATCGGCTTTGGGCTCTTCCATGCGGATCTTGAACGGAGCCGCCTCGACAACCGCGACCGCCAGGGCGTTCACGGCGGCCGACTGATACAGCGTGTCTGCTGTTCCGGCCACGAGATCGACGACCTGCTGAAAGTCACCAGCCACCGTAGATCCCTGTGAACTGCCGGTCACGTGGAGCTTGGTGAGTGAGCCACCGAACGGTGCATCCGCGGCGGCTTCCAGTACCACCGGCACCATGAACTGATCGGCCGCGATCGTCGCCGTGAAATTCCCCACACCCGTTGGCAGCGATTGTGGCTCGACTCTGACCGCTGAATCGACGCCCTGCCGGCGTGCCGCCATGAAGGTCATCACGCGGTTGCCGCGGGGCACCGAGATCGTCTGCCGTTCCTGCGAAACGCGGTTGGGACGGGGCAGGAACGCCGTCAAGTCGGGCCGTGGCTCAGTCGCTTCCACCCGATAGAAGTAGTCCTCGCCGCCCGAGCCCCGTTTGTCCATCACCTGGAGTTGATACTCACCGGCCGCGGGTGCTTGGAACACCAGCCGGCTGTCGTGCGATCCATCATCGTCGTTCCGGACCAGCAGATTCTCTTCGCCGTCAAAGATGGAGATCACAGTGTCTGCCCGTGAGCCGAGGCGTTGAGCCAGCGCTTCGAATTGAAAGGTTTCTCCCGCGGCCATCTTGAATTTGAAACGGTCGAGTTCGCCTGGCTTCTGCAGAATCCCGTTGAACGCCACCGGGAGTTCGGCCGCCTCTGCCGTACCCGCCGTGGCACCGCCAGTCGATTCTGGCTCAACCACGTTGGCGAACGACGAGACGCGGAACGGAAGCGCCGTTGGAGCCACGACACCCTCCAATGCCGCATGCAGTTCGAACGTGTTCCCGGTCGACTGTGGCGGCAGGTTCAGCGTTTGCTCCACGACACCGCGGGCGTCGCCGTAGTAGCGAACCTGCAGAGTTTCTCCGGACCTGCCCCCCGCAGGGAAGACGAACTTTGGACGCAGAAAAGTACCGAGATGCAGGGCATAGCGGCTGTTCTCGTCCCCCTCCATGGCCGCCTCACGCAGCTGAACCACATACGTGCCGTCCGTCGGAGCCACAATGCTCAAAAACGGATCTTGTCCAAACAGTGCGGTGTCGTCTGTCTCCTGGATCAACTTGCCATCGGGACCATGGACCGACAGCACGGTATCCAGCAGGTTTTCCCCCAGCCGCACCGCCTCGACCTCGGCAGCCAGAACCTCACCCTTTCGCAGAGACACGGCGAAGCAGTCGAGATCTGCCGTCTCCAACACACCGCTGATCGTCACGTTCTTCTCGACCGGAGTCGCTTCGGCCGGTGTCTGGTTGGGTTCGGTGGCGGTCACGACTCGAAAGGGGGTCACCCGGAAAATGCGCAGTTCAGAGAGTCCCTGCGGCGTGCGAATGCGAAACGCGTGGCTGCCACGGCGGCAGTCGGCTTCCGCCTTGAGCGTGACAGCCAGATGATTCTCATCGGCCGCTTTGACCTTCACGCAGGCCACGCCCGTGGAGTAGAGCATGACTTCGGCCTGGTCACTGAAGCCCGCGCCGACAAGGTCCAGGGTGAATTCAGTGCCACACTGCCCGATGCCGGGAATCACCGATTCAACGGCGGGCGCAGCGAGAGCCACATTGGAACAGGCAACCCCGCCCAGAATGAACATCAAAAGTCGTAGAAGTCTCATGGTGCTTTTCAGGAGGTTCTGGGCGGGGTGGAAATCGAAATCTCTGCGGGTGACTTTCAAGCCAGCAGGCCAGGCACGACCTTGCCGTTCATCACGATCTGCTGCGGCCGGTTGCCGGGCGACATCAGGTCTTTGCGGGCGTCGATCCCCATCAGCTTGTAGACGGTGGTCGCATAGTCTTCGACCGAGAGCGGGTTGTCGGCGGGCTCGGCAGCCAGGCCGTCCGACGCACCATAAGTCTGCCCGCGCTTGATCCCGCCGCCGGCCAGCACAATGCTGAACACCCGCGGCCAGTGATCCCGTCCGCCGCCAGCGTTGACCTTCGGAGTGCGTCCGAATTCGCTGGTGACCATCACGAGGGTCGAGTCCAGCAGTCCGCGCTGCTCCAGGTCGACAATCAGTCCGGCGAAGGCCTTGTCGAAATCAGGCAGTTGCGTTTCGATGCCCCGGTAGTGATAGGAGTGCGTATCCCACGCACCGTAGGTGATATTGACCATCCGGGTTCCGGCTTCAATCAGTCGGCGGGCCACCAGGAACCGTGCGCCGGCGGATGGACGGAGGATTGGTCCCCAGGCATTCATGCCGTAGAGTTCCTTCGTCGTATCCGTTTCCCCCTTCAGACTGAACGCTTCACGGGCCTGCGGCGAGGCAAGGAGGTCGTAGGCGCGTTGGTAGAAGGAATCCATCGTGGTGATGGCATCGTCTTTCTCCTTCTGATGGAAATGGTCGTCGACCAGATCCTTCCACTCCTTGCGGCTGCCGAAGCGCTGTTCATCGATCCCCTTGGGAAGGCTCAGGTCTCGCACGGTGAAACCTGGGCGAGCCGGGTCGGTTCCAAGAGCGAATGGACCAAAGGCGTTGCTGAGGTAGCCACTGCCGAGAAACTGGCTGCCTTGGGTGGGAATACAGACATACGGCGGCGTCGCGCTCCGCGGCCCCAGCTCCTGAGCCACCACGCTGCCCACGCTCGGATACACGAGCGCGGGGCTGGGGCGGTAACCGGTGAACATGCTGTGCTCGCCGCGGCTGTGGTCAACCTCCGTGTGGGTCATCCCCCGGACCACCGTCAGTTTGTCAGCGACCTTGGCGGACTCCTGCATGTGCGAACTGAACAGCACGCCGGGCACGCTGGTCTCGACCGTTCCCAGAATGCCGCGATATTCAACCGGTGCATCCGGCTTGGGGTCGAAACTGTCCATGTGGGCGAAGCCGCCCTGCAGGTAGATATGGATGACCGACTTCGCCTTCGCGGCCTGTTTGTCCGCAGCCGGCCGGTCAGCGGCTTCCGCCTTTAGCAAGCCGCCGAGAGACAACCCGAGTCCGCCGAGCCAGCCGACGCGCAGCACATCGCGGCGGGTCGGACGCTGAAAATGTGATGGGTCGGCCAGCCAGGTTCCAGGAAGCGGTTGGGACATTGTGGTGCGGCTCCTGCCAAATGAAGAAGTGTGAGGTTGGACTGGACTGGTTTGGACTGGTTTGGTTTGGACGATGGCACTGGAGCGTCTAGCAATGCACGGCTCAGCGCTTGGACGGCCTCTCGGAATACTCGATCACCAGGGTGGGACGCTGGGCGGGGTTGTCGAATTCCGAGGCATAGAAATCCCACCCGTTGCCGCCGGTGTTGATGAACACCCAACCATGATTGGGTGTGCCGTTGACCCACGCCTGAACCGTGTCGGTGACATCGAACACAATTTCGGACGAATTGGCGGCAATCTTGCCGAATGTGAAGCTGTCCTTGTGCCGCGAGGCTTCCAGCCCGTCCGCCGACAGCCCCGAGACCATGCTGTTCCAGGTGGAACCACGGTCGAACGGCACCAGCAGACGATGCAGGTTGACGGTGTCGCCCTGGTCGAACGCGCTCACCAGCAACCTGGCCGAATGCACTGTCGCCCTCTTCGGCACGCGCGGTGTCTTCGCAGCGCCCGCTTTCGGCTCGCCGCTGGCAATGATGTCGTCAAACCGCATCAACACCTGGCTCTCGCCGCCATCGTTGTTGGCGTCGGAGGACGCATTCGGATTGCCATCCAGAATCGTCGTGGTCGCCAAAGCCCAGATCTCGGTGTCGACGGTGCCCTTGTAGCCCTCCACCCCCTGACGGAAGGTCACGGTTTTCGCGGCGGGCGGGGCACTCTGCGTGGCGGTTGGCAGCGCCAGCGCGAGACCAAGAATGCTGAGGGTGAGAGCAAGTTGCCTGTTCATATTTGACTCGCGTTGATGATTGCAAAAGCTGCGAACAGCCGGTGACGTGCGCACCCCGATCCTTGCCGGATTATTCAGCCGGTTGCTTCAGGGGATCACGCGACGAATTCCGCGGAGACTTGCTCAGCCACGCTTCGCGGGGCGCTTGCTGGTCGTCATCGACACATCGGCGACACGTCCCGTTTCCTCCAAGGCCACATGGAACCGCTGCTCGCCCTCCAGTCGATGCACCGTCATGTGGTACGCCTGGCTGACCGCCGCGAGATAGGGTCGTTCTTCAGGTGACTTGGGAGCCCGCAGCTTGCCCCACGAACCGTCGCCGAGGTAGGTCACACCGTACTTGTCCTTCAGGCCGTTCGTCAGCGGATGCGTCCGCTTGAAGGTGTGGTCATGGTGCTCAAGCACAACGTCCACTTTGTATTGTTCAAACAGCGGGCACCAATGTTTCCGCTGATCTTCCCCGGTGCCGAGCTTCCCCTCTTTGCCTTCGGGAGCCCGGTAGGACGGGTATGCCGGAACATGGTTGGCCACAATCAGGTGCGGACGGTCCTGCCGTTCGGCGAGTGTCTTGCTGAGCCACGCGGTCTGCTCCCCGGCAATCGGCGTGATGTGCGCGGTGTCCAGCAGCACGAGGCTCAAATAGTCGCCAATGTCCAGCACGCCATACGTTGTGTCGGCGAAGAAGCCGTCAAACACACTGAGGTACTGCGGCGACTCTTCACGCTTGGCTCCGTAGCCGCCCTTCACCTCGTGGTTGCCCGGACAGGACAGCATCGGAATCAGCCGCCCCCTGGGATCCACCATATGTTTGCGGTAGTTTTGCAGAAACTTCGTGAACGTGTCGGGCGAGGTGCCGTTGTCATAGGCCAGGTCGCCGGCGATCAAGGCGAACCACGGCTCCTGTTTGGCGGCGAGAATGTTCGTGCCGATGGCGTGCGCATCAATGCCGCTGTCTCCACCCGACACAAACTGGATCGTGTTCGTGGCCCGCTCTGGCATCGTGCGAAACCGGTAGGCCGGCGACGACATGCCAATCCGAAACTGGTACTCGGTCCCCGGCTTGAGACCCGAAAGTTCGCACCGATGGACCCGCAGGTCCGTGTTCGGATACGGCTTGGTGATCGTCGGAGCCATCTGCCACATGGAATTTTCCACCGTGGCATATTGGATGGAGGCATCGAGCGCAACTTGCGGCCCGACCCACTGGACCGTCATCGTGGTGGTGGGATCTTTCTGCCATGTCAGAAACAGCGTATCCGGGTCGTATCCCATTCCCGGTTGAACGGCCGCGTTGGCTGCAGCTTCCTCGGCCAGCAGCGCCGGTGCGAGAGAAAGGGCCGCCAATCCCGTGAATGCCGAACCGAGAAAGGAACGTCGAGGCAGAGTGAGCATGGGAAAGCGGTTCCGAAGGATGGGGAAGATGGTGAGCCCCGAACCTCAGCGTGCGATTGGGTGATGGACGCATTGTGTCGAAGTTTGTGAATCGCTGATGAAGCGATTGTGAATAGTCGGTGAACATCGCACACCAAATTGAACGGTGCGCGGGCCACCGATGCACAATGCGTGGCGATGCCGGGTGCGAGACCAATGAGCCGGCACAACGGCACTTAAGCCCGAAGTGCCGCGTGGAACATGTGAAAGGGCTCACGGGGCCGGGGCAGAATCCGTGGACGCTTCTCGCAGCAGGCTGAGGGCCGATTCGACGAGCATTTCCCCCGCACCTGGCCGCGTCGTGGAGTTGGTGACCTCGTAGCTGCCGCCGGCATAGGCGGCGCGGTTGGGAATGTAAATTGTCTCGACGCAGTTCGACAGTTCGATCACCATCGTGGTCCGGAAGGGGGAGCCCTGCTTGATCGCCATCCCCAGTTCGACGAACACTTCACCGGGCAGGAAGACAATCGCCACATCGCGGCCGAGCGTCATCACGGTGACGTCCACCGGCAGTGCCTCTCCAATCCCCGCCAGCGAGCGGCTCAGCCCCCACGTGATCAGCGTTGGCGCGTTTGCCAGTGGTTCGCGGCGCAGCATCTGATCCAGCATCAGCTTCTTGTAGGCAGTGACGTGGTCGAAGAAGTCGATCTTCTCCATCCGCCGGGCGGCCTCCAGGACCTGGATCGAGCGGGTCACCTCCTCTTTCGTGGCGTCCTGCAACGGCAGATTCACAACGCGTGATTTGACGACGAGGTCGCCCTGTTCCAAGTGCCGAAGTTTGCCAAGTCCGCCCTGAATCGTTTCGCCGATGGAGCCACCGATGAAGTCGGCCTTGTTGCGTTCGCGGCGGTTCGGGTCGGAATGGTTGATGTCGCCGCAGCAGCCGGTGCCGAAGATGGAAACCAGGTCCTTGCCCGCCGCCTTGCGGAGCGTCTGTTCGATGAAGTATGGATAGTCCGCGCTCCATTTCATGCCGCCGACGGTGTCGAGATGCAGGGCAAAGTTGCTGAGAATCCCCTGCAGTTCACCGTCTTCGCCGCGAACAGTCAGCAGGCCGATCTCGGGGTCGATCGGACCGGCGGCACGAACGACCTCGGGGTTTTCATGGTTCATCCAAGTCCGCACGCTGCCATCCCGCATCACGAAGCGGCGATTGAAGGACACCGGAGTTTCCTGCCGGGCATAGCCCGAATCGACTACGGCGGGCTTGGCGGCGGCATGGGCCTTGACGATCGCCCCGACCGGGCCCTCAATCAGCTTCTCGATGTACGCGGCCCGCAGTGGCTCCTGCGTTTCACCGCCAAGTTTGAGGTACAGCTCCTTCATGTAGTCTGGCGCGGTATGCGAGTGCGTGGCAGAGATGACGATGTTCGACGCGGGAATGCCTGTCTTCTCGGAGGCTCGTTGGCGGACTGCCCGCGAGAGGTCCGTGGCGATGCCAATCAAGTCGCAGACGACCAGTGCGGCCTGGGCGTTCGGTCCGCGGAACACGATCGCCTTCGCCTTGAGCGGGTCGATCGTTCCCGCGGCCAGACGCTCGTGGTAGTAGCCAGCCATGGGGAATCCGTCCGGCGGCGTGATGTCGACTTCGGCCACGCCGACCTGCAGCAGGCTGGCGGCCTTGGCGTCTACGGCAAGTTCCCGCTGGATCACCGCGAGCCACATGTCTGCCGCGCGGCGCTGGCCAATCGCGGAGAAGTGCCGGCGAGATTTGGCGTCGCCCCGGTTCTCGCCAGACAGCGAGTCCGTGTCAGGACCGGGACGGAAACCGGGCAGCTTTGTCAGCTCATCAATCGCTGTGCGGATGCGTGCTTCGCCCTCGGGATCGTTGTAAACAGTGGGGTGGAGCGTCGATTTTGCCAGCAGCCACGGCGCTTCAAACCCCCAGGCCTTGGCGGCCGCGGTCCGAATCGTCTGCAGGTTCGCGATGTATTGGGTCGTAGGAGTCTTGGCGATGACATCGGACTCCCCCTGCTGCCAGAGCACGGCCCGGAAACGTCCGAGCGTCTGTCCCGCCTGGGCCAGGCGCGGATGCAGATTGCCTTCGGGCAGCCACTGCGTGGATGAGGTCGCGCCGACAGCCACATTGGCGAAGGCGATCGGCACCTGCAGTTCCTTCGCCAGCGCATCCCCCAGCGGTGGCCAGATGGAACCGCCATTACTGCCATCGGGGGCCGGCTGTGGGTCGTTCGCCACCGCCCACGTGTTGTTCTTGGAATCAAACGCAACGACCCGCGCCTGCGGGTCGGTCACCTTGAACTGCTCGTCGTTGCAGTTGGTGGCGTACGACTGGCCGGCCACGATGAACACTTCGCCCACGCCGATCGGCTCGACCTTCCCGGCTGCGGCCACTTCGTCCTTCACGCGGCATCGAATCTCCAGGCGGTGCCAGCCACCGGCGGGCACGCGCGCCGTGGCTTCGAGGCTCGAACCGTTCCTCGTTGACGCGAGAGGCGACCAACTCTTGCTGCCATCTGGTTCTGAGCCACTGGGGCTGACGCGGTACTCCCACGTCCCGCCTTCGGTCCCGGCTGGCACTTCACCAACGACTCCGACATCGGCGAAGCCCTTGCCAGGGGCAACTCCAGTGCGCTGATGGACCTGGTGGGGCTTGGGGGAAGTGAGCGAGAGCTCCGCCGGCTGTGCTCCAACGGCCATTGCACCCGGCCATTGGAGCATGGCGGCCAAGCCAAGAAGAAACACGCCCCAGGACTTCAGTCCCCGGCAACTTGCATCAGCCATTGCGTCGACTCGCATTCAAACGTGGATTTCGAGATCTCCAGATTCAATCTCCGAAGGCGTGCCGATTGTCTCGCCTGCCAATTCCCTCTGGCAACCCACCAGGCGTTTTTGTCGGGGACAGCAAGTGCTCGTTCATGGGTGGAGGGCTGACGACATTGGCGTGGCCGCTTGATGCTCTGACACATGCGGCTTGACTGAACCGGAATCTGCATCGGCTTCGAACTGGCCAACTCCATTCGGCCCGTGTGCGGCGTGCAGAGGTCTCAGGTAAACGGTGTCGCGCGGGAACACCAGATCGAGGGTCCAGTCGATCGCCACTCTCAGCTTGCGTTCGAATCCGGGCAGCTTCATCAGATAAATGGTCCGCCAGAGCCACCAGGCGAAGAAGCCGGAGAACTTGAAACCGAAAATCTCCGCCACGGCGGAACGCCGGCCCAGACCGGCGAGAAGTCCGAGGGACTTAAACTTGAAGGGCACTGTTTCCCGGCCCTCCAGGGAGGCCGCGATGTTCTGCGCCAGCCGCTTACCCTGCCGGAGCGCGTATTGCGCCGTGGGAGGACAGAATCCACCCGTGACCAGATCAGGAATCGCCGCGCCATCACCGACCGCCCACAATCCTGGATGGCCGCTCACCGCCATCGTGGCGTCCACTTCGATCTTGCCAGACTTGGTTCGCGGCAGGTCCATGCGATTCAGGAGCGGATTGGGCGCGGTTCCTGCAGCCCAGACGAACGTGCCGGCAGGCAGTTCCTCGCCGCTGGAGAGTCGCACGGAACTGCTTGAACTGCCGAGCACGCGGGTTTCCAACAAGACTTCGACACCCCGGGCGCGCAGTTTCTTGAGGGCATAAGCCGACAGGGATTCGCTGACTTCCGGCAGGATGCGGTCGCCGGAGTGAATCAGGACCATCCGCACATCATCCTGCGACACATTGGGGTAGTACCTCCTGGCGTCGCGGACGAAATCATTCAATTCCGCCAGCGTCTCGACCCCGGCAAAGCCTCCGCCGGCAACGACGAAGGTCAGCAGTTGCCGCCGCGCGGCCGGATCGCCCTGCAGATCGGCGTGCTCCAGTTTGTCGATCACCTGGGCATGGAGCGCCGTCGCATCTCCCAGGCTTTTGATGGTCAGGGCGTGTTCCGCGACGCCGGGCAGTCCGAAAGAGTTCGGCACGGATCCCGACGCCAGGACCAACTGGTCGAAAGGCAGCGATTCGTCCCCGCAGGCCCCGCAATGCGCGGCGATGACTATCCGCTGCTGGAGATCAACGCGCTTCACGTCGGCCTGCTTCACCCTGGTCCGGGTCAGCAGTGCCCTCAACGGAAACACGATGTGGTTGGGTTGGACCGAACCTGACGGAACTCCGGCAAGCAGCGGCGTGAAGGTGAAGTAGTTCTCCGAATCGATCAGCGTGATTTCCACCGACGGATCACGCCGGTACCGTTTCTCCAGGCCCAGGGCGGTGGCTGTCCCGGCAAAGCCTCCGCCGATGATCACGATGCGCGTTGGATTCTTCATGACGGGTGTCTCCAGGTAGCGGCATTTTGCCGCTGAATTGATCGCTGATTGCATCGTGTCAGGTGCGGCTGCCCGTGTTGTACGCAGACCCCATCACGCTTCCGTCACGCCACCTCAGATCGAACGGCCTGAAGTGCCTCGCCGGCGGTCCACAGGGCGGCACCGAGCAGGACCACATCCTTGATGAGAAACTGTCCCGGCACGACGGACAGGGCCGGAAAACCGAGCGAAGTCTCGATCACGCCCGGGGTGCTAAACAGAAATGTCAGGGTGGTCAGGAACATGCCCACGGCCAGCGCGCTGCCGACGGCCGAGAGTCTTGCCGAAAATGGCCGGAGGGCAATCAGTAAGGCGGTCAGCAGTTCCACGGCTCCCAAGATCGCAGAGAGCTGTCCCTTGCTGAACAGGTGGTAGGCCCAAAACATCAGGGGGCTGTTCGAGACGAAGCCCGAGATGCCCTCGGCTTCATAGGCGGTGAACTTCATGCCGCCAATCCACAGCAGAACCAGGACCAGGCCGTAGCGGACACCGTGGCGTCCCAGCGCTTCAATCAGGTCTGCCCGGGCGGCGGACGCGAAGTGACGGAGGGCAACTTGTGAGTCGTGTGTGCTTTTGTGTGTGGCTGTGGACATGGCGGCACCTTCTTGGAATTGGAGTGTGGAAACGGACTGGCACCGACCGCCAGCAGGCGCTGCGTCACCGCAGTGACGGAATTGATTCAAGCCATCGCGTTTGAGCCCGCGTGGCTCTGTCTTCGTCGGTTACCACACCTTGGATGCCAGCCCACCGGGATGTCTTACGAAGAAAGGGGAAAGTTCCCGATATTCCTCGGAGAAGCGTGATGCCAGGCGGACAGAGTCTGGACCTCGACCTGGCAGGGCCAAGTGAGTGAAACCCGCAAGTGTCTCGGTGCCTTCCGCTTCGGCGCGGAACGTGGCGTACGACGAGGGGAATCCGATGACCGTCACCCAACTTTGCGGGGAGGTGCAGCGACCCGTGAGCAGGATTTGTCCGCACCGCGATTGCGACGGACGAAATCGTTGCTGCCGCCGATCGGGACGTTGAGACGGCCGGCCTGAATCGAACCGGCTCGGCCAGTTCCGTTCCGGACCGACTCATCGGCAATTCAATCAGTTCCAAATCCGTTCCTTGGTCACGGCGGGCAGATGCTTGCGCGAGACCTTCAGCAGATAGGTAAACGTGGGGTTCACAAACTGTGTGACGCGGGCTTCCAGCACCTGACCCAGATAGAGGTAGGCGTCGCCCGGCTCGAAGCCGTAGTCTTCGGCGAGCCACAGGACCATTTGTTCCAGGCCGAGGCGGAAGGCGTCTTCGGCGGGGCGGGCCTGGGTGGCGACGGCAATGTGCGTGGCATTCGTGATCCGCGGCCACGACATCGACTCGGGGGCCGGGCTGAGATGTGCCGTCACCTGCACGAGTCCGCTGGCCTCAATGCCGCCGGCCCCGCAAATCTCGCCGTCGCCCTGGATGGCATGCATGTCGCCAATGTGCAGCAGCGCACCCGGTACAGCCACGGGCAGGTGCACCGTTGCGCCGGTGGTGATCTCCTGGATATCAAAATTGCCGCCGAACCGCGTGGCCCAGGTATTGTTGAACGTCTCATACTCCGAAGAAACGCCGACGAACCCGATCATCGGGCGGCATTCCAGCTCCAACCGGTCATCCCAGCGAAAGCGGTTGTTGCGGATGTCGACCACCTTGTGCTGCGGCCCGATGCCGCTGGGTCCCATCCAGCCGGGCATCGCGCCATTGCTGCCGCGGTAGTTCGTGAACCCGATCGGATCGAGCTGGATCGAGCCGATCTCCACGGACAGCATCTGCCCGGGTTGGGCACCAGTGATGTAGGCGCACCCACTGGAAGGATTGCCGCCGCGAAGCTTCTTGCGCAGCTCTTCGCCCTGCGGGTGGGTGTCGAGCCAGGGTCCGCGGTTGAGCTGCGTCTGCACCTGGTACATTTCGCCGGGAGCCACATGCAGCGTGGGGGCGTTTGCCGGTCCGGTTTCGAAGTACAGCAGGTCTGTGGTGGCGGTTTGCATGTTTGGTTCCATTCACATCCACAAATGGACGCGGGACCGCAGCGATTCGGGCATCCGCTGGTCGACGGCGGCCTTGACCTGCCGGTCTTCGTAGCGGGTGCTGAAATGTGCGGCGATGATCAGTTCGTTCTTGAAGCGGTCAGCCCGTTCGATCAGGTCGTCCAGGTGGGTGTGCCCGAACTTGTGAATCTTTTCCTTCCGGTGTTCCGGCCGGAAAAACGTCAACTCCGTGATCAGAATCTGGGCTTCGAACACCGGCGGGTATCCATCCAGCCCGGCGGGGGCGGAGTCGCCCACATAGCAGACCAGCGGGCTGCGTACTTCGGCGGTCACATCGGTTCCCGCCAGCTTGAGGTCACGAATCTGGCTGCCTTCCAGCCCATGAAACTCCGATTTCAGTTTCCGGCGGCGGTCCCAGACGACATAGCCGACGGACGGGACGGTGTGCTTCGTGGCAAACACCGTCACCACATGCTCGCGGGAGTGCTCAATTTCATCGCCCGGCTTGACCCCCACCAGTTCGCACAGCATCCGTCCCCGGTCGAGCCGCTGCCACACTTGCAGCAGACGCTGGACATTCTCCACATTCTCTTCCGGCATGTAGATCTTGGGCGGCTCCATCCGCATCATGCGGCGGCGGGCGACAAACACGGGGATCGCGGCCAAATGGTCGAGATGCGCATGCGTCACGAAAATCGTGGGGGTGCCGGTGAAGGCCCACGGGCTGCCGCCCAGGTCGAACCCCAGCTTCAGTTCCGGGATGCGCCAGTACGACTGCACCGCTGCCCGCGAATACCCCTCAATGGTCAGCCCCTTGTGGACGACCGATTTCACCGGCAGATTCTTCAACATTGAGCGACCAGAACGATGGGAGACCAGAGCCAAACGAGCGCAGGGCGGCATTTCTTCAACAGGCGCACGACGCGAAATGGTTCGCGTCAGACTGACACATAGAATAGAGAGAGGGAACGGCGAACACGAGTTCGCAGGGAAATGCTGGCACAATGGGCGTGGCTGCTTGTGGCGGCCACGAGCGACGCGCAGATCTGGCATTCCAGTTCCAATAGGCGGCAACCCTGTTCATCCATTGAAAGCTGAAAGCACTCGGCCAATGGCAAGTGCGAGCGGACCCGCTGGAAAGGGCAGACAGTTTTTCTTTTTTTGAACACAGTAGAGTTTTTCTATTGACGTCTTGTTGGTCGCATTATAAAAATGAGATCTATACGTGTGTATCGTTCCTGCTTCACGCGAATTGATCGACCTTTGCGGCGAAGAACAGTCGCATCCGCGATGACAAGCTGACGGATTGACAGTGAAATTGTGACTTACAGCCGAATTCTGATTTGTGTCGCCTTGGCGCTGGGGATCAGTCAATTGACGATTCCACAGTTGACGATGCCACAAATGCCGCCGCCGCAATTGACGATGCCCCAGTGGATCGAGGCCTGCCCGCGCCCGCTTCAGGTCGGCACTCCGGCTCGTGGCTCGTCGTCCGATTTGGGTGGCGTTGGAAAGAGTCCGATTTCCATTGGGCGATCAACGTGGCGGGAGTGCGAATCCTCTTCCGAGCCCCGAGGGACTGAAGACTCAGTGATTTGGCGCGAACTGCGCGTCGATGGTTGGGAGAACGATCCAGGGAATCAGCGCAACCTGTTCGCCGCCGATCAGCAGGAACTGCAGTTTACCCGTCGCATCGCCGCACTGGGGAGGACTCGATGGCGGCTTGAATTCGATCCTTCAACGCGCAGGTCGGCAGCGGAAACCGCGATCGTGCGCCACCCATCAGACATGCGCCGCCCATCAGACGTGCGCCGCCTATCAGACGTGCGCCACCCATCGGACGAGCGCCGCCTATCAGACGAGCGCCGCCTATCAGACGAGCGCCTCCTATCGGACGAGCGCCGCCCATCGGACGAGCGCCGCCCATCGGACGAGCGCCGCCTATCAGACGAGCGCCGCCCATCGGACGAGCGCCGCCTATCAGACGAGCGCCGCCTATCAGACGAGCGCCGCCTATCAGACGAGCGCCGCCTATCAGACGAGCGCCGCCTATCAGACGAGCGCCGCCTATCAGACGAGCGCCGCCCGTCAGACATGCGCCGCTCATCAGCTCAGAGCAGGCCAAAGAAAAAGGGCCGCCAGGTGCGCCTGGCGGCCTGATCGAGTGCTGCTACCGGAAACAGTCGCTGAGGCTTACGGGTAGTACGGGCTGGCATCCGGGCCGTAGCTGCCCGAAACAGGAATCGTTTGGCGCAGTGGATCCTCGACCGCCGGGGCGACCGCCTGTTGTCTGTTGGGTGTGGCCGCGCCAAATCCGGGCTGAACTCCGAAAGGACCGGGAAATGGCTGTGGGTTCACAACTGGCTGTGCGCCGTAGTAGCCACCGCCGCCGCCATAGGGCTGCACAATCGGCTGGCCGAGCCCCGGCGCAAACGGTTGTCCAAGGCCGGTTCCGATCGGCTGGCCAATCGGCTGTCCGATCCCCAGCCCATAGGGAGCACCGCCGTACGCAGGAAGCCCGTAAGGCTGCTGGCCATACAGCGACCCGCCGCCACCATACGAGGCACCGTAGTAAGACTGCCCGCCATATCCGTACGGCGATCCGTAATAGGACTGCCCGCCGTAGTACGACTGCCCGCCATAGTAGGGCTGGGCACAGGGGCTGACGATCGGTGCCGAGTAGATCGGGCTGGAGTAGTACGTGCTGTAGCACGGACTGCATGAGTTGTAGAACGGGCGGTAGCAGGGCGAGCAGCAGGCGGTTTTCTCGTCTCCGCCAGCCGTCTGCCTGGGAGCCTTGGAGAGGTCTCCAGCCGCGCTGGTCGTCACCCGCGCTTGGCCTGCGGACTGGTTGGAGACCGGTCGGACCTGAGCCACCTGTGGCTGAGCGGTCGGCCGATAGCGGTTCGTCTCACCCGCCTGGGCCTGCGGGGCGAGCAGCGAGCCCGCGACCACCGCCAATGACCAAAGTTTTGTCGCTTTCATGACTTCTACTCCAGTGTGTGATGCATGCATGACTGTCGTTGCGATTGCCTGTTGCCAATCACTGGCCTGTTCCACCTGAGGCAATCTCTGTCGCGACCTGCGGCAGATGCTGTTTCCTAATTGCATCACTCATGCCAATCGCTCAGATCAAAGCGATAGCGCGTCGCGCGTAAGGATTAGAGAAAGTTTTCTTTCAACTGGTCTTTCGCCGCAGCTGAGCCGGGCCAGGCGCGGTGCATTTGGTAAGGCGTTGTTACAAAATTTTGTAAAACTGCGCATTTCCTTCAAGATTTCAGATCAGTCTGACTTCATTTGTAAGGTCCGATTCCAAAACTTCATGTCAAGACGAATTTGGCAAACCGCAAAGTCTCGCCCAGCGATTCTCAATTTTACACAACTCGATTTTTACCATCGTTTTATGTTGATTCAAAATTATTCCTGAAAGAATCGGCACAGCAACTGCAATACACATTTTCCGTTGTCAAACTGGTACATCACCAGAAAACCACTCAAGAAAAACAATTCGATCACGGCTGCGGGATAGGCAGCCGGTGTCTTTGAAAGGAAACAATCATGTTGGTCCTCACCCGCAAATGCGAAGAAATGATTCAGATCGGCGATGGGATTGTCATCAAAATAATCCGCACTGGTAAGAACGCGGTCAAGATCGGCATCCAAGCCCCGGCCGATGTCCGCGTGATGCGGGCTGAACTCTGCACCGAAGCTCCCAGCGCCACGTTGACCTCCATGCTTGATGCCCGCCGCCAGCGGATGGCAGCGAATGCCGCGGTGCCCGCGACTGCGGGCCAAGGGATGTAGGCCACGCAATCGAAGCCACAGTTTCACTCTTCTACTTTACTCTTTTTCAGCCTCAATCTAAGTCGTCCAGGACAAGGACATCACGATGATCGCTCTGTTCTCCGCTGTTCGTCGCCAAGCCCTGCCACTCGTGGCACTCCTCACCGTCGGTGGCTCACTGGTCGCACCAGTCAACACCGAAGCCGCCCCTGGTTACCGGCCGGTTCCGTCCGGTTATTCTGCTGGCCAGTACGCCCCGCGTTCCCGCTATGAAGATCGTGGCGAACGCCCCCAGTACGCTCCGGCCCGCAGCCGTGGCTCAGACTATGGTCTGCCCAAGTCCGGCGAAGACCTGTCCGGCCAGCGGTATCCCGATCGGCAACAGTACGAACAGGATCGTTCCCTCCCGTACGACGCGTATGACGGTTATGAAGTTCAGCAGCTTCCCTCCCGCCGTGTCACCCCTGCGTACCGCACCGAGACTTGGGATGGCCGTCGACTGCCAGAGTCATACCAACCGATCGAACGGCGGAGCAATTACCGGCACGATGGTCGGAATGGAGGCAACGACGAAAACTGGATTGACCAGCGCCCAACGCCGGAACTGGAGGATGTCTTCGACGCCGTGCCGCCGTCGTACCAGCGTCCACTGGCCGCTCCTGCTGGCCGTTCCCGCCCGGTGTCGCGTCCCAACTATGACCAGAGGAACTATGGTCCGGATGCCGGCTTCGATCAGCCCCAGCCGTACAGCCGCCAGCAGCCGTATTCCGACTCTGAAGTCGAGTACCTTTCCGCGCCAAGTCAGCCACGGGCCTTTCCGCGGCAGTCTGCTCCACAGCCGTCATACCCAGAACGGTCGTATCCGCAACCGTCCTTCCCAGAGCCGAGCTATCGCGAACAACAGCAGCCACTGCCTCCTCAGACTCCTCCCAGCTCTCGGCCGAGGGCGAACAATGACCGTCCTGACGCCCAGGAGGTGCTGACGCGTCGCTACCAGGATCCGACGCTGCTGCGGTTCGCGGCGACGCTGACTCCTGAACAGGGAGTCGCGCTGTATGCGGAAGTGATGGACTACGTGACGAACCGACATTTGCAGCCACAGCCTGTCCAAGTGCTCGTGCAGCGCGGGTTGTACAACCTGTCGCAAGCCGGTGTGAACAACACCTTCGTGCAGGCGAACCGGTTGGCGATGAATTCTCAGCAGTCGCAGGCCTGGCAGCAGGTGCTGCTGCAGATGTCGCAGCAGCCAGGTACGACACCCCAGGAAGCCGTGACCCAGATGCGGCAGACGATGCAGTACGCCCAGCGGTTTGGAATTTCGCCGTCGGTCGTGGCTCTCGAATTTGTGGAAGGTGCGGTTGAATCTCTGGACAAGTACTCGGCCTTCCTCCCCGAAGAAGCCGCCCGTGCCAGCAACCAGCAACTTGGCGACAGCATGGTGGGCATCGGCATCACGATTGAAAAAGCCGACGCGGGGATTCGAATTCTCAAGACGGTTCCCGGCAGCCCCGCCGCGGAAGCCGGCTTGAAGAAGGATGACATCCTGGTGGCGGTGGATGGTCAGAATCTCCGCGACCGGGTGCTCGACGCCGCGACGCAGATGATCTCGGGACCAGAAGGTTCGGTGGCTGTGCTGCAGATTGAACGGGCCGGGCAGACGGCGTCCATGTCGATCACCCGTCGTCGGATGGAACTGAGGAGCGTGACCGAAGTGCAGATGATCGATCCCGCCAATCGGATTGGCTACATGAAGCTCGAATCCTTCGCTGCCTCGTCGGCCCGGGAAATGGAAGCTGCAATGCAGGCTCTCCACCAGCAGGGAATGCGGGGGCTCGTTCTGGACCTGCGTGGAGACCCGGGTGGACTGCTGACGACCTCGATTGAAGTGGCCGACATGTTCCTGCCGCAGGGAACAATCGTCTCCACCCGTGGCCGGACCGCCAGCGACGACAGCAACGCCGTTGCCAAGCAACCCCGTACGTGGAAGACACCAATGGTTGTGCTGATGGACGAAGACAGTGCTTCTGCCAGCGAGATCTTTGCCGCTGCCATTCAAGAGAACGGCCGGGGCCTGATCGTGGGCCGCCACAGCTACGGCAAAGGCACCGTGCAGACGCTGTTTCCGCTGAAGTCGGTCGCCGCCAGCGTGCGGCTGACCACCGCCAAGTTCTACTCTCCGCAAGGCCGTGAAATGGCCGGAGCAGGTGTCGAACCCGACATCCAGTCCGCCGGTGGCACAGACGCCAATGGCCGCGAACTGGACATCGTCGCCGGTGTCAACGCCCTGCAACGCCAGCTTGCTGGAAGCCGCTAAGGATGTGTGCTGAGGTTCCCGCCCGCAGGATGCGGTCGAGGACAACAGCACCCGTCAATGGGGGGAAAATCCAAATGACAAATGACATATGACATATGGGCAACTGGTCTTCGGGGTTTTGTGCAGGGGAGATCGTACTTCCATCCCGAAGGATCGCCCTGGCCGCGTTTCTTCCAGGGGTTGAATTCAACTTTGCACCGTGCGAATCGATTCGCACGGTGTTTCCATTTTGCCAGTGGCCCTTTCGAGAAGCCAGCAAGCTAAGTCGGAAGCGCCGAGAGCTTATTAATTCGCCGGAAGTGTCGGCGGCAGGCCGACTGCCCTCTCCGCCGCTGGCGTGTCGCGTTTGTTGCCGATGGCAGTCACGATGTCTTCGAGCGCGAGATGCCCAAACAAGGCATCGCGCTCTTCCGTGTAATTCCCTTGACCAGTTGTGAACTGATTCACAAACCGAACCGTATCGACGATTCCGATCTGCTCAGAAAGCAGGCGAATGGCCTGATGATTGACTTCACGGAGTGACTTCATGCGAGTCGTCATTGTTGGAGTTCCGCGACCAGATCGCGCCAAATGTCAGCAACACACGGGTCATCAAGACAGGATTGAAAAGGATGAGAGAGGATTAAAAGGGATACTGTCATTGAAGGCTGCTCCAAACAGATCCTTTCTGATCCTCTTTCATCCTTTCTCATCCTGTCCAGACTTGCTGACACCGTCGCCGAAAGCATTTTACTGTGAAATTTAACAATTGAAATTCTGCGCGGAATGAACAGCAACGCATGCTTTTCGGGAAACGTCCCCTTCATTGGGCTTTGCCCGCCCTCAATGTAAACTCTCTGACAACATTCGTGATCGACAGTGCAGCACGGTTTCTCCTCCCGCCCAGCGACTCTCTGATGCCTGAATTTATGACTACCCCTGCGCCGAACTCGTCCCTGTCGCGCCGTTCGGTTCTGACTGCCGTGGCGGGTGGTGCGCTCTGTTCCATGGGGCTTCCGCAGGTGGGAGCGCCCGAGCTGAAGGCGGACGAAAACGCGAACCCGCCTGTCAGTGAAACTCCCGCCTTTCGGTACTCGCTGAACACCAGCACGATCCGCGGGCAGAACGTGGGGATTGTCAAAGAGGTCGAGATTGCCGCGGCCGCCGGATTCAACGCCATCGAACCTTGGATGGGGACGCTGGACGACTATGTGAAGGGCGGCGGTTCACTGTCCGATCTGGGGAAACGGATCCTGGACGCCGGGCTGACCGTGGAGAGTGCCATCGGGTTTGCCCAGTGGATCGTGGAGGATCCGATGGCCCGCAAGGCCGGCCTGGAACAGGCCCGGCGGGACATGGACACGCTCGCCAAAATTGGCGGCAAGCGGATCGCCGCACCACCTGTGGGAGCCCATGACAAGCCCGGCCCCGACTTGAAGACGACCGCGCAAAGATACCACGCACTGCTCGAACTCGGCCGGGAAATCGGTGTCGTACCACAGCTTGAGGTCTGGGGTTTTTCGCAGACCCTCAGCCGTCTCGCCGAGACTGTTTATGTGGCTGTCGACACCGGCCATCCTCAGGCCTGCATGCTGCTCGACGTCTACCACCTCCACAAGGGTGGCTCAGACTTCGCCAGCCTGGCGCTGCTCAACGGTGCGGCGATGCACGTGTTCCACATGAATGACTACCCCGCCACACCCGGCCGCGCCGAGATCAAAGATGAACACCGCGTCCATGCCGGCGAAGGTGTGGCTCCGCTGTCCACCATCCTGCGGACGCTGCACGCCACCGGTTTCCGTGGCTTCCTGTCGCTCGAACTCTTCAACCGCGAATACTGGAAAATGGACCCGTTGGAAGTGGCAAAAACCGGGCTTGAGAAAATGCGCGCGGCCGTCGAGAAGAGTCAGGGAACGTGAAGCCCGTCGGGGCCTGGCTGAACGTTCTACGGATCACCAGATTTGCAATGTCGGAAAGGGGGGTGAATGCCTTCAGGGCAAAAACGTCATGGCATTGGCAACGACCCGCAGCGAAAGGTCGCGCTGGGCGATCTGACCAATCGCCTCCAGCGATGGCGTTTCGACCAGTGCCTGCAGAATCGCCTTGAGGTCTCGGTGCCCCAGGAACCATTCACGGACGATGAGCTGCAACTCTTTTCGGAAGATCATTTCGTAGCGGCGTTCCACGAATTTTTGGTCGATCGACTCAACTTTCGGATTGATCCAGGCCAGGTCAATCTGATACGCGGCGATGCCGGCCAAAACACAGGCAAAGGTGGCCACCTGAAACCAATATTCCGACGCGATTGAAGTGCCCACAACCTGAATCGCCAGGATGGCCAGCCCTCCTGCGATGAGCGAAAAATTGATCAGCGTGCCGGACCTGACCTTCAATTTCTGAAGGAACCCCAGGCGACCTTCCAGGCTGGCGCGGCTTTGGGACAGGCGCAGTTGCAGCCGCTCCTTGGTGGCAAGAATGAGCCGGCGCAGTTGAATCGCCGGAAGTTCGCGCGCAGTCTTGCCCAGACGTTCGCTCATGTCCACGCTGATCCAATCCCAGGCGAGGAATGCCGCCCCGCAGTTTTCGTCGGCATGGGTCAGCGTTGCCGCCAAGTCGTAGTTGCCGCTCGCCACGCGGATTTGAAACGTCACAAATGACTGCTCCGCGGCAGCCTCCTCCAACATGCAATAGTCCTGAAAAACTCGGTCCAGATCGCGGCGCACGGGGTCGCCATCCAGAAAGTCGGCGCGGCTCTTGGCGTAGGCCTGCAGGCTCTTCACGATCTCCAGCCCCAGGTCGAAATGCCGCGTGCCGGAATCATCATCCGCTTCGAGGCGCTGGATGGCCTCCGTGAGCCACCACTGTTCGGCCTTCCAAACCGCGCGCTTGATGAGTTTCAGCCAAAACGCTGTTTTGCCGTAGTTTTCGCAGTCTTTCAGGTGCGATTCACAGGCCTTCAGCGCGGCCGAGAAAACCCCGAAGCTGGCGGTGGACAGCAGTTGGTGCCACAGTGGCTCCGTCAACCGGTAGAAGCGGCCATCGGACACACGTTTCGCCACGGCGAGCAAAAGGCCCGGCAGGTCTTGCCCAAGCACGGGTTCGCGGAAAAGCTGACGCAGTGTGTTCCGCAACCCCACGTCGTCGGGATACTTTTCCAGCCCGTCCAGCAAACCATGCAGGAATGTCATATTGTCGCGCAGCGGCGCGGCGTCTGTGAGGATTGCCAGCAGGTAGAAATCAAAGGCCGTCTTGTGCGGCAGCCGGCGAAGTTCGTCGATCAACTGGCCGAGTGGCTCAAGACGGACACGCTCATGCCACGGTCGGCGTGGCGCAACGGGGTGGTGTGGTTGGACGGAGTTTTTGTTTTCCTCGAACGTCCGCTTGCTCAGGACCTCCCGCAGGTCCGACAAGTCGATTGTGCCGCCTTGAACAGGATCGTATTCGAGTTCTTCCAGTAGTTCCTCGTAGGCCGACCGAATCATGCGGAACTGCTCTGGGTGCCGGTCCGGCTTGAACTGCTTGAGCAACCGGGAGTAGCGGCGCTTGAGATCGTCCCGGGTGAAACCCCCGGCCAGGCCAAAGAAGGCGGCCGGGTCGAAAGGCAACTTCGACCAGTCAGGTTCTGCGGAGTTGGTTTCCATCATCGCTGTTCGAAGAGGCGGAGAAGCCGTGCCAGTTGTGAAACGATCGACGCGGCGACAAGCAGCCAGACCCAGTGGGGACTTGAGGAGGTGGTTGATTCACTCTTGGATGCCAGCCGGACGATATCCCGCCGGCTGGGTGGGAGAAAAAGGTCGATCCAGTCTGCCTCAAGCCGGTGCAAGTCTGGAAACTGCCGTCGCAAGACGCTGACCACCCGGCGCGCCGCAAGTAAGACTTCGGGGTGACTCAACCTGTTCAAGAATTCCTGTTTGATGAGCAGGGCATCCCGTGCTGAACTCACCCACAGCCTGCGCAGCCGGTCAATGACTTCTCGGTCTGCTGCCGTACACTTCGAGGCGACCACAAGGTTTTCCGCGATGTCCGATCGATGACGGGCGACAACATGGAGTCGCGCCGCGGCAACCTGCAGGTCGGGGAAGGGCGCGACATTCAGTGAGTTGAGTGCCTGAACCAGATGCTCCTGATCCAATGTCCAGAAGCTGGTGCGAACGGCGTCGAGAGCCGTGGTGGCCTGGAGTCGCTGGCCGGCCTCTGCATGGTCGGCAGCGGGTTGCTCGTCCACCGGCACCGGAGTGCCAAAATACTCGCGCCTGCGCCTCAGGATCTGGTCCGCTTGCCGCAGGGGATCCAATTGCAGCACGGCGGCCAGATAGTCGCCCCGCTCGGCGTCATTTGTCTGTTTTTTTGTCACCATGATCTCCTGCGTCATGGTCTTCGTAGCCACGGTTTTCTTCGTAGCGGAAACCGAGGCTTTCCAACACCAGCAGCAGGCCCTGGCGGGTGTGTTGAAACTGGCCCCGGTCCCGTTCATCCAGGGCCTGTTCAAACTGGTCCAGCGCCTGCTCCAGGCCTCTCCGTTCCTCCTTGTTGACTTCACCCACGAGTTTTTCCGCAAACAGCAGCAGTTGCCTGTTGGCCACCTCGTCCCGCGGGCAGGACTTCAGCGCCTGCATTCTGGCGATCGCCGCCTGCAGTTCGGCCCCGGTCAGACTCACATTGTTCACCAACAGCGTTTTGAACATCTTCCCGGTCTGTGGCACGCGGGCCTCCACCTCCAGCAGACCGTTGAGGTCATAGGTGAAGCGGACATTCACCTGCTGACCCGCCGGTCCCGGCGGAACTCCCTTGACCCGCAGCTCGCCAAGTTTGAGATTGTCCTTCACCTTCCGCCCTTCACCCTGATAGATGTTGAACATCACCTCGTCCTGGTTCGGCTCGATCGTGAAGTAGGCCTCCTCGCGGGAAACGGGGATCGTCGTGTTGCGGTGAATGATCGGCGAAAAATAACCGTCGTTGTGGCGGTCGCCAAACCTCCGGCAAATCTCCACGCCGAGCGTGAAGGGGCAGACATCGGTCATCACCATGTCGCCCAGCGCCGGATCATCGGCCATCAGCGCGGCTTGAACGGCCGCCCCCAGCGCGACAACCTCATCCGGGTTGTGGCGGCATTGTGGCTCACGCTGGAAAAAATCCGTGACAAATTGCCGCAGCACGAGCATCCGCGTGGCGCCGCCGACCAGGATCACCTCGTCGAGATCGCCCGGCCCGCTCTGGCCGTCCCGCAGGACCCGGCGAATCGGTTCCTTGAGACGTTCCATCAGTGACTTCGTCGCCTGAATGAACCCCTCCCGTGTCACCCGCACCGCGCTGTGCGGATCGTTGTCACCCACATGCCCTTTGCGGTCCGGAATGCGGATCCACACCTCCTCCTTGGTCTGCAGCCGGCGTTTCGCCTGCTCGCACTCCTGACGCAGCCGCGACACCAGCAGGGGCGACTCGTCCTCCACGACTTCCAGGTCCAGATTTCGCCCCCGCAGCACGGAGGCCGCCAGCGCGTCCGTGAAGTCTTCGCCGCCCAGGTGGCTCTCGCCGGCTGTCGAAATGATCTCGAGCGTCCCGTCGAACACTTCCATCAATGTGACATCAAACGTCCCCCCGCCCAGGTCGATGACCAGCAGTTTCTTGTCGCTGGTGCGGTCGTGGAATCCATAGGTCAGGGCCGCGGCCGTCGGTTCATTGATAATCCGCCGGACCCGCAACCCAGCCATCTCCCCGGCTTGGCGAGTTGCCTTGCGCTGCAGGTCGTTGAAATACGCGGGGACCGTGATCACGGCCTCATGGACGGGCTGTTTCAGAAAGGATTCTGCGTCCTCCTTGAGCGACCGCAGAACGAGGCTCGACAATTCCACCGCCGAAAACGTCTGGCGGCCAATCAACACCTGGCGGCCCGAGCCCATGTCACGCTTGAACGTTGCCCGGCACCGCTCCGGGCGGGTGATGCGCAGCTCCCGCGCCGGGGCTCCCACCACGACCTGCCCATTCTCCAGGATGCCAACGACCGAAGGCGTCAGAAATTCACCGTGAGGATTGGGGATGAGCTGTGGCTGCCCGTCCCGAAAAACGGCGCAGAGGGAATTTGTCGTTCCCAGGTCAATCCCAACAATCTCTGTCATGGGAAGGTGTCATCGCCAAAAGAAGTGATCCACGGCCCAACAGATCACCTTCGCGGTGATGTGGGGATTGTAAATCGACTTCGGCGTTCTGGACACCACAAGCCCCCGAATCCGCCAACGTCACAGCGCGGCGGAGGCGACAAGCACACGTGCAAACCCCACGGGGTCGCTGGCTGGACCGTACGGTTGCACCCGTGGCACAAGCGGAAGTCGTGAGAATTCTGGATCGCTGGCCTCGCCCAGCCAGACGATGAAGGTCGCCTCGCCGCCGGGTGCCCAAGGTTCAAACAGGATTGCGGGAAACTCCAACCGCAGCGCGTGGATGGCGCTTTGGGTGAGGGCGGGGTCGCCGCCAGCGAAGCAGATTTTCGCGGGTTGGTGCAACAGCCGGCTCTGCAGTTCGCGAATGGTCACCAGTTTGACGGGGTGGATCGCATTCGGCGCGATTTCCACGAGTGGATCGAGCACGAAGCGTCGGTACCACGCTGCGGGATGCGGCAACGTGAGCCTCGGCAGATCGAGGATCTGTCCTCCAAAGAACAGCAGATCCAGGTCGAGCGTGCGGGCTCCCCAGCGTTCTCGTCGAATGCGTCCGAACTGCAGCTCAACGGCCTGGAGGGCGTCAAGGAGTTCCAGCGGAGCGAGTGTCGTCTCCAGCCGAGCCACGGCATTGACGTAGGCAGGCTGGAGAGAAGTACAGTCATGATCCACGGAGACCGGACGGGTCTCCAGCACGCCGCTCATCTGGGTGACGTGGATTCCGGGCATCGCGTCCAGTGCCGCACATGCCCGAACGAAAGTCTCAGCCACCGGGCCGGAGTTTCCGCCCAGCCCCACAAACGCGGAAAATTGAGACCGGTTCACGATCCGTGGACGGCATTGCTGATCTTGGAGCTGGAATCACCCCACAGCCCACCGGAGGAAGATCCGACCTGCGAGATGGCACCGACCACAGCGACCAGAATCAGGGCCAGCATGACGGCATATTCGACAGCGGTTGCGGCCTGCTCGTCCCAGAGTAAACGGGCGATCCACTGCATGGAAAACTCCGAGCGACGCGCAACGCCGACGAAAGGGATCTGGGAAACACGGTGCCAATGGCACTGTGAATATGACTCGGTCCTAAACTCAAACGTAGGTCAGTGTTTCCAGCCGGGCAAATTCCTGAGCCGGAAAAGTTCGCAAACTCCCAAAATAGGCGCAGCCGAGAAAGGTCAATTTCAAAGCTCAAATTTGAAATTTGAAATTACATCGAATTCAGAGGCGGGACGTTTGTCGGAATCGTCAAAATCAGGTGAACACATTCGTCTCGCCGCCTCAGGACGATGGGCAGCGGCGGCACACCAACACTCGTGTGCGCCCGTTGACCCGGGCGAAAATGACGGTTGCCGTTTCGCTGCCCTCAAGCTGCAGTTTTCGACGCACCCCCGCGGCATCAATCGGGATGTGACGACACTTGATCTCGGCTTCGCCAAAGTTCCCCGCGCGAAAATAGGCCCGCAGCTCCCGGTCGTTGCTGCCCAGTTCAGCCAAAATCTCGAAGGCCCGCACAAAGGGTGACGCGACCAATGTCTCCGAAGTGAGATATTCCTCGCTGCTGTCGAGCCGGGTGAGACCCAGTTGGCAGGCAGCCAGATCGATGAGCCCGGCACGGACGACGGCCGGATCGGGGTCGTAAACAAACCGTGCCGGCGGACCAAGCGGTGCCAAGGCATCCATCGGATGGCCGGACAGTGTGGCTCCGGCTGGCAGCACCGTGGCTCGAAACGATTCCGGCTTGGCCAGCGAGCCAAACCAGATGGTGGCCTCCTTGCATTCCCCCTGGACGCTGACCAGCTCGACTTCGGCCTCGGGAAACTTGCCGCCAAAGTTGGAGGCCGGACTCAGCTTGATCGCCCCGCCGGTCCATTGCCGCGTCAGGTCTTCCATGAACTCCAGTCCCGGCACCGAATCTTCGAGACGCACCTGCTTCCCCCGCCCGCCGGCGCGCCGGTCGGGGTCTAGATGCACCAGCCCCGCCCGTGGCTCGATCTGCGTCACATCCGCACAGCAGACCGCAATATGTTGCCCATGGACCGCAGCGTTCCATTGTGCCCGCAGGCAGGCCGCCGGGTTGCGGTCCACGGCGGTCACCGAGCCCCGGGTCGCGAGGGCCAAGGCATCCCCGCCGACGCCACAACAGAGATCCCAGATTTCGCCGGAAAACCGCTGGGCCTTGTGCCGCGCGACCAGTTCTCCCGTTGATTGCTCCAGCCCCTGCCGGTCGAACCACATCTCGGCGGCCCGCGCAAATTTGACCTGCGCTTTGCGGCGCAGTTCGACGATCAGCAACGCCGTGCGGACGAGGTTATCGGGAAACTCCGCGCGGAGGCGACGCTGCACCGCCAGCTCGCTGCCGTCAGATTCCGCCACCAACTGCAGCAACCGTGGCTCACGACGAAGCTCCGCCAGCAGGCGGCATTCGTCCGTGTCAAATTCAGGGGGGAGTTCGAGGGAGAGAGACAGGATTAAATCGTCTTTGAGGTGATTGATTAAGCTTTTTATGTGAGCGGCTGCATTCTAGCAGGTTTCGTGAAGCCCCGTGAAAGCACACTATTGCCGACGTGGTCCCCTTCGTACGAATCACTCTGATATGATCCGCTTAGCCAGTGCTTCAACTGGATGAACGAATTTGCGAGCGATGATGCCCAGTCCCGATTCCGATTCCCGACCAGACAAGCCGCCGCGGAGGCCGCGCTACGCGGGGAAGAACCCGCGGCAGTTTCATGAGAAGTACAAGGAACTGCAGCCACAGTTGTATCCTGACGATGTGGCAAAAGTGCTCGACAGCGGAAAAACACCGGCGGGGACGCACCGGCCGATCATGGTGCGCGAGATCCTGCAGGTGCTGGCCCCCAAGCCGGGCGATGTGGCGGTGGACTGCACTCTGGGCTATGGCGGGCATGCGACCGAGTTGTTGACCAAGGTTCAGCCGGGGGGCCGTCTGCTGGCCGTCGATGCGGATCCGCTGGAGTTGCCCAAGGCCGAAGCCCGGTTGCGAGGTCTGGGCTTCCCGCCTGAATCGTTGGTCGTGCAACGGATGAACTACGCCGGCGTGGCTCAGCTCATCGCGGCCGAATCGCCCGGCGGCGCGGATGTGCTGCTGGCCGACCTGGGGCTGTCGTCCATGCAGATCGACGACCCGCGGCGGGGGTTCACCTTCAAGTTCAGCGGGCCGCTCGACATGCGGATGAACCCCGGCCGCGGGCTGTCCGCCGCGGACCTGCTGACAAAGCTCGACAAGTCGAAGCTGGCGGCCATTCTGACCGAGAATGCCGATGAGCCACATGCCGAAGCACTCGCCTCCGCGATTTTGCAGATGCATGGCCGCGAGCCACTGACCACAACCGAGGACCTGGCGGAAGTGGTGCGTGGAGCAGTTCGCCGCTGGTCACGCGGTCCGGAGACGGGGGATGACACGGTCCGCCGTGTCTTTCAGGCGCTGCGGATTGCCGTCAACGACGAATTTGGAGCGCTCGAGTCGTTTCTGCGGCAGCTTCCGGCCTGTCTCAAGCCAGGTGGCCGCGCGGCGATTCTCACGTTTCATTCGGGGGAAGATCGTCGCGTGAAGCAGGCGTTCAAGGAGGGCCTGCGGAGCGGTGTTTATTCATCGATTTCGCAGGACGTGACGCGGGCCACCCCCACCGAGCAACGGTTCAACCCCCGCTCGGCTTCGGCAAAACTGCGGTTCGCCGTTCGCGCCGCAACTGCCGAGCAGGAATCTGCAGGCGGGGCTTGAATTACTCCAGCCGAAAAATCTTGCGAGCCTTTTGGACCGCCGCGCAGAGGGCGTCGACCTCGCCCACGGTGTTGTAGATTGTAAAACTGGCGCGGGCCGTGGCTGGCACCTGCAGCCAGTCGTGCAGCGGCATTGTGCAATGGTGGCCGGGACGGACGGCGACCCCCTGCTGGTCGAGAATTTCCGCCAGATCGTTGGCGTGCATCCCGTCGGCGGTGAAGCTCAGTATCGCGCCGCGATGTTTCAGTCCAGGGCCAAAGATTTTGAGGCCGGGAATCTCACGAAGTTGATTCCAGGCGCGTGTCATCAGCGCCTGCTCGTGGGTGTGAAACGCCTCCCAGCCAATGGATTCAATAAAGTCCACGGCGGCCCCCAAAGCAATCGCCTCGGCGATGGGGGCGGTCCCGGCTTCGAACTTGGCCGGCGCGTCGCCGAAATCGGAGTGCGTTTTCCAAACGCGGCGGATCATGTTGCCGCCGGCGAGGAATGGGTCCATCTCCTGGAGCAGTTCCTTGCGGCCCCACAGCACACCCACGCCCGTGGGACCGAACATCTTGTGTCCGGAGAAGGCCAGGAAGTCGATTACCGGATTGTGAACATCAATCGGTCGCTGCGGCACAATCTGTGCCCCGTCGACCAGAATCACGGCCCCTTTGGCGTGGGCGCGTTCCGCGAGTTCCCCGATCGGATTGATGGTCCCCAGCACATTGGACATCGCCGTGACGGCAACAAGTTTGGTCTTCGCCGTCAGCACGCCATCCAGTCGCTCCATGTCGAGCCGGCCGTCGGCCGTCAGCGGGATGAATTTCAGTGTCGCGCCGCGTTCCTGCGCCAGTTGCTGCCAGGGCACGAGATTGGCGTGATGCTCCATCTCGTTGAGCAGCAATTCATCGCCAGGCTTGATGAACTTGCGCCCCCAGGCTTGAGCCACGAGGTTGATGGAGGCGGTGGTGCCGGAGGTGAAAATCACCTCTTCAGGGGCCGTGGCTCCAATAAACCGTTGCAGCCTCTCGCGGGAATTCTCCAGTTCTTCCGTCACCCGGCTGCCGAGCGTGTGGATCCCCCGGTGGACGTTGGCGTTGTACTGTTCCAGCACTTCGACCAGCTTGTCGATCACCCGGCGTGGCTTCTGGGCCGTGGCGGCATTGTCGAGGTAAATCAACGGCCGGCCATCCGGCAATGGCCGTGACAGAATAGGAAACTGGGAACGAATCGCTTCAACGTCAAAAGGCATGGATGCCTCGGGAACAACTGGGAAACAACACCGTCAAGGCGAATTCTATACAGACGGGATGATGCGGGGGATGGACGCCGGGCAAATATCCGCCATCCGGAAGAGATTGCAGCGGTTGGGCAACTCGTGACGAAGCTCACGAAAAATTCAGCAGAAACCGGTGTTTCAACCGCATTTCTCGCGCTGCCTGCCGGTTGCTGTGGAGCCGTGGCCATGTTCTAATCAACGTTATCCGATCCCTATGTTTGAAGACTCTTCGGGCGAAGAAATTCGTCCGCGAATAGCGGGGTGTTGAGAATGGCAGCGGCAGAGTTTGCGGGACACGACATCGCGTTTCAAGTTCCATGTGTCCACCGCCTGCGGTTCACTCAGGACGTGCTGGGCAGCGATCAGACGGTCCTGTTGAACCTGTTGGAACAGTCGGGCACGCAGCCCGCCCGCGTGCAGTTCTGGGTCGACGAGTTCGTGGCCCAGGCTCAGCCCGCGCTGGTGGAGAAGCTGGAAGCCTTCGCGGCTGAACATGCCGAACGCGTGCAGCTTGCCGGCAATGTTCAGATCGTTCCCGGCGGCGAGACTATCAAGAATGACATTCACATCCTGGAGCGGATGCTGAAGTGCTTTAATGCGGCCAACCTCGACCGCCGGAGCTACGTCGTCGTTATCGGCGGCGGCGCGGTACTGGACGCCGTCGGCTTTGCGGCCGCCATCGCGCACCGCGGCATCCGCCTGATCCGTCTGCCAACAACGACGCTCTCCCAGGCCGATTCCGGAGTCGGCGTCAAGAACAGCGTCAACCTGTTCGGCAAGAAGAACTGGGTGGGAACATTCGCCGTGCCCTGGGGCGTGGTGAATGACGCGGCCCTGCTGGAGACTTTGCCCGACCGCGATTTTCTGAACGGCTTTTCCGAAGCAGTGAAGGTTTCGCTGCTCAAGGACCCGGCCCTGTTTGATTCCCTGTGCCGCAATGCGACGCGGATTCGCGAGCGGCAGATGGACGTGGCTCACCCCATCATCCGCGCATCGGCTGAACTGCACCTGCAGCACATCACCCGTGGCGGCGACCCGTTCGAAGCGCTGGAAGCCCGGCCGTTGGATTACGGCCACTGGTCCGCCCACAAACTCGAAGTCTTGAGCGAGTTTCAACTGCGGCATGGCGAAGCGGTGGCGATCGGCGTGGCGGTGGATACCGTCTATTCTTCCTATATGCACGGCCTGCCCTGGCGCGATGCCGAGCGCGTGTTGAACTGCCTGGAAGAACTGGGATTGCCGCTGGAACACCCGGCCCTGCACGACACCGACGCCCTGTTTGCCGGCTTGGAGGAGTTCCGCCAGCACCTCGGCGGACGGCTGACCCTGACGATGCTGCGCGGCGTGGGAAATCCGATGGAAGTCCACGAGATCGACCGCCATCAAATGCTGGCGGCCATCGAACATGTGGCGGAACGGCTGACCGTCTAACCACGTGAACCGCCGCGTGAATCAGGAGAGTTTGCTCCCGTGGCTGACATCGTCAAGGTCGCACTCCTTTGGCTGGCCGCCACGGGCATGAGCCTGGGCTGGGTGCATCTGTCGTCCCAGTCCAAAGTGCCGCGATCCCACCGCAATTCCGCAGTCATCGCGCTCCGCCTGCTCGGTATAGTCGCGCTCAGCTATGCCGTTTTCTGCGCGTGGCTTGGGCTTTCAGTCGATGCGTTCTTGATCACGGCATTGATCACAACCGTACTCTCGTCCGTTGTGACACTTGAAGGGGATCCTGCTGACAACGCGATTGGATTCGCCGCATTCAGCACCATCGTGCTCCCCGTCTATGTGCTGAAGCAATTTGTGCTTGGATTTCCGGATTACGGCGAAATCATCGACAACGTCGTACTTGCACCACCAGATGTCTTTCCTCCCTCTGAGGATTTTGCGAGGCTCAGCGCGGCTTTGGGTACGGTCGACGCGACCATGAGACCGTGCGGCACAGTCCGAATCGATGGATCGGTTTATCCGGCGACGACCTTCGATGGGAGATATCTCAAAGCCGGCACACCCATCCGAGTTACGGGCAGTCGTGATTCGTTCTTGGTTGTCGAGGCCAGCACTCCCGACTGCACTTGAACAACGGTCCAAACAAGCGTTCATTGAGTGTCCCACGTTCGTGGATCATGCGAGAGTGTTCCATGCTTGCTGATGTCGTCCAGTCAAACTTCCCTGATGGTGTCCAGCTCCCCAAGTGCCTGCGCGTCGTGTGTGACTTTCTTGACGCCCACGGGTACCCGCTCAGTGGTTGTTTCAAGATTTGCGACTGGGGGAGGGAGGACGCGGAAGGCTGGTTCCCTGGCGACGAGACGACACGAAATCAAGTGGCAATCTTCGGCAGAGGTTCCACAGGCTCATCCTTTGCACTCTGGCTTGTGCCGAATGCCAACCCCGACGAGGCACCGGTGGTGCTGTTTGGTTCGGAAGGCGAGTTTATCGTTCTCGCCCGCAACGCGTTTGAGTTTTGCAGGTTGCTGGGGTCGGGATACAACGAGGTTGAGTTCGACGATCTCGCCAAGCCACCCGCAGAATGGGCGGAGACCGCGCCGCTTCGAGCCTGGTTGACGGAGAAATTGTCGATGGACTTTCCGGTAACCGGACATGAGATTGCCCAAGCCGCGCGAGAACGGCATGGCAACTTCCGCGATTGGATGCGAAAGTGGCAGGCGGAGCACCTTTAGATCGCGGGATTGCCATGAGCTTTAGACATGGAACGGCGTCATGAAAATTCCACGGCGGGCACGGAGCGGCGGGCTCAAGTTTAACATCACGCCGCTGATCGACATTGTGTTTCAGTTGATCATATTCTTCCTGGCTGCGAGCCACCTGGCGCGGACGGACGCGGGTGATGGTGTCAAACTTCCTGTAGCGTCGACTGGCGAGCAGGAAGAGGCGGAAGCCACGCGGCGGTTTGTAGTGACGGTGAATTCCGCCGGGGAGTTTATGGTCGGGGGCAACAGCGTGAACGCCGAGGACGTGCGGGCGATGCTTCAGGCCAAGATCGCCCAGGCGGGAGCTGCCGGCTTGGAGGTTCGCGTCCGCACCGATCGCCGCGCTCCCTACCGGGTGATCGAACAGTTGCTGGTTCAGTGTGCCCATCTTGGCATCACCCAATTTCAGTTCGCCGTCATGCCGGAGTGACGTTACTGATCGGCATTGGAGCCTGAACCGGTCCAGGGAAGCGGCGCGCTGATGCGAAAGGTGTGGCCATCGGGATGCACGATCCGGCACTCCCGTACGCCCCACGGCTCGTCGGTGGGAGGCCAGGCGACGAAAACGCCATGCTGTTGGGCGAGACGATGCACGGCGTCGACCTCGCTGGGTTCAGCCAGCCACCAGCTCATCCAGACGCCGCCAGTGTCATCATGATCGCCATGCCGCGGCGCCATGCTGCCGCGCGAACCCTGACCGTTGTGGCACAGAAAGATCTCGCATTCCCCTGAACCAACAGCCGCAAAATTAGCCGGCCCGTGTTCATTCGCCGCGGCGGCTGCGGCGATGGGACCGCCATCGTTGTAGGTCCAGCAGCGCGTCCAGCCGAGCTTTTCAAACCACGCAAGGCTTGCGCCCACATCAGCGACGTTCAAGATCGGCGTCAGACCTGTCAGTTTCATGGAACTGCCCCGCCGGCGTGGTTCGTGCTAGAGACTTGTGACAGGTCAAATCGCGATGATCTTTGCAACCGGCCGCGCTGATACACGCGGCACTCAACCTCGGCATGTTGCAGGCTGTATTGCCCGAAGTGCATCGCTTGCAGGTCGGGTGAGGCGGCGCCGTGGAAATCGATCCCCCACACTGTTTGTTCGGGTTTGTTGGATTCCGCGGCCGGCTGGCTGTCCCATGCAATCCGGTTGCCGTACTGGGACAGGAGCCACCGGTGGACCGGGTCCACCTGATCGGGCGGACACAAGACGACGATTCGGTCATGGGGCGCAACGCGGGCGAGCAGTTGTTGGAACCGCTCGCGGGCGTGCAGGACCCGCAGATCTTTATAGGGCTTGTAGAAATCGCGGGCCATGCCGACGGCTGGAACCAGAGCCAGGGCGATGCACAAAGCCACGACCCAGCGCCTTTGGTCCTGGCTGGTGCGGGAGCATTGCTCGATCACGGTCGACAGTCCCCAACCGGCGAGCAGGCAGATGGCCGGAGCCAGATGCTGCGACAACCGGCAGCATCCGCCGTAAGGGTATTTTCCCATGACAGCCGCCACGAAATTCAGAATGAACGGTGCGGTCAACAGCACCAGCAATCCGGTATTCGCGTGCCGCTGGCGGACGAGCCGGACCAACCCCACGACGAACAGCAGCGTTGTAATCACGCTGCCGCCGTTGGACGAACCGATCGGGTAGGCGCACATCCGGCCCGTGTGAATTCGCACTAGCCACGGACCGAATTCGCCGATGTTCGCCGATGGAAAACCATCCGACCAGTAATTCTGCAGATAAGACTCCAGCCTTCCCGACTCGGGACTCAACTGCCGTGTCGCCACCAGGCCGAAATGCAGCAGAAAAGCTCCCACCAGCACCAGGTTCAGCACAGCGTAGCGTGCCCAGTCGAGCCGCCGCGCGTTGCGCAACAACTCGGGGAGGATCGCCAGGCTCACGGCACCGGCGACGAATACCGCCGGATAGGAACTGAAAATCGCCAGCGGGCACAGGCCGGTGAGCAGTGTCAACCAGCGGGATTGGCTTGGCTGCCTAAGCCACTCGACGGCGGGGACCAGCAGGGCCAGCGCCATCAGCAGATCGAGGGAGTACGGTTTGACGGTATTGCTCATCGCCACGGGCCAGTAGGCCACGGCGAGAATGCCCACCGCAATTGTCGCGGCCAAGGGCTGCAGGGTGCGCCAGGCCAGTCGGTAAAACAGAAACATCGAACCCAGGCCTGCCAGCAGCGGAATCAATCGCACCGCCAGTTCAGAGCCGCCGAGCCACTGGTAGGCCGCCAGTTCTCCCCACAGAAACAACAGGGGAGCCACCTGTCCGCACTTGAGCGGTCCCATCAGGGCGGCGTAGTTCTGGTCGAGAAAATTCAAACAGACAAACGCCTCGTCTCCCCAGATGGGAAACTGCAGCGTGTACCGCACCAACCGCCAGAAGACTCCCAGCGTAAGGAAGGCGAAACATACGGATTTGAGCGTTGCGGGAGTGGCCAGATCGAACACGCCCACGGCACGTGCGATGGGCTTTACGTCCAGCGGTAGCGAAGCGGCGGCTGGACGCCGTTTACGCGTGGGGGCTGCCAGTTCGCAATGGCCCATTGAACATCACTGCAGGTACGAAAATCACGCCAAAACCTGAAGGGCGGGGAATTTACCATGCTGTTCCGACCGACACGAGACGAATTTTTTGCCAAGGACGGGCAACCGCGATGATCCAAGGCATTTCGCTGCCAATTTTGACGGTGACACGCCACCTGCGCCCGGATTTCGCTACAATCCTGCTAAACAGACATTTATTGGACTGTCACGAGTCACGCCATGAATGAATTTGCGATCCTCGCACAAGGGCCTGAACTTGATGTCGACGCCTGTCTCCTGTCCACGACCCTGCAGCCGACGAGTGTGTGGCGGACTGGCGATGTCACCGAAGGCGGCGAGATCACAACGAGCGGGCTGAGCGTCGAACTTGGGCAGGGCGAGAGCCACACTCTCGAAGAGCAGTTCCAGATTGCCACCGAGTTTTTGAAGGCAAACACTGACGCGCTGCGGGAACTGGGGCAAACGGCAGGGGTTCAGGAATTTGTGCTTTCCCTTCCGGTCCGGATCGATCCCGACTTGGGTTGCACACCGCTAACCTTCACCAGCGCCCTGTTAAAACAGGCGATCGAGGTCGGGATCCACCCCACGTTCTTCATCACGGTTGGCAAACCTGAAGCGGTTGCCGCTGAAGCTGAGGTGCCAGAGGCGACCGCGCCTGAACCCGCCGCGTCAGACCCTGCCGCAGCCAGCCAGGAGCCGGCACCGGAAGCTCAGTGACGTATCCTGATGTCACGGTTGCTCGCGAAAACGCTTAAAACACCTCACCTGGCTGTAAAAACCGCCACTGGCCTTCGGCCAGTTTTCCCAGCATCACCCTGCCGATGCGGACCCGTTTCAAACCCGTGACGGTGAGGCCGACGGCCTCACACATGCGGCGGACTTGGCGTTTTTTGCCCTCATGGAGAATGAAGCGGAGCTGGTCGGCGTTAAGCCACTCGACGTGCGCGGGTTTGAGGGGGCGGCCGTCGAGTTCCAAGCCGTGCCGCAGGCGGCTGAGCCCCGTGCTGTCGAGCGTGCCCGAAACGCGGACCAGATACTCCTTGTCCAGCTCGGAGTCTTCGCCGGTCAGTTGCTTCGCCAGCCGCCCGTCCTGCGTAAAGACGAGTAGGCCACGGGAATCGATGTCGAGCCGGCCAGCAGGGGCAAGCCCGCGGAAGTGGTCCTGCTTCAGCGGTTGCGAAGGCCACTCGGGCGATTGGGATTCGGCGGTGATCAGCGAGGCCGCTGGCAGATAGCCTTCTTCCGGCTGGCCCGAGACGTAGGCAATGGGCTTGTTCAGCAGAATCGTTGCCAGCCCCTGCTGCTCGCGCGTGGCTTGCGGATCCAGCGTCACAATCTGCGTGGGCAGGACCTTGACCCCAAGCGTCGAGACACGCACTCCATCGACGAACACTAATCCGCGTTCAATGAAGGCGTCAGCCTCGCGGCGCGAACACAAGCCGCGCTGGGCCATCAGTTTGGACAATCTCAACGGTTCTTCAGACATGGTTTTGCAGCGAGAGACGAGTTTTAAAGAATCGTAAGTCACGGGTATGTGATTTGTCATCTCCCACCGGTCCAGATATCTTCAGGTCTCATCCCTTTTCAGAGGTCTGACAAATTACCGTGAGCGAACAAACCGCGAAGCTGGCGTTGGAAGATGGCAAAGTCTTTTCTGGACTGGCGTTTGGAGCCAGCGGCGAAGTCGACGGCGAGGTGGTGTTCAACACCAGCATGACCGGGTATCAGGAGATCCTGACCGATCCCTCGTACTGTGGCCAGATTGTGACGATGACCTACCCGCAGATCGGCAATTACGGTGTGAACGCCGTCGACGCCGAAAGCGGCAAGGTGTTTCTTCAGGGGTTCGTGATCCGCGAACTGTGCCGCAAGCCGAGCAACTACCGCTCGGAGCAGGACTTGGATGGCTACCTGCGCGACGCCGGGGTGATCGGGATCGAAGGCGTCGACACCCGGGCCCTGGTGCGGCATATCCGCATCCGTGGTGCGATGCGCGGTGTGCTCTCGACGACGGATCTGGACGACGCCTCGCTGATCGCCAAGGCTCAGGCCAGTCCGGGGCTTGTCGGTCGCGACCTGATTCGTGAGGTCATGCCGGACGCGGCGTACAACTGGGGTGAACGGCTGGGGACACTGGCGACTCTGTACCCGGTCAATGCGGCCCCAGGCTTCGCCAAGCCACCGCATGTGGTGGCGATTGACTATGGGATGAAGTGGAACATCGCGCGGCACCTGTGCAGCCAGGGCTGCCGCGTGACTGTGGTTCCCGGCACCTCCACCGCAGAAGAAGTGCTGGAGCATCAACCGGATGGCGTGTTCCTGTCGAATGGCCCCGGCGACCCCCGCCCTCTGGACTACGCGATCGACACGATCAAGGGGTTGCTGGGCAAGAAGCCGGTGTTTGGCATCTGCCTCGGCCAGCAACTGCTGGGACTGGCAGCCGGCGCGGAGATCTACAAACTGAAGTTCGGCCATCGCGGCGCGAATCAGCCGGTCGTGAATCACAAAACCGGGCGGGTGGAGATCACCACGCAGAACCACGGTTTTTCACTGGATGCGAAGACACTGCCGAGCAATGTGGAAGTCACACACCAAAACCTGAACGACCAGACTCCTGAAGGGATCCGGTTGAAGGATGTCCCGGCCTTTGCGGTCCAGTATCACCCCGAGGCCGCCGCCGGTCCCCACGACAGCCAGTACCTGTTCGGTGAGTTTCTGCAGATGCTGCGGTGATTCACGCAGCGGGGGCGGGAGCATCGGGTTGATGGGAGATAGCCAGGACATGGGACATGGGACAGGATGAAAAAGGATGGGAGAGGATGAAAGAAGGATATGTTTGAATCCAATCTCAAACATGAGGTGTCCGACAAAAGATGATTTCAAATCTCAAATTTCAAATTTCACAGTCTGTGCGGCCACATCGAACTGTCGGCTGAGACTCCATGGTCCGAACGCAATTTCTCCCCCGCAGAGCGAATATTGCGAAATAGCGTTTTACTGTGAAATTTGAAATCTGAAATTTGAAATTGCATCAAATTCAGAGACGGGACTTTTGTCGGAACCGTCAATCACAAGATCCTCTCGTATCCTGTTTCATCCTTCCAATCCTGTCATAACCCCCTCTCTCAAGACTGCCACTCAATTCCTGCCAGTCTCGGGACATGACTCCGGTTTTGACGCTTAAGAGACGCATGGCGGCAGGTTTGGTCATTGCTTCATTGGTCATTGAGTCATTCCCCTCCATGTCCGACCGCGCCACCTTCCTGAATCGGATTCGTGAAGCGACTGCCAAAGGCCGGGCCTACCGCGTGGCGGTCAATCCGCTGGCGACCGCCGAGACGGCCTACGTGGGAGGGGGCACAGACCTCGTGGCTTCATTCCTCGCGGAATGGACTGCCGTGGGCGGTCGCGGCACGCGGGTCACGGGAGCGGCGGCAGCACGTAAATTCCTGGCACAGTTCCTGGCCGATACTGGCGGTGGAGCGCCAATTCAGCGGGTGATTCAATGGCGACACCCGCTGCTGGAGCGGCTGGAACTGTCAACGGTTTATGCGGCTGCGGGCGTCACAACGACAACATGGGATACGCTCGCCGCCGAGTCGGAAGAATCGCGGTGGACGACCGCCTTCGCTGCCGACTTGGGGATCACCAGCGCCGATTATGCGGTGGCGGAGACCGGCACGCTGGCACTGTGTTCACAGCGCGGCCAGGGCCGCGTGGTCAGCCTGCTGCCGCCGCGCTATCTGGCAATTCTCGAACCCAGCCAGCTCGTGCCCGACTTGTTTGACCTGTTCAGGGCGCTGGAAACCCGCAAGGCCGACCTGCCGTCGAACATTGCCCTGGTGACCGGACCGAGCAAGACGGGCGACATCGAACTCAAGCTGACGACGGGGGTCCACGGACCGGGAAATGTCTTTGTCCTGGTGGTGGAGTGAGCCTTGACCCCGGCAGAGCGCAGTTCGGGCAGGGGGCAGGGGTTAAAGACAGCATCTCTTGAAATGGAACCGCCCGGATCGCCGGGAACAGGCTGGAAACCCGCTTCCGCGGGTGATACCCTCATTCCAGTGAAGCACCGGGACGGTTCCGCACGTCGCCCAGGAACCGAAAAGTCGGTCAGACCCGTTCTGGCGTTGCCACCCGACCAGGTTGTTTTTCATGTCGACGAAACTCTCCGCCGAGTCGTTTCTCAACCTCGTCAAGCAAAGCGGCTTGATCGATCTGGAGCAGGTGCGAAAACTCTGCAAGGGGTTCCAGGAAGCCGGACAAAACATTGAAGACCCAGTGGTGCTGGCGGAGCAGTTGATCGCCAAGAACTCCCTGACCCGCTGGCAGGCGGAAAAGCTGCTGGCCGGGAAGCACAAGGGGTTTTTCCTCGGAAAATACCGGCTCCTGTCGCTGCTGGGAACCGGTGGCATGAGCTCGGTCTACCTTGCCGAGCATGTGCTGATGCGGCGGCGGGTGGCCATCAAAATCCTGCCGCAGCAGCGCGTCGAAGACAGTTCTTATCTGCAGCGGTTCCACCGCGAGGCCCAGGCGGTCGCGGCGCTCGACCATCGAAACATCGTCCGGGCGTATGATGTCGATGTCGACGGCAAGAACCACTTTCTGGTGATGGAATACGTCGCCGGCAAGAACCTGATGGAGCTGGTGCAGCAAAACGGGGTGCTTTCGTATGTGAAGGCGTGCGAGTACATGCGGCAGGCCGCCGACGGCCTCTCGGCCGCTCATAAGGCCAGCATGGTGCACCGCGACATCAAGCCGGGCAACCTGCTGCTGGACGACAAGGGAACGATCAAGCTGCTGGATCTGGGGCTGGCCCGTTTTTTTAACGAGGGTGAAGAGAACTCGCTCACCATCCAGCACGACGAGAAAGTACTCGGCACCGCCGACTACCTCTCGCCCGAACAGGCCCGCGACAGCCACAATGTCGACATCCGTTCGGACATCTACAGTCTTGGCTGCACACTGTATTTCCTGCTCACGGGGCACCCGCCGTTTCCGGACGGCACGATGGCCATGCGGCTGCTCGCGCATCAGCAGAAAGAGCCCGCGTCGCTTCGCAAGGACCGGCCGGATGTTCCCGACAGCATCATCGCCATCTGTGACAAGATGATGGCCAAGGAGGTGGAAGTCCGTTACCAGACCGCGCGTGAAACGGCCCTCGCCCTGCAACAGTGGCTCACCGAGAACGGCGGGACCGAGTGGAGCGACATGAATCCCGTCATCGCGGCCGGGACAATGTCGGGTGGCGACACGCCTGCTTCGGGGTCCAATACTCGGCTGTCCCAAAGTGGCAGCGCACAAAAGCCCTCAACGATCACTCCCGGTGCGAAATCGGACACGCCGGCTCCAACACCCGCCGCTGCGACGAAACCGGCTGCTGCGGAGATTGACCCGGCCTTGGCGGCGTTTTTTAGCAACATGGCAGCGACTCCGCCGGCCTCGGGAGTCTCGAAAGCTTCGAAATCGGGCATGCAACCGGCACCGCAGCCTGTCCAACCTCCACCGAAAGCTCCGGCAGCCCCTCCCGTCACTCCTGTTGCCTCTGCACCGCCGGCCAAACCAAAATCGGCCATTAAGCCTGCTGGCCAGGTCGCCGCGCACGGAGACGCGGAACTCGCCAGTTTTTTCAGCAGTCTGGCCGAAACTTCGGTTGGCACCAAGCCTACTTCGGCACCCCAGCCTGCCAAGGTTCCCATCGCGGCCGAGCCTTCAGATTCAGCCAAGGTCAATGGAACCGTGGCCGCGAAGCCGGGTTCGGGAAAGATCGCCGCCACAGCCCCCGAGCGAAGTGCGGCCAAGTCGGATGTTGTCAAACCAGTCGCGGCCAGCCCCGTGACTGCCGCCGTCCCCCCGACCGCTGCTCCAGTTGCTGCCACACCGATCGTTCCGGTCGCCGCCCCCGTGACAGCAGCGGCCAAGGTCGCCAAATCAGAACCGGTGATCCGCCAGCCGGAACCTGCGGCACCGGCGGCGAAAGCCGCCGTGGCCAGCCCGGCGGAGGCCATAGGCGAACCAGACGATAACCTGACCGCGTTTTTTTCAGGCCTGAATGCGGGAACGCCGAAGCCAACCGCCAAGGTGCCGGCAAATCCAACCACAGCACCCGTCGCCGCGCCGCCCCCTGCGGCCACTGCCGAAGCGGCAACACCAGAGATCGCTGTTGCTCGTCCTGTGCCTGTCGCAGCGGTCGTCCCCGCCGCCCCTGCCGTCCCTGCCGTCCCTGC
>JAKFUF010000088.1 GCA_021732845.1 Planctomycetaceae bacterium | reverse complement strand
GTTCTGCGCGGCGATCGATGGTTGTCTGGGAAAAATTCCGACCGACCACCGGGAAAAACTCCAATCACTCATGACCCACAATTTTCAGCAGTTCGACCCCGCCTCATTCCTGGCCGCGTGAAGAATAAGTCAACCTGGAATGGCGAATGCGTTACAATCGGGAACCCCCGCACGAGGCCGGTGGCCACTTGCCACCAGAGATGGAGACGCCTCCTCAAGCCAACGAGACTGTTTGGCTGAAAGACGTTATCTATTCGTCGCGACTGGGCGGGCGGCGTGAACGGACTCGTAACCTCGCAGTCGCCACTCCGAAGGCCCTTGGTCAAATCGTTCGAGCCAAGGGTGTCTTCGGTCGGGTTCTCGGGCTCGTTCAGCTGCTGATTTCGTTTGCGGCAAGTACCCCACGAGACAGCCGAGACGAGTGGGAGCGGATAGAATTCCCAGAATTCTATCCGCCGCGGGTCACTGAGGCGGCATTCTAACACTGAGCTTGTCGCGAATGCTCAGGGAGGTCAGCGGATGGTTGGTTTGGTCTCAAGAACAACTACGGACAATCGCCACGACGCTGCCTCACCAGAGACGGCAACGGATCGGGAATTACTGGCCCGTTTTCTTGCTGGGGATGAAGCGGCGTTCGCCGAGGTGGTGCGGCAGCATGCCGGGTTGGTGATCAACGTGTGCCAACGCGTCTTGCGGCAGCCCAGCGATGCGGAGGATGCGTTTCAAGCCACCTTTCTTGTCCTGGCTCGGAAGGCCAAGTCTCTGAAATGGCAGGATTCCATCGCCGGTTGGCTGCATCAGACGGCACGACGCACGGCACTCAAGCTGAGGACCATGTCGGTACGACGTCGAGGGGTTGAAGGCCAGGCTGCTCAACAGCGAACTGCCGGTGCGGAAACACGGATAGCGAACCCCGCCAGTCAGGTGGCGATCCGTGAGCTGGGCGAGATTCTCGATGCGGAGCTGGCAGCGTTGCCGGACCGGTTTCGTGAAGTGATCCTGCTTGCTCAAGTCGAAGGACTGACTCGCGACGAAGTCGCCGAACGGCTGGGAATCACGGTCGTGACGGTGAAAGATCGTCTCGAGCGTGGACGCGAACAGTTGCGGTCGCGACTGCTGCGTCGGGGAGTGACCTTAACGTCCGCAGCGCTCGCAGCATGGTTGGTTCCCGGAACGGCACAGGCAGCCAGCCTGACAACTCTCGCCACAGCAACGTCCCAGGCTGCCGGTGCATTTGCGACGAGCTCACTGGCTGCCGGGATTTCCCCGACCGCCGCAACCTTAGTAGCACAAGGAGTTCTGAAAATGATGGGATTCGAAAAGCTGAAATATGCCACGGTCTGGGTGGTGTCTTTCCTGACGGCCGGCGGCATCGCGTTTGGCATGTTGCGAGATGAACCCGCGCGGTTCGAGAAAGGGCTGCGCGGGCAGGTCGTCGCGGTGAACACCGGCCAGCCCTCAACCGTCACGATCGCGCTGGAAGAATTCGGCACGTTATTGAACCTTGACGTTTCAGCTCAGGCCAAGATCTGGACGGCGTTTGAGGCGGGACAGCTCGCCGATTTGAAGGCGGGGCAGTACGTCTCGGTCAGGCTCGGTGACGACCATCGCACCGTGAGCGAAATTCATGTCCAGGGGCCGGTGCGTGACGCCTCCATCAAGTCGGTCGGCGCATCGGGCAAGATCGTCATTGTCGAGGAAGACGATGACGACGAGGGCGGTGGCAAGCCGATGGAAGTGGAACTCGCTCCGGATGCGATCCTGCGGATCGGAGGCCTGCCGGCGACTCGCAGTGATCTCAAGCCGGGAATGCAGGTGCCGCTGGAGTTTGGGCGTGATGGCAAGCTGGTCAATGCCATCGAAGCCGACGCCGCCGAGGCCTCGCTGATCGACGGCGAATTGCTGGAAGTCAATGCGAATGGCCTCAAGCTGGTGTTCGGCCGCGAAGACAACGACGACGGTCAACCCACGCAGCAATCCTTCGCAGTGACCGCCGAGACAATCATCACCCTGGACGGCAAACCCGCGAAGTGGGCGGACCTCCAGCGTGGTTCGTCGTTGAAGCTGCGGCTCTCCGACGACGGCCACGCCATTCGAGCGATCAAAGCCTCCTCAGCCGAAGTCGAAGACGACAAGTCAGAGGCCGACGACCGGTAGTGTTCATTCCAAGAGTTCGAAGGCACTGGCGAAAGTCTCTCCTGCCAGTGCCTTCTGTGTTGATCACTCTTGAAGTCTGTTTTCCAACCTGTCACAGGATCGTCTTATGCGGCCCTCCTATTTACTGGCTCTCGGCATGGTGAGTCTTGCATGGACCACCGCATTCGCAGCCGACGGCCCCGTCATTGGCGCCAGGCTCAATGAGAACGCGAACGTCGCCTACCCAGCGAGTCACGCGGTCGTCGACGTCACACAGGCCCCGTATTTGGCCAAGGGCGACGGAATCACAGACGACACCGACGCCATCCAGAGGGCACTGTTCGACGTGATGGGGCAGCACAAACTGCTCTACTTCCCAAACGGGACATACCTGGTTTCCAGGACGCTCAGCTGGTCGAAAAAGAACTCGGCCGGCAAGGACGCCTGGGGAAAGAACTTCCTGCAGGGACAGAACGCCGCGAAGACGGTGATTCGCCTGAAAGACGGAGCCTTCACCGATCCGAAGCTGCCTGCGAGCATCATGTGGTGTGGTGGCTTCGGCTCGGCAGACTGGTTTCACAACTACGTCCAGGACATCACATTCGATGTTGGAAACAAGAATCCCGGCGCGATCGGTCTGCAGTTCTACTCGAACAATTCCGGCGCGGTACGGAACTGTCGCTTCGTCGCGGGCGAAGGGAGCGGACTCGTCGGCCTCGATCTCGGTCATCAGGATATGAACGGTCCGCTGCTCGTGCGGAACTGCGAAGTGACCGGGTTTCAGCGCGGTATCAGTACGTCCCGTGCTGTGAACGGACAGACTTTCGAACACATCACTCTACGCGGGCAAGCCCAGTTCGGCTTCGACAACGAGGGGCAGGCGATCAGCATTCGCGGACTGCGCACTGAGAACGCCGTTCCCGCGATCCGCAGTTACGGCACACTGTGCCTGGTTGATGCTCAGTTGGCGGGACGGGGGGAAGCCAACCGGTGGCCCGCGATCATCAATTACAACGGTGGTCGCATCTTTCTGCGTGATATCAAGACGACCGGCTTCGGGCGCGCCGTGGGCGATGTCACGACGCCGGACTGGTTTGCAGCCGTGCGGATCACCGGCGAAGAAAAACCAGGCAGCGCTGGACCGAACATCGACGAGTATTGCTCGCACCCGACAACGAGTCCGTTTCCCTCAGTTCCGGGGTCATTAAGACTCACCGTCAAGGAGCCGCCGGAAGTTCCAGTTGACGAACCCCAGACATGGGCCAACGTAGACAGCTTCGGTGCGGACCCAACGGGACAAGCGGATTCGTCCGTCGCAATCCAGAAGGCCATCGATTCCGGCGCAACGACCGTCTTCCTGCCCGGCTCCTACGCGCTCCAGTCGACGGTGGTCATTCGCGGTCAGGTTCGGCGCGTAATCGGTGTGGGAGGCATGATCGACTACTTCGGGAAGAGCAGACCCGACTTCCGGATTATCGAAGGGGCTGCGCCGGTCGTCTCCATCGAACACATCGCCTACGTGCACGGTGGCCTGGAAATCGATACCCAGCGCACGGTCGTGTTCCGCAGCGTCTCTGACTGCGACCTGACATTCACGGCCAAGGCTGAAAGTGGTGAACTCTTCTTCGAGGATTTCGTAACCCACAATCTCAAGCTGAAGAAGCAACGCGTCTGGGCACGCCAGCTCAACGTAGAAAATGAGGGAACGCACGTCGTCAACGATGGCGGTCAGTTCTGGGTGCTCGGCTATAAAACCGAACGTGGCGGCACGTTGCTGGAAACTCGCAACGGTGGACAGAGCGAACTGCTCGGCGGCTTCAGTTATACGACCACCGCGGGCAAACTCGCCCCGATGTTTGTCACCGACAACTCGTCGGTTTTTACGTTCTTCAGTGAAGTGTGTTACAACGGCGACCCCTTCGCGACTCTGATCCGGGAAACTCGGAACGGGTCAGTCAAAACGGTGAGCCGCGGCGAGGGGGCCACTGCGCCCTACATATCGCATCTCGATCAGAAGTGAGCTGATTTGCGAGCGGATTTGCGTAAGTCCCTCAAATAGCCACGCCGCCCGGCACCCGCCCGGCGACTTTCAGCAGATCAGCCTTCACGTAAACCATCTGGTGTTCGTGGTGCCATCAGTCGGGAAGAAGTTCTTCAATCGATTGGCTTGGAACCGAACGGTGCAGTCGATGAAGCGGTTCAGGTCGTCGCGGGTGTAGTACCAGAACGAGTTCGAGTTCCAGAATGAACAGGTGTTGTCGGATCATGGTTTCTCGCGTCGTTCGCCAAGATATTCGCGTGTGGCTGCGGCGAGGTTAGCACCTACGGCTCGATAACCCTCGGTGGTGCTGTTTGGGCCGTTCCAAATCGTCTCCAAGCACAAACTGACGGTATGGGGGTTGCCGTTCATGCTCACCCAATTGGCGCTGATCTGCTGCCACAGCGGATGATAATTGGCTCCCGTAACTTTCGGACGATTGCTCATCGGAATCAGTGGCTTGATCTTGCTGATGCGTCCATAAGCCAGTTCGATGAATCGATCGCGCAGTCCGATCATTGGTTCCTTCAGCAGATCAGACGGCAGGATGTAGAAAAAGGTTGGATCGTCAGGCGACGGATTGTGGAGATCGAGAAAGACATCCATCCGCCCCTCGGCAATCAGGTCGCCGACCTTGCGTTGGGCGGCGATGATCTCATTCCAGTGAGGCTGCGGTGACCAGTCGCGATTATGATCCTGTGGTACTGCGTCCTTGCCGCCGTTGCCGGTCGCCGTGTTGTCCACGTCCATGATCGGGACGATAAATATCTCCGCGTGCTGTCGCAGCCAGCCCGCGTCCGCATCATCACTCAGCAGCCACTCGACAAAGCCGTGAGCGACCCAACTGGAGCCACTCTCCCAGGCATGCTGCCGAGCCTGGACCCAAATGCCGAACCGCTGCTCTGTCTTTCGATTACCTTCCAGAACGTGCAACATTGGCACCGGGCGTTCACCGCGCGACCGACAAAGTTCCTCTGCCTTGGCGAATGGATGCTTTTCGCTCATCGCACGCACGAACTTCGCAGCATCGCTCGGAGTGTAAGGCGGCCCCCACGCCACGAACACCGAGGCCGCCTCCGGCCTGAGAGTATAGATCATCAACTCGCCATCCTTTGAGCCTTTTCCCGTGTGCAGCCACGTCTTGCCATCGATCGAAAAAGTGGCTTGAGCAGGCATGGCCCAGGATGACGCGAGCGGCTTTTGCAGAGGGGACCTCGGCTTATCCACGGTCGCCGTCGAGCCGCGCAGCTGCAGGGTGATCGTCTCGCCGGGAGTGATCCCATCGATCCGGAAATACCACCAGCAAGGCCAGCCTCGCACGGGATCGCCCCCCGGCATGAATTTGATCGTGCGAGTCCCGTTGTCGACCTCGACGCCACTGACCGATGCCCCCTCGAACTGGGAGGCGACCGCGAGAGGCTCTGCGGCAGCGGCAGAACAAAGCGTCAAAGTCAGGTACAGCAGCCATCCCGCCAGCAGCTTCCAAGGGGCCTTCTTCATTTCGCCGGGGACTCCCTAAAAACATTGTTCAGTAACGGTTGTGATTTCGGATTTCACGATGGGCCTCATTTCCCGGTAAAACGAATGGCGAACAAATCCGCGTCGCTCATTTCAAATCGCATGCGTATGGTCTGGCCTGCCTGCGCTCCGACATCATCACCGGCCTTCCATTTCACGGTGCGGCTGATGTGATCGCCCCAGATCGGCTCGCAATCGTCCAACGCGAAGCCCGGAACTGGTTTGCCGTCGGCATCCTGCAATTCGACGCGCATCTGGCCCGCGGCGCTGGTAGCGTAATTGATTTCCAGATGATTGCCGCTGAAAACCAACGGCTTCGTGGTGAACTCGCCGCCGGAGAGCGGTGCGTTGACTGAAACGAATCCGTCGAGTCGGAGGGTATACCGTCTGCCACCGGTGATGAACATCGACATTTCCGTGTCGCTCGTTTGATGAATGCCGATCGCGGCGTAGTTCGCGCGGTCAGCCCAGCCGTCCTTCCCGATTCCAGGTCGGATGAAAGACTCGGGAAACTCACGCTCGTAACGATCCCCGCCCCGCGTCGTCATAAACAGGATGTCGGTCGCTGCGCCACGTTTGTCCATGAAACGCGTCGGCATGGCGACGTAAATGTGTGGCGCTCGGAAATAGGGCTGCGTGCATGAGGTGTAGATATGCTCATCGGGAAGGTTGGCCGTCATTTCGACAGGCTCGGTCCATTGGAGAAAGTCCTGCGAAGTTGTCCTGGCGATGCCTCGCCAACCTTTGATGAAGCGGCGGAAGTAACAGACGTAACATTGCTCGCTTTCGCTCCAGAAAGCGTAGTTCTGCGAGTCGAAGTATTTCCCCCACTCCTCCGGCACGACCGGCTCATCGCGCAATCTCTTCCAATGCACGCCATCGGGAGAAACGAACGCTTTCAGACCGCCGGGACCTCGTTTGTCGCGTGTCGATGTTTGATGAGGTTGGAACGCGATTCCTCCGAGCGCCTTGTACTTCTGGTCCGCAGGCACACCGGGCTTCGTGTCGATGAACGGGGTGAAGTTGTGGTTCACCAGAAACTCATTCATCAAGACGATGTTGCCCTCCGGGAATGACGGATGCTCGAACAGACCAAGCCTGGGGAGCGTCCAGTGAATCGCGTCCTTGCTTTCGGCGTACAGCGTCACCTCGCCGTCATGATACGCCTCGATGCCGTGCGTCTTCCAAGTCACTTTCGGATTCTTGTCCCCACGGTAGTAAAACCGGAACTTGTCGTCGGCCTTCAGCACAGTTGCATAATGCCCATGAGGGCGTGCGTCCTTGACCAATGGCTCGGCAAGCTGGGGTTCGTGGAGTTTCAACGTACTGTTCTTGAGTTCGCCGACGAGCAATCGATCCACGAATAGCTCGCGCCGCGAGCCGATGGCGATGGGATCATCGGCAGCGTGAAGTGAGGTGATTTGAGCCAGCAACACGGCGGTCAAAGCGAGGAAAGATTGCTTCATGAACTTGGCTTTCAGACTCGGTGAAAGTTCTGTCACCACCGGATGTTTGGCGGTAATTCATCAACCAGATATTCGTGTAGTGTGTGCCCCAAGTTTATCGACGGCGACAGACCCGGGATAGCGCCACAATGGTCGCGGAAATTTCGGAGAAGGAATTCCCAGCGGATTTCGCAGGTCTCCACGAACTGCAGCGGACGCTGGAATCAGCGCGGTGAGCCGATCAAATCTAGCCCCCGGACATTCATCACCGAGGACGCAAAGACTCCAGCATATGCGATGGGGATGCGGGATCCTGCCCGGTCCATTGGATCTCTCGAGTCGCGGACAAAGAAGTAGGAACAGGTGGCAGATCAAGCCCCGGGCAAAGTGCGACGTCTGGCACCGCGCACGAACCCCGCCGATAGGCGGTTGGTCGAGGAAGCTCTCAGTGAGCCCTCCGGCATCGGGTGCGGCGAGGATTCGGTCCGGCGCAAGCCCCAGTCCATTGCCGGAATGCCTGTCACCCCGCACGCACCGCTTCCGCAGATGTCTGCGCGAATTGTTGCATTCCAACCCTTCCCACCGTTTCAGGAGTTTTCATTCATGTCTGAAGCAAGAATCGCCGCCAACGCGGCCAGCCAACCGGTCAATGTCCTGGACGAGGCCAATCGGGACTTTGAGGCATACTGTCCGCAGTGCGACACCACCACGCGACACAAGCAGAGGACTCCGACCTGCCTTCAGTGTGGAAGCCCTGACGTACACTGCAGAATCGCTCGCCGGGCCGCGCGAGCAGACGAACAGGTGGCGAAGCCACAACCGTTTTTCGGCGGATAGACTGCGGGGCTGTTTGAAGCGAACGGCGTGCCGGTGCCCGCAGTGGTGACCGGCTTCGGGTGACGCCAACGCGCCGATGGCCAGATGCGGGTATCTTTGACAGCCGGAATGCCTGACGGCGCTCCACAGAACAGGATTCACCTCGCAGGAGGATGTGTATCCGGCGACCCCGTTTGAAAAACTGTGGGGCGATGTGACCGCGCTGACGGAAGTCCCCTGCCCAACGCTCGCGCCACACCGCACACACTGGCAGCCTTTGCCGTGAGGCATGTGCGGACTGGACGCCAGTTCCGCCAATCCGTCAGAAGCCTCGACGCGAACTGCAGGGACGGGCGGCACCTCAATCGCGTTGAAATGGACCTTTGCCAGCTCCCGGACGATGACGCGCTGCCAGCGGAATCCGCCATTCTCCGCGTGGATGTCGCCGAGTTTCGGCGGACGCTCTCAAAACACCAGCTGGCGATCCTCGACACGATGCTGATGGGCTGACGCCAGTGCGGTTCGCCCAACTGCGGCGCGAGTTTCACGGACGGCTCCGAGAGTTTCTCAGCTGATTTCTCTTATCACAGCCAATAGTGCGGCTGACTACCGGGTCCACCGTAGTTCCATGCCCATTCCAGCGGCAGCGGGGCTGCCGTGAGGCGGCTTCGCCGCCGCCTTTCTTTAGCGATCGGGCGCTTGTGACGGTCCATGACCACGATGAATGGGCATATTTGCGCCTCGACAGTCCTTCCACGGGAACGAATTTCCCAGTACCCCACCCGCCGACCGCATTCTGCACGAGACCCACAGTGGTGGCATTGTTGGTGGAGTTGCAGCAGTCGTCGCGGCCGGCCTCACAACCGGAAACCTCCATTCTGATCCACAAAAAATCGAAAAAAATGGGATTTTTACTTTTTGACTGCCCTTCCCCCGCGTAGAATTCGGCTGAGCGGCGCAAGGAGTGTGCCGCAGCTGGCACCATTCACAAGTGCAAAGGGGCGGTATGGATACCCAGAAGGATTCATGGCTGGATCCACCAAGCAGACTCGCCGCGCGGGCTGATCGTCGCGGGCAGTGCCTGTCCGAGTTTCTGGACGGGGAACTGCAGAAGGCTCCCCTGGAGGCGGTGGTTGGAGCGCACGCGGCAGACCTCCTGCTCATCTCCCAAATACTGGCCGGCAGGCTGATTCAGGACCTCAACCGTCCTGACCCGCCCATGGATCCTTACGAGACCGCCCTCAGCGTCGAATCCTGCGTCAAGGTCTCAAGGCTGGCCGCGGTCTATCTAAAGTTATCGGAATCGTACGCCAAATCAGCGGCTCCCGATGTCATCGCGGTGCCTCTGAAGGCCCTGGGCGATCCGTGCGATTCGCCTGCCGATGATTGAGGAACATGATTTGCGGCGAATGACCAGTGCCGCAAGAAATGATGGATCGACGTCGTGGGTGTCTCTTGGTCATCGTCAGGATGAGTTTGCCCCAGCAAAGGACTGCCCCATGGCAACGTCAGTCTCTCCAGCAAATCCGGTCACCGGGCGGGTCTATGCGGCAGTTCAGAGGATGGGGACGCCGTTCGTGCTCCCCAATCCATGGCGCCGAATTCCCTGCAGCCCGGCGTTCTTTCAGCTTCCCGGCGATCCTCAGAGCCTCTGCGCGGAGTTGACCGCAGAATTTTCGCCGGAGCAACTGGTGGCCGCGGGGGTGTACCAGATCGAATCTGCGGGGCCGGCGCTCCGCCAGTCACTACGGGAGCCAGGTGCCCTGGTTTGGGCGCTGCGCACGGAAGACAAATCCGATCCGTACGATTTGGTGGCCGGGATGCAAAGTGTCGCACCAGCGGGGCTGTCATTTGTAGCTCCGCTGCGGGACCACCGCAGTGCTGGCCTGCTCATGGCTGCAGAGAACAGCGCGTTTGTCGTTTTCAACATGGCCGACCTGGCGGTCTTGTGGTCCCTCGGAGTCTTTGCGCTGCCGGCGATGGACTGCACCACGCTCACGCGGCCTCAATATCTCTTGATGTGCCGGGAACTGCGACTTGGCGAATCCTTCATGCAGCCCCTGAAGCTTTGCATCAGCCACTGGTCTCCCAGCGAATGGACCAATGTGGATCTGCCTGAAGCACGGCAGATGACCCACGAGTTTCACACGCTGCTGTCCCAACTGGGTCACGATGACTGCCAGGTGTTCGTCACCAAGCCCCCGCTCGACAAGCTGCCAGCGCTTCGCAGCCAGCTCAAATTTCTTCGGCCCTCACAGATCAGCAGTAACGTCCTTGAGATGCTGGACGAATCGCGTTCTCCATATCCGCCGAGCCGTTCGACTGAGACGCTGGCGGAGTCGTACGCAGCCGCAGTGCGGCTGTACTTGGATGCGCTGGTCGACACGCGGACAATGCACCCGGACGGGAAGGACCGGCACTGCGCCAAGCTTCGCGAGCGACTGCTGCAACTGACGGAACTGGATCTGGTGAATCCGCTCCAGGAGCGGGCCAGCAGGACGCCGGATCTTCTTCAGCGGAATCAACTGGTTGCGCTCGCCGGAGTCGCGCGTCAATTCCACGAACTGGAGCTTGCGCTCATGGAACGATCGGCGCATCACCGCGCCAATGGACGAATCGGAGTGGTCGCCGATCCCAAGGATCTCCGACTACTGATGGCATTAGCCGCATCAATGCAAAAGCTCTCCAAAGGAATATCGCCATGGAAAATACCTCCCCAAAGCACGCCGGCCAGTCTGGCCACTCCGGGCTCGCAGCCCTCGGCATCACTCCCGACGAATGCCGCGCCCTGGCTCGGCAGGGGTGGATTGGGGGGGAGCAGCGGGGCGGGCAACAATTGACCATCTACAAGCTGCGGTTCCGGGTGGAAGGCAGGCAGCGCGTGGTCTACCTGGGGACGGATCCTGCCCGCGTGCAGCGGATTAAGTGCGAATTAGAGGAATTGCAGCACCGCGTGCGGACGGCCCGCGAACTGCGGAAGCTGAGCCGGCAGGCCAAAGACGCGATGCGAGCCAGCCGCCGCCAGCTGGCACCCCTGCTGGAACAGGCCGGGTTTCATTTTCACGGGATTGAGATCCGAGAAACCCGGCGGCCAAGAACCAGCGGTGCTTCGGAGGCCACCGATCCGATTTGACGGCGGGGGCGCGCGGGGTGACCGCATCTCCTGCCAGGATCCGCCGATCGAACAGAACGTCCGCCCTGGGCGACCCGCAGAAGTGGCTTTTTGAAGTCATCCACAGCTCACTGGTGCTTCTGCCCACTGGTGGCTTTTCAGGATGATCAGTCGTGGAATCCGCAATTCTTGCGGCACCCAGCCACGATCACAGTGGACGGGGGATTTCTTCGAAGGAACACATGACATGACTCCTTCCAAAACCACTCGCGCGGCGGCCTCCAGTATCTATGAGGCGGTCATCCAGAGCGGAGCGCCAATCACGCTGCCTGAGCCGTGGCACGAAATCCCGTGCAGCCCGGCCTTCTTTCGGCTGCCCGCGGATCTCGAAAAGCTCCGCGAAGATTTGGCGGCGAAGTTCCCGATGGATGAATTGATGGCTGCCGGGGTCTTTCAGATCGATCCTGACAAACCTGGTTCCCGCCCGATTCTCATCCAGCCGCTGCGCGAACCATCGGCCCTGGCCTGGGCACTGCGGGCACAAAGCAATTCGCCCCCGTACGACCTGATTGTCGGCATGCGGTGTGTCGCGCCGTGGGGCTGTTCAATTTTGGCACCCCTGTGGGACCACCACCGGTCAAGCCAGATCACGACCGTTAAGGATGTGGTGCTGCTCGTCTTCGAGATGGTCGACCTGGCGATCTTGTGGTCCCTCGGCCTCTGCGCCCTGCCGGGGGTGGACTGTTGGCAGCTCACGCCCCTCCAGGACGAGTTGGTGCGGGACGGACTCGGCTTGGAGAAGCCGCCGCGCCTTGTTCAGTCTCCTGGAAGCCCACCGCCACACTGCCGGACTGGACCGCTCACAATTGACGTCACCAGTTCCACTGCTGCTGCCGACGGCGGCCCCCTGTTGATGTTGCACGAGTTGGAACCCGACTTGAAACTTTTCATTTCCAGGTGGTCCCCCGCAGACTTTGCGGGGACCAACCTTTCAGCAGCGGGACTGCTGGCAGAGCAGTTCACGGAGTTGCTGAGGTGCCACAAGCGCTTTGTCAATCAGTGTTATTTCACGGAGGCCAGTCCTGATCGGTTGGAGATTCTGCGCACCCGGCTGAAGTTTCTCCCTCCCGGGCGGATTGGCGCCTGCGTCTTTGAAATGTTGGGCGGCAACATTTCCTCTGTTCCACGAGTCCAATCCGAACCCGCGCCTGCCGATTTATCCGGTGCCGCCCTGCGCCGTTATCTGCAGTCGCTGGGCTCCGGCACTGCAAACCGCCAGAGCGAAAGCGGCGGGCGGCTCGCCAAACTCCGAGAGCATGTGCTGGAACTGACGGACCGGAGGCTGATCGATCCGCTGCTGGCACTGGGGGAGTTCTCCTCCGAGCCCCTGAGGCGGGTCCAAATTGCCATCTGCGCCGCTGCCGTGCGGGAATTCCAAGATTTGAAGCTTTCAATCCTGGAACGAGCCACGCAGGGCCGGAGGCGGGGAGAGGCCGGTTTTATCGACTCCGGGGAACTGGACGCGCTGATCTCCCTGTCTACAGCAGTGCTGGGTCCCGTCAAGGCGCTGACGAGGCAACCGAAACCCCGCAGGACCGGGCCGGCCAGGCGGCGCGGTCTGAAACCGCGGACGGCCGCATCTGCCCCGAAGCTTCCATCCCGGAGAGGCGGGGATGAATTGGCGGCCGGCCTGGCGCGGGAAAGTGAACCGATGCCCAACGCTCCTCACTTCCGGCCTGAAGAAACCGCAGTCGACCAGGCCGACGTGCTAAAGCAGAGATTTCTACTTTTGAAGCGGGCTTTCGGATTCTCTTGAGGGCATGCGTTGCCATGCGCTTAAAAAGGCGAAGGCATCTTTCCCGAGACATCCCCCATGCCTCCCCGCGTCGCAGAGTTGCAGTGCTGACTGGTCCAGAAGCGGTTGGTGGAATCAGCCCGCATGCGGTTCAGTCAGCCACAGTGCCAGCCTCAACGGAATGTAACGCCCCGCCGCGCTCAAATCCTGCCAGCAGGCTGACTTTCTGGGGAGTCATCAAGGGATTGCCGCCACTCCGGCTGGGTCGAACCTACCGCATGGCATTCCCGGTCCAGCACGCGGAATATCTTTTCCCCGAGCACTTTGGTAGGTGGCAGCCCGACGTTGGCGAGCCTGATCATTCCCCCGGTTGCCATGTGATCTCGCTGTTTGGCTTCAAGCGGAAGCCCTGATTGTGGAACGTAAGACTCCTTGAGACTGCGGATTTATGCAGATGGAATTGGCAGTGGGGTGCGTTCGAGTGACTCACAAGCGACTCAATTCGTGTCAGTGTGACCACAGAGATCCCGACAAGCCGCCACAAACCTCCCAAGCTCTCCGAAATGCCAACGATAGAGTTGACATTCGCGGAGTTGGCTGAATACACTGATTGTTGCGATAGGAACGGAATCCGCATTTTTTGCATAGTTTAGGGGTTTCGACACATTGTCGGGGAGTGACCATGAATCGTCCAACGACGGGCTCGATCGCGTGTGTTTCCGCGGTCATCGGCGTGCTGCTTACCAGCGGCGCGGTCATTGCCGTGACACCCCCGGGGAAATCGGTGGAGAATCCGCCAAATGCTGTGCAAGCGGGTGCGGTCGGTCAAGTCAATCCTGCCATCGAGGCGGGGGGGACAGGTGCGGCGATCGCCGTTCAAAAAGCAGGGTTGGCCCGGTTTCACGCCCGGTTGGGAAGTGACGGACTGTTGCCCGTGAAGGTGAGTCACCCGGATTACGCCACGGGGACTCTCATTCCTGTCGAAAAACTATCCCTGTACTTCGTCCGCAACGGCCAGACTCAAGCCACGGCCGAACCCGGCGTTGGCGGGGTGGCGCAAGTGGCCGGATTGTCTCCAGGGCTGTATTCGTTGATCGCGCGTGGTCCAGACGGCTTCTTCTCGTCGCAAATTCAAGTATTGCCGACCAACTCCGAAGAGATCAGTGATGCGATGATTGAAGCGGTCGTTCTGCCGGTACGCGATGTGACGCTGCTGGCAAAGCTTGTGCGTCAGCAGCCCGTTGGCAACATCCAATCCAGCGAGCAACTCGTACAGCCGACTGTGGAGGCAGCCACAGGGCCTTCCAGGAACACAGTGAAACTGGATGTCTCCGGTCACTTTCGTCGACGGCTTGTTCATCAACGGGCTGGGCACACAGAGCAGGTTTCCGGCGGTGGTTTGACAATGTACCTCGTGCGCGACGGGCGGGTTGTTGGCGAATCTGTGGCCGATCAACACGGCATTGTTGAATTGGGCACCCCCAAGCCAGGCAACTACTCGCTGATCGCGACGGGTCCGCTCGGGTTGAGCGCGACCGGAATCACCATTCTGTCGGCGGACCAAGTCTCGCGCGACGAATCCACATCGGACATTGGCGGCGGGAAAGTTCCAGCGCAGTTCGTCAGTGAATCCCCCACAGCACTTGAAGATTTTGATGTTTCCGCCTCACCGTGGACTGATGTCCGTCAGTACCTGAGCGTTCCCAATTCTGTCGGAGGAGTTGTCAATCTGTTGAGCAATCCGACAGGGACTGGAACGGGGGCAGCAGGTGGTGCGGGTGGGGGAGGCATCGCCGTGGCTGCTGCAGGTGGAGGGATCGCTGGTGGAGTCGCCGCGGCGGCATCTGGTGGCTCGGCAGCCGCCGGTGGGGTTGCCGCAGTGCCCCCAGTCTCGACGGGGACCGGACTTGAGGTTCTCCCTCAGCCAGTTGACAATGGCGGGGGTGGCTCCGGGGGCAGCGTTGATCCGCTGCTGCCATCGAACCCAATTCCTGGCAGCGTCGATCCAATTGTTGGCAGTCTTGATCCCCTGCCTGTTGATGGGACACTGGACGGGGGGCTCGGTGGTGCTCTGGATGGCACTCTTGACGCCCAGTTTGCCAAAGGTGGGATCGCCAGCCCCAGCAGCAGGCGATAATCCGGCATGATTTCTGATCCGGCGGTCAGACTTTCTGAGGACGAATTCTCCCGGCGCTGACTGATCCACCTCATGCACAACTCAGGTGCATGAGGTTTTTTTTTGCAGCCTGAACATTTACGTCTCAATCAAAGGATTGCCAAAGGATTTTCACATGCGAGTTTTGATCACGGGTGGTGCGGGCTTTATCGGAAGTCATGTCGTTGAAACGCTGCTAACCTCGGGCCATGAGCCCGTTGTTGTGGATGACCTGTCGTCGGGTCTGCGCGACAATCTCCCAGCCTCCGTACCTCTGCATGTCATCGATATCTGCGATGCCGAGGGCATGGCGCGTGTCTTTGCTCTCGTACGTCCGGATGCGGTGTGCCATCAGGCGGCGCAGCTTTCAGTGAGCCGGTCTGTCCGGGAGCCGGCGTTCGATGCTCGAATCAACGTGGTTGGGCTGCTGAATGCTCTGGATAACTCACTGCGCACAGGCGTCAAAAGATTTGTCTTTGCGTCGTCAGGCGGGGTGCTCTATGGGGACGTCTTCGAGCCGGCCGCCGAATCGTCGCACTGCGACCCCCAGTCTCCCTACGGGATCAGCAAATGGGCCGGTGAGCGGTACCTGAGATACTTTGCAGCTCAGGGCAACATGCAAACCGTGGCGCTGCGGTATTCGAATGTCTACGGTCCGCGCCAAAACCCCCATGGCGAAGCGGGGGTGGTCGCAATCTTCTGCAAAAAGATGCTGCGGGGAGAGCAGGCCATGATCAATGGCGCGGGTGAATGCGTGCGCGACTATGTTTATGTGACAGATGTGGCTGAGGCAAACCGACTGGCCCTGGAATTGCCGTTACCCACGCCATTTGTGGCCTGTAACATTGGCACCGGGGTGCCGACGGATGTGAACCAACTGGCCGGGGAACTTTACACCTCCTGCCAGGCTGCCCGTCATTCTGCGGGCCAGGAGGGGGTGATCCCCGCACCGGGACACGGCCCCGCACGCGCTGGGGACCTGATGTCGAATCTTGTCGACGGTCGGCTGGCACACGAATTGCTTGGGTGGAAGCCACGAATCCAGCTTACAGAGGGCCTAGGGGACACTGTCAACTGGTTTTTGAAGATGGAAAGCCTCTGATCGCCTGATGAAAAATTGACGAATTGTTCTTATTTTTCAGGAGGCGCTATTGAAACTCCTCCCAACTGCGTTAAAACAATACACATCGCCATGGCCCTCTCGAGCGATCCCACTGACTGGGCTAATATCACGGTTGCTGTTTCCCACCTTTAGGTATCCAGGGATTCTGATCAAATGCCACTGATAGGTATCCATAAGAGCTTGGATCCATCCTTGGCGAGACCCACTGCCTCACCCCCTAGAGGCGTGACGAATCTCTGACGCATGACGCGTCAATCTCCGCCTTGACCTGTCTCAGCCGGTCCAAATCCGCGCTCGGGTTACGTACTTGCCGCGCCATGAAAAAGCCACCAATCGGAATTGCAACTAGGCCACGTGCTGGCCGTGACCATCACGACGGTTGTCAATTCATGCAATCATCTGAGCCCTGAAATGGATCTGGCAACGCACAGGTGGCGCGACGCAACTCCAGGTTCTGGTGAAGTGAGAATATTTCTGTTGCCTCCTGTTTGGTGCGATCATTAGGCTCGAAAGGGTGAATCGAATTGGTCGCCTTCTCCAAGTCATGCTGCGGCATTATCGATCCCGCGACGCTTGGTGCTGGCTTTCTCGCAGGCAGGGTGATTTGAAGCTTGAGCAAGGTGTAAGTCGTCACGCATCTTCTGAGACCTGCAGTATGAGTTGGCTTCCGCTTGTGAGGTTCCTGTGATTGTTCCGTGGTTGGTCGGCGGCATTGCTTTCATTGCCACCTGCATCTTCACCCCGGCAGTTCGCATCGTCGCCGGAAAACTTGGCATCGTCGACACTCCCGATGGCCGCCGAAAGCTGCACGACACCATCATTCCCCTTGGCGGAGGCGTGGGCGTGCTGCTGGGTTCGATTGCGTCCCTGTGGGTGGTGTGCTCTTGGACCTCCCTCAGCGGGTCGGCGTTTCAACAGGACGCGCGCTTCTTCGTGGGATTGGGGGCGGCGGCCCTCCTGATCGTGGTTGTTGGACTCATTGACGACCGGTTCGGACTGCGCGGACGGCAGAAGCTGGCGGGCCAGGTCGCCGCTGTTGGTTTGTTGATTTTCGCGGGCCTCAGCGTGAACCACATCCAGCTCTTTGGCTGGAGCATTGAGCTGGGGTTGTTGTCGGTTCCCTTCACCATGTTCTGGCTGTTGGGGGCGATCAACGCCTTCAATCTGATTGACGGAATTGATGGGCTGGCGACGAGCGTGGGGGTCATTCTTTCCCTGGCGATCGCGGGCATGGCGTGGGCCACCGGCCATCCCGTGGATGCGGTAATCGCGCTGGCATTGTGCGGGTCGCTGCTGGGGTTCTTGGTCTACAATTTTCCACCCGCATCGATTTTTCTTGGCGACGCGGGCAGCATGCTGATCGGCCTGCTGCTGGGGGTGCTGGCGATTCGCAGTTCCTTGAAAGGGCCCGCAACCGTGGCTCTTGCAGCTCCCGCCGTGATGTGGGCGATTCCAATTTTCGACGTCAGCATGGCCATTCTACGGCGGAAATTGACCGGTCGCAGCCTTTATGAAACGGATCGCGGGCATTTGCACCATTGCCTGCTGCGGCGCGGATTCAGCGGCCGCAAGACCCTGCTCTGGATTGGCGTGCTTTGCGCCTGCACCGCGGGAGGGGCGCTGATCAGCGTCATGCTGCAAAATGAATGGTTTGCCGTTCTCAGCGCCGCCCTGGTGCTGGGAATCATGATCCTGACGCGCCTGTTCGGTCATTCCGAATGCCTGATGCTGGGGCACCGGGTCAAGTCCCTGTTGCACTCGTTCATGCCGTTCAAAAGTCCGGCCGAACGCATCGGCCAGCGCCCCATCGTGGCCAGGCTGACAGGGACTCGCGATTGGGACGAACTCTGGGCCACATTGATTGTTTATGCCGAACGTTTCGATTTGAGCTCAATCCAGTTGAATGTGAATCTTCCGGCCCTGAACGAAGAGTATCACGCCAACTGGCGGCGGAAGCACCCCGGGGCGGATAGCGATCAGTGGACGACGAGCATTCCGCTCTTCGTTCATGAAAATGTTGTGGGGAGATTGCACATTTCGGGCCATTGCTCAGAGAGCTTTGTCTGCACGTGGATGGGTGATTTGATTGCCGGCCTGCGTCCATTCGAGATTCAGATGATTGGCCTGCTCACCGAGCAGTCGGCTGCGTTGCTGAATGATTCTCCAGTCAGCCCGAGCCTGTTGCGGGAGGCTTCCACTCTTCCGCTTTCCTCGGAGTCCATGGCCACTCAACCTGGCTGAAATCCGAATGGACAAAATGCGCAGGATTTGCTGGTTGCAACGATTATGGATGTTGTGAATTGACCTTTGGCATTGGTTGCGGACGTGGTTTGTTGAGCTATTCTCATTTGACAGTCGCGCCGCTAAGGTGAAATCGTCGCACGATTTCCTCACAAGGCGGCGAGGGCTGGCTGCAAGCGGAAGGATCCGTCTGTGGGTTCGCCATCTGTGAGGTTCATGGACGAAGTGTTTTGGGGTGCATGTCACCCAAAGGAACGGAGTGCGCGCCGAATGCGGCGCGAAATGCGATCATGCCCATTCTCGCACGTGAAGTTGACATTTATCCGCCAAATCTGCTGGCGCGTTCCGATCTGGAACAAGAGGCGACTGACCATTGGTGGGCGGTCTATACGGTCTCCCGCCATGAAAAGGAACTCATGCGGAAACTGATCGGACTGCAGATTCCGTGCTATTGCCCCGTCATCCCGCACCGCGTGCGCTCTCCCCAAGGGCGGACACGCACGTCGTATGTGCCGCTGTTTTCCAACTACGTCTTTGTCCACGGTGACGCCGAGAGCCGCTACAAAACGTTGTCGACAAACTGCGTCTCCCGAATTCTCCCAGTCGTCGACAGTGCCGGACTGACGCGCGATCTTCGCCAGATCCACAAGCTCATCGAGTGCGATGAGCCCCTGACGGTCGAAGCGCGACTGCAGCCGGGTGCCCGGGTGCTCATCAAGTCGGGCAGGCTCGCCGGACTGCGAGGGACGATTCTGGAGCGAAACGGAGCCACGATGCTGCTGGTCTCGGTCAATTTCATCCAGCAGGGCGCGACCGTGCGTCTTGAGGATTTCGATGTCGAACCGGCGGAATAATTCGGCCCGCGTGATGCAATCACGGATCCTTGGGAGCGTTTTGTTTGTCTCCATCTGACACGACAGCCGCAATGACTGCCGCGAGGGCAGCCACGCGCGGTGCCGGGACGTCCACACGGCGTCCACGCATCGTGTTCATGAATCGGTCCTACTGGCCCGACGCGGAGGCAACCGGCCAGTTGCTCACTGACCTTTGTGAGGATTTGGCGGAGGAGTGTGACGTCACCGCCATCGTCGGACAGCCTAATCAGAATCCCCGTGACGAGACCTTTGTGCGCTCCGGCCGGGAACAGCGGCATGGGGTGACTATTGAACGCGTGCGGCATCCGCGGTTCAGCAAGCGTTCACTCCCCGGTCGTGCCGTCAATCTTGTCGGCTTTTTGGCGGCAGCAGTGTTTCGCGCCGTGCGGGTGCGAAGTCCCGATGTCTTTGTCATCGAAACCGACCCGTTCTTGTTGAGCCTGGCCGGGCCGTGGCTCAAATGGTGGCACCGCGCCCGGCTCGTGGTGTACCTGCAGGACATCTATCCCGACATCGCCGTGGCTCTCGGCAAAGTCCGCGAGGGCTGGCTGACTGGACTGATACGTCGCCGACTGCTGGCGGCCTACCGACATGCGGACAGGATCGTGGTGTTGGGCGAGGACATGAAAGCCAAGCTGACCGCTTGGGGTCTTCCCGCCGAGTCAATCGTCTCCATACCCAACTGGGTCGACACCCGTTGGGTGTTTCCCGTCAAGGAAAACAATGCATTTCGCCGCGAACACAACCTGGATGGGAAGTTCGTGGTGATGCACTCGGGGAATACGGGGCTTTCGCAGTGTCTTGAAAATGTTCTGGAGGCAGCGGCCCAATTGCATGACCGGCCCGACATCGAGTTTTTGATGGTGGGTGACGGGGCCGCCAAACCCAGTCTGGAACAGCAGGCCAAACGGCTGCAACTGTCGAATGTGCGCTTTCTCCCCTATCAGCCGCGCGACGCGCTGGCCGAGAGTTTGAGTGCCGCCGACCTGCATTTGATTTCCATGCATCCGGCTGTCGGCCAATGCCTGATGCCGAGCAAGTTTTACGGAATTCTGGCCTCGGGAACGGCAGTCCTGGCGATCGCCCCGGCCTCCTCTGAGCTGGCCACAATCATTCAAGACGAAGAAGTTGGTTTCACTGTGGAATCTGGCTCTCCAGGCCTGCTGGCGGATAAGCTCCGCTGGTGTGCGGACAACCGCGAGGAACTCGCCGACCGCGGGCGCCTGGCGCGTGGCCTCGCGGAGCGGGAATACGACCGCCGCCAGATGACCGACCGCTTCGCCGAACTGCTCCGCGGGGTGTTGCCACAGGCGGTGCAGGCCAAAGAGGTTGAGCCGATGGAAACTGAGCCTGAGGATCCGCTCGAAAGTGCGCCTGTCACACCCGAGGTGACAGTCAACTCATGAGTGCTCTCCAGGGCAAGCGAATCGTCGTTACCGGCGGCGCGGGCTTCCTCGGCAAAGTCGTGTGCCGCCAGCTTGAACAACACGCACCACTCCGGATTGACGTGCCCCGCAGTGCGCAATACGACCTGCGTGACGCTCGCGCCATCGCACAGATGTTCGCTGATTTTCGGCCCGAAATCGTCCTTCACCTGGCTGCGGTCGTCGGCGGCATCGGAGCGAACCGCGTCAATCCCGGCAGATATTTTTACGACAACGCGATGATGGGCCTGCAGCTCATGGAGGCGGCCCGCCGACACGATCTGCAGAAGTTCGTGGCTGTGGGAACGATTTGCTCGTATCCCAAATTTACCCCCGTCCCGTTTCGTGAAGACGATCTCTGGAATGGCTATCCCGAGGAGACCAATGCGCCCTACGGGCTCGCCAAGAAGATGCTGCTGGTTCAGGCGCAGGCCTACCGCCAGCAGTACGGGCTGAACGCGGTCACACTGCTGCCGGTCAACCTCTATGGGCCCGGCGACAATTTCAATCCGGAATCGAGCCACGTGATCCCCGCGCTGATTCGCAAGTTTGTCACCGCCCGCCGGGCGGGCGCTGACTCCGTGGATGTGTGGGGCACCGGTTCGGCCTCCCGCGAGTTTCTGCATGTGGACGACGCCGCCCGCGGCATCCTGCTCGCGGCCGACAGCTACAACAAGCCTGATCCGGTGAATCTTGGCTCCGGCCATGAGATCACTATTCGAGACCTCGCGGAAACCATCTCCAAATTCTGTCGCTTTGCAGGCCAGATCCGCTGGGACCATACGAAACCGGACGGGCAACCCCGGCGCTGCCTCGACACGGCGCGGGCTCGGGCTGAATTTGGCTTTGAGACGCAGGTGAGTCTGAAGCAGGGCCTGGATGAAACCGTGGCTTGGTACGAAGACCAGCCGGAATGACCGAGTTGCCTCCCTTGAAGGTGCGATTGAATGGCTGAAACCGGCAGGCGCAAAGCCTTTATCACCGGCGTCACGGGCCAGGACGGGTCCTATCTGGCCGAACTCCTGCTGGCGAAGGGGTATGAAGTGCATGGCATGGTGCGCCGCGCGAGCACCTTCAACACCGGCCGGCTGGAACGGATCTACCAGGATCCGCACGAGCAGGGTGCCGAATTTAAGCTGCACTATGGAGATCTGGCGGACGGCCAGAGCCTGACGAACTTGGTGCTGGACATCGAGCCGGACGAGATCTACAACCTCGGCGCGCAGAGTCATGTGCGTGTGTCGTTCGACAATCCGCTCTACACCGTGGATGTCGTCGCCAACGGCGCGCTCCGCGTGCTGGAGGCCGCCAGGCAGTTGAACAAGCGCAAGGAGGTCCGGGTCTACCAGGCCTCCTCGAGCGAAATGTACGGCGAGGTCCGCGAGGCCCCGCAGTCGGAAGCCACGGAGTTCCGGCCGCGCAGCCCCTACGCGTGCGCCAAGGTCTTCGCCTTCCACCAGACAGTGAACTACCGCGAAGCCTACGACCTTTTCGCCTGTAACGGGATCCTCTTCAACCACGAGTCTCCCCGCCGCGGCGAAACATTCGTCACCCGCAAGATCACCCGCGCCGCCGGCCGGATCAAGGAGGGGCTGCAGGAAAAGCTGTATCTCGGCAACCTCGACTCCCGCCGCGACTGGGGCTACGCCAAGGAATACGTCGAGGCGATGTGGCTCATGCTCCAGCGTGACGAGCCCGACGACTACGTCGTCGCCACCAACGAAACGCACACGATTCGCGAGTTCCTGGACGTCGCCTTCGGCACCCTGGGGCTCGACTGGGAAGATTACGTCGAAATCGACCCCCGCTACTTCCGCCCGACGGAGGTCGAACTGCTGCTGGGAGACTACTCAAAGGCCCGTGATCTGCTCGGGTGGGAGCCAAAAACGACCTTCGCCGACCTGGCGAGGCTCATGGTTGAGGCAGACTGGGAGATGGCCCGTGTTGAAGTCCACGCCGGCTCGTTCCCGTCGACCGTCCGGTCCGAATGAGGACTTTGATTCGAGCGGAGCTGCAGCCCACGCTTGAACTTCAGAAGGCAATTCAAGAAGGCCTCAATCAGCACTGATGATCACCACCCGCAAACTCCTGATCACCGGCTCCTCAGGGCTGATTGGATCGGAAGTCAGTGTCTATTTCGATGCTCAGGGCTGGCAGATTCATGGTGTCGACAACAACCAGCGCGCCGTGTTTTTTGGCGCGGCGGGCGACACCCGTTGGAACCAGCGGCGTCTGGAAGCCAGCCTGCAGCGTTTTCAACACAATGAGTTGGACATCCGGGATCGCGGTGGAGTTCTCAAGCTGCTGCGCGATGTCCGGCCGGACGCAATCGTCCATGCCGCCGCGCAGCCCAGTCACGACCGCGCTGCCGCAATTCCCTTCGACGATTTCGACACCAACGCCGTGGGTACGCTCAACCTGCTGGAAGCGGCGCGTCAGGTGTGCCCGGCGGCTCCGTTCGTTCACATGTCCACGAACAAGGTTTACGGCGACCGGCCGAATTCCATCCCGCTGCGGGAACTGGAGACCCGCTGGGACTATGCCGACCCCCAATATTCCAACGGGATCCCGGAGTCCTTCAGCATCGACCAGTCGAAGCACTCGCTGTTCGGAGCGTCCAAGGTCGCGGCCGACGTAATGGTTCAAGAATATGGCCGCTATTTCGGCATGCCCACCTGCGCGCTGCGCGGTGGCTGTCTGACCGGACCGAATCACACGGGTGTCGAACTTCATGGCTTTCTGAGTTTTCTCGTCCGCTGCAATCTGGAGGGGCGCGAATACCGGGTGTTTGGCTACAAGGGGAAACAGGTCCGGGACAACATCCACTCCCAGGATGTGGCTCGGTTCATCCACGAGTTCATCCGCTCGCCGCGCTGCGGCGAGGTGTACAACATCGGCGGCGGCCGCCCAAACTCCTGCTCGATCCTGGAAGCCTTTAAGATTGCCGAAAAGTACAGCGGGAAGCCGATGAGGTATTCTTATGTCGATGAGAACCGGATTGGCGACCATATTTGCTACTACAGCGACCTTTCCAAGATGCGCGAGCATTATCCGGCGTGGGACATCACCGTGTCGCTCGATGAGACGGTTCGGCAGATCGTTGATGCATGGCGGCGGCGGCTGGGCAATGAACAAGCAATCTGAATTGAAGTTGGCCGGCGTTTCAATGTGCTGTCCTGTGCGAAACCTGATCCGGTGGTGCTCCCTTTGACGAATTCCGAGACGCTTTCAACTGCGGCAGCCAGTCAGTGCGACTTGGATGCTGGGGGGGCAATCACTCCCATCGCGGATTCTGCCGGTCTGGCATCACACCTGCGAGTGGTTGTCTATACCGCCGAGTCACCATTGCGCCATCCCGTGCTGATGATGCAGGAGATGGGTCGCGACCTGCTGGCATCGCGGGAGCTGGCCTGGCGGCTCTTCGTGCGCGACACCAGCGCCCAATACCGCCAGAGTCTATTGGGCATTCTTTGGGCGTTCATCCCGCCGCTGGTCGCCGCCTTTCCGTTTGTTTTCCTGGATTCCCAGGGAATCATTGCCATCCAGGGAACCAGCATCCCCTATCCGGCCTTTGCCATGATCGGCACCATCATCTGGCAGGCGTTCGTGGACGCTCTAAATTGCCCCCTCAGCAGTATGGCGGCCGCCAGGTCCATGCTCACACGGATCAATTTTCCGCGCGAGGCGATCCTTCTCTCGGGCCTCATGCAGGTTGTGTTTCGGCTGAAGATTCGCCTCGTACTGCTCGCCGGTGTGTGCGTCTGGTTTCAGATCGCCCCCCCGTCGACAATCCTGCTGTTTCCGTTCGGACTGATGGCGCTGATCCTCGTCGGGTTCGCAATTGGGATTGTCTTGACGCCGATTGGATTGCTCTACTCAGACATTCAGCATGCCATTCCCCTCGGCACAATGTTTCTAATGTATCTGACTCCGGTCCTGTATCCCCAGCCAAAAGCAGGAGTAGCGGGCATCCTCGCCCACTGGAATCCGCTCACCCCGCTGGTGACCTCGACCCGTGACTGGCTGACAATCGGTGGCGTCAATCAACTCGGAGCATTCGCCGCGGTGACGGCTGTGGCGGTCCTCCTGCTTTTTGGTGGCTGGGCGATGTACCGTCTGTCCATGCCCCATATCATTGCCCGAATCGGCAACTGACCCCCAGCGCTTTACCGTAACTGGATTTTCATGAGCGAAGAAGTGTTGATCCGTGTCGACCGCTCCTCAAAGAAGTTCTGCCGGTCCCTGAAGAGGTCGCTCTGGTACGGCGCATGCGACATGCTCTCCGAGTTGAACCCCTTCGTTCACGGACACGCTGGCAGGTCCGACGCGGATCAACCGGAAAACGCCAACTCACAATTGCGCCGGGACGAATTCTGGGCGGTCAACAATGTTTCCTTCGAATTGCGACGCGGCGAATGTCTTGGATTGATTGGTCGCAATGGAGCAGGCAAAACGACGCTGCTCAAGATGCTCAATGGCCTTGTCAGGCCGGATCAAGGGCTCATTGAAATGCACGGTCGAGTTGGCGGACTAATTGCATTGGGTGCCGGATTTAATCCAATTCTCAGTGGACGAGAGAATATATATGTCAATGGCTCCGTACTCGGCTTAACAAACACAGAAATCGAAAAACAACTCGACGAAATCATCGATTTTGCAGACATCCGAGAGTTCATTGACTCACCCGTGCAATGCTACAGCTCCGGGATGCAAGTGCGACTTGGCTTCGCCGTTGCGACAGCACTGGAACCGGATATCTTGCTACTTGACGAAGTCTTGGCGGTCGGTGACGCATCGTTTCGAAGTAAATGTTACAGACGGATCTCCAACATGCGCAAAAAAGCAGCCGTAGTTTTCGTTTCTCACAGCATGGACCAAATATCACGAATTTGCGACAGGACCTTGGTAATGACCCGGGGGACCGCCTGTAGTTACGGGACACCAGCCGAGGGTGTTTTACAATACGAGTTGCTGAATGCAGAAAACGAAGGGGACGGCGACCAACCTTTCTTGTCACTAAGCGACCCAATTCGCACTTTCTCAGCGTTTCCGGCATATGAAAAACTAAACAGCGGTCAGCCACTTAGCATCCGTTTCTCACTGACTTCAACGAAAATCATCGATGATTTCACGATTGGCATTTTCATCTACAACGCTTCCGGCGGAGTCGCAGCTGATGGAAGATTTCCCGCGCAGGATCATTTGCTGATGCTGCAGTGCGGCACCACGGAATTCACACTAGAGCTGTCATCGATACCATTGAAGCGAGGAACCTACCACTTGTCATTCACCGTGACGAGCACACAGGGCGAGATACTCGTCTGGTCCTACAAGCAACACCGATTGATAATAAGTCACACCTCGCAAAACACAATCGCCGACTGCCAATTAATCCTCAACCACTGAAACACAAACAGGTGACGGCATGGGTTTCAATTCCGCATAGGCGTCAATAGCGTGAGCAATATCGGTCACATCACAAGAAACTGCGAATTGTCGTTGGCACCTAAGTCTAAAAGTTCTGCGGTGGTGAATGTTACGCGACGGGGCCATTCAAATACGTAATACCTGAATCGACCATTCTCGGGCCCCTACTGCGGCCATAGCAGTTTATATTTGAAGACGTATTGCCAACCGACTTAAGACCCGGCGATTGTGAAACGTTCGCGTCTTATATACCGAGTAGGTGACAAAACGGGCTGGCATGGTGTGGACTTAGCGTGCTGACCCAGTCCCGAATTCAAATTTCGAACGAAAGATGAAGCCGTGCGAGTTCTTATCAGCAAATGCAAAGCAGGCTTAGCAGTTCTGAGCGACTTTCTGAAGATTTCAAGATCCGCACCAACTGAACGCACAACATCTATCAGCATCCCTTCGTTGAGCGAGCCGCTGCTATTTATACTTAGAAGTCCAATTGATGAATATCGCATTGGAAGCCTAGGCGGAGAATCGGCGTCCATAAACCTCTTCGCAACGATGCTCAAACCGACCGATGTGGTTTATGATATTGGGGCGCAGTTGGGCATCTACACCGTGGTAGCGTCAATGAAGGCGCACATGGGTTGTGTCTATTCGTTCGAACCCGATACAGAACTCCGAGAGAGATTGGCCCAAAACATCGAACTTAATCGACGACAGAACATAAAGATCCTGCCGTTCGCCGTGGCCGCTACATCCGGAACTGAGACATTATTCACCGACGGTGAGTCTGGTTTCTCCCCTTCACTTAGGCTGCAGAGCCGCGCTGGGGCATGCACCGGATCAATTACTGTCGACTCTATTTCTATTGACGACGCAATAACCCGACTACAAATCCGACCGCCAGATATTTTAAAAATTGACATAGAAGGGGCGGAGTGGCATGCATTGCTTGGTATGAAGGTGCTCTTTGCATCGAGGCCGCCACGCCTCATCTTCATCGAATTCCACCCGCAATTCCTGCCATTGTTTGGAAGCTCCCTGGCAGAATGCCTTTCACTCCTCGAATCCGCGCGCTACATCTCCGTCCGATCCGAGTCTCGAGGAAATGAATTACAGATGGTCTATGAACACGCAAGCAACGAAACTGCTATTGCGACCGGTCCGCTTCGTAACAGCGACTAGCGGGAAGCCGTTAAAGGTTCTGAACTCACGAAGCTTTAGGAAAGAACTATGGATTCACGAGAAACCACAAAACGGCCGTCCTGTGTAGCATTACTGCCAATGAAGGCCAACAGCGAGCGGATCAAGGGGAAGAATTTCCGACAATTCGCTGGAAAGCCGCTGTTTCAGTGGATTTTGCAAACATTGCTATCACTCGAAGAAATCGATTTGGTCGTTATAAACACGGATGCTCGAGAAATCTTAGCGAGACACGGCTTGCAATCCGACGGTAAAGTAATAATTCGGGATCGAAAGCCACATTTGTGCGGCGACTGCGTTAGCATGAATTTAGTTCTTGCGGACGACGTCACCAATGTCCCCGCTGACTGCTATGTGATGACACACACGACGAATCCACTGCTTTCAAGTCGAACCATTCAGAAGGCTCTAGCGGAATACCAAAGACAGCTATCAAGCAGCACTGCGGACAGTCTGTTCGCCGTAAATCGATTCACTTCTCGATTTTATCGTGCAGACGGCACAGCAGTCAATCATGACCCCAAAAACCTAATTCGAACACAAGATCTCGAGCCGTGGTTTGAAGAGAACTCTAACCTCTACGTGTTCTCGGCGGAGAGCTTCGAGATTAGGCAGGCGCGCATTGGAGCAAAGCCGGCACTCTTCGAGACACCGAGGTTGGAATCCTTTGACATAGACGATTTAGACGGATGGCAGCTCGCGGAAATTGTGGCAACACAGCTGCAAAAAGAAAAGGCGCGTTAATTCCTCTCAGGTCGCGGTAGCAAAGGCTCATCGCATGCACATACTGATCACCTGTCCTCCAATGCTGCGGTCGATTGATCGTTTTAAACACCGCTTTGAAGAAGCCGGAGCAAATGTCACATGCCCGCAAATAATCCAAACACTGTCTGAGGACTCACTAGTTGAAATACTGCCACAGTACGACGGATGGATAATCGGGGATGATCCTGCCACTCGGCGCGTACTTCAGGCAGGCGTTGCCGGTCGACTGAAAGCTGCAGTGAAGTGGGGAGTGGGTGTCGACAACGTCGACCTTGATGGTGCATCTGCACTGGGGATTCGGATCAGAAATACGCCAGGAATGTTCGGTGACGAGGTGGCCGATATCGCAATGGCCTACATTGTCACGCTTGCACGTGATCTGTTTAGGATAAGCAGCGGGGTGCATCAGGGTAATTGGCCGAAGCCGAGAGGGATCTCACTACGAGACAAAGTGGTTGCACTTGTGGGATTCGGCGATATAGGAAAGTGCACCGCACGGAGGCTTCTTGCGAGCCACATGAGAGTCAACGTCTACGACCCATTTGCGACCGCAAGCTCGGAATTGGATTCCCTGGTCACTAAACATACCTGGCCCGCCAACGTCGAGCACGCCGACTTCATCGTGCTCACCTGCAGTCTGAATCCAGCAACAACACACATGCTCGATGAGAAACTGCTGCTGCGGTGCAAACCGGGAGTAAGAATCGTGAATGTTTCTCGCGGTCAGCTAATCGATGAAGTCGCACTTGCTTCTTCACTTGAATCGAACAAGGTCCATTCGGCTGCGCTCGAAGTATTTGAAACAGAGCCCCTCGGCGTCGATAGTGTCCTTCAGAAATTTGATCAATGCGTCTTCGGTTCGCACAATGGGTCGAATACGGAGGAAGCTGTTGATCGTACCAGCAACCTCGCAATTGATCTCCTGCTTTCAGAACTGGCGATTGCTGGATCGACTAGGCACTGTTTATAAACTGCCCTTGGCGTGATTGTGGGGAGCTGCAAGGATCGCGGAAACAGTCCATGGATGGAGGCACTAGGATGGTACGGCATCGGCTGTCGGATGAGGAATGGAATGAGATCTGGGACATGTTTCCCGAGCGCAAGACGACAGGCCGTCCGCCCAAGCCGGCCGGCGAGATCATGGACGGGATCTGTTGGATGCTGCGTGTTGGCACGCCGTGGCGCGACCTGCCGGAAGAGTTCTCGGCATGGGAGACGGTGTATGCCCACTTCGACCGCTGGACCTCCGATGGGACGCTGGCCAGGATCTTCACGTGGCTTCAGCAGCGGTTCAGCGAGGACGAGCGGTTTGACCACAGCGTGTGGTGCATAGACGGCACGATTGTCCGTGCCCACCAGTGTGCCGGGGGGGCGGAAAAAAGGGGATCCCGACGAACCCGACGATCACGCCCCTGGCCGTTCCCGCGGCGGTTTCTCCACGAAACTCCACATCATCTGCGCGGGCGACGGCACGCCGCTGAGCATTGTCTTGAGCCCCGGGCAGACCCGTGAAACGCAGCTGTTCGAAGAACTGTGGAACCAGACGGAAATCAGCGATCCGACGCTGCAGCACTTCGTTCAGCCGGATGCCCTGGCGGGTCACAAGGCCTACCGCTCAGCCGCCATCATCGACCCGCTCAAGCTGCAGGGAGTCGAGGCTGTGATCCCCGAGAAGGGGACAAAAGCCATCGATGCCGACAACCCCGACTTCGACCATGAGTCCTACCGCCGCCGCAACGTCATTGAGCGGCTCATCAGCAGGTTCAACGAATTCCGACGCATCTTCAGCCGCTTCGAAAAGACTGCCGTCAACTACCTCGGTATGATCCGCCTCGCCTGCATACGAATGTATCTCGCCAGGCTCGGACAATCACTTTATAAACAGTGCCTAGGCTCAGACAGGATTGACAATGTTCAAAGCAGTCGCCAAGGCGATTCTTCCCACGGCAGTCTACAGTTTGTGCCAAAAGGCCCGTGCATCTTTCCTTCGCAGGCAAAGGCAATCCGCGGCTGCTCGGCTCGTTGCGCCGATTCAACGCTTCAAAGGGAGGTACCAGGGCAATCGCTGCATTGTGATGGGGAATGGGCCAAGTCTAAACCAAATGGACTTGGAGCTGTTCTCTAAGGAGTATGTGTGGGCTTCGAACCGCGCATATTTACTCTTTGATCGAATTAGCTGGCGACCTGATTTCTATACCGCGGTAGATCGAAGAGTCGTGCCGGATATAGCAGCCGAATTGCGTTCATTACCACAGATGTTGCCGGGGACAGAGTTTTTCTGGCCTTTGGAATTTCGAAATCAGCAGCTACTCGATGATGCCAGAAACGTAAGTTGGTTCGACGAAGAGTTGGTCGACGAATCCATTTTCCCGGCTCGTGTATTTTCAAAGGACTGTGCGTCATATGTTGTCCACCCCCGTACGGTGACAATTACTGCCCTGCAGCTAGCTGTCTACATGGGGTTCAATCCAATTTACCTTATCGGCTGTGACACAAAGTACGTAATCCCCGATTCGACCAAAATTGATGGGCTCGAGGGGGAGCTTTTGACGTCCGTTGCGAATGACGATCCAAATCACTTTGATCCGGCATATTTTGGGGCTGGAAGCATGTGGCATTCTCCTCATCCAGAGAAAATGATCTCCCACTACCAAGCTGTAAAACGCGTTTGCGAAACGCTGAATGTTGAGATTTTCAACGCAACCGTTGGAGGAATGTTGGAGGTGTTCCCGCGGATAGATTATCTGTCGGTTTTTGGGAAGTAGGTATTCGCCGGACCACGTCAAAGCCCACAACCCAGTTACAGTCACGCGCGACTTATTGACTGTTGCTTAAGGGTTCGAATCCGGCTTATTCGTTGGATAGTGCATTCTTATGTGTAGCATTCCCGGAAATGCGAGCATTGACTTGGTTGCAGTTGGTCATCGAAATCGACTAAATCGGTTCAGCCTCGACGATGTGTTGTGCAACTGCTGGCTTATTGCGCTATGTCAGTGAATCGAATTACGATTGTCACGCCATCTTTCAATCAGGCCGCATACTTAGAAGACTGCGTAAGAAGCGTTTTGTCGCAGGGATACTCAAATCTAGAATATTTTGTGATCGATGGTGGGAGTACGGATGGGTCGATCGACATCCTTAAGAGATACGACGATCGTATTACCTATTGGGTAAGCGAGACCGATCGCGGACAAAGTCATGCCATCAATAAGGGGTTTTCGATGGCGACGGGCGAGATTCTCGGTTGGGTAAATTCTGACGATATGCTTGCTGATGGTTCGCTTGCGATAATTGCAGAAACGTTTCGAAGGCGGTCAAAAATCGACCTGCTCATCGGACAGCGTCTGGTAATAGATAAAGACGGACAGGCGATTGCACATGAGAACTTTGATTTTCATAACTGTTTTTATGACATGCTCGCCTTCTTGTTTTATCCTCCGCAAGAATGTTGTTTTTGGAGACGCTCTCTACATGAACGAGTGGGTTGTTTGCGTGAGGATCTCCACTTCTCAATGGACTTTGATTGGTTTCTGAGGCTCTCTAGATTGGGAAATACCTTTCAGCTAAACAGACAGATTGGTATATTTCGCTGTTACGAAGAGCAGAAAGGCAATAGGCGGAATGAGAGCGGCGAAAATTTGATGAGGGTACGCGAAGAGTTCTTTCGAAACAGTCGTCTACCATTTATTTACTGGAAGTTTATTGTAAAGGCGTACCGCAGCTGGTGTAACATGACTGGAATGAAAGCAAAGTCGACCCGGACACCGACAAGTCGCGGTTGATGGTCGGCCAGCCAAATAGCCTTGCAAGATTTCGGGGCGCGATTCATGCTCCGATCATCTGGTGCTTACCTGTGGGGCGTCGTGCGTGCAGGTAGGCACGGACGTGATCCAGCAGTTCGTCCATCGTCTTGTGGTTGGGTGGCAGGAAGCGCAGTTGGCCTTGTCACCCCATCCGGCCTGGGCCACCCGGACGGCCTTGCTGCCATGGATCTTGAAATTCTCCAATACCAGATCATCGCGGGTGTTCTGGGGTGTTCGAGGCGTACGATTGAGAACGGGCTCGCGGAACTGGACGATCTGCCGAATGATCCGGCCGGAGACCGCATCCGGCGGCCGGGCGCAGGTCGAAAAAAAAGATTGCCGCCGATCCGCAGCTTGAGGAAAACCTGACAGGGTTGCTGGAGGTCCGGACCGCGGGCGACCCGGACGAGCCGGAGACCCTGTTCACGGATCTTTCGCCTCAGACAATGGCGGACATGGTGACCCACCTGGGGACGCCCGTGTCGGCGCCGACAGTGCGGGAGTGGCTGGAATCGCTGGGGATGGGATGCCGGAAGATCGAGAAGTCCCTGGCTGGCGGCGTCTCGCCCGACCGTGACGCGCAGTTTTGCCGGATCAAGGAACTTCTTGAAGAGCACAGGCTCGCGAACAATCCCGTGTTTTCCATCGACACCAAGGCCAAGGAGCACCTTGGACAACTCTACCGCGAGGGACGTGTGCGGACAGAATCGCCCTTCTTCGCCTTCGATCATGACTTCCCCGGCTGGGCCACCGGCGTGGTGATCCCCCACGGCATCTATGACTACTTCAACAACCGCGGCCATCTCAACATCGGCCTGGACCACGACACCGGCGCCTTCGCCTGCGACAGCTTCCGCTGGTATTGGCGCAACATTGGCAAATGGGCCTGGCCGGGCGCCACGTCGATCCTGTGGCACTGTGACTGTGGCGGCAGCAACTCCGCCAGCCAGTATTTGTTCAAGGAAGACCTGCAGCGTCTCGCCAGCGACCTGCAGCTCACCATCCGCGTGGCTCACTATCCAAGCTACTGCTCCAAGTACAATCCAATTGAGCGGCGGTTTTTTCCGCATGTCGGCCGCGCCTGCCGCGGGCTGCTGTTCGACACGCTGGAAACCGTCGTCCGCCTGATGAAAAAAACCTCGACCCGCACCGGCCTCACGGCAACCGTCAACGTCCTGAGCGGACTCTACGAAACAGGCCGCAAGGTGGCGCAAGACTTCAAGGAGAACATCCCCCTGGCCTTCGACATCCTGCTCCCCAAGTGGAACTACGTCGCAACCCCACAATTGCGGTAGTTATTTCCGATCCGATCCTTAGGTCGATTTAGATGGGTTCTTCAGCTAGGCTCATGGAAGCGTGCCACGCGCGATGCTTTGAATCGGAATGGAACTGCTTTGCAACCTTCGATGCAACCTGAAGTGTCAGTCGTCATCTGCACCCACAATCCGAGGATGTCCTATCTGAACCGGGTGCTGGCAGCGCTCAGGCGCCAGACCTTGCCGGTTGACCGGTGGGAACTGCTGCTTGTTGACAATGCAAGCTCCTGCCCGGTCGCATCCCAATCTGACATCACTTGGCATCCCTTCGGCCGCCACCTGGGCGAACCGACTCTCGGGCTGACCGCCGCTCGACTGAAAGGTATCCAGTCCTCCCGGGCGGAACTTCTTGTGTTTGTAGACGACGACAATGTCCTGAGCGAAGATTATTTGGAAAAGGCGCTCGAAATTGGATGGAACCATCCGTTTCTTGGGGCGTGGGGGGGCGGAATAAAGCCTGAATTTGAGGCTGCGCCGCCTGAGTGGACCAGAGACTTTTGGTGGTTGCTGGCCATTGTCGAACTTGATCGAGATACGTGGTCGAATCATATCGACAATTTTTCCGCTTGCCCCTGCGGCGCGGGAATGTGCGTGCGTCGCAGCGTTGCCATTAAGTATCAGGAACTTTGCGAGAATGACACGACCCGTCGTTCCCTGGACCGAAAGGGAGATGCGTTGACTTCGTGCGGAGATTCGGATCTGGCATTCGTCTCCTGCGACCTTGGTCTTGGCACCGGCAGGTTTCAACGGCTCCAACTCAGCCATCTGATACCGCCAAATCGAACCACCCTGCCGTACCTGGTTCGACTGACTGAGGAAATGACGTTTTCGAGCCACGTCCTGGCCTCGCTACGGGGACGCCCACCATCCCTGGCACAAGGGCCAGGTCTTGTTGAACGGATAGTTCAATCCTATCACCGGTGGCGAATCTCAAGAGAGCACCGGGCAATTCATGATGCACGACAACGGGGGCTTGAACGCGCCATAGCGGCCATCAAACTCAACCGCGGTGTCACTATGACCCCAGAAATGCGCTGATTCTCATGGCAATCAACTTCTATTACAATTATTACGTTCCCAAAAACCCGATACGGGCGGTAGAGGTTGGATCGTGCTTTGCCGTGCTCCTCGGTGACAAGAACGTGGCGAAAATCGTTATGATTAGCGACGACCGCTGCGTGGGTGATGATCCTCGTGTCATTCACGAGGCCTTCGCTGGCCGACCGACCTTCGGCCACTATTTTGGGTTGATTAAGAAATACTCCTCCGCTGATGACATCAACGTGATCATCAACTCTGACTGCTTTATAGACCCAGCCACGACGCACAGGCTCAATCGCATTCGTCCAGGGGAGGCGTACTGTCTTACGCGACAAGATATCGCCAGCTTTGTGCCATTGCGAGTCGACCGTCGAAAGTCGGAAAGCTTTCGCCACGACATGCAGGATTGCTGGGTGATTCGGGGTGTTCCTAGGGAAGGAATGTGGTTGGAGTTTTCTCCAGGGCGCCGCGGCTGCGACAATCGCCTTGCGCACGAGCTTATGAAGGTCGGTTACAACATTCTCGACCCCCATATCACAATTCGGGTGCTTCACTACCACCATTCCGCCGAAATTAATACTGATCGCGACGATTGCGTTCCTCCTCCGTATGCGTATCCGAAGAAGCATGGACTGCGGGAACACGTATATCTCGCTAGAGTTGGATTCGCAGTCTCAGTGACGAACGCTTGGCAACCGGTGCGGGTGGTCCTCTCTAGGATAAAACGACTCATGCTACGGCACCGTCGCGAAACTGCTTCAAAGTGAACACCGGGGCGCTGGAAGCATGAATAGCGGACAGCCAGCATCCTACTATGAGCAGCTTTTGGCTTCTGTTGCAGGTATCTCACCGCCCACTGCGCTTGGGGCAAAGCCCACCGAGATGGAGTCTCGCATTCACGAGGCGCTGCGTTTGACACGGTTGCTGGAATCCCGGAAGGACTTTTCATTCATCCGTCTTGGCGATATGGACTTGGGGATGCTGCTTGCGTTGCAGGACGGCATTTCGGATCCATTTGGCGCACTCGCCGTGTCGGCCATCAACGGAACCCAGCCACGTGGATCCCCCGGAATTGGGATGCGCCACGCACCGAGGATGGCGGAGGCGTTCAAATCGGCGGATTATGTTGACTTTCATCAGCGACTGTGGCCCGTAGGGGATCTGCTGCCGCGCCTGGAACTGGAAAGGCGAGCGGAGCAGCACTGCAACCCGGATGCGGAGACTTCGTATCTGCTGCTCACCTGGGTGGAAACTGAATTCAAACAATATTGCAGCCGGCATAAGGTCGGATTTGCAGGTGCCGAGTCGCGGCTTCTGGAATGTCTCCTGCAAGACCAGCAATTTCTCTCAGCTTCCCGGAATTATTGGAATCCGGAAGATGAACGGTATTTCCATCAGATTCGCAACGACGGACGAACTCTCGACGCGGATCTCGACCAGATTAAGGAAGATTTGCGGGAGTTCGTGGCTCAGACCGGCATTGACACGCTGTTCCTCTCGCTCGGAGGTGCGGCAAAGATCATCGGTGTAGAACTCTCACGAGAGTGCGGAATTCGAACCATCGATTTCGGTGCCATGCTGCGGGGACTTACCTTCAGCGGAAGCGATGGGCATGCCGCCGCACGGGCGACGCACTCACCGTTTTACTACCGCGTTCCGTTCAGCGTTTATATGGATGCGCTGGAGTGTGCCTTTCAGGAGTTGCCGCCCGAAGCGTTGCTTGCCAAGTCTCATGCACAATTGATCCAGGAACTGCAACCGCGGGTCATTGGCTGGACCAGCACCGGAGAAGGTCATTCCCTCTCGGAAGAGCAGGCGCAGGATTTTCATGAATCGCTCGAAATTTACCTGCGCAGATACTCGGGAATGTTTGGTCGGAATGTAGCTTGCAGAACCGAGCGCCTGAACTTTCTTCATTACTGCGGACAGCGGAATCTCACTGCGGAAGGACGGCGGTACTACCGGATGTTCCGGTGGAAAGCTAGATTCGCCGATGCTTTGCGTTTCCTTCGTGATTGGCGAAAGTGATATTGATCACTCCGGACAGCATTCCCTGAAGAACACATGGAGCTGGTAGACTTGAACCCTGTGGCTTCAGTGGTTGATTCGGTATCATCTGCCACAGTGAACACCCCCGCACGCAAGCTGCGTGTGCTGTTGTTGTCGGCGCTCATCCCGATAGAACGCTCGGGTGGCGGCTGCTTGGCAATGCGTCGGCATTTCATTTTGCGAGACGACTTTGAGTTAACAGTGGCGACCGTTCGCAATGAATGTCCCGAGGATGTCCCGCACTTTCAGATTCGCCGCAACCTCCCTCTGCGGGTTCTACGACGGTGTGGTGCGCACCGCTTGGCGAACAACCTGGAATATCTGTTCAACTGGTGGGGACTCCCCGCCGGACTGATTCCTTTCGCCCGGGATTTCCAGCCCGATGTTATCTTCACCGTGGCCGACGACTTCCACATGGGGCTGGCTTGGCAGCTGTCCCGCCAGCTGAAGATCCCCCTAGCGGTCAACTTCCAGGACTTGTTTGCCGTCTCGCTCTTCAGTGAACAAAAGGCTCGTCCGTATCCGGGTGTCCGTCAGTTCCTTCTAAATTGCTACCGCTTTCTCAATTCCCGTGCGGATGTGGTCTTTCACACCAGCGAGGGGATGCGGGCGTGGTTTACCCCCGAATGCCGGGGAGATGTGCTGTACCCGGTTCCGGATACAACCGGATCAATCATTCCTCACGAAGTTCAACCATCTCCGCGCGGTGCCATCAAGCTCGTTTACACCGGGAATGCCTCAGGGGCCTACGGGCGCATGCTGCTTCGACTGGCGCGAGTAGTCCAGAACAATCCGCGCATCGACTTTCGGATTTTCACCAGCGCTCCGGACTGGTCCGCCCAAGAGCAACGGCAACTGGAGCAGGCGGGAATCTATCGCGGATTTCTCCCCTTTGAGCAATTACGGCTGGAACTTGCAGAGGCTGATGCGTTCCTGTCGGTCATGAGCTTTGAACCTGAACAATTCACGTTCATGACAACTAGTTTCACCACCAAGTGTGGTGATTATGTTCCCTGGGCCAGGCCCATGTTTATCTGGGGACCGGCCTACTGTTCCGCCTGTCTTTTCGTCAAGAAGTATGCGGCAGGGATCGCCATCGAGACGGACGATCCTGCGGCTGTCGTGCAAAGAATCATAGAGATCTCACAGGACGAGGCCGCCTGGCAACGTCTTTGCGAAGGCGCATTGGCTGCGGCAACCGGCCCCTTGAACCCCGAACAGATTCACCAAGTGCTGAAGTCTGGACTAATCGCTTGCCGGAATGAAGATTCCCTCACCTGAGACCCACTCAAAGCTTGATCACATGAACGCCTAGAACGAATTGGACACCATAACACAACTCCCGCAGCGCGCTGCTCATATTCCAGCGTTGGATGGTCTGCGGGGAATTGCCATTTTGATGGTGCTCTGGTGGCACTTCATAGTTTGCAATATGAGAGCTCCAGCAAATACGATTTCGGGTTACGTCTACAAGCTGACGCATCACGCTTACTCAGGCGTAGACCTGTTTTTTGTGCTGTCAGGCTTTCTCATCACTAGGATTCTGCTCAAGGAAATCGGAACAACTGGCTGGCTGACTAGATTTTGGATCAGGCGAACATTTCGCATATTGCCCGTCTACTTTCTATTCCTGGCGATTTCAGTGGTGGTTGCTTGGCTGAATCCGGGGGTGGTAGCGGTTTCCTTGCCTGAGCCGCTGTGGCCCTATCTCGTCATGCTTCAAAACTTTCAGATGGCCTGGGCGAACAGTCTTGGCTCCTGGGGGCAGCTGTGGTCGCTGGCTATCGAGGAGCAGTTCTATCTCATCTTCCCATTCGTGTTATTGCTACCCAGCTCTCGGCGCTGGTTGCCGGGACTCGCAATACTGGCCATTGCTCTCTCCTCTACTTTACGGATGAACACAGGCGGATTGTCTGGCTTCGTCCTTCCACACACGCGCCTGGACGGGTTGGCGATCGGCGTCTGTTTAGGTGCTTTGAGCTTAGATCGGGCGAAATGGACTTGGATCACGCGCCGATTCTCCGTCATTCGCTGCGGCACAGTCCTAGGTTTCCTGGGCCTAGGGGCGATCACGTTGAGATCACAGCAGCGACATCCCATTGACCATACAGTTTTTGCGCTCAGTTATGGCGCCATTCTGCTTGATGTCGTCGCATTTCCCACCAGCCGCTTGGCGAGTGTTCTTGCCATTCGTCCGCTCATATTTCTCGGAATCATCAGTTACCCGTTGTATCTGTTTCACCCCCTGTGTGAATGGGCAATTCTCAATAAGACGCAGCCGAACCTGCCGCTGGGAACTTGTCTACTGAATGCCCTCGTCTTGATGCCGGTGTCCATCTTACTGGGGTGGGGGATCAATCGGTGGTTTGGTGATCCGTTTTTGTCTTGGGGCAGAAGCTGGGCCAATTCACTGAAAACCTCTCCGCCAAGCGTCTTGGTGAGAATCCCCGAATCCACTTCGATTTGACGAACGACAACCGGCGCAACTCAACTGCCAAACCCACTGCTGCCGGGCTAAACTCTCGCAGTCATACAGCAATGAAACTCGCCACGTCAGGCACAGATGAATTTCATGAATACTCCGCGTGGGTGCGACATTGATGGCAAGGACTCCGACTCACCCGTCCGCTACTGGCGAACTCATTGCAAATACCAAGTGTGGCGTCCACGTTGAATCGGAGTGCGAGCCCTGCAATGTCAGACTGCCCCGTATCATGGTTCTTTCGGATGTCCAGCCAAAGGACTCATCCGGTGGGGAGCTCCTCCTTTTTCGTCATCTCGTCGATTCAAAAGATTTCGATATTGCCGTAGCTGAACCTTCGCTGCCAACAGTCTTCACCACTCGCATGTGGAGACGACTCAGGCGATCGAGGTTTTTCGACCTCTGCAAAGATGTGGAGGTTTTGTGCGCGTCGACTCAACCAACGGTTCGCTTGCTAAGACAGGTGCAGGCCTTTGAGCCAGACGCAATTCTCACCGTTGCCCATGGTCCGGCCTTTGAGCAAGCGGGTGAAGTGGCCAGGCATTTCGGCATCCCTCTGGTGACCATCTTTCACGACTGGTGGCCGGACATGGCGTCGCCGCGTCTAGCGGTGAGGCGGATGATGGAAAGACGCTTTCATAAGATCGCCGCACAAAGCCAACTTTGCATCTGTGTCTCCGAAGGGATGCTGACCGAGTTGGGAAGCCCCGAAAAAGCAGTCGTCATACTGCCGATTCCCGGCCGCCCCTTGCCGCTTAGGGCAATCTCTTTGGAACAGAGCCAGTTTAGACTAGGTTATGCGGGAAATTTATGCGAGTACGGACCAATGGTTCGACAACTGGTTGATCAATGTGAGACGACTTCTTCGATCAAAATTGAGTTGCGCGGCACTGCCGCAGATTGGCCGGAAACCTATGCTGAGAAGTTGATAAAGCAAGGAGTGCTGCTCCCCCATGTACGCGGTAATGCCTTTGAGCAATGGCAGCAAAGTTTGAATGCGCTCCTCTGCGTCATGTCATTTGAACCGCGGATGTCACGTCGAATGCGGACTAGTTTTCCCTCGAAGCTGATCGATGGCCTGCAAAGCGGCAGGCCGCTAATAGTGTGGGGGCCGCCTGAATGCTCCGCTGTCAAATGGGCCAGAGAGCACGGATGCTGTTTGACTATCACCACTCCATCCGCCAAGAATGCGGCAAGCGAAATATTAACATTTTCGAGAGACCTCGAGCGGCAGATTCGAATGAGGGATGCCGCTGCCACAGCGGCAGCGGTAGTGAATACGGAAATGATACAGTGCGGCTTTCGGCGCGCTATTCGGTCTGTCTTAGGATCGCGGCAACAACAACACGGAGATCCTGAAGCGTAACTTGGCAGGTATAACTGTGAAGGAAAGTGATCCCGGAGGGATCGCAGCGATTAGCCGGGGGTCGAGTGCAGCGAGCCCCCCGGAACGGAATGCGAGACGGTTCCGCACCCCGGAGGGGTGCCAGCAGAGTCCCCGTTGATGCCTGCTGCGATCCCTCCGGGATCGGGTCATCCAAGTCCTCTTGACCGGCGGTGTCGCTGCGCTCAACCGCCGGCTAATGGCTTTTATCCCTCCGGGAGGATCTGTTTCCACTCCCCCCCGAACCAAGTTACGACTCTAAAATACGAGACTTATTCTTGCCACGATCCTTAGGTATCAGTCGGTAATGAATTGTCAACCCCGGCTTCACTCGTCCCGTGCGAATAACTGGTGCCCGATGCTTTTTGACCGCCTCAGCCAGTTCACGGTATGATGAGCCCTATCCGGATCACCCACTTGACCACGTCCACCATTGGCGGTGCAGGTGTCGCCGCCCTGCGCCTGCATCAGCAGTTGGTCGATCGGGAGGTTCCTTCACAGGTCTACTTCCGCATGGGGGATGGGAGCGTTCGGCAATCGGCCCAGCGGCCCGCTTCGGGAGGATTGCTGGCACGCATTGCCGAAAAAATCAGCGAATGGTCCCTTCAGCGGCGCACCCGCAGTGGCGGATTTTTCACACTTCCCACCCACCCGGGAAAATTATCTTTTGGCGAACTCCAGCCCGAACACGCATCGAACATCCTGCACCTACACTGGATTTCGCGCTGGTTCGACTGGCGCGCATTTTTTGCCACGGTTCCCGCCACAACACCCATTGTCTGGTCGCTGCATGACTTGAATCCCCTGACAGGCGGATGTCACATTCCGGGAGACTGCCGCGGGTTTGTGGACGGCTGCCGTGGATGCCCGCAGATCCGCCCCCTTCTGTGGGATCGGCAGCGGGCCGCGCGCAGTCTCGAACTGAAGCGCAAAATCTTTCAAACTCACCCCATACACGTGGTGGCCAACAGTCGCTGGATGCTGCAGGCAGCACGGGATTCCAGCTTGGGTAAACTCGCTAATTCCATTCGCATGATTCATCTCGGTGTGGATTGCAATGCCTTTCAGCCACGTGGGAAAAGCACCTGCCGCGAACTGCTGGGAGTCCCACATGACAAGTTTATCCTGGCCTTCGGGGCGGCTGACCTCAATGACGACAACAAAAGCCTGAAACTCGTCTGTGACGCCCTGCAGGAAAGTCCCCTGCGGAACGATTGCCATCTGCTGCTGTTTGGAAAGGGCTGGCCTGCATTTTCACTTCCAGTCTCAGCCACCGCCGCTGGCTGGACAGACAATGAAAGATTGCTCTCCGTGGTCTACTCCGCCGCGGATGTGCTGGTGATGCCCTCCCGTTTTGAAAGCTTTGGCCTGACCGCCGTGGAAGCCATGAGCTGCGGCATTCCTGCGATCGCCACCCGCACCGGCGGCCTGTCGGATATCGTGCGGGGGGAAAACGGCGGAATTTCCATCCCTGTCGGCGACGCAGGGGCCCTGCGGCAGGCCTTGGAACGTCTATTCACTGACACTGAGCTCCGCGACTCACTTGGACGCCAGGCGCGCCTGCTGGCATCCGATGATTTCTCCCTGCGGCGGACCACGGACGAGTACATTTCGCTGTATCGTGAACTGAGCGGAGACCGGGTCTGATGCGGCAGGTTCTCGTTCGTCCCAGCTTTCACGACTGGTGCGAAAACCGTCTGTTTGAGGCGGGAACGTCATACAATGGCGTTTATCGAGATGCCTTCGCGCTGTGGAAAGAACGCGCCACGGACGATGGCTACGAAATCAACACTTGGGACACGCGACCACTGGAAAGTGCGGACGTCTTATGGTTACTCGACCTGCCGGACACCCGACGGGAATTCGACAAGATTCTCTCGCGGTTGTCACCCAATTGCCGGCTTGTGCTGCAGATCCTCGAAACACCGGTACTTGGCCTGCATGCGTTTCAACACGCCAACCAGGCGCATTTTCATGCGGTTCTGCATTATGGCTGCGGCAGCAACCCGGTGCCCAATCATTTTCACTATCGACTGCCCAATTCCTGGTTTGCGAGTCCACCAGACATTCCGTTTGCCCAGCGGCGCGGCCTGCTGCTGCTCAACAGCAACCGGGTGGAGGGATGGTGGGCAATGCGCCGCTGCGGACTGGGAGGTCTCCCGGCAATTGGAAAACTGCTCAATGGCTGGCAGTCCCCGCCCGGACTATTGCGAGAATATCTGACGCAGGAACGCTATTCGTATCGTCGCCAGTTGGCGCGGGCTGCAGAGCGTGAAGCGTTAGATTTTGTGGACCTTTACGGTCGGGGGTGGAACGGTGAACAGGTATCGTGGGCGCCATTCTATGTGAATCGACCCTATCGCTGCTGGCGGGGGGTGGCTTCGCAAGCCAAGCATGAATTGTGTGCCCAATACCGGTTTGTGGCAGCGGTGGAAAACTACGAGGGGAACCGCGGTTACATCAGCGAAAAGATTTTCGACGCACTGTTGGCGGGGGCCGTGCCGGTATACCTCGGCGAGGAGCGGATCTCGGAGGTGATTCCCGAGCAGTCCTTTGTCGACATCCGCCGGTACCGCACACCGCGGGCGCTGTTGCAGGCGCTGCGGACAATGTCCGAAGCAGAGTGGAAGCAGAAGCAACAGGCGGGTCAGACCTTTTTGTCGTCAGCCGCAGCCCAGCAATTCGGCAATGAGCAATTTGCGCTCGCTGCGCTGCGAACGCTGCAATATGTCCTGCACTCTCCGCAAACGGTCGAACCGGCATTCGCGTTGAATAACAGCCCTTGATACCTTCCATACGTTCTCAAAACTTCTGGCCGCGCGCTGGATCAGTGCTGAAATGGACCTTTTCTGCACAGCAGTCGCTTGACTTGAGATCCTTGACGTCGGCGTACCGCTAAGTCGACGACGACAATATAGCGGCCATACCCTAAATGCCTCATGATATTTCACGTGACAGCGTATTGTGGCCTCGGCGAAGTGAAAGTTGTCGACAATTGGCGATCCACAGTTTAAGCAGCAAGGTAGACTTCAGATGCGACTACACATTAGTAGCTGTGCAAACGGCGGGAATGGGGCATATGCCCAGGAATTAGCCAGGCTTGCCTTATTTTGTCCACCCGCCTTGTGTGAGCTTTCCACCGACCCCTCTAACGCTGACATAATACTTATTACCGACATCTCGGATTTCGATCTGTTCGCATCTCTAAGGCGCAACAATGTCTGGAAGCGGTGGCCAAGAAAGAGCTTTGTCGTGTACGAAGGAGACAGTCCGCCAATTTTTTTGCATGGCCTCGTGAGTTCGACCAGCCGAGCATGGGCTCGGTCAGGGCGGTTCGTCGCCGCTGCTTATCCGATGCATCAGTTATCGTTTCCGAATCCAGTCCCCGCAGGCATGCATTCTAAGGATTGTCCAAAGGATTTACTGTTTTCATTCGCAGGTCGAAACAGCCATCGCATCCGACGGAACTTGTTTGCACTAAGCTTCCCAAACAAGGATGTAATCGTCGAGAATACTTCGAATTATAATCACTTTTCCATCGAGGCGACGTCTAAGGATAGATGCCATCTGCGTTATTGGGATTTGTGCTCAAGGTCAAAATATGTCCTATGTCCCAGGGGTGCAGGAACTTCAAGCATGCGCGTCTTTGAAATGCTTGAGGCTGGAATCCCCCCTGTGATTATTGCTGATGACTGGGATCCATCTCCAATAGTCAACTGGTCCGAGTTCTCGCTGTTTCTGCCGGAATCTCGATTGCATAACATATATGAATTCGTTAAGTCTCACGAGGATGAATTCTTGGAGCGTGGCCGAAAGGCCCGTCTGGCATATGAGAAGTACTTTGCTCCAGGCAGTTATTTAGAGTACATTCTCGCGTCGGTAGATCACATTGATTCAACACAGGCCATTCCGGAGGCGTACTACACATTGTTTCATCCGCTTTTGGTCATGCATGAGCGGCTAAGTCGCCTAAGCATCAGGGCACAAATTACGGCGAAGGCATTTGCTCGTGCGATTATGCGACTGCGGGCCGCCAGCTCTGACTCCGGTAATTTAGACTAAGTTAGGCTCTGTTTTGAAACAACTCTTGGCATGATTTGTGGCATTTGCAGGGATAGGTAAAACGGTCCATGGATGGAGGCAGAAGAATAGTTGGACATCGGCTGTCGAATGAGGAATGGAACGAGATTTGGGACATGTTTCCTGAGCGCAAGGCGACCGGTCGACCGCCAAAGCCAGCCCGTGAGGTCATGGACGGGATCTGCTGGATGCTGCGGGCCGGTTCACCGTGGCGCGATAGTGATTTGACTGACGATGAATGGGCCTTTCTGGCCCCGTATCTGGCCTCGGTGCGGGAGGATTCTCCTCAGCGAGTCCACTCGCTGAGGAACGTGTGGAACGCCATGCGTTGGCTGGTGCACACCGGCGCGCAGTGGCGTTACATGCCGAACGACTTTCCCCCGTGGACCGTGGTGTATCAGCAAGCGCGTCGGTGGTTGGCAGCCGGAGTGTTTGAATCGCTGGCCGATGATCTGCGTGCTGTCGCCCGCGTGGCCGCGGGACGCTCGGCGGATCCCAGCGCGATCATTCTCGATGGAAGGACATTGCAGTCGACTCCGGAAAGCGGAGACCGCGCGGGCTATGACGGCCACAAGAAACGCAAGGGCTCCACGGTACATATTGCCGTGGACAAACTGGGATATCTGCTGTCTTTGGTTGTAACGCCGGCCAATGAACAGGAGCGACACCAGGTGGCCGAACTGATCAAGGAAGTTCAGGATGTGACCGGCCAGACGGTCACGATCGCACACGCGGACCAAGGCTACACAGGCGAAGACGCGAGGACGGCGGCCAAGGCCGAGAACGTTGAATTGGAGATTATCAAACATACGGAAGCCAAACGCGGGTTTGTACTGCTTCCCAAACGTTGGGTTGTGGAACGCACCTTCGCGTGGCTTGGCCGCTCGCTGAGGCTGGCACGTGACTACGAACGACTGGCGACAGTCCTGGCAGGATGGCACTGGGTCGCCATGGTCGCACTCCTGCTCAAGCACGCTCCAAACCTTGGTATAAGTTAATAACAGGCTCTAGCATAATTATCTGCGAATAACCAATCCCACGCGTCCACGGCGGTGCTATCTCTCGCTCCTCCGTGGGGCACTTGAGCGCGGGCGAACTGCGTCCGATTCTCGAAGGTGGAACGCCGACCCCGGCCCCGAGGAATGATAAATCGTCAGTCAACTAGCAGACATTGGTGTCGTGACGGCTTGCTGTCCGGATGATTATCCACTGGTGACCGCTGCATGCGCGAGCATCCGTTATTTTCTTCCCGATACGCCGATCGCGGTTATTGCCGATAGGGACGTATGCGTGGATGAACTCGTTCGAGTGTACGATGTCACCGTTCTCCGGACCAATTCCTACCTCCACACGTTTGCCATCCCTCTTTCTGGCAACTACTACGTCAAATGGGTGGCGTTTCTCGACGCCCCGTTCGACCGATTTTTGTATCTGGATTCTGACGCCATCGTCTGGGGAAATGTATTGGCACGTCTGCAGTTGCAAGACCACCAATTCATGTCGCTCAATACTTCCGTACCCGATTCCGCCGATGCTCTGAACAACTGGTGGTTCGATCCGGTGGCGCTGCGGCAACTCGACCCACAATTTGATCCTTGGGGTAAACCCCTATTTTGTGCGGGAGCGTTTGCCGCCTGGAAGTCTCTGTTCACAATTAGCGAAATGCGCGAGCTGCTGAAGCTGTATCACCAGCACGAATCGGTCTTCCGCTTTGGTGATCAGGGATTTTTCAACTATGCCGTTTTCCGCAAGCAGCAGCGTGGGGAGATCCGTGTTTCGTCATGTGACGTTCAGATTCCCGCGCCGGATCTTACTGATGAGGAGTTCCTCAGGCGATTCTCTCTGGACCAGCTGCAGCGCGGACATTTTCCCGAATGCGCTGTCTTGCACTTTTGCGGGATCAAGCCGCTGATTCAGTATTGCAGTCGCAAGGCACAGCTATTCACTTGGTTCCGATTCCAGTTTTTTAGGGATCTGGGCCTGGGGAAGGCAGCGGCTTGGACACGGGTGATGGCGGAAGAGGGCCAGCACATGGCTTACCGAATCAAACGCAAGACACGGTGGCTGGCACGAGGGTGAATTTCGTGACCCTCCTCCCACACTTCCACCCAGAATTGTCACTATTACCCCGGCATGTAATTCCCGCACAGAATAGGTGTTGATTGGTTTCTCAAGGTGCGTGGGTGATGTTGTCCGGCTAGAATTATGCGCAGGCCTCATTGAGGGTGTCGACGTTGGAGTCCAAG
>JAKFUF010000055.1 GCA_021732845.1 Planctomycetaceae bacterium | reverse complement strand
CCACAAACTCGCACTTCAACCCTGTCCCAGGTAAGACCATCAACTGGAGAGCCGGATGCGGGAAATCCGCCAGTCCGGTTCGGAGGGAGGGGGGAGCCGAAACCAATCGGCCCTCCCTACCCCTATCCGCCACGCCGATCGACAAATGGAATCAACCGGTTTGTCCCAGCGTAACACCGGACGGCTTGCGCCGTACCGCCAAATTGGAAGCGGAAGAGCCCTCCGGTGAGCCACACGGGTCGATCCTCGCTCACCGGACGGCTTGCGCCACGCCGCTGGCCCGGATCATGCCGGCGGTGTGACCTTCAGGTCCGTTGCGAGCTTCAGCAGGGCCGACCAGTTGCCGTCGTCGAGTGGAATGCCGGCAAGCCGTGTTTCCGCGAGAGTGCGTTCGGGGTCGCCGGGCAGCGTGACCTTCTCCACGCCCGCCTTGAGCGGCGTGGCTCGGGTGAAGGCTTCCAGCTTTTGGACCTCTTCGCGGAGGTGTGCCGCGCCCGCGAAAAGTTCCGGGTCCAGAACCTGCATCATGACGCAGTTGCCGACAGGTGGCGGAGCCGTGGCGAAGGAGCATTGCCCTCCGGAAAATCCACCGGTCAGCAGTTCGATCATGTAGGCCAGGCCGAACCCCTTGTAAGCCTGGTCGCCGCCCATCGGCAGGATCGAGCCGGGCGGATTCCCATACAGGTCGTTCGGGTTGGTCGTGGGGTTGCCCTCTGAATCTAGAATCCAACCCAGTGGCACGGACTCGCCGGCAATCTTCTTGACGCGGACCTTGCCCTCGGCGGTCGCACTCGTGCCGAAGTCCAACACGAACGGCCCGTTCTTGCCACCGGGAATGCCAATGCACAACGGGTTGGTGCCCAAGCGGCCGCGGGTGCCGCCGACCGGAGCCACGCGCAGGCCGGAGCCGTGCGAGTTGGCGATCAGAATCAATGCCAACCCCTGCTCGGCCGCGGCCTCGGCATATTCACCCAGACGGCCGATGTGCGCCGCCCGCCGCAGTGTGCCACAGGCAATGCCGGTCGTTTTCGCTTTCTGGATCAGGCGGCCCAGCAGGTCGTGGCACAGAGCCTGACCCAGCCCCCACCCGCCGTCCGCAACGATCGCCGCCGGCGTCTCCTTCTCAATGGCCAGTGCGGCGGTCGGGTTGACCCGGCCATCCTGAATGGCCCCGATGTAAAACGGCAGCCGCATCACACCGTGCGAGTCGTACCCCCGCAGATTGGCCCCCACAAGGCTCCGCGACACCATGTCCGCCGCGTCCGCCGGCACACCAGCGGCGACGAACAGGGCGTTGGAAAATCCGGTCAAAGCGGCGGGGGTGATCACTGGCACGGTGGTTTTTCCAGGGAGGCAAAGCGGCGTGAGCGCGCGTTGGATTGTCACTTGAACTTTCGTCTCCAGCGCAACGGGCTCAGCGCTGGACCCGTCCCGAGCCTCCGCCGCGCATCAGGGCTTCGATCTCGCTGCGGGATGAGAAGTTGAAGTCGCCCTTGATGCTGTGTTTCAGGCAGCTCGCGGCGACCGCATATTGCAGGGCGGTCTGTGGTGCCGCCAGCTCGGGCGTATTGAGGGCGAAAATCAGGCCCCCGGCAAAGGAATCACCCGCACCGACCCGGTCCACGATGTTGCGCATTTCGTAAGATTCGTACTCACCTTGGGCATTGGTCGGGGCAAAGTATGACTGGCCATTTCCCTCGCCCGTCACATGCAGCATCGCGCCCCAGTTGTTGTGGCTCGCGGAATAGCTCTCACGCAGCGTGATGGCGACGTGTGTCACGCTCGAAAACTGCTTGACGATCTCGCGGGCCACGTGCTGGTAGCCGTCCAGGTCGAGATGTCCCGCCTCGACGTTGGACTGGTGCGCCTGAATGCCCAGCGACAGGTCGGCGTCTTCCTCATTGGCCACGACGACGTTCACATATGGCATCAGTTTGCGCATTGTCTCACGAGCGAGATCCACCGGTCCCACGCCCGGCTTCCACCGCCACAGTTTTTTGCGGAAGTTGAGGTCACAGGAGACGGTGATCTTCCGCTCCTGGGCGGCCTGGACGATGGCCAGGGCGGAATCGGCGGCACTGGCGCTGAGCGCCGGCGTGATGCCCGTGATGTGCAGCCACGTCGCGCCGACGAGAATCTTGTCCCAGGCAAAATCTGCCGGCTTGGCGAGGGCGATGCTGCTGCCATCGCGGTCGTAGGTGACCGTGCTGGCCCGCTGGTTGGCCCCATTTTCGACGAAATAAATGCCGAACCGTCCCTGTTTGGAGCGCTGTACGAGGCTTGGGTCAACGCCCAGTCCGCGGATCTGTTGGATGAAGGCGTCGGTGATTGGGTTATCCGGCAGGGCCGTCGCGTACGCCGAGGCTCCGCCCTGCTGCGCGATCGAGACGGCGACATTCACCTCGCCACCGCCAAACGTCGCCTCCAGCCGGCCGGGAAGGACCTGCGCCAACCGGAGAAACTCTTCGGGGCACAGCCGCAGCATCACTTCACCAAACGTCACGACACGCATCGAACAGCCTCGGTTTTGGGATATTTTCGATTTTCGAAGAAGGATTTTCGACTGATGGTGCTGCGTTCAACGTCCCCGCGACAAACCCAGTTGCGACGCTTCGGCGGCCAGCTCTTGTTCCGCGGCCAGAATCGGCTTGATGAGGGCGTCGATCTCCGCCCGCTCCTTGTCGTTCAACTGCCGTTGGGGAGCGCGTGGGGGGCCGAATTCGTCGCCCCAGCAGCTGACAGCATGCTTGAGCATGCTGATGTTGTAGCTGTCGCCTTCGCGGGCACGGTAGTCCTCGATCGGCAGCAGCACCTGCTGGAGCCGCATCCCTTCGGCATAAGCTCCCGCCGAGAAGGCCGCGTGCATCGCCAGCGTCACATGCGGACAGATGTTGCCGGCACCGGTCGTATAGCCGGTGGAGCCGGCCAGCATGTAGTAGGGGGCAAACCGCTCGGCTGAGCCACATAGCCATTCGATCCGCCCCTTGTCTTTCTGCACGACCTTGCGGAATTCGTGCATGTTGTTTTCGGCGTACTTGATCCCCACGACGTGCGGATTGTCGGCCAGTTCCAGCAGCAGTTCGTCGCTGGGGATGGGGCTCTTCTTGTAGATCAGCGTCGGGCACTGCGTCTGGGCGATCACTTCCAGGTAATAATCGCGGGCACCCACGTTGCACAGGTACGGGTGCGCGAACGGCATGAACATGATGCCCGTGGCTCCGGCCTTGAGCGACCGCACACCGACATCAATGGCGTGCCGCACCTGCAGCCCGACTGGCGCAAAGATCTGGGCGTCGGGGCCGGAGGCTTCGCGCGTCACCTGGATCATCTGCACGATTTCATCGGCCGAGAGGCTGTGAAATTCGCTGGTACCCGCCGCCGGCATGTAGACCCGAATCCCCGCGGCATACATCCGGCTGATGTGCCGGGCCTGCACGTCCCAGGCGATTTCCCCCGAGGCCTTGTAGGCGGTCAGCGGCACCAGATGAACCGTGCGAATGCGGCTGCGGTCGTACGACGCCATGAATGCTTGCTCCCTGGACGGCCCGGCATAGTGACTCAATCGAATCTTTCCCTCTCGCGGCTCAAAGATCGCAGGGAGCGCGTGAAGATTCAATCACGGCGGCGATTCGTGCCCGATTTGGATGACGCCAGCGCATGGTCGGCGGCCGCAATCGCGCGAACTCATTCTTCCGCCGAATCCGCGGTGACCACCGACAGCAGGTGTCCTTCGTCTCCCACGCCCTCGAAAGTGGCTGTGATTTCATAGCGTTTGAAGAGGCTTCCCCAGCGGAGTATCACCACGCTCCTGTCGCCCTGTTCAGAAAGGGTTTGCGAGGGCGAACCCGACAGCGCCCGCTTCAAATCCTTGCGATGGAACTGGACCAAATCGACCTTGACCTGCTTCAAAAGTTCCGTCAGCGATGCGTTGTAGTTTGACCGGGCACGCACCTCGCTGACCGCCAGCACCACCACGACCAGCAGCACGATGCCCAAGACGATTCGGGTAATCAGCACCGGGATGTTGAGACTGGTTTTTGCCGGCTTGGCTGGCTGTTTCTTCGACGATGAGGAACGCTTGCCCATGGCGATTTCCAACTGGGGATTGCGGACGGCGACTGACAACGTCGAGTGTACTCATTCGCCGCCGCAGATCCTGAAAAGGCCGGTCGGATTTTACTGCATTTCATGGAACCGGCGAAGAATTTCCGGATTTCATGAGTTTCGATGGCGTTGGCGAATCGGAATCGCCGAAGATGGGTGGAATGCACCTTGCACAAAGGATTGTGGCATGGCGGATTTCAAGACTCACATCACCGTAAGCGGGATGCTCGGTGTTGGTTGCGCCCTGGGCGCGACTCTGGGCAACTTCACCGGCGTTCAGGCGGTACTGGCCGGCTGCCTCACCGGCTGCGCCGGCATGCTGCCCGACCTCGATTCGGATACCGGGCGGCCGCTCAAGGAGGTGTTTGGCGTCACCGCGGCGCTGGCACCCACCCTGATGATGGAGCGGTTGCTGCACTGGGGCGGCGATGCCGAGGGGGCGATGCTCCTGGCCATCCTGATGTACATCTCGATCCGGTATGGGGCCTCCACGCTGTTGGGCCTGGTCACCGTTCATCGCGGCATGTTCCACAGCATCCCCGCCGCCCTGATCGCGGCTGAACTGACTGCGTTGAGCTACAAGTCGCCCGTCTGGCAGGTCAAGGCCCTGATGGGCGGCGGCGTGCTGATCGGATTCCTCTCGCATCTGGTGCTGGATGAGATTTACAGCGTCCAGTGGAACGGGATGAAAGTCCGGCTGAAGGCCTCCGCGGGAAGCGCCCTCAAGTTCTTCGGCAAGAGTCTCCCCTCCAACGCTCTGGCCTACGGACTCCTCGCCACCATCAGTTGGAGCATGATGATCGAGAGCGGCCTGACCAACCTCAACGAACTGGAGCGCGACATGGAACCGCTGGCCCACGAGTTCCACCTCACGCCGATTTCCACCGGCGAGATCCGCTCTCGCCAGGCCCTGCAGCACGATGACGTGGAGCCAACCCGCCGCCGCGGGCGCTTTTGAGGCGGCTGCGGAGGCCGTTAGGATCGCCGCAAAAATAACTGTTCGATTTCGATTCGTTGATTCGCCAATGAGCCGGCACGCGTTAGCGTCCGGTTTTACGACTGCCGGAACCGGACGCTAACGCGTGCCGGCTGATGGACTCGTTCACATCGGCCAGCCATCTAGCAAGCAAAATGCCCCTGTTATTGTTGCTGCGATCCTTAGGTGCCGGTTCTGACTTCGCAAAAAAGCGGTGATCACGCAAGCTCGGGAACCGGACGCTAAAGATCACAGCAACAATAACTGTGACATCTGTGTGCCAATCCAACAGCGAACGCCATCAGGGACAATGAAGGAAGTTGGTGGTGAAGTCGACAGGTCTGGCAATGCGGTGCGGGAATCGCACGGTCATAAATTAACCACGAATTTTCACGAATCATCCACCGGTATGGCTTCGCGGGCGATGGAATCCTGCTCGTTGCCATTCGTGACATTCGTCTTATTCGTGAAAATTCGTGGTTCCCCTTCTTGTTCCCTAAGACCGGCTTTCAATCAGCATCTTGAAGCGTGCTTTTATTCTTTGTCCGGTCCTAACGCGTGCTAAGGATCGCAGCAACAATAACCGTGACACTTCTGCCGATATCCAGCCGCGAACGCCATCAGGGACAACGAATAAAGGTGTTGGTCAGGTCGGAAGGTCCAGCAAAGCGGCGCGTGGATCGTAGGGTCAGAAATTGAACCACGAATTTTCACGAATCGTTCACCGGCATTGCTCCGCGAGCGATGGAATCCTTCTCGTTGTCATTCGTGACATTCGTCTTATTCGTGAAGATTCGTGGTTCCCTTTCTCGTTATCCAAGATCGGCCTTCGGTTAGCATCTTGAAGCGTGCTTTATTCTTTGTCTGGTCCTAACGCGCGCTAACGCGTTCCGGCTGATTTTTTTGAAAAACTGGCCAGCCCTGGGATGGGAAGGCCCTTGGGACGACGCGCGGGCAATTCGGTGGTATTGTGAGCGGTGTGGTCTGTCTCACTCTTCGCTCGAAAGTGCTGCCAATGCTCACCGCAACACCCGCCACCGGCAAGTTTCTGCGGCGTGATCCCTCGGAAGTGGCCCCGTGGGCGGAAACCTGCGGGCAGATCCGCCCGCTTGTCGAAGAAGCCGACGGGGCGGCGGCGGAAGTGCATCATGTCGAAATCGACCATGCCAAGCTGCACTATCACGCCCAGACCGATGAGTTTTATTACGTCATCGCCGGAACCGGCACGATGCAGCTCGATGAGGAGACCATCGAATTGCACCCCGGCGTGGTGGTGTATGTTCCCCGCGGGGTGAGGCACAAGGCGGTGGGCAAGCTGACCGTGCTGACCGTCTGCATTCCCCGCGGTGTGCTGCACGACATTCACGAAGTGGAGTAGCAACCACTGCCCCTGGCTGCTGACTCACTCCTCAACGCCCAGGTTGCGAAAGATCCCGCGGGCCTTGGGGCTGTACCAGCTAAACTTGTCCGTGTTCTTCTCCACGGCCTGTCCCGCCCGCGCCTGACGTCCCGCACTCCACGATTCGCCGGTTTCGGGATCGAGATTGGCGGTATCGTAGTCGTTGGGGTTGGGTCTAAAGGTGCTGCACCCGACGCCTGCCAGACAAAGCAGGGTACAAAATATCAGCGGCAGAGGGCGCACGATGAGCCTCCAGGCAAGCCACGGCGAGGCTAAGGGCACTACCCCGCCACGGCGACTCGCGCACGAATTGGATGTATTGGATTTTGAGAGAGAGGAAGGACGCGGATTTTGCAGATTCGACGGTTTTCGTCCAGATGAGATTCACGTGGCCAAACCGCATTTTTGCCCGCGATCTCATGAATCTTACGGACGAATAACGAGGAGAATCGACATTCTCCCGTCAACGAAAGCCACTTCTCTCCCTCACATTCCGCACACAATTTCGTGTTTTTTCGGTGCCCTTCGTGGTTATTCGGGTCCCGAATTGAACGAACAGGTAAAGATCCCGTCGACTCAGATCTCTTAACCACGAAAGGCACGAAGAACACGAAAAACTGAGCCGCGCATCCCGCCCTGGTCTGAGCAAGAAACGCGACCGTGCGCACACAAATCGAAAATCACCCATCGAAAATTGAAAATCCCCTCAGTCCCACCACCAGAGGTGCTGTTCCGGCAGCTTTTCGGGCTTGGCTTTGGCGTGCAGCTTTTGCACGACGTTGTCGTCGTCCAAGAGGTATTCGCGCGAGTTGATTGCGCGAAATGCGTCAATGGTGACGCCACCGCCGATGAGTCCGATCAGGAGTTTGCTCCCGCTGGACTTGTAGTTCATGGCTGACATCACCTTGCGTGGCACATTGTATTGGGCGATCTTGCAGCGCTCGGTGTCCAGAAACAACGCCTTGTCCCAGCCCACGGATTCCGCGATCCGCTCCTTTTTGAACAGGGCGGCCAGCACCGCCAGGTCGATGCCAGTCTGGAGTTCGGCAAAGATCGGCTCGGCGTCGGCCAGTTCCGGGAACTTTTCCGTGAACAGCTTGGCGAAGCGGTTGGTGCTGATCTTGGTGAATGCCGCCTGCGAGCGTTGCCCCGTGACGGAAACCATTTCCTCCTGGGCCAGGAGCTGCGCCCGTGGCCCCTTGAATTGATAGGCGAGCCCATCGCCGCTTTTCACGAATCCATCGTACAGCGGCGTAAACCAGAACCGCTGCATGGCGTTCTGCCCAGCGGGAATCATCGACAGGTGGCTCCGCAACCCCTTGACCGGTGGCTGCTCCAACCCGATCGACAGCAGCTTCATGCGGTAATCGGCCTCGACCAGCATGTTGGCGAAGTGCGAATCGGCCGGGACGCCAAACACCCGCACATCCTGGAGTCCCAGAATCCGCTGCATTTCATTGAAGCGGGACTTGGCCACGTCCGTGGTCGCCGGACTGGAGTTGTTGTTGAGGTACGCGGTCATCCGCGACAGGTTTTCCCGGACCGGATCAATGGAGCAACCCAGCTCGCCGCCGCGTTCCATGACCCGCAGGGCGACAATCAAGTCGTCCAGCCGCAGGGGGGGACGCTTGGTGGTGATGCCCGTCGCCCGTGTGACACTGTCGATCACGAACCCTTCCGCCGGACCGGCGATCACGATGTCCTTGGTTTCCGGGTAGACAAAGACATAGTCCACCCGCTGCAAACCGGCCAGATAGGACATCTCGCTGGGCACGTCGAGCTTTTTGGCGGCGTACTGCTCGCAGGCCTTTTCCAACTGGACCAGCGAAACCTTGCGTAGCGGGCTGAAGACGTTGACATCGCCGGGCAGCGCCTTATTGGCCACTTCGAGCCGCCGCTTCTCGTCGAGCTTTTTGTCGCGGGCGAACGCCGGAGCCACGACCCCCTGCGCGTCCACGAAGATCCCGCCAACACCCGTCTGGCCGCCCTGCTGACCCTGCTGACCTTGCTGGCCGGCTTGACCCGCCTGGCCCGTGGTTGCGGTCTGCGCTCCGACGGTGGCAGTCAGGGACAGCAGCGCGGCCAATGCCAGTGCGGCAGATCGAATCGGCATGATCACTCCTCGGCAATGGCAAAGAGCGGAATGGAATCTCCACATCCTACGACGAGAGAACCCCGCGGGACAATTGGCGGACCGCGGAATTCATGAAATCTCCCGCAACGCGCCTGGATTCGTCGCGAACATGGCGAGCGAAAAAATGTGGAACGCTGGCAGGTTTTCACTCACATCGCACATTCATTCACTGACAGCCCTACAAGGTCAGCATGCTGGCTGGAATTGCGTGGCTGCTGGCCGTCAACCACATTCGCCGTGGCAGTCTCAGCAACAACTTCGGAGATGTTCGCAAGAATGCGGAAGGAACAACGAGGCCGCACCAGGGGTGTGGCTTCGAGGCGTCACATCATCCACGGCAGTTGCGGCCGAGGTCGATCAGCATGTTGGCAGCAAGCGCGGTCCAGCCGGTCTGGTGCGAGGCCCCCAGGCCACGACCGGTGTCGCCGTGAAAGTACTCGTGGAACAGCACCAGGTCCTTCCAGTGCGGGTCGGTGGCGTACTTGGGGTCGCCCGCATGGCAGGGGCGGCGGCCCTGCTCGTCGGCGAGAAACAGCCGGATCAGGCGGTCTTCAATTTCCTGGGCGACCTCCTTCAGGTTCTTCATCACGCCGCTGCCCGTGGGGCATTCGACCCTGAGCGAGTCGCCGTAGTAGTAGAAATAGCGGTTCAGGCTCTCAATCAGCAGATAATTCACAGGAAACCAGATCGGCCCGCGCCAGTTGGAGTTGCCGCCGAACATTCCCGTGAGCGATTCTCCGGGTACGTATTCGACCTTCAGTTCATCCTGACCTGCTTTAAAAATGAATGGCTGTTCGGCATGCGCCCGGGACAGGGAGCGGATGCCGTAGTCTGAGAGAAATTCCTGCGGGTCGAGCAGTCGGCGGAGCATCCGCACCAGCCGGTCGCGGCTGGGAATGCACAACAGCCGTTTGCCGGACTTTTTGCCGCGTTCATCAGCCATCTCGCGATAGTCGATATGGGCGGCAAGTTCGGGGCGATTTTGCAGAAACCAGTCCAGCCGCCGACGGAACCCCGGCAGTCGATTGAGCACGTCCTCATCCAGCGCGACAATGGCAAACAGCGGAATCAGCCCGACCATCGAACGGATCTTGAGCGGCGTCGATTTGGTGGCCGTCTGCAGATGGTCGTAGTAAAACCCGTCGGTCTCATCCCACAGCCCGCTCCCATCCAGGCAGTTGATGGCATCGGCGATGGCGACGAAATGCATGAAAAATTTGGAAGCCACGTCTTCGTAGGAGGTGTCGACGGAGGCCAGTTCCAAGGCGATCTCGAGCATGGTGACGCAATAGAACGCCATCCAGGCGGTGCCGTCCGCCTGTTCCAAGTGTCCGCCCGTCGGCAGCGGCCGCGAACGGTCGAAGATCCCAATGTTGTCGAGTCCCAGGAAGCCGCCGCCAAACAGGTTCTTCCCCCGCGGATCCTTGCGGTTCACCCACCAGGTGAAGTTCAACAAGAGTTTGTGAAACACCTTTTCGAGGAACACGCGGTCGCGTGAGCCACGGGGCGCGGAGAGCTTGTAGACGTGCAGACAGGCCCAGGCATGCACTGGCGGGTTCACATCGTCCAAGGCCCATTCATAGGCGGGCAACTGGCCGTTGGGGTGCATGTACCACTCGCGGAGCAGGAGGATCATCTGCTCCTTGCTGAACTGCGAGTCGATGTGCGCGAACGGCAGCATGTGAAACGCCAGATCCCAGGCGGCGAACCACGGATACTCCCACTTGTCGGGCATCGACAGCACGTCGCGCATGAAGACGTGCTGCCAGTCGTTGTTGCGGCCCAGCTTGCGCGCGGGTGGCGGCGTAGGTTCGGCGGGGTCGCCATTCAGCCAGTCTTTGACGATGTAGTGATAGAACTGTTTCGACCACAGCAGCCCGGCAAACGCCTGCCGAGCCACGGCCCGCTCGTCATTGGAGAGCGTGGCTGGAATTCGCGTGCTGTAGAACGCGTCGGTCTCGGCGATGCGGTCGAGGAACTCCATGTCGAAAGCGGGCGAGTCCAAGGGGATCGGCCGTTCATCCGCCGGGTTGAGCCGCAGGCGGATTTCGCTGGAAGCACCGGCGGGAATGTTCAGGATGTAGTGGGCCGCAACCTTGCTCCCGATCTGCTTGGGGTTGACCGCGTCCTTCTTCCCGTGGATCACATAATCATGAAAGGCATCCTTGACGTAGGACGTTTCGTTCGGCGACCCGAAGATCCTCTGGGCATTGGTCTCGTTCTCGGTGAACAGCCACACCGGTGGCTTGCCGGCCGGGTCCAGGCCGGCGGCGATTTTGTAGTTGCCGAGACTCACGTGCCGGGTGATCAGACCGCCGCCAGCGGCGGCATCTGGGTCGATGCCAATCCGTGACTTGGGCCAGCAGCCCTCATCGGTGCAGCCCCAGGTCCAGGTGTTGCGATACCAGAACGTGGGCAACAGATGCAGCACCGCCGCCTCTGGCCCGCGGTTATGGACAGTCACGCGGATCAGGATCTGATCCGGTGAAACCTTGGCATACTCCGCAAAAACATCGAAATAACGGTTGTCGCGAAAGACACCAGTATCTTCCAGGTCGTACTCTGAATCGCGGCGTGTCCGTCGCCGGTTCTCCTTGAGGATCTGCTCGTAGGGAAACTCTGCCTGCGGATACTTATAGAGCGCCTTGAGATAGGCATGCGTCGGCGATGAATCCAGGTAGTAATAACATTCCTTCACATCTTCGCCGTGATTTCCTTCCGGCCCCGACAGCCCATACAGCCGCTCCTTGAGAATCGGGTCTTTGCCGTTCCATAGCGCCAGGGCGAAACACAGGCGGCATTCGCGGTCGGTGATCCCCAAGAGGCCGTCTTCACCCCACCGGTACGCCCGCATCCGCGCGTGCTCGTGCGGCAGATAGTTCCACGCATCTCCGCCGGGCGAGTAGTCCTCGCGGACCGTGCCCCATTGCCGCTCCGACAAGTACGGCCCCCACCGCTGCCAGTTCTTCGTTCGTTCTGCCGCTTCGAGCAGCCGCCGGTCTTCGCTGGACATTGGGGATTTTCGATTTTCGATTTTCGATTGGTGATTTTCGATTGATTGTGGAGCGGGAGCTGGTGGGGAGGGGGAGGATCGACCAGCCGGCGCTTCACCTGAATCGTCTGTGATGCGGCAAGAATGACGAGATCAGGATCAGTCCGCAACCCGCCAGCAGACCGATCAGCCCCGCGCAGTCCAGGATGGTCGCGGCCAGCGGGAAATGGTCCGCTTGGCTTCTTTGCACATAGGCCGTGTGACCGAGCGTGAAAGAAGTCAGAGCCAGGAAGATCGCCAAGATTCCGATCCAAAACATCGCACGTTTGCAGGTGGGGCGAGAATTCGGCAACAGACGGTCCCTCATTTCCCGTGCCGGGCCATGATTCGACTCAGGCCGCACAAAATCAGTCAACAGTGACCCAATGCATTAGGAACGGAGATAGAACAACTGCCCCGCAGCGCTGACTGGCGTTCTGAAGACAGGCGGCGCAGTGGGGAGGGTTGGCGTGCCGGAGATGGGAGGCGCGCTGGTAAGTTTTGCTCGCTCCGGAACCCCTGGCGCGGATGGGCGGCTTGCGCCGCCTTCTTCATCCGCTATCGGGGTTCCTCGCTCACTGTCGGTGGCTGGCGTTCTGAAGACAGGCGGCGCGGCGGGGAAGGTTGGTGTCCTGGAGATGGGAGGCGCGCTGGTAAGTTTTGCTCGCTCCGGAACCCCTGGCGCGGATGGGCGGCTTGCGCCGCCTTCTTCATCCGCTATCTGGGTTCCTCGCTCACTGTCGGTGGCTGGCGTTCTGAAGACAGGCGGCGCGGCGGGGAGGGTTGGCGTGCTGGAGATGGGAGGCGCACTGGTAAGTTTTGCTCGCGCCGGAAACCCTGGCGCGGATGGGCGGCTTGCACCACCTTCTTCATCCGCTATCGGGGTTCCTCGCTCACCCGACGCTTGGGTGCCGAATCTGAACTCCAAAGCTGTGGGGTTGGTTTCCATCGCGGAGATCCATCCCGCCGCCCGCCTTGGAGAGAGTCGTGGCTCAAAAAACTGCGAACCGCTCGTGTCCGCGTCCAATAGAGCCGCCTGCCGTGCCCCGCGGGCCTCGGTCATCTGCAAAGCGTTCAAAGTGGAATCAGCTGGCTGAAATGCTGGGGTGCCAAGGGTGTCCACGTGAAACACCACGGAGGCGGGACACTCCGCCCGGAGGTCCGGCAGGGATACACCCGCATTGGCCCTCCAGACCAGCATGACAACCGCCAGCACCACACACAGAATGCGGCCCCCTTCGGCCAGGCACCGAAACGCAAACTCAGACCACTCGATTTTCGCTGCGATCTCCACGGTGGAAATCTCACATTCGCCAGAACATAGAACAGCACACAAGTACACGCACTATTTGTAAGCCGGCATACCGTGCGTGTCAAGTAAAAAAATTTAAAGGCGACTTTTTTAGGTGAACTTAATTCCAAAAGTGCCTGCGTCGCCCGAAGCGGATGGCACATCACTCATCCTTGATCGGCACCCACTCGACTTCCCCCTCGGCAGTGGCTCGAAGTAACTGCGCTTCGCCGGTCTCGGTGTTCAGTTTGACGGCGCAGGGGACAAGAGGAGCGTCATTCGCTTTGACAGTTGATGCCCACAGGATCTTTTCCCAACGTGGCGAGCCTAATGACCTGTCCAAAAAGATCGCCGAATGTTGCCGGCCATCGTGGCTCAACTTCATCAACCAGCGCGTCCAAGAGCGTTTGCGGGTTTTCTCTAATCCTCGCAGCGTGGGCACCATTTCAAACTTGGCGCGATCTTGAATCCCTTCAACTTTAGTATCGCGAATACTGTCATATTCTACGGGCGCTTTGGAAATTGGTCCCCGGAAGCGCAAATCAAATCGTTCCGTCTTGTCAATCGAATTCTCGTCGGCGACGAAGTAGGCGTGCCCTTCGCAGGTGTTGCCGTCAAATCTTACGGATCCCATCCCCGTGTGTCCCCTACTCACCGAATTCTTCGAGTGTGACTCACAACTCTGAACCTCTCCTGTCAGTTTGCTGAAGACAAATCGGACCATCGTGCAAGAGTGATTCAATGGATATCCGCGTGGAAACCCATAGCCTTCAGGAATGACCTCCGTCATGGCAAAAACTGTGATCGTCTCTGGGTTGTGGCCCTTAGGTCCCCAGTCATCGACGATGGCCACATCCCGGAATTTGTAGGTCCACCCTTTCAACGCGAATGTGCCCTCAACGGCCACATCCACCGCGGCATTGCGCTCGGCCTGATCTTCGACTTTGACCCAACCCGCCGAGCGGCCCTGGCCGCTGACTCGCAAGTACCAGATCTCCTCCTTCCATGTCTCAGACTTGAGGGCGTCAATCGCGTCTTGAATGGCGCGGACCTGTGTGGCGGTGACAGGAGGAACGGCGGGATTTCGAGCGGGCAGGTCGGTCAGCGGGATGTCGAAGCAGACATCGATTTCAAGCTTGGATTTGGAGCGGTTAATGCCGTTGTCATTCAAAAGCCGCCATGCACGCCCCTGGCATCGGCCGTCTGTACGCGTCAGTCGACCATGCGGAGCATCACCGAATGGCTCCCAATCAAAGGCTAAGTATTGCTGGTGATTCTGGCTTTCATTGCGGCGATATTCGACACTTTGGGGATAGCCCGCCGCATTGAATGTGATCACCGCGTATGGATGAGTCCACTCACTGCCATCGTGTTGGGCGAACTCTGGCAATGAAATCGGCTGCGTACTGGCGATGACAGCGATGGAGTTCTCGCCCTCCCTGCCGGGGTCGGCAGGAACTGCGGCAAAATTGTTGAAGGTGAATTCCTTGCCTTCAATCCTGAGTGTTCCTGAGTTGGGTGCGGGATTCACCGCCAGACGTTTGTCCGTGGGTAGGTCGAAATCCAGGAGTGGCGTGTTGAAGTGGAAATCGAATCCGAGACCACCGTTCTCCCGTCGAAGCCACTCGCGCGCGTCGGGGTCAGGATCATTGGGATCCCGAATGTGCCCCTCGCAATGTCCATTGGCGATCTTCACCATGCCATCGAGATCAGGAAACTTAGTGTGTGCCGCGCCGCGGCCGCCGCACGTTCTGATGGAATTGATTTTCCCCGCATTCGAGCAGATCAACTGAATATGCACATCATCCCGCTGTGCAAATTCGCTGTCGCGCCACTTGTCGAGCGAAACTGGCTTCAGAGAGGCAACAATGGTGATGACATCAGCGTGCGGATCCTGAAAGGTGCCTTTGAACGCAACAATGTGTTTGAGTTTGAATTCGCCGCCAAAGTACAGCACTCCCTTCACTCCAACCTCGCCGGCGGGCAGATCTGGTTTGGAAACATCCGCGGGAGCACTAGCCGGGTCTTGTTCCGCCCCGTCAACGTCGGGTAGGTCGCATTCGGCGAACATGACGATCGACGCCATTCCCAGCAGCAGGACGAACCATCGCAGAGCGAGCATTGCGTGTCTCCGGACAGGGAATTTTCGATTTTTGATCGGCGGCAGTGCAGGACTTCATGCATGGAAGTCCCCACTCGTTGTCATTGGCGGCCGACCAGATCACTCGTCCTTGATCGGGACCCACTCGGCTTTCCCATCGGCAGTGGCTCGCAGCAGGTGCGCTTCTCCGGTCAGCTTGTTCAGTTTGACCGCACACGGGACTGGAGGCTGATCATCCGCCTTTCGATAGTCCTCGGCGCTGTTGCTGAGTCCGGCGGCATCGAGCGGTTTCTTCCGAAAGACGGCGGAAAGTTGCGGGCCATTGTGTCTCAAAACCAGATTCCAGCATTCCGACGATTGATCGCGAGATTTGAAAATCCCCTTGAGGGTGGGGTACAGCTTGAACCCCGCGGGCTCGAGAATCCCGGCAGTTCGGACAACGGTTTCTGAGGGGGATGAATTCCTGGAAATGGGTGAACGAAAGCGAAAGTCGAATTTTATGTCGTCATAGCTCAGCTCTTCATCCGTGGGTGACGAAGCGCGGCCCTCACAGACGCCAGAATCAAGCTTCATGGACCCAAGAGTCGAGAATCCACTTTGACTCACATGCCGCCAATGTGCATCAAACCTTCGGATTCTGCCGTTCGATTTGCTGAACAGAATTTGGACGCTGGGGCAGAATGCAGACAATGGATGAGGAGAACTTTCGGTGTCGCGGATGTGCGAGAAACCAACGGTGTTGGGAATCGCTTTCGTCGTGGTGAAGACCGAAATGGTATCGAGATCCACGTCAGAGGGGCTGGAATCGACCACGACGACATCCCGCAGTTTGTAGGTTCGACCCCCGATCTCAAACGACCCTGCGATTTGGACATCCGATGGGACATCCCGTGGGTTTTCCTGCCTGTTGATCTTTGCCCACCCAGCCGATCGGCCTCCGTGATCCACACGCAGGCACCAAATCTCCTCGTTCGAATTGTGAGACCGCTCAGCATCCAGCGCGTCTTGAATGGCTTTTCGAGCCACCTGAGTGAGACCCGCCACATTCGTATGTCGCACCGGCCAAGCGGTCAAGGGCACATCAAAATTGATATCCAAGTCAAATCCAGGCTCGTCGCGAGGACTGTCGTCGGTATTGATGTCCATAAATCCAGGCTCGTTGCGACGACTGTCGTTGCTCAGGAAACTCCAGGCGCGCCCCCTGCAACGGTTTTCGACTAGCCTCAAATATCCATGAGGGGCGTAACGGGAGGGCTCCCAATCATACGAGAAGTACTTTTCTCGCGACTGATGGTATTCGACGCCCACCGGATCGCCCGCCGCATTGAATGTGATCAACGCATAGGGGTGAGTCCATTCGGAACCACCATGCCGGACAAATTCCTCCACGGAGATCGGTTGAGAACTCGCAATCACAGAGACCGAATTCTCACCTTCTTCTCCAGCGTCGGCAGGAACCGCGACCACGTGGCTTAGCGAGACCTCCTTGCCTTCTCGCTTGAGGATTGCTGTATTGAGCGCGGGGGTGGCCGCCACCCGCTCCTCTGAAGGCAAGTCGAAGGTCAGGAGCGGGGTGTCAAATCGAAGATCGAATTCAAGCCGAGGGCTCACCGGCTGAAACAGCCCCCGACCCGCGGGACTACTTGCCACCTTGGGGGCGGCCTCGTCTGGAAGCCAGACTTCCCCCTGACAACGGCCGTTGGCCACCTTGACCCAACCTTTGACGCTCAAAGACTCAGACGCTGATGAGGAACCCAGGACCCACATCCGTGCGGACTCGATCTTCCCCCTTCTCGAGCAGATCAATTGAACGTGTGTATGCCTCCAAGGCTCGTAGTAATCGTGGCACCACTTGCCGAGCGGGACTGGCGCCGGCGAAGCGATGATCTCAATGCGGCCTGGGTCGGGCTCGTAGTTCATGCTCCTATATGCAACAACATTTGTTAAATCCATTTTGTCCTTAATAAAAGACAGTGTTCCTCCCATAGGCTTCGCGTGGACTGATGATTCATTCGTGAGGGCTGATGATTTAAAGGATTCGAATTCGGCGAATGCGACAATCGCCCCCAAACCCAGCACCAGAACGAACCATCGCAGAGCGAGCATTGCGTGTCTCCGTACAGGGGCTTGCGCCCGCAGCAGCCCAGGATCCATCAATCGGGCTTTGCGCGAAGACGTTAGGCCGGACCAGGGAAACTGTCAATCGGTTTCTGGCTGTCCGGCTTCAGTGAGCGAGGCACCCCGATAGCGGATGAAGAAGGCGGCGCAAGCCGCCCATCCGCGCCAGGGGTTCCGGAGCGAGCGAAACTTACCCGCGAGCGAGGCACCCCGATAGCGGATGAAGAAGGCGGCGCAAGCCGCCCATCCGCGCCAGGGGTTCCGGAGCGAGCGAAACTTACCAGTGAATGTCACGAGTCTGCGGTTGCGCACGCTCGTTGCCACGAGCGCGCTCAACGCTCGTGCTGATAAAACCCCTCACCCGATTTGCGGCCCAGCTTCCCTGCAGCAACGAGTTTGGCGAGCAGGGGGCAGGGGGCGAACTTGGGGTTTTTGAGGTCGCGTTCCAGGACCTGCAGGATCGACAGGCAGATGTCCAGCCCCACGAAGTCGGCCAGTTCCAGCGGTCCCATCGGGTGGTTGCAGCCGAGCTTCATCAGGCTGTCGATGGTGGCGGCGTCGGCGACATCTTCGCTCAAGGCCCAGATCGCTTCGTTGATCAGGGGCATCAGCACGCGGTTGACGACGAAGCCGGGGCGGTCGCGGACCACGAACGCCTGCTTCCCCATCCGCTCCGCCAGATCTTTGACCGCCGCTACCGTGGCTTCGGCCGTGGCTGCCCCCCGAACGATTTCGACCGGCGGCATGATGGGAACCGGGTTGAAGAAATGCATCCCCGCGACCTTCTCCGGGCGGCGGGTGGCGGCGGCCAGACGGTCGATGGAGATGCTGGAGGTGTTCGACGCCAGAATGGTGTCAGGGGGGCAGAGCGCGTCAAGCTGCTGGAACAGGTCGATCTTCAAGGCTTCGGTTTCGGGGACGGCCTCGACCACCAGCGCGGCGTCGGCCGCTGCTGACAAACTCTCGGCCCAAATGATGTTCGGCAGGACGTCATCGGCAGAACTGAATTTGAGCCGCCCCTTCTTGATGGCCTTTTCGAGTGAGCCACGCATCTGGGCGAGAGCCCGCTGCCGCTGCTCGGCCGAGATCTCGATGACCGCCACCTTCAATCCGCGGGCGGCCGCCGTTTCGGCGATGCCCCGGCCCATCGCGCCCCCGCCGACCACGGCCAGATCATACGTGTGGGACATGCGGGGCTCCGGTGCGGGGGTCTTGTGAGGGATTTCAGATTTCAGAGTTCAAATTTCACAGTAAAATGTTTTTCCGTGAAATTCCAGTGTCTGCGATCACTGTGGGCTGCATGGGATTGAGGGATGACCGATCTTCATCAACGAGAAAAGGAACCACGAATTTGCGCGAATCTTACGAATATCACGAATCGTCAACCGGCCTGACTGCGCGGGTGATATGGCTTATCTCGTTGTTATTCGTGTCATTCGACTTATTCGTGCAAATTCGTGGTCTATTTTCTGACCGTCCGATTCAGGCACCGTATCGTTGGACCAACAGACATGACCAATAACTCAGCCTGATCTACGCCCGAAACTCCGCCCGTTGCAGGCACAGTTTCTCCAACCGGGCGGGGTCTGGTTCGGGCAGGTCGTGTGGGGCGGTGACGGCGGGGGTGCCATCGGGCAGGCGGGTCAGTTCGAGGGCAGGTTCGGCCAGGTCTTCGTGATAGAACCGCTTGCTCGGGAAGATGTCGGCGGGATAGGTGAAGTTGTCCAGCATGGCGAGTGCGACACAGGCTGAGGCACCGAGCGAGCTTTCCAGCATGCCGCCCACCCAGCAAGGGATGCTGGCGTCGCGGCACAGGTCATGAATGATCAGCGCATTGGTCAAGCCGCCGACCCGGCCGGGCTTGATGTTCACATAGCGGCAGCTTTGCAGAAAGATCGCCTGTTCGACATGCCGGGGATGCGAAACGCTTTCGTCCAGACAGATTGGCGTCCGAATTTTCGCCTGCAATTGGGAATGATGCAGAACGTCGTCGTGCTGCAGGGGCTGCTCGATCATTGCCAGGTTGAAGGCATCGATCGCCTGGAACATCGCCAGGTCGCTGATGCGGTAGCCACTGTTGCAGTCGATGTGGAACACCGCGTTGGGGAAGTCGCGCCGCACGGCCGCCAGCATCTCCAGATCCCAGCCGGGGCGGAATTTCAGCTTGATGCGCGGGAACTTTTGGGCGACCGCTTCGCCGACCCCTTTCAACAGGTCGTCAATGCTGTCCATCACGCCGAAGTCGGCACCCACCGCCACCTGGTCGCGCTTCGCGCCGAGCGCCTTGTGCAGCGGCTGATTGGTCATCCGCGCGTGCAGGTTCCACCAGGTGTTGTCGAGCACTGCCTTGGCAAACGGGTTGCCCTTATAGACCTGCATCAGGTGCTGGAGTTCGCCGCCGGTATGGGCCTGCTTGCCGATGACGGCGGGTGCGAGCCACTGTTTGGCCACAGAAAACAAACCGCCGGCCCATTCGGGGCTGTAGCAGGGAGCGGCCAGCGGCGCGCTTTCGCCCCACGCTTCGACTGAGCCACTGGTCATGCGGCACAGCACCGACTCGCACGCGGCATCCTCCCCGTAGGCGGTCCGCCACGGATAGATCAGCGGCATGGCGACATGGAACAGTTCGATGCGATCGATCCGCATGTTCGGTGCGTCCCGGGTGTGGGTGCTGGCTGTCCATCGCAGGACGTCCGGAGCCTGCGACGTTGTTCACATCATTGCAAATTTCAGACTTCAATTTTCACAGTAAAATGTTTTTAATGCGGCAGGCGAGACAGGTTTTTTGACAGGATTGAAAGGATGAGACAGGATAAAAAAGGATGTTGTCATTGGTCATTGAAAGCTGTCGGAAACAGATCCTTGCCTGATCCTTTTCCATCCTTTCCCATCCTGTCCAAACTTCCTGGCCCATCCCATCAACCTGACGCTCCCGCCCCGGACTTCAGGAGGTTTGAAATCCTTCAACTCCTGTAGAACGTGCGGTCGCCGCCTAAAACATCGGCGCGCGCCCAAGTTTCCGCCGCACGACGGCCCACTGTCCGGCGTGCATCAGCCAGTGCATGGAGATCACGTTGAACAGGTCGGCGATTGTTTTGGCATATTCGCGGAACTGCTCCGGCGACTCCTTCTCGAAGTCGGCATCGCTCTGTTTGAGGAGCGTGGCTTGGGTGGCGGCCCGGGCCTGTTGCATCAGTTCGAGGTAGGTCGCCTTGGGGTAGAACGCACTGGGCGAGTCGAACTTCGAGTTGTCGGACGAGTGTTTCTCGGCGAAGCCTGCCGGCAGTTCCGGCACCGTGCCTCCAGCACCGGCGGCCATCGACAGTTCAGACACGATCAGGTGTCCGAGCTGCCAGGCGATGTGGTTGCATCCGGGCACCGGCCGCACCAGCAGATCGGCGTCGGAGAGGTCGCCCAGGTACATCTGGACGATCATGTTCGAACCGTCCAGGTTCATTTGAAACACTTTGCGCGAATCCATAGGTTGCTCTCGGCGATTGCGGAATTGGCGGGAAAGTCATGCGGTGCGTCCGCCGAACGAGCGGACTCAATTTTATATAGCACCGAATCGTGTGTGCCTATTTAGCAGAGACCGTGCTGTCGCGGCAGTCTTCGCAGCGTCCCTTGAGCAGCACCTCGCGAATCATGTCGATCGTCGAGTTCTTGCTGCCGGGAGCCGGCGTGATGCTGACGGTGACATCGGCCAGGCACGAGACCTGGCCGCAGTCGAGGCACAGGAAGTGGGGATGATCGGCGTCGTGCTCCGTGCCTTCACGTCGGAGTTCGAACCGCCACACATGGTCGCCGTGTTCTGACCGGGAAACCATGTCGGCTTCTGTCAGATCCATTAGATTGCGATACACGGTCGCCTTGTCGTACCCCTGCGGCACCAGTTTCTCGGCCAGTTCCGCATGCGTGATCGGCGTGGCGATCCCCTCCAAGGCCTGCAGCACCGCAATCCGGGCGGTCGTACTACGCAGACCCACGGCGCGAATGCGGTCGCGCAGTTGAGCCACTGACGAGATGATGACGGGTGGGGCCTTCGATTTCATGAATCGATTCTACAACAGTCACTTGGGTTGTGAAATGCAATTCCGTTGCAGTGCCAGGGCCAGTTCTTGCAGGTGGCGATTTGAGACGCACCAGGAGGGCTTGCGCCGTACCGCCAATTTTGCAGCGGCAGGGCGCAAGGCCAATGGCACTTGGCTTAAGGGGCGTTGGTTCTCCCGGAAGTACGGCACGAGATTTGCGCCAGCACGAGTGATGGAATGATTGCCGTGGAACGGACACAGGGATTGGTTTGGGATTTGCCAAATCGATGGGCGAAAGGCACATCAACCGTTCATCGGGACGGCCTCGGAAGGCCATCTTACGGTGTTTGCACAATGGCCTTCCTTGTTCCGCAAATTTCAAATTTCAAACAATCAATCACCACGAATCGCGTCCCACCGGGGCTTCGCCACCGGTCAGCGCTTCGCCGAAACCAAGACATGCTGGATCCGCTTGCCGTCCAGGCCAACCACCTCCAGCGACAGATCTTCCCACGTGGTGGCATCGCCCGCCTGGGGCAGCCGGCCGAGTTGCTCCAGAACAAGCCCGGCGACGGTGTGGACGGTTTTGGGAAGGGGCCGCGCCGGCAGTTCCATCCGTTCCAGCAGGTCGACGATGGGCGTCTTGCCCTCCACGAGCCACCGGCCGTCATCGCGGCGGCTGATGTCGCGGTCGGTGGCTGGCTGGTGCAGCAATTCGCCGATCAGGTCGTTCAGCACGTCGTTGCGGGTGATCAGTCCCGTGGTGCGGCCGAATTCATCGACCACGAACGCCATGGCCGTGCGCTTCTCCGCCAGCAGGCACAACAGCCGGTCGAGCCGCATGGATTCGGGAATGAAGACGGCGGGACGCATCAGCTTGCGGAGGTTGATGGGCCGGCCGAGGTAGAATTGGAGCAGCACATCGCGCACCTGCACCACGCCCAGCACCTTGTCGAGGTTGGCTTCATAGACCGGCAGCCGGTTGAAACCCGACATCAGCACCGCCCCGACGATCTCGTCCGCCGGAGTCTCCACGTCGGCGGCATCAATTTCGATGCGGGGATGCATCACCTGCCGCACCGTCCGTTGTCCCAGCCGCAGGGCCTCGGTGGCCAGGTGCTGTTCGACGGGGTTCAGGACGCCGTCCGCCGCTCCGGACTCCAGCAGATGCTGCAGGTCTTCGATCGACAGCCGCGCGGGGGGAAGCGTGGAAATTCCAAGCCACCGCATGGGTGCCGATGTCAGGGCATGCACCACCCACAGGACGGGGCTCACCAGCCGCACCAGCCCCTGCGCCGGCCAGGCGATCAGGCAGGCCACCTGGACCGGTGCCATCAGGGCCAGCCGCCGGGGGATCCAGTCCGCGAACAGCACCTGCACCAGCACGAGTCCAGCCACGGCGATGAGCACCGCGCTGCCCAGTCGAATCGTCTCCGGAAGCTGCTGCAGCAGTTCCGTCAACACGGGCACGCCGATGATCCCCACGGTGGTCGCCGTGAGGATGATCAACGTGGTCCGCAGCGAGCGCAGGCAGGCGAACGTCACCTCGGAGTTTTGTGTCAGGCTCAGCGCGGCCTTGGCCCTACGGCCACCCCTGCGGGCTCTTTCGGAGAGCTGGCCCCGCGGAGCCGTGGCGAGCGCGGTCGCCGCCGCCGAGAGCGACCCTCCACCGAGAATCATCGCCCCCACCGTCAGCCAGATCTCAAACGGCATGACAATCCTGACATCGTTCCCACCACGCCCGCCACAGCGCCGAGCTGCGACGCATCCCCGTTGCCATCGTATGTTACCGGAGAATGGATTGCATCGCGGGGAGCCCAAGCGGCTGGCGGCCGTGGACGCTGCACCATCGCAGCCACTCATGACTTCGACAGCAGTTTATCAAAAAGAAAGGCCGCGCCGTCGGAATACTGTTTGGGCTGCGAGAAGCCAGGTATGACCAGATGGCATTCGTGGCCGAGTTTGTCGGACTTTTCCTTGAGTTTTACCCCGAACACGGGGTGGTGAATGCCGTGGCCGGCATCCCGCGCGGGAAGATCCATCTCAGCGCTGCAGGTCATGAACAACGGCGGATCTTTGGAATCGAGGTGGTTGATCGGGGAAAACTCCTCGTACAGGCCCTGGTGTTTGTTGTAATTCCTGACCGCCTCCTCAATGCTCTTTTCACCGACAGCCTGAAAGATCATGGGATGCTTCAGCACATTCGGCCCCAACCAGCTTTCGATGACCTTTGGGTCGATGGAGGTCTGGCCGACAGACACCGCGGCGGCGCAGACTCGCGTGGATTCCCGGAGCACGGGATCTTTCGACTGTGGGTCGGCCAGGTCCTCGTGCAGCAACAACCACATGGACGTGCACGCCCCGGCACTCGGGCCGGTCAGTGCAATCCGGTCCTGGTTGATGGCCCACTCATGCCGTTTCGAGCGCAGGAACTGGATTGCCCTGGCAGAGTCGTGGACTGGGGCAGGCAGCGGGTGCTCGGGCGTCAATCGATAGTTGATCGCGGCGAACGATATGCCCCGGTCGAGAAATGGCTTGATGGCCGGCCCCTTCTTGCTTTTGTCCCCTGTCAGCCACCCTCCCCCGTGAATGTACACCACAAGGGGCCGCGGACCCTCGCCTTTGGCCCTCCAAAAGTCGAGTTCGTTTCGCGCATCCGATCCGTAGGAGACATTCGAACTCGTCGGTGCTGGCTGTTCGGGTTCGTCAGCGCCCGCCAGGCCGAGGCCAAAGACCACAGCCAGGACGCCAATCAAATGGGTATTCATTTCGGATTGCTCGTAGGGATGGGCCGGCGAGTCATCGTCGTGAATCAGCCAAGCCTGGGAAATGTCGTCGGTCGCAAGCACTACTTGTCCGCCGGCTGAACGATGGCAAGCGGGCCGCGGCACGAACACTCAAGACCTGCGTGATTCGCAGCTCCGGTTCTCTTGGTTCGCCGCTTTCGCGATTGACAGCGCCGACAAACAGGCACTGTCGCTGCCCTTCACGCATCCTACCCGCCGCTGCCTTTCAACAACCGGTGCAGGCCATAGCTGGCTTCGGCCTCGAGGAAGGCGTTGGCGGCTTCGTCGCGGGTGGAGCGGAGCAGGCCGACGGCGGCGGCGGGGTCGCCTTCGATCAGGCCGTCGAGGACGCCGGCTCTGAGCCACACGTTCGGACTGGCGAGGAGTGCGGTCGCCTCCTGGCTTTTGGCGTTGCCCATCAGTCCCAAGCCACGGGCGGCGGCGAAGCCGTAGGCCATGCCGCGCGGTCCGAAGGTGCTGGGCTGGGGCGTGTCGACGGCAAGCTGCCTGAAGACCGGCAGGGCTTCCGGGGCCTTCAGGCGGCCCAGTGCGTCGGCCGCCCAATAGAAGCCGACCGTATCGGCGGCGGCGACATACTGCGGCAGCTTCTGGATGAGCTGCGGAGCAAACTTGGATTCCTGACGCCGGGCGATGACTTGGCAAGCCAGGTAGTGGGCAAAGGGGAATGGGCTGTCGAGGGCGGTCGTCAGCGCCTTTTCCATGTCTGGCGAAAGCGGGGCCTTCAGCAGTTCCGGCGTGTCCAGAATGGCGGCGAGCGTGCCCGCGTCATGCAGCCGCATGCGGGAGGCGTTGCGGGCGAAGCTGTTGCCGACATTGGCATACTGCTTCGCATCGACGGCGGCCTGCAGGGCGAGAACGATCGCCGCGGGATCATTCACGTTGAGCACGGGGACCGCGCCGGCCACCGGTTGGTCGGGTGTCTGGTTGGCAAAGGCAAACGCGCCTGGTGCTGGATAGTCGGCCTTGAGCGGATTCCGCGCGGGCAGGGCGATCGGTGTGATCGGGGCACCAGCCAGCAATTCGGCATCGCGAATGGCAATGACGGCGTTTTCACACTCACGATGCACTGTGAACAAAGGATCGTTGGCGAGCCGCTGGAGCAGCGGTGCCGCATCAGCGCGGCCGCGGAACCCCAGACCGATCGCCATTCCCAACCGGATGTCACGATAGAATTTTGTGTAGTCCGTGAATGGCTGCAGCGCGGCCAGGTCCTGGGCGTGCGCCGCCAGTGCCATCATCAGGTAAGACTTGTCGCGGAAGTCGACATCCGGCCGTCCCTTGCCAATGCTCCAGATCTCCCGGAAGGCGTACGGCTTGCCGATCTCATTCCGCAGAACGGCTTCTGTCTCAGGACCGAAGCCGAAGCGGCGGAAAACCACCGCCGCATCGATCCGCTCGCGGTGGTTCGCCGACACCAGCAACTTGGCCACCAGTGGCTCAGGAAACTCCTCGCGGCTGACGGCGAAACTGGCCAGCAAATGGACCGCCTGTTCGGCGGACAGCTCCTTCAACACCGGGAACATCCGCCCATGCTCCGACCGCGGCCGGTCGATATTGGAGCCCGCCAGGACGCTTTGATACAGCGGCGACCTGGCGTCCGCCGTGCCCTGCAGAATCTGCACGGCCAACTCCACAACCGGCTTGCGAAAACCGCTTCGCTCCAGGAGCAACCGCGGCAGCAGCACCCGCTGCGATTCAATCTTCGTCCGGTCTTCAAAGCGGGGCTTCTCGCCTTCCGTGTAGGGCAGAATGCCGACCAGCGGCGCGATTTGTTCGGCGGTGGGCTTGGCACCGGCGTAGATCAATGCCCGCAGGTCTCCATACTCTTCGGGACGCGGACCAGTCTGATAGTGCCGCGTGGCGAAGGGGGACGGGTTGGCGACGGTGCGGGCGAAGGTGGTCCACAGGATGTTCACGGCTTCCGGCGTGCCAATGCGGCCGAGGGCGGTCACTGCTTCTTTGGCGAGGACTGTTCCAGTGGCTTCGCGAGCCAGGGCCTCGTCACTGTCGGGAACCGATTCATCGGCGGGCGGGTTTTGACCGCGCACGAGCCACGGCGTGAGCAGCGCCACGGCTTCTGGGTCGGCCAGCAGACCTGCCGCGCGGACGGCCAGGGTGGGCGGAGGCGACTGCTGCAACAGCTCCCTGACCGCGGCTTTCCATTGGGGCTTGTGGTGGGTCGCCACCTGCGTCGCCTTGGCGGAATCCAGCCAGCGGGTGCGGGCGGTGGCTTCGAGCCACGCATCGCGCTCGAAGTCGTCCTTCCAACCCGTGGCTCGCGTCGACAACCGCTCCACGAACTGCTCGACGCTTCCCGTCTGCCGCCACCAGCCCGTCCAGGCCTCGCGGGTCTTGGGACCATGCGCCGCCTGCAGTGCCAGATTTTCGCCGGTGATGGCTTCGAGGGCCATCGCGGCAAAATGCTGGACCTGCCAGTCGGCATCGGCCAGGGCCGTCAGCAGGGCCGGTAACTGGTCGGCACTGCCGGTCATGGCCAGCGTGAACGCGGCCTGCCGCCGGACTTCTGGAGCAGGATCTGTCAGCAGTTCGACGAACCGGGTCCGGTCCTCGGCCACGACTTCATCGGGCACATAGGCCAGTTGTTCGAGCCCGCGGCGACGGACTTCGGGATTGTCGGAGTTGAGCCACGCCCGGTATTGGGGTCGATGCAGGATCAACGCCTGGCGGCGGTATTCGTCGGTGTCGTTGCGGCGGTAGCTAAGGTCCGTCGTCTCCCGCGTGATCTTGGGCAAAGTGAGCCCCAAGGCCGTCAACGAGCCGCCGCGGGCGGCCTGCGACTGGTCGCTGTGACAGCCGACGCAGGACTTCACTTCACCCGCCCGCGCGGCCATGTACCCGGCCTGCAGCACGAGCCGTTGTCCGCGGGCATCGAGCGTTTCCACGAACAGCGGCGTTTCCGCCGGAGCTTCAAACGCGATCGATCCGTCCGGTTGGATCGGCACCACACCCAGAATGCGAGTCTCGAGGCTCGTGTGGCTCGAAGTGGTCACATCGGTGTATTCCGCCTGAATCACGCGGGCAAACCGTGCCCGCTGATTGAGGGCCTGACGCTGGGGGGTGTCGCTATCCCGTCCGGCGGCGATTACAAACGTCGCGGTTTTGCTTGTCGGGTCGCGGGGCTTTTCGGGCAACACGGCGGGCACCTGCCGGACGATGCCCAGGGGAATCGGATCCCACTCGCTGACATTGGGCCGGTCCAGCAGCTTCTCCATTTCCCGTGTCGCGGGCTCTACGGCGTACAGTCCAAAGTCGCGGCTCCCTGGCAGTGTGGCGGCCATCAGGAAGCGGCCGTCCGGCAGCGGGTAAGGGGTGCTGCGCGTGCCCAGCGGGGAGAGGTGCGTGGCAAAGGTGGTTCCACCGGTCTGCACGGAGGTCATCGCTGGAAAGATGGGGGCCAGGGCGAGTTCCAACGCACCACCGAGGTTGGGGTCGTAAATCGACGGCCCCATCTCGCTTTGGACCAGAATTCGTCCATCCGGCAGTTCGCCCGGCTTCGTCAGACCAATCGCCGAGTGCCGGGTGCGGTTGTAAAACTTGTACTGGCCAGCTCCGAACAGGTGCCGCTCTTCGGTGCCATCCGGACGCAGGGTGATCAGATACGTCTCATGCTTGATGAACGGAGCCACGGAAATGTGAAACGCGTCCCAGAACGAGCAGAGGATCAGGCCGTTGCGCAGGACCGTGGGCTCGAAGTAGATTCCCGGCACGAACGTCAACTGTTCCATCCCAGTGCCATCGCTGTTCATGCGGAACAGGAATTCGCTGCGCTCTTCGTGGTATTCGTCCAGGACGCCGCTGCGGTCCGAACAAAACACAATCCGCCCGTCGGGCAGGTAGCAGCCAGAGATGTCATTGAACGGGCCGTCAGTGATCTGCCGCAGGCCGGTGCCGTCACGCCGCATCTCGAACAGGTGGAACCAGTCCTCGCCATCCTTGCGCATCGAAAACAGGATCCGCTCGCCGTCGTAGGAGGGTTCGGGATCGTAGACTTCGCCGGTGGTCAAAAACGTGAGCTGCGTCAGCTTCCCCTCAGCCGTGGCTGGGACCAGCGAATACAGGTTTCGGCCCGGCCGCGGTGTGCTGGTGGTCCGCTCCCAGGCGTTGAATGTCGCCCCCTTGGGGTAGACGTAGCCATCCCGCCAATGATAAGCGCCGGTGTACTGATCATTCTCACGGTCAACAATCGGCCCGCCGACGAAGGCAATCCCCGGCAACGGCATGGGGGCTTCTGCCCGAACCGCGGAGGAAGTCAGCAGCAGGCTGGCGACAGTCAGCACGAGACTGGCCAAGCGAAATTTCCCTGCATTCATCCGGCGGTCTCCCGTTTTGACGTCGATAGATCCGATCTGCAGTCCGTCTCGCGCCCTGGGAATCCTGAACGATCCCGGCCCCCGATCATACCAGTTTCAGACACAACAATGAACGCTTGCGCGTGTTGCGTGCAGTGCCCACTTAGTTTTTGGTGTGGGGATCTCGAGATTTACGCTCTTTCGTTGAGCAGTTTGGACTAACCTAGAATCCGGTCCCATGAACGATAAAGCGGAACACGAGCATCCCCAGGATCACTCCGGCAATGTCCAGTGCCAGGGTCCGGCGGCGTGTGCGGCGGAGGCTGGGGCTGAGCTGATCCGCGGTCAGGTCGCCGCCCAGCAGCAGCCAGAGAGAGTAGAGGTGCAGGATTCCCGGCATGAAGAACATCCCGAGAACGGCCGCCCGCCAGGCACGGTCGACGGTCTGCTCCGCCGCGACATTGCGCGTGGCGAGATCTCCAGGCTCCGAGTCGGACGATTCCTCGTCGTCCTCCTCGGTCGACGGCGCGTGGCTCACCGGAGGGCTCTGGTTCGCTGGCGCGTCGCCCGGACGCTCCAGCCCGCACGACCAACAGATTTCAAAACCGGCATCGACATGGTGCAGGCAGGAGGGGCATTGCCAAGCCGGCAAATCGGCGGCGAGCGGCGTTTTCAACAGTTCGCGAGCCTGAGCCAGATCCTCCTCGGTCACCTGCACCTTGATGCCACCAATCGCTCCGACATGCCACAAGGTGGTGCCGGTCGATTCGTCCGCAATGGTCGTCCGCACCCCGCACGCTTCCAGCACCGCCCGCGCCGCATGGGCTTCCGCTGCATTTGGGTAACTCTGCACGGTCACAAGTTTCATTCTGCCTCCTCTCGCCCCATGTAGCACTCCATCGGCACCATCTCGACAGTCACCAGTTCACTCTGCAGATGCGGGCCGGATGCGACGTGGGAATTGAAAAGTGCAGAGTGAAATCGTGTCGACACGTCGCTGGAAGTTTACAGGTCCGGTTCCTCGCAATACTGCTTCAGTCTGGAAATCACGCGATCCTTCTGTTCAATCGGCCAGTAGTAGTCGAAGGTGAGTTCTTTTCGATCCTCGTCGTTCCGATGAATGGTTTGCGCGGCCAAATCACAGACACGCATGGGATATTTATAGACCAATGAGAATCCAGGCAGCGGTCGATGATCGTTCAGCAACGGTGCCAGCAGCCTCTTGGAAAGCGGCAAGCCCCACAGAGCCTGGCAGACAGTCTCTGCCCGCTCGGGAGCCCCTCTGGTGAGAAAAGCGTTCAACGCATCTGAAATCTGACCGGGATGTTCTTCCGCAATCCATCTCAGCAGAGATCGGCCAAGCTCGGTCTTGTCCGGCAGTGCGTTGAGCAACCGTTGGGCATGCTCCAGGGCCAACGACTCGGCTTCTTGGGGAAGTGATTCGAGAATCCACAGAAAATAGGTTTCGTTCACGGTGGTGGTGAGGATCTGCAGCAGTCGGGTCCGGACTGAGGAATCTCTCGATGTGCAAATCGCCTGGAGCATTTCCCGATGCCGCCAATTCTCTTCGAATACTCCGAAATCGAGCTTCGCCAACTCCGCCAGCAGCACCTCGGGGTAGCCCCGGTTTGCCAGACTGCGGACACAGGCCGGCGGCAAAAATGGGTCTTCGGACTCTTCCAGCAGAATCTGTCGAACGGCGTCGCCAATTTGTCGGCTTTGGTCATGAATCAGCGATTCGATGAACCAGGCTCGTTCGTAGGTATATGTTACGAGCCACGCAGGCCGATCGGCACGCGTGACATTCTTGGGCTGATCAAAAAGCTGGACCAGGAGTTCACGTGGCTGCGTGCCATACTCCAGTGACTCATTCGACCGCCCCTCTTCGTTTGCTTCCAGGCTGTTGAGATCTTCAAACAACAGATCTCTGACCCCGGCAATATAATCTGGTCCCGAGTCGCGGATGAATTCTTCGTAGCGACGCCGGCACTCCATCGGATCGACTGTCTTATAGAGCGAGTCGCGCAGAAAGCTGCGAATCTTGGCTCCATTGATGGCCGGCTGACGCAGCTCCTTGAGGACCAGAGCCTCAACAACATCCGGGAAGTAAAAGGTGAGCCGTTGGTACGCGCCGACGCGTCGGAACTGGTCATTTGGCCGTTCAAAATCGTCAATCAACAACTGACGGTGCTGTTGCCTCGTGAAACCGGTCCAATCCTTTTGCACTACCTCCCGCAACCGTCGGGAATAGGTTGGAGAGTTGAAAATCGCACCACCGGTGAGTTGCCAGCGATTGGCCTCGAATTTCCGGCTCACGATTTGACCAAGCGCCACGAAACACAGATCCCCGACCGTCAAGATATGACTGTCTGGGTGCCCATCAATGTCTTTCCGGTTGACGCCCTCTGGCGGCGGTCCATATGTACGGGGATTGAAGTCATATTCATCCCAAAACGCAGTCCAGCTCGCTCCCAACCCCGAAAGGTGAACCGGGCGCTCATCGGATAGGTGCCGCACAAGTGCGGGAACCGAGCGAGCTCCCTTGCTCACAATCCTGCGCAGCACCGCCGAATGGGAATGCGCGGCGTTGCCCTCAGACAATTCGGGTCCACCGTCTATCTCATACGGCAAAAATCTGGAGTTGGCGAATTGCCTGGAATATTCAAGATCCCCGGTGGTAGTCCGGGGCAGTTCAGCGATCAGGGTCTCGACATCGTCTTCAAAACCAGTCGGGCATGTGGAAATCATCAGGCCGAGGCCGAACAGCAGCAGTATCAACCTGAATCGGCACATCGCTCACGCCCCAGTGATTGGCAGGAACGGAAAATTTTTGAAGTGACAGGCGAACGAACAGGACGCATCACTTAGGAAAATAATAGACACCGGCATCGACATGGTGCAGGCAGGAGGGGCATTGCCAAGCCGGCAAATCGGCGGCGAGCGGCGTTTTCAACAGTTCGCGAGCCTGCGCCAGATCCTCCTCGGTCACCTGCACCTTGATGCCACCAATGGCTCCGACATGCCACAAGGTGGTGCCGGTCGATTCGTCCGCAATGGTCGTCCGCACCCCGCCCGCTTCCAGCACCGCCCGCGCCGCATGGGCTTCCGCTGCATTTGGGTAACTCTGCACGGTCACAAGTTTCATTCTGCCTCCTCTCGCTGACCGGGTTGCTGCGAGTCCTCCTCCAGATTCTGCGATACACGGCGGCAATACACAATCGGGTCGGCAGTGAATCGGCACCGTGCCGCAGTCCAAGTTCGGCCTGTTTAGGGTCGGAGAAAGAATAACTGTCGCATTCTTGGAACGATTTACTCTCCCGGGCGACGATGCCAAAAGATCATCCCGGAGGGATGAAAGCTCTTAGCCGGGGGTTGAGCGAAGCGACACCCCTGGTTAGGAACCAGGAAAAGATCCGATCCCGGAGGGATCGCAGCATGCCTTGCGTGATTCCGGGACACCGCCAGTGGAGCCAGAGCGAATGGCTTCACGATAGGTGTTCCGGAATCTCGCAATTTGCAATTTGATACAGCGAGGAACGGTGCTGGCACCCCTGCCGGGGTGCGTTCGTCACACTTGCGTTTCCGGGGGTGTCGCTGCGTGTCTGTCGACACTTCGCTCAACCCCCGGCTAAGAGCTGTGATCCCTCCGGGATCATCCTTGGTGACGCTGCACTTTCAATAAACTGCTGTTCTGTGCTCCTCAACACGCCGACATAAAACTCCCTGTTATTGATGACGCGATCCTTAAGGATCGCGGCAACAATAACATGGTGAAGTTGCTTGGGATGGACGCCGATTGAGGGCAGATTCATCAGCCGGCACGCGTTAGCGTCCGGTTCGTGGCGTTGGCGTCTTCCGATCATCCTCCAACCGGGGGCTAAGGCCGGCTAAGGCCCTCCGGCTCATTGGCTGTGCGGCTCGTCAAAAATCGACAGTTATTCTTGCCGCGGTCCTAAGTCGTGCATCCCGCGCGGATCGCCACGCGGTCCCACAGGGTTCACGCTTCGACTTTTTCGTGCCACAGGCCGTCGCGGAACCCCAGGAGCAGGCGCTGGGCGACAGAGGGGGCCGCAGAGTCGAACGAGAAGCCGGGGCGAAAGAGATCCTCGTAGCCGGCGAGTTTTTGCAGGTCGTAAAGCTTGGTATTCACGAAGCCCATCGACCAATCGGCAAAGTGGCGCTGATCGACAAAGGTTCTCAGCAGGACCTTGCAATGTTCATGGCGGTCATCCTGCGAGATCTGGTCGTAGAGCACGTCCACGAGCAGTTCTTTGCCTTCCAGAACTTGGAGAAAAGAGCCTTCATGGTATGCCAACATCCCGGAAATCCCCAGGAGTTGGTTCTTCTGCCGCGATTTTGTCAGCAGCAACTCAAGTTCAAGCTGCGAAATGGGACGCGACGCGGCACTGGCGTAGATCAGTTGAATCAGCATGATGACCGAAGGGACCAGGAAGCAGGCAGCCATTGTCGTTTTCGACGCGAGGCCACGCGAAATTCAGAAGAAAGCGGATCGATGCGATCTTCTGCATTTTCCGGACGACGCAAAAAACCAGACGCTGTTCCGTGGCTGTCATTCCTCCTTGCCGATCTCCTGGCGCAGCTTAAGATCATACTTTTTGCCAGTCCCGACTGTTTCATAGTCCGGTTCCCCGGCAACGAGCGGTTTGCGGCGGTCGAAGAAGTGGACCTTCGACTGGCCGAGTACTTCGGCTTCGTGGCCGCGGACGAGGATGGCAGTCCCTTCATCCAGGCCGATGCCCAGGAGTTGAGGGTGGACGGCCATGACGTGGGACATATCGCCAAAGCGTTTGCGCTGGGCGAAGTGCTGGTCGATGGCGGTGCCGGGCAGAAACGCGAAGCCACGTTCGTAGCCTTCGGCCAGCATGATCGTGTTGCCCAGCGGACTGCCGCGGACGAGCAGGTCGCCCTGAATTGTGGCTCCGGCGGAACTGCCGCCGATGATGCCGCCGCGCTGGAGCACACCGTGGAACGCGGCCACGGCTTTGGTGCCTTCGTAGGCGTCGAGGAACCGCCACTGGCGGCCGCCGCCGAACCAGACGCCCCCGGCTTGAGCCACGGTTTCGAGGAATTCGGGGGATTCGACTTCGGCCTGGGTGGTGGCGGTCAAAAGTTTGACCCGTTTGGCACCGGCGTTCTCGAGGAACTTTCCGTCTTTGGGCGGCAACGGTGAAGGATTGGCGGTGGGCAGCACGACGATCAGGGCGTCGGGACCGCCGGCGAGTTCAATGAAGCGGTCGACCAGTGGCTTGGGCATCGCGCCGCCGCCAACGATGAGGAGTGAGCCGTTCGGAACCTCTGGCACCGGCACCTCTTCAGGAGGGAACGGCGGCAAGGTGCGGAAGTGCGCCGCGCGCCGCAGACCAACGAGGTCGGCGGGCATTCCCGGTTTCAGTACGGTTTGCGTCGCCGCCCGACCGTTGCCCTCGGTGATGCAGACGGAGACACGTCCCTCGCCCAGCACGTCGAGCTGCCGGCCGCGAACGATCAGCGCCGTGCCCTCGTCTATGCCGAGCCCAACCAGTCCAGGGTGGCGTCCCAACGCGTTCATCAACCGTGGCTGCCGCTCACGCTGGGAAAAGTGCTGGTCGATGATCACCCCGGGCACCACGTCAAAGCCGGTGCCGATATCCGGCACCGGGTTGCCGCGTTCGATCATCACCCGCGACATCACCGCCGCACCGGCCGACGTGCCACCGACGACGCCACCCCGCTGCAGCACGGCCCGCAGTTCGCGTTCGAACGCCGTGCCCACATACGCCGCCGCAATCCGGTCCTGGCTGCCCCCTTCAAACCAGACTGCCGTCGCCTCCAGCAGTGGTTTTAGAAACGCCGGAGAGTCGGCCGTTGTCCGGTCGCGGGAGTGCAGCCACGTGACGGCGGTGAAGCCACGTTTCTTCCAGGCGGCCAGCGCGGCCTCCTGGTCGGCCGTGTCGGCCTTCTCATCCGCCGTGGGGACGATTACCAGGCTGGCATTCTTGCCACCGGCGAGCTGCAGGAACCGCTCCTGAATCTGTGGGGGAAAGGCACCGCCGCCACACAGGACCACGCTGCCGGGAGTTTGGAGGAGATCGAATTGCGGAGGACGGTCTTCCGCCCGCACGCGCAGATCGCTGGCGACAACGAGCAGAAGAATCAGCAGCGTCGCGCGGAGAGAAATCGGACGGTTCATGCGCGGGTCTCGAAACGGTGGCGGTCTCAAGAATGTCTTGAATCTCAGCTTGGTGAGGCACAATGATAGCTACATAAACGCAAAATCACCCCCCGCCCCAAGGAGCGGAGGGTGATGGCCCGGCGAGAATTGGCAATGTCCAGCGTGGCCTAGCCTAGCTAGAACTCCCCGACAATCTCGCCGTCCTTGCGGTTGGCGAGGAGCTGGAAGGTGACGGCGTCGATGTTCTGGCTGATGAACCGCACGGAGCCATCGCCGATGCCGAAATGGGCGCCGCCGGTGTGGTTGCTGCCGAACACGCCGACAATCAGCGGGCTGGCAACCGGGACTGGCGGGACGCCGAACTGTGGCTTCGCGATACCAATGGTGGTCATGGCCGCACCGCCACCCGCGATCGGCTTCGTCGCACCGGTGTTCCGCAGTGTGGCACGCGTTCCCGAAGCCCAGCCGAGATCATCGTTCGTGCGGAGCTTTTCGCCAATGAAAATGGTGTGCGACATGCCGTCGGGAATGTCGCGGGACTGCAGGGCCGAGTTCAAATAGAACGTACCGTCGTTGTTCGTGTCGATCGGGACTTCCAGGTCATTGTGCATCGCCGCGAAACTGCTGAGGGCAATGCTGTCACCCCGCGCGCCGGAACCAGCGATTCCGGCCGGAGCCATCGCCATGCCCGGCGCCCCGCCTGGTCCGCCCATGCCTGCCATTCCGCCGGCTCCCGGCCGCTCGGGGATAGGGAGCGTCGACGGGCCGGGTTCGCTGGGACAGAGAACGGTCCCGACCTGTGCGGAGCGGGGGATGGCGTTCGCCGGGTCGTACACCGACTTGCTGAAATCGAACTTGTTGTAGACATTCGACTGGTCCAGGTGCGGCAGGATCTGCACGATCCAGCTCATGTGATAGCCGCCGCCCTCGACCGATTGGATCGGCCCCTTGGTGTCAATCGTGCCGGGAGGCAGCCGCTCGTACTGCATCTCATAGTTCGTGATCGCCAGCCCGACCTGCATCAGGTTGTTCTTGCACTGGGCGCGGCGGGCGGCTTCGCGGGCCTGCTGCACGGCCGGCAGCAAGAGCGCCACCAGAATGGCGATGATCGCGATCACCACCAGCAGTTCGATGAGCGTAAACCCCCGCCGCCCGTCGTGGCTCGCAGAGCGTTTGTGATTGACGCGGGGAACACGGCGCAAGGTTCGCATGATGGCTCCAGAGATGTGGCAGGCACGGAGCCTGCGAACGGGTTGTGTGGTTGTTGGATGAGTGGTGATCAATGTGATGGACGATCATTCGATGAAGTGAATTTCAAATCTCAAATTTGACGTGTCCGACAAAAGTCCATTCGCTGTTTTCAACGGAATTTGAAATTACAATGGACGAGAGAATCGGCATTTGTCGGAACCGTCAAATTTCAGATCTCCACATCGCATCACGGTGCCGCCAGGCTGAAAACACGGGTTCGCTGAACCGGGCGTTGCACATCGGACGGATAGGCGGCCTTCACTTCCAGAGCGATGGCCGTGTCGCCTGGATTTGTCTGTTCACTTTTTTTCACGGCGATGGTGACCTCGGCGGCGTGGGTCCCGCCCAGCTCGGCGGCGGCAATCTTCCACGTCTCGCCCTGCCAGGCGGGATCGGCCTTCAGGCGGGCCAGGGCGCGGCCGCGGCCGGCGCCAACGAGCAGGTCCACCTGCCGCGAAAACTGCTCCTGCCGCACGCGGCCGCGCTCGGCCAGCACCAGCCGCAGCAGTGCGGCGGACAGCATCGAGAGCAGCAGCAGCACGACCATGGTGATCACCAGGATCGCACCGCGGCGGGAACGGGCATGCTTGATACGGGCGGGGCGAATCATGGGGTTTTCTCCATCGCTGGGGACGATGCCTCGCGGCCTTCGATGGCGGCAATGCTGAGCGGGACCCGTTTGGTTCCGCCGCCCTGCTGGCTGTCGGATTCAAGCTGCAGGGTGATGGTCCGCCGGGGTTCGGTCGACAGGACAAACGCCCCCTTGGCGGCTTCGACCGCGTACGTCTCCCGGTAGATCACGATGTCTTCTTCGCCCCCCCGAACCAGGCGCACCAGCCGGCGTGGCTCAATCGTCCAGTGGATCTTCCGGTCGCCCTGCTTCAACAGGAGTGAGCCACCGTTGTCGCCCACCTCCGAAGAGTTGGCCGTATGCACATCCTCGCGGAAGGCGGCCGCCAGATGGCCACGGGCCAGCGACACCCGCAGGTGGCTCATGGCCTGGCCTTCCGTCCGCAGCAGAAGGTGAATCAAGCCGCCAGCGATCAGCAGCAGCGACGAGGTGACGGTCATGACGACCACCATCTGGATCAGTGTGGTCCCGCGGCGGCACAGCGGCCGGCGGGAGCGAGAAACGGTCCGCATCATCGGGCCTCCCCGGCATGAATCCACGTGGTCAGCCGCACCGGGGCCAGCCACTGTCCGCGGCGGTCTTTCCAGCGAACCTCGCCGTTCAGCCGCCGCGCGGCCGGCGCGCCCTCGGCCGCGGCGATTTCCGTCAGTTGCAGCTTCCATTGCACCTCAGGCAGCCGCGCCTTGATCGCCTCGGGCACGGGGGTGGCGGCGACCGACTCGGCGGTGAGCTTCTCCGCCGGCTGGGCGGCCAGCACTTCCAGACTGTTCTCCAATTCCCAGAGAACGAACTGCTGCAAGTCCGTCTGCACGCGTTCGGCAAGCACAAACTGGATGAGCGGAATGGCCATCAGCATCACGCTGCCCAGCAGCAGCACGCTGGTGGCGAGTTCGACCAGGGTGAACCCGCGGCGTGAGCCACGGCTTCGGCGAGCCGGCGCAGCGCGGCTGTGAGCGACGGACGGCATGGGTGTCTCAAGCGGAGGGTGCATGGTTTGGTCGAATTTCAAATTTCAGATTTCAAATTTCACAGTAAAAAGTTGTTTGCGGCACCGATTTCAGGGTGGAGATCGTCGGGTGGACATGAAAGACATCAGAAAGATTGGACAGGATAAAAGAGGATGCAAAAGGATGAGAAAGGATTTCTTTCGACCGGCTTCGAGAAACAACATCCTGTCTCATCTTTTCCAATCCATTTTTATCCTGTCCAATTCCCCGTCACCTGCGCCGAGTCACACGGCATTGCATTTGAATCAGGACAGGTCATTGAGCAGTTTGACCAGCGGCATGAACATGCCGGCGGCGATGAACAGGACGGCGATTCCTGCAAGCAGGATCATGGCAGGGTTGACGAATTCAAAGACGGCGTCCCACCAGATGGCCCGGCGGCGCTGCATGCCATCCGAAAGCGAACGCATCGCCCAGGCGAGGTGCCCGGCATGGTCGGCGGCGTAGAGCAGGTCGGCGTCGGACTGCCGCAGCACACCGCCCACCCGCAGCGCGTTCCAGACTTCGCCGCCAGCCGCCACCTCACTGGCGGCGTAGGCCAGCTTGCCGCGGATGGCGCGGTCGGGATATTCGTTCGCCATGGTTTTTAAGCCAGAGAGCAACGGCCGGCCCGATTCAACCAATAGCGCCAGGCAGCGCAGCACAAGCGGCGCCGCGCGCCGCGGCCAGAAGCGGCTGAGGGACGGCAGCCCCAGATTGAGCCCGGCTGCCTCGTTGAGCCACACGAGGAACGCAGCTCCGGCGGGAAACATGAACAGCGGCACCACCAGGTACCAGTAATTGACGAAGGCATCCGAAACTTCGATCAACGCCCTGGTGACGTCCGGCAGCTCCGTGTCAAACCCTTCAAAGATCCTCTTGAACTTCGGCACGATGAACACCATCAACCCGGACAGGACGATGAAGCCCGTGAGGCCGATGTTCCCGAGGATCGCCCAGAACATGGCGTTGTTGCCCATGGAGGTCGTCTGCGGCCGGTTCTTGAGGACGTATTCCTCGGCGACCTTTCTCAAGGTCACGCCCAACGCGCCGGCCTCCTCGCCAATCCGCACCTGCAGCACCACCGGCGCGGGCAGCAGGCCGGGCATACATCCCAGGGCCGCGCTCAGCGAATAGCCCGAATTGAGGAAGTCGATCAGCCGCCGCAGCCGCATGCGGTATGCCCAGTTGACTCCCGCCGCCAGATCTTCCAGATCGTCTGCCAGCGGACGACGGGACTCGGCAGCGAGAGCCAGGTGCCACAGCAGCGTCGCCCGCCGGGCGGTTTGCGAGCCACGGATGAGCGGGGCGATTGTGACCGCCCCCAGAATGATCAGCAGCATGCCCGGAAACAGGATAAACCCCGCGCCGCTGGCGACAATGTCGACCATCAGACCACCGATGATCGCCAGCACGAACGGGACGAACAGCAGCCAGCCGATGATCGACAGCCCGCGCGCCAGAGAGTCGGAGGCGAGCCGGCGTTCGGAAACCTGCGTCCCCTGCAGCCGGTTGGACAGGACGAAAATTGGAGCCCCACTCGTGGCCACCAGCATCAACACCATGCCGAGGAATAGGAAGCCGCAAAACAGCGGGACGGTCATCAAATCGTTGATGTGGCACGCCACCGCGATCACGGTGCCCAGCAGCAACCCACAGAGACAAAGGCTGAAAATGCCCCCCGCGAAGATCCGCAGCACCAGTTGCCGCGAGGGAACGCTGACCCAGGGCCCGGAAAACCGCACCAGATGCAACAGGGTCACCAGTGCCAGGGCAAAGAGCAGCGTGACGCAGGCGGCGGCGATCAGGACGTAGGCGAGTTCCACGAAATCCTCATTTCTTCAGATTGAACCGCATTCGCGGATGTCGTTCTTTGGCGGTGCAGAATGGATGAAACGGCCTGGCCATGTCCGTCGCAGGTCAACTCAAATCATTCAACAGATGGATCAGGGGCTGGAACAGGGCGATGACAATGAAGCCGATCACGGGGGCGACGATCAGGACGCTGAGCGGTTCGAAGAACGGCACGAACACGGCGGCGTGCAGCCTGGCCCGCGCCTGAAACATCTCGGCCGCGCCATACAGAGATTCCGCGAACTGCTGTGGCTGATCGGCCCAGCGCAGAATTTGCCGCAGGCCGTGCGGCAGCTTCGGCAGCGTTGCGGCGGTCTCGGCGAGCGGGACGCCATGCCGGACCTCGTTCGCCACGGCGCGGCAGCCACGCTCCAGTTCCAGGTCGCCGCAGCCGCTTCCGGCCAGTTCCAGCGCCTCGGGCAGCGGCAGGCGGTTCTCCACGAACTCCCCCAGCAGGTGTGCCAGTTCCGCCAGCGCCGACAGGCGATAGAGCGGCCCGATCAAGGGGATTCTGCAGAAGACCTGTCGCCCGAACACCGTGGACCGGGTCATGAGATACAGCCACGCCCCCAGGCCGACCACGGTGAGCACGGCCGACAATGTCCAGAACCAGTGGATCGTGAACAAGTCTGATATCCCGATCAGAACCCGCGTGGTGAACGGAATGGTCGTGTTGAAACCGACAAAGATTTCCTTGAAGGTGGGCACGATCAGAATCATCACGAGTCCGTGAATCATCGCCGCCGTCACCCACAGAATGACGGGATAACTGAGCGCCATGCGGATGCTGCTGCGGACTTCCGCCGAGCGGCGGCTCATCTGTACATAGCGATCCAGAATCTGTCCGAACCTTGCGGTCCGCAGCCCGGCGCGGATGAGTTCCAGCAGATGCCGTGGAACCGACTGCTGCCGCGCCGCCAGCGAGGTCTCCAGGGAAATCCCCTGTTCCAGGTCCCCGCAGATTTCCCGCAGGGCCCTGCGGATTCTCCAGTCGGTGTTCTCCTCGGCCAGCGTCCGCAGACCCGCCTCCAGCGGCAAACCCGACAGCGCGACCTGGCCCAACTGCTCCGTCAAAGTCACCAGCGCCGCGGGCGTCAACTGCGAGGAATTTTCTGGCGCGGTGAACGTGGGTGAAACCGGGAAAACCTGCACGGGATCGGTGGCTTCTGGCGCTGGGGTCGTCTCTGGTGACGGTGTCACTTCTGGCGCAGGGGCTGCTTCAGGTGTATCCGCGTTGGGCCCGGCCGCCACTTCAACCAGCGCCTTGACCTCCCACCCCTTCAATTCGAGCAGCGTTTGCAGTGCCCCCAGGCTGTCCGCCGTTTCTTCACCCGACACGGGGCGGCCCTGCGGATCAACGGCACGATAGGAGTAGCGCGGCATGGCAGGGGATTTTCGATTTTCGATAGTCGAGGAAAGATTTTAGGTGTTGATGCAGCCGACGAAGTGAATTTGCTGACCGTCACGGACTTTGGGGACCGGCCGGCTGTTTTGAGTGAGGATTTTGGGACAGGATTGAAAGGATGAAAGAGGATAAGAAAGGATCTTTTCATTGAAAGCTGGCACAAACAATCCTTTCCTGATCCTCTATCATCCTTTTTCATCCTGTCCAACATTCCTGACCACCTCAATCAACATTACGGTCCCACCTCTAAAATCCGTGACGGTCAGGAAATTTGAAATTGCAGCGAACCAGAGAACGGCCTTTGTCTGGCATTTCTTTGCAGCGACATTTGGACACTCAAGTCGATGTGCGGCACCAGCCGCACATCACATCGGCGTGCGGGTCAACTGGTCCAGCACCAGCCGCATGGGCACGAACAGGGACAGCCCGTACAGGAGCGTGATGCCGCCGCCGAAGACCACGATCAAAAATGTCGGCACCGCCGACTGCATCCATTCCGCCGCTGTCCGCGACCGGTGCCGGTAGGTCTCCGCCGCCTGCTTGAGGGCCACGATCATCTGCCCGGCGGGGATCGCGCTTCCCACGATCCACCGGACCATCGGTGGAAACGCTGGCGTGCTGCGCACCGTCTCGCCCAGCGACATGCCGCGGTGCAGCTTGACCGCGGCCGCCTTGCCGGCGCGCTGCAGCCGTGCGCTTCCCGAGACCTCGGCCGCCAGCGGCAGGGCCTCAATCATGGGGACCTTCTGCTCCATCAGCATCGCCAGCATTTCCGTGAACCGCGACTGCTGCGACATCCGGACGACGCGCCCCATGAACGGGATTGATTCGAGCACAACGCCGGGGCCGCTGTCGCCCGGGGCCAGCCCGCACCACCAGAACCACAGCGACACCAGCACCGCTTCAGGAAAGACGGGATTGGTCGTCACCGCCATGGACCACCATCCACCGGCAGCCAGAGCTGCCACGGGAAGCACCAGCCACCGGCCGAACGGGAGGCCTCCGGCAATCCACAGCGCGCAGAGCGCGGTCCCCAGAGCCACGGGGTAGGCGGGAGAGCCTCCGTTCAAATGGGCGACAATGCTCCACCCCACTGTCATCGCCAAGGCGAACAACGGGACGAGCGGCGACACAATCCGCAGGCCACCAGTCCACAGCCACTGCATCGTGAACAGCAGCACAAACAATGGCGGCAGCCACGCCCAGTAATCCACGGAACCGCGGAACAGTTGGATGGCGGTTGTCAGGAATGGGATCTCCATTCCCCAATCCATTGCCAGCCAGACCTCGCCCAGCCGGGGCATGATCATCGTCAACAGGAAATTGATGAGCAACAGCAGGATGAACGGATAGATCAGTGCCAGACCGAACCGGCGGCGGGTTTCCAGCGCCGACTGGGCGAAGGAGGTGACCGACTCCAGCGTCTTGGGCAGGTTCCGCGAGCGGACACCGGCCTCGACCAGCGCCCGATACTCCGGCGGAAACCGGTGCCCGGAAGACTCCAGCGCCTGGGCCAGACTCTCGCCGCGGTTCAACGCCCGCCACAAGTCCGTCGTGATGTGGCTCAGCGTCCGCGGCAGGTCCGAACTGATCTTTCGCAGCCCCAGTTCCAGCGGCACCCCCGCCTTCACAAGCGCGGCGATCTCATCATTGATCGCAATCAACTGTTCCAGGGTGACGGGAGTGGGCATTTTCGATTTTCGATTGGTGATTTTCGATTGCTGCGGGAGCTGCGCAACTCGTGTTCAGCGGTACTGTCCGGTGACCGATTTCTTAACCACGAAAGGCACGAAGCACACGAAAAGTAATTTTGTGCGACGAAATTGTTTCTTAACTTTGGGGGATGCGCGCCAATACCACGGGACCTACATTCAAGTGATGCACATTTGCCGTCATATCGATCAAAGACCCAAGTCCAGCAACTTTGATCATGGATAAACCACATCACAACCGAGGTGACGATGAAGAACAATTTCGTGTTCTTCGGGCCTTTCGTGGTTCAAAAACTCTTTTTGTGCCGCAACCAGCCCCTACCATCGTGGCCCCTCTTTCACGCCTCAAACATCACCCAGCACCCGGCGAATCTCGGCGGGGGTGGTCAAACCCGCCTCGACGGCCGCGATGCCGCGACGCTCCAGGGAGACCATGCCCGCCTGTTCCGCCAGGGCATGCAGTTCGGCCGTGTCGCCCCGGGACAAAATGGCCCGCCCCAAATCGGTGGCTTCCGGCTGCAGCATCTCCGCCAGCACCATCCGCCCGCGGTAGCCGGTCTGCTGGCAATCGTTGCAACCCCGCGCCGTGCGCAGCGCTTTGACGCGCAGCCCCAATCGTTCAGCACCATCGTCCGCCGCCTGCTCGGTCACTTCCCGGAGCGGCGTGGCGCAATGACACAGCTTCCGCACCAGCCGCTGGCACACGATCGTCCGCAGGCCGCTCCGCAGTAGGTACGGTTCAATTCCCATGTCCGACAGTCGTCCAATCGCTCCTGCCGCACTGCCCGCATGAAACGTCGTCAACACCAAATGCCCCGTAAGTGCTGCCTGAAACACAATTTCCGCCGTCGCCCGGTCGCGGATCTCACCCACCAGCAGGACTTCGGGGTCCTGCCGTACCAGCGACCTCAATCCCGCGTCCAGGGTGAACCCCGCCGCGACGTTCACTTGCGACTGCGAGACCCCTTCCACCACGGCTTCGATCGGGTCTTCCATGGAAACCAGACTCCGTCCGGCACCAGATTTGTCTACCAATTCCCGCAGGCTGGCGTAGACCGTGGTCGTTTTTCCGCTCCCCGCCGGACCGGCCAGCAGGATCAGCCCGCTGGTGCCGGCCAAGGCCACGCGCAGGCGATCGAGAATCTCAGGGGCCAGCCCCAGTTCGTTCAGCGTGCGGAATTTTCCGGAGCCGACGAACATCCGCACCACGGCTTTTTCGCCGAACAGCGTGGGAAACGTGCTCACCCGCATTTCGACGTTGCCGGTCGGCTCGCGAATGCGGCCCTCCTGCGGCATGTCTGACTGATAGGTCAGCAACTGCGACAGAATTTTGAGCCGCGCCACCACCCGCGGGGCGATTTCGCTGGGAAATGTGCGAACCGACTGCAGTACCCCGTCGATCCGCCACTTCATCTCCAGGCCACCGGCCGTCGGCACCAGATGCAGATCGCTCGCCCCGCGGTCCCGCGCGGTGCCCAGCATGCATTCCACAAGTTCAGGCACATACTGCGGATCGGTCTGCGGGCGCTTGGGGAGATGCGGTGAAAAGTCGATCACAGAGGAGCCTTGAGGTGGCAATTTCGCAGGCGAGAGCTGACAGCGGCGTGTATACAACGGATGGCCGAAACACGCCAATCCGCCTGAAAAAATTGCCGCGGCTCAAAGATTTCTGACCAGCTCCCCGCAAGATGCTGACCGAAGCCCGGTCTTAGGCAACGAGAAGGGGGAACCACGAATTGATGACCGTAGGATTCCCGCACCGTTTTGCCAGGCCTGTTGACTTCACCACCAACTTCATTCGTTGTCCCTGATGGCGTTCGCTGGTGGATAGGGTGACAAATGTCACAGTGATTGTTGCTGCGATCCCAAGGGGGCAAAATTCGACAGCCCAGGGCGAAGTTGGCAAGGCCAACGGAGCCCTGGGTTGCATGACCATGAACGACGGAGCCCCAATCGGGGCGTGACCGTCGTTGCTTGTCGACCGTTCAATCCTCCGCCGCGCTTCCATCATCACACATCTTCACGATCTTGGGGTTGAACCGCCCGACGATGTCCACCAGGTCGGCCTGGGCACGCATCACGTCCTGGATGTTCTTGTAGGCGTAGGGAACTTCGTCCGCCCCGGCAGAAAGGACACGGATGCCTTTCTTTTCCAGGTCTTTCCGCACCGCGTTCCAAGTGTATTTCTCCTTGGCCTTTGTCCGGCTCATCGCGCGGCCGGCTCCATGCGAGGCGGAGTTGAAGCTCTCGGCCACTCCCCGGCCGCGGACGATGTAGGCCGGGTCGGCCATCGATCCGGGAATCACGCCCAGTTCCCCCTTGGCGGCGGGGGTCGCCCCCTTCCGATGCACGATCAATTCCTTGCCATTGTGCATTTCCTTCCACGCGAAGTTGTGATGGTTCTCGACGCCGCCAATGATCTGGGTCCCCAGAATCGACGAGACCAGCCGGTGAATCACGTCGTGATTCGCCGCCGCGAACTGGCCCATCAGGTTCATGGCCGCCCAGTATTCCTGGCCTTCTTCGCTGTCGAGGTCGAGCCACGCCAAGCGGCCCAGGTCTTCGTACCGCTTGGGCAGTTGCGCCCGCGCGATGTTGCTGTAGGTGCTGCAGACGGCCGCACCCGGACCCCGGCTCCCGCTGTGGCTCATCAACGCGACGTACTCGCCCGCCTTCAGCCCCAGTTCCACATCGTCCTGCGGCAGGGTCAACTGGCCAAACTCCACAAAATGGTTGCCCGACCCCGAGGTTCCCAGTTGCTTCCGCGCCCGGTCTTTGTGCTCGCGGGTGATCTTGGTGACGGTCCAGTCCTCGTCCAAAACCGCATGGTCGATCGGCTTTTCATGCACCGAACCGACACCGAACCGCGTCCCCTTTTCCAACGCCGTCTGGAACAGGGGAAACTTGTCATCCAGTGCCGACACCGGAACATCCAGGACCGACAGCTTCATGCGGCAGGCGATGTCCACGCCGACAGCGTAGGGAACCACCGCGCCCTCCAGCGCCAAGACGCCGCCAATCGGCAGGCCGTAGCCCAGGTGGGCGTCGGGCATCAATGCGCCGCCGACAGCCATCGGCAACGCGCACGACTGCCGCATCTGGGCGTGTGCTGCTTCATCAATGTCGGTCCCCCAGGTCTGATACGAAGCCGGTTCCGGGCGGACGAACTGCGCTTCCTCGACGAGGAATTTCGCCAGCGAACCGAACAACGGGTCGTCCTGATGCGCAGCCGGCTCTTCGACGAGCAGTTTGAGCTTGGCTTTCACATCCTTGCCGCGCATGGCTCCACTGCTGATCGCCAGTTGCAGGCATGTAATCGCCTGGGGAATCGCTTCGTCAGGCACTCCGATCTGACGCAACTGGCGGGTGTTCATGAGAAATCCATGGAGAAGAGATGTGGGGGAAAGAAGCATTTCGCAGTCACCCGGCAAAATGCCCTTCGACTGGGACACCAAAGCTGCTGCCGGGGTTCACTTCGACTGCTGGGCACCGGCGTTGCCCTGGGGCCGACGGAAAGAGCGCATCGGACGCAAGTATAGCAGCTTGACAGAAACGGCCCTTCAGGCCCGATAACGGCGCCGCCTTGTCGCACCAGCGTGCCCGAAAACACGAGCCTGAAGGGCTCATTCTGTCAGCCCAGGGCAAAGCCGGCTTTGCCGGCGACGCCCTGGGTATTCGGGGAAGCGCCGGTACCGACCCTGAAGGGGGCGTTCAACGTACGTCCGCATGGAAAACCGTTGGTGAACGGCCCCGACAGGGCCGACGGTTCTCGTACGGACCGTTTCCCAGGCCGCCGGCGGCTCTGCCGCCTCTGTCCTGGGCTGACAGAAACGGCCCTTCAGGCCGACGTTCCGTATCACCTTGATGTGCCGATGCGATGGTATATTTGGGGCTGAAGGGCTCTTTCCGTCAGCCCACGGCAAAGTCGGTATGGCCGCTGACGCCTGAGCTTCGAGGAACGCGCTGCGGCACCGACCGTGTAAGCGTTGTTCAACGTCCCCATAGCCACAGAAAGGCACGGCATCGCATGTCACAATCCTTGGCGAAGATCTACATTCATGCCATCTTTTCGACCACACATCGCGAACCGCTGCTGGCGGACGGTTGGCGCGACGAACTGTTTAAAGTGTTGGGCGGTGCGGCCAATAAGGGTCGGAGAAAGAATAACTGTCGCATTCTTGGAACGATTTACTCTCCCGGGCGACGATGCCAAAAGATCATCCCGGAGGGATGAAAGCTCTTAGCCGGGGGTTGAGCGAAGCGACACCCCCGGTTAGGAACCAGGAAAAGATCCGATCCCGGAGGGATCGCAGCA
>JAKFUF010000152.1 GCA_021732845.1 Planctomycetaceae bacterium | reverse complement strand
GGGCGGGGGCCAGCACGGGGCCGGAGGCCCGACGAATCCCGATGAGGGGGATGCCGATGTGGCCAATATTCCAGTCCACATCCGTGGCTGCGATGCCTATGTCCATTGCGCGCAGGGGCGTTGTCGCATTCAGCATGAGGCGTGCTCCGAATTTCACCAGTGGGGCTGGGATCTCATAGAGCAACCATCCCTTCTGGGCGCATATCGGCAGCACATCCGCGAACAGCGGATCTGGAGCTTGCTTCTCCTCCACCTCGGCCTTCGCGCCAAGCCTCTTCACATCTTCTACCTCAACATCCACGGGAGTCGCATATTCAATCGACCTCTCCTCTGGCCACATGGAAAGGATCCACTCGGCGCGGGCGTAAAATCGGTTGGTCTCTCCCCCCGTGCCCACAATCGGAGTGATCCACCAAGTGTGATTTGCACCAGAATGTGTGAGATTGCCAGAGGGAACCTGAGGACAGGTGGAACTGGTCCAGTCAGTTTCGGTGGGGGCAGTGGGCGGTGTGGCACCAGAAAACGGCTTGCAGAGGACGCGAATGCTCGCCAAGGTGGCCGGGTTTCCGTTTGCCAAGACTCGCGTGGCCGTGCCCGACACCTTGATCACTGAGACGCTCGTGATTTCCACATCGATGGTTGTGATCGATTCTAATCGCAGTGTACTCATCAGCTTCTCCATTGTGGCCCAATTTAATCGGAGAACTTCTCGAACAACGTCACGCGCGCATCACTGAACACTGCTGAAGTGCCGAGTGCCAGAACGCCAAAAACTCCCTGACTGTTGAGTTCAATGGGGAGTGATCCAGCCTGCTTTTCCAAGATGCTGGAAAAGTCCTGGCCACCCCATTGGATGTTTGTCAGCCGGTCCTGATGTACGGTGAGTACCAGTTCACCCGGATTGCTGATGATCACGTCGGTCGACAGGTAGGGATGACTGGACATGCCCGGCACTGCGAACCCTGGGGCTTCGGTAAATGTGATCTCACGGTAGCAGAGCTTGTTTTTCACCTGCCCCAGTCGCGGGACGAGAATTCCCTCGACGACCACGGCATGGCATTTCCATTCCTTGACACCAAGTTTGCTGACACCCTCTTTGTGGCCCCAGAAGATACCTGCGGTACCCACGGTGGAGTTCAAGCTGACGGCCGAGCGGATGCGAAAATTCTGGGAACCTGTCTGGCCAAGTCCCATCAGGCCAACCTCGGGAACGTCCACCAGGAGTTCCTGATGCTTTTCATCAAAGAACCAGCGGGCTGTTGTGATGGCCTCCTTGTCTGGCCACACGGTGGGTTTGGGCGCAACTTCAAGTAATGTGAAGGGCCGCCTGACCACCGCCACTTCATCCACGCGGAACGGATCCGGTGGTTTGTCCCCCGTCGTCGAATTCGGCGCGCTGAAATACAGACCGTGGGCAATCCACCCCAACCCGGCGAGGATTACCAGCGACACCAGAATGTTTCGCCAGGGGGGCCGCCGAGTCGGTGGCGCGTCGGCCGGCGCGGATGGTGCCGCCATCGTTTTGACGGTCGGCAGTTCGAAAACCTCGTGAGCTGAACCTGGCCGGCTCGTGAGCCACCGGTCCAGGTCCTCCGCCAGGTCGAAGGCGGTGGAGTAGCGGTTGCCCATCGTTTTTTCGAGACACTTCAGGCAAATCTGTTCCAGTTCGCGCGGGATGGACTCGTTGAGCTGCCGCGGCGGCACGGGAACACGCTTTTGAATGTCCGTGATGAGGGAGTGCATCGATCCCTGAAACGGCAACTCGTTCGTCAGCATCAGGTAGAGGATGACACCCAGCGCCCACAAGTCCGTTCGCCCATCGATCAAGTTCACGTCTCCCCGAACCTGTTCGGGAGCCATGAAATTGGCCGAGCCCGAGATTTCGCCAACCCGGTCATTCTGGTCGCGGCGGCGGATCGCCAGTCCGAAATCCGCGACAACGGCCCGGCCCTGCTCATCCAGCAGGATGTTTCTGGGCTTCAAGTCGCGGTGGTAGAGCTGGACCCGGTGGGCCGCATGAACGGCCCGGGCACATTGACTGATCAGCTCCGCGGATTCCGTGTGGGTGAGGGCGCCGCGTGACAATCGGTCGTGAAGCGTGCCACCGGCGACGTGCTGGGTGACGATGTAGTCCAGCCCCTGATCGGTCCCGACATCATGCACCATGACGATGCCGGGATGATGCACACTGGCCATAAGACGCGCTTCCTCAAAGAAGCTGTCCAGATCGGCCTGCGAGGCGAACTGCTCTTTCTTGAGGATCTTGATGGCCACTGTCCGCCGCAGTTCGGTGTCGTGGCCCCGAAACACCCGCCCAAACGCCCCGGAGCCCAATTCTTCGAGCAACTCATAGCGGCCCAAAGCTTTGGGGAGGACGCCGGCATTCTTCGCGAAATCTTCCGCGTTCTTTTGGTACGTGATCGTGATCTGCGCCGACTTTTCGCCGCCCACGCGCGTCTCGTCCAACCGCTGCATGGAATGGGTGGACCGCACCTCCCGGCCGCAACCGGGGCAAATCGCCGACCCCGGGGCGACATCGGCCATGTCGATCACCGAACTGCAATGAGGGCAACGCTTGGGCATTGGCGCGTCTGACCCGTAACATCAATTGCAATGGTCGTTTCTGTCGAAGCTCGGGAAGGTCCGCAGCGGCCCGAACGGACAACGTGGCCAAGCCAAACCCCTCTCTTGATTCGGCACCCGTTTCAAAATGCTACACACTCCCCGATTGAATCTCAAGGCGACCAGCGACAGCAACGACAGCAACTCGGCGCGGAATCTCCCGGGTGGAGTCTCTTGGGCGGGTGCGGACCGGCGGCGGGTGTGATAACCTGACACCCTGGCCGTGCCGATGTCTTTGACCGTTATCTTCTGACCGTTATTTCGATGCCAGAGCCCCTTCGACGCGTTGATCTTCCCGACTTTCGTCGGCTGATCCCCGCGCTCCATCTGTTGCGGGCGTTCTGGATTGCGGTCGATCTGCGGAAAATGGTACTCGCCGGCGTGGCCCTCGTGGCCTACTCCGGAGGGTCGTGGCTCTTTGACCAGTGGTTTCTCGACCCGCAGGCGGTGGCTGAACGCGAACTCAGCCGCTGGCCGTGGCAGCAATCGCTGGAGTATCACCTCGACCGGGCCGAAGCACCGCTGGCGGAAGTTGTCGGCGGGCTGCATGACCCGTGGAACACGCTCCAGCGGATTGGCACCAACTGGAAGATCGGTCTCCGCCCGATCACTGATGTCGCCGATCCGCTGGTCAAACTGCTGAGCGGAAATGCCACCTGGTTCGAGATGGCCCATAGCACCCTGCACTTGTTCTGGGGGCTGGTCGTCTGGTCCGTGGCCGGTGGCGCGATGGGGCGGATGGCGGCGGTGCAGTTCGCCCGCGATCAGCAGATCGGCATCTGGAGCGGCCTGCGGTATTCGTTGCGAAATTTTGGGCATTACTTCTGTGCCACGCTGCTGCCATTGGCAGGATTGGCGGGCCTGTGGGTGGCCTGCGCGGGGGCGGGTTTGTTGGGGTTGATTCCGGTCGTGGGCAGCACCCTGGTGGGAATCATCTGGGGCCTGGGCCTCGTGGCTGGATTCCTGATGACGCTGATTCTGATCGGCGTCAGTGCCGGCTGGCCGCTGATGTTCGCGACCATCAACGTCGAAGGCACGGACGGCTTTGACGGTTTGAGCCGGGGCTTCAACTACGTCTACGAACGGCCGCTGCAGTATTTGGGTTATGCCATTGTCTGCGTCGCGTTCAGCTCGTTTTCCGTGTTCTTTGTGTGGCTTGTTACCCAACTGGTGGTCTACCTGACCGCGCTCACCATGGCGTGGGGCCTGGGGTTTGAAGCGGCGCGGACGTTCATGGCGGACAGTCCGCCGCTTGTTGTCCCGCGCGTGCTGATGCCGGAGGCCGCCAATGTGGCGGGGAAAAGCCCAATTGGGCCGGGGCCGGTGCTCGTCGGGATCTGGCTGCGGGCGGCGGCGGTGCTGGTGATGGGGTTCGTCTACAGCCAGTTCTGGTCTTCGACCACGATCATCTACTTTCTGCTGCGGCGGTCGGTCGACGGCAAGGAATTGGACGAAATTCAGTTTGTCGCCGATCCGGAGCGCGATCACCTGCAGGCCCTGATGGACAACGGAGCCACGGCTCCACCCCCGCCGGTCAGCAGCGAACGTCTGGCGGGAGCACCCGTTGACTCATTGCCGTAAGCGGCAGGCCAATTCATTTCACCTCGCGGAGTCATCACCCATGAATGACATGCGTCTTGTGCGGGCACTCGCCTTGTGTGTGCTGACCGGCTGTGTCGGGCTATGTTGTTCTGTGGCGGCCCAGGCAGAGGACCGCCTTGTGTTGGTCGCCGGCGGCGGTGCCGGTACGGCTGACGTGCCAGCCACCCAGGCGAAGCTGGACGGGCCGTTCGGTGTCGACTTCAATGCGGCCGGCGAGGCGTTCCTCGTCGAGATTTCCGGCCACCATGTCTTCAAGATCGACACCAAGGGCGTGTTGCGGCATCATGGCGGAACCGGTGCCAAGGGGAACAGCGGGGATGGCGGTCCCGCCGCAATGGCGACGTTCAACGCCATGCATGCCGTGGCGGTCGATGCGGCCGGCCACATCCTGGTGGCTGACACACTGAACAACCGCGTTCGCCGGATTGATGCCACAACCGGGATCATCACCGCGTTTGCCGGCACCGGAGCCAAGGGTGACAAGGCGGACAAGGTACCGGCCGCCGAGGCCGTGGTGGGGGCGATCTACTGCATCGCCTTCAATCCGGATAAAACCAAGCTGCTGCTCACCGATCTGGACGATCGCAAGATTCGTGTGGTCGATCTCAAGACCGGACTGATCTCAACCGTGGCTGGCAACGGCCAGAAGGGAGTTCCGATGGACGGGGCCGTGGCAACGGAGGCTCCCCTGGTGGATCCCCGCGCGGCCTGCGCCGACGCGGCGGGCAACATCTACATTCTGGAGCGCGGCGGTCATGCGTTGCGAGTGGTGGATCCCGCGGGCAAGATCAAGACGCTGATCGGCAACGGCAAGGCCGGCTCGATGGGCGATGGAGGCGAGGCCAGGTCGGCACAGCTCAATGGGCCGAAGCACCTGTGCCTCGACCGCGACGGCGGGCTGCTCATCGCCGACACCGAGAACCACGTCATCCGCCGCTACACCCCGCACGATGGCAAGATTGTGCGCATCGCTGGGACTGGCAAAAAAGGAGCCACGGGCGTGGGCGGACCGCCATTGCAGGCGGAGCTGTTCCAGCCACACGGAGTGGTGGTGGATGGGCAGGGAATATTGTACATCTCCGACAGCGGGAACCACCGCGTGCTGAAGATTGAACGCGCGAAATGATGACGGTGTTGATACCCGCACAAGACCTCAACCAGCCATGGGGTGTTGCCATCAGCAAGAACACAACCACCGTCGGCAAGAAGCGGCCAGCCCCCGCGTCGTGGAACGCGAAAGCGGAATTTGCCAACCTGATGTCGGGGAAACCGGCCTCCCACGCTCGGACTCTGGCATTGGCCGTCGAATTGATTGCCATCGCCGAGGATGTCGAAACGGTCCTGGCGGCCGCGAGGAAATTCGTCGCGTCGGCCACTTCGGCCTCCCATGCGCTCAGGGTGATCAAGCGGCTCACAACGCCTGCGCGAAAGCGTTCGCCAAGAACCGTGCGGGAAGGCACGATTTCGTTGTTGACGCCCGCCCAGAGCCGTGTCTATGTCCTGCTGCTGGAGGGCCACGATGAACGCGACATCGCCGACCGCCTGGGAATCAGCCGCGAAACTGTTCATAGCCATGCCAAGGCGATCTACAAGAGAATGTCTGTTACAACGCGCGGACAATTGATCTCCCAATGGGCGCGGGGAAAGGGCCTGCGGATTGACGAGGTCTCTTAGGGCCGGACAAGGAATAAAGGCACGCTTCAAGATGCTGGCCGAAGGCCGGTGCCGGGCTGGTCGGCGTGCTTCTTTCCGGGGCCAGCGCCGATGGAGCACGGGGTTTGAAGGCGGTGGTGGATTCTGGAGGAACGGCACTGGTGCAGCGTCCCACTCCGCGGCGATGCCTCAGGCCGCGCTGGAAGCCTGTCCACAGGCCCTGGCGCACAGCCTGGAGGAGATTGTGACATACCTCAAGCAGGTGGCTTCCCACAGATGATCAGTTCCACCGACACTGTTTACTTCCTGCTCGTCGATGACATTGAGGAGAATCTCATCGCGCTGGAAGCCCTGCTCAGGCGGCCGGGGCTGGTGCTGCTGAAGGCCCGTTCTGGACCGCTCGCGCTGGAATTCCTGCTGAAGCATGAGATCGCACTGGCCTTGGTCGACGTGCAGATGCCGGGGATGGACGGGTTTGAACTCGCCGAAGTGATGCGCGGGACGGAGCGCACCCGGCGCGTCCCGATCATTTTTCTCACCGCCGGCACCGCCGACCGACAGCGGCGGTTCCGGGGCTACGAGGCCGGGGCCGTCGACTTTCTGCACAAGCCGATCGAAACGGATGTCCTCAAGAACAAGGCCGATGTCTTTTTCGAGCTGTACCGTCAGCAGCAGGAGGTCGCCCGCCAGCGCGACGAACTGCGGGCGGCCATCAGTGAAAACTCCCGCCTGCTGGAAGAAAGCCAGCAGTACGCGCGGGCGCTGCAGGAGAGCGACCGCCGCAAGGACGAATTCCTGGCGACCCTCGCCCATGAACTCCGCAACCCGCTGGCCCCCATCCGCAGTGCCATCCAGGTCCTGCGCACGATGGGTGCCCCCGACCCGCGGTTTCAAGAGATTCAGTCCGTGGTCGAACGCCAGGTGAATCACCTCGTTCGCCTCGTGGATGACTTGATGGACGTTCGCCGCATCAGCGAAGGCAAGCTGGACCTGCACCTTGAGCAGGTCGACCTCGGGGAAATCCTGCAATTCGCGGTGGAAACCAGCCACCCGATCATCCAGGCGGCTCGGCATCAATTCCAGGTCGATCTGCCTTCTGAGCCACTGATGATGAAGGCGGACCCGGTGCGGCTCACGCAGGTCGTTGCGAACCTGTTGAACAATGCCGCCAAGTACACGCCGGAGGGTGGCGAAATCCACCTCACGGCGACGGCCGACGGGCCTGCGGTGGTCATCCGCGTGCGCGACAACGGGATGGGCATCCCCGCCGAGATGCAGCATCGAGTGTTTGAACTGTTCACCCAGGTCAACCGGCATTTGAAGCGGTCGCAGGGCGGCTTGGGGATCGGGCTGAACCTGGTCCGGCGGCTGGTGGAAATGCACGGGGGAACCATCGCAGCCCACAGCGCGGGGGACGGACAAGGCGCGGAATTCACCGTGCGGCTGCCGCTCGATGCCGAAGCCAGTCCGTTGAGCCTGGATCCCGACCCCGAGCCAGCCGTGGCTCAAAGTGTCTCCCGCAGAATTCTCGTGGTGGACGACAACACCGATGCGGCGATGAGCCTGTCGATGCTGTTGTCGCTCTACGGACACACAGTCAGGACGGCGCACGACGGCATCGCGGGCATCGAGATCGCACAGGCCTTTCAGCCGGAGCTGATCCTGCTGGATTTGGGAATGGCGCGCATGGACGGCTTTGAAACCGCCCGCCGGCTGCGTCAAATGCCCGAATTGAACGCCACCAAACTGGTGGCCCTCACCGGATGGGGCCAGGAGAAGGACCGGCAGAGAACCAAGGAGGCCGGCTTCGCCATTCACCTGGTCAAGCCGATCGATCCCGCGAAGGTGCGGGAATTGCTCGAGGGGATCGGCAGTCACCTCTAAGGGGACCATGGCCCGCCGGTGCCAAGACAATCACGCGATGGTCAGGACAATCGCAGATTGAGCCGAGTGACCGAAGTTTGCCCGACACCTCAGTGCGGTTGCCCGTTTTAGTCGTTGTGTGAGTTCGCACTGCTGGCAACCGAACTTGACAGAACCAGAGGATTTGGAATAAACCGCCGGCCGGAACAGCCCCAAATCGGGGCTGCCAGGGTTCATCTGCGTGCAAAAAGAGTCGTCGTGGCTGAAGTCGTCTCGCCCATTTCCGTCGCTTCCATGCAATCTCCATCGCTCGGATTGCGGCAGCGGCCCGGGATGGCCTGGGCGGGGCTCAGTCGCGAAGCGGCGATTGCATTGTGTGCGGCTGTACTCTGCGCCCTGGTTGTGCCGTTCTTCTATCTCGGCCAGGGCCGGACGCTGACCAGTCACGAAGCCTATTTGGTCGTGACCACGCGGGAGATGGTCGAGAGTGGCGACTGGATTGTGCCACGCTTTGGCGGCCTGCCCAGGTTGACCAAGCCTCCGCTGGGGTACTGGACCGCTTCGCTGACTGCCCTCGCCCTGGGGGGCACGACGGAGTTTACCTGCCGCCTGCCCGCCGCCATCTCAAGTGTGGCCCTGGTGGCACTGTTGGGGTGGTGGGCGATGCGCTGGTATGGCCGGGCCGCTGGCATCTGCGCGATGCTGATCCAGACGACGACGGTCTATCACACCTTGTATAGCCGGGAAGCCACGGTCGACATGCTGCAATGCCTGTTGATGACCGTCTGCATGTTTCTAGTGATCGAGCAACCGGATCCGCTCACCGCCGCCAATCGATGGCGGGCACGCGGCCGGTGGCTCGCGATCTACGGGCTGTTGGGGATCCTGGCTCTGGCAAAGTTTCATTTTGGCCCGGTGCTGGTCGTGGCTCCGATTCTTGTGTACTGGATCGTGGACCGTCGGCCGGGCCGCTTCCTCAATCTGTTCAATCCCCTGGGCGTGCTCTTGTTTTGTGCCCTGGCACTGAGCTGGCCCGAGTTGATTCTCCAGCGCGTTGACTATGCGTACGCCATCTGGCGGCATGAAACGCTCGGGCGTGCCATGGGGGAAATGAACCGCGAGCCGGCATGGCATTTCCTGCAGATCATCCCCAGCCTGGCGTTTCCGGGAATCTTGCTGTTGCCGTGGATGCTGCGTGATTCGTGGCGGCGGGCCAGCCAGACACTGGAACCAAAGGTGCCCTGCAGCGGACAGTCGCGCGAGCGGTTCTTGTGGACGTGGATCATCGTGCAGACGGTGCTGCTCAGCCTGTCCGCCAACAAACATAAAAACTACATCATTCCGGCCCTGCCGGCACTGGTGCTGCTGTTGTCACCAACACTGGCCGCCATCTTGCAGGACCTGAAAACACGCCAGTATCAACTTCCCCGATGGGTCCCCCTGGCGGTTGTGCCTGGACTCCTTGTTGGACTGACGATCGTGTCGCTCAAGGTGACCCGTCACTGGCCGATGCTGCAGGCCCCAACGCTGCTGCTCGCCGCCACGCTGTTGGTGGGTGGCTGTGGCCTGTTGTGGCTCTTGGCGAAGCGCAAACCAGCCATGGCGGGGTTGACGGCGGTCATGCTGTTCTTGGTGAGCCACACGACGATGATGGGCGCGATGATGCCGGTGCGGGATTACCGGCTTCCGGCCGCCGAATTCGCCCGCACTCTTCGCCAGGCACATCCGAACGCAAAGATCTGCCTCTACGGCATGGGACAGTCGCCCGTGGCTTACTACATGGACGACCCCATGATTCGCTGCGAGACCGACGACGACATCCTCCCCTATCTGTGCGTGGAGCGGGATCTGCTCGTCCTGACCATTGAGCCACTGATCACCCAGTTGGCCCCCATGGGGAATGTCTTCGTCCTGGAAACAATCCCCCCGCATCCCGCCACCACGCATGACACACCAAACCTGGTTTTTCTGCGTTTCACGGCCCCGGCCAGCCTGAGTCGGACGCCGCCAGAATCGATGTGGAGATAGGCCCTTCGGCTTTCGACGCAGTGTTCATCCAATGAGCCGACTTGCGTTAGCATCCGGTTTGATCGAATTGCCCAAGTCGGGAGACCATCTGCTGACGGGGATTCTTGGAAGCATGGCCAAAGATGAGTCGGACACATTGCATGAACACGATCATCTCTGTCATCTGCAATACGACCGGCCTTGTGCTGGCGGCTGGACTTCGATTTTTGACCTCACTGATGACCCGGTTGGGATAAATCATCGCCGAAATTCCGGGCGAGGAAAGGGAGTGACATGGCCAAGCTCGTGTTCGGAATGAACCAATCCCTGGATGGCTACGTCGACCATACCGAGTTTGGCCCAAGCGTCACGCTTTTCCGCCACTTCATCAAGGAGGCTGAGGGGCAGGCGGGCAGCATCTACGGTCGCAAAATTTATGAGATCATGCGGTACTGGGACGAGGACCACCCTGAATGGACTGCAGACGAACATGCCTTTGCCGCGGCGTGGAGGGTCCAGCCGAAATGGGTCGTCTCGCGCTCGTTGAAGTCGGTCGGCCCCAACGCCACGCTGGTTGGTCCTGACCTGGAGGGTGCGATCCGCGCGTTGAAGGCCGGGCGCGACGGGGAGATCGAAGTTGCCGGCCCGGACTTGGCGCGCAGCCTCACCGAACTGGGCCTGATTGATGAGTACCGCATCTACCTGCACCCCGTCGTGCTGGGTCGCGGCAATCCCTATTTCGCCGGACCCCGACCGCCGCTCCGCCTCATGACGCATGACCGCATCGACGAGAATGTGATGCGGTTGACGTACGTTCCTGCCCAGTCTTGAGGTGTCCACATCGAACTATCGTTCACGCCTCCGCAGCGACGTACGTAACTCTTGCCCGGAAGGCCTGATGTCGCGAAAAGGTATTTTACTGTGAAATTTGAAATCTGAAATTTGAAATTGCGCTGAAACCAGCAAATGGACATTTGTCGGACACGTCAATCTTGAAGATTGTCGGACGGCCATGACCGCCAAGGCGGGATTTTTCAGGCCTGCTGCAGCGGGTCCAGGTCATGCGACATCCCCTGGACGATCTGCACCAACTGGTCGCCGTTCCAGCGGTCCCAGTCGGATTTCCACAACTGGCTGGCTGCGTATTCTTCGCGATCGAGGTAGCTCACGTTCCGGGTTTGCTGTGTCCATTGCGCCAGCGCGTGGATCTGGGTGAGGAAGCCAAGGGCCGATTGATAGGCGGACATCCGGTCGGCGACGCGCAGTTGCCCGACCGTCAGGTTCTTGACCCAATCCCGCGCTTGGGGCCGGTTCTGCAGCAGCCGCGACAGCACCATCAGCATAAACCGGGCGAGGTCGCGCCGCCCGGTCTGTTCGGCGAAGGCCCGATATGATTCCAGGATGCTGATCTGTTCCGCGCCGACGCGATGCATCTCCTGCCAGTCCGTCATCAGTGGCTTGCTCCGCTCCTGTTCCAGCCAGCGCTCGGCGAGCCACGGCTGAAGCGTTTCGAGCAGCCATGTCGTGCGGGCATCAAACCACGGTGTGAAGTCGGGCACCTCCTGCCGGTTATAAAAATCTTCCGGGAACGCCAGCCGCAACAATGCGTGGCTCGCGAACAGCGGCGACTTCTGTAACGCAGAACGAACTTCCGTGACGCGAAGGGCATCATAGGTGAGAAACAGCAGGAACAGGTCCCCCAGCGTCAGGCTGCCTTCGGCCAATTTCAATTGGCGGTTTCTTGGATCGGCACCGGTGAGCCACACCAGGAGCCGGAGCGAGTTGAGGGAAAAGGTCAGCCCCAACTCTTCCGGGTCGGTCCGCTCCCAGAGCCGTCCCGAGCGGACCTGACGGCGGGAGAGAAAGCGTTCGGCTTTCCATCCGCCGCCCTTCACGAGGATTTCCAGGCACCCGTTGGTGAGATGGTTCTGGATCAAGTCCATGCACGCGCGGCTCAAACAGGGCGGCCGGTCCAGTTCGATCAGCACCAACCCGACAAATTGCTCCATCGGTGCCCGCCGCAGCAGGCAGCGGAGAATCTTGAGCAGATTGGATTCGAAGCGTGAGATCGAGTGCATGAGTGGTCTGGTCGGTGGTTCGCGTTACGAGGATCGGCTCAAACACCTGGACTGGGGATCATAATAGAGCGCTGCGCTGGAAGACGTGTAGCCCGAGATTCCCCGCATCCCGATGCGAGGTCCGCGGGATCTCCGCTCACTGTCGCGTGAGGTGCGCGCGCCACGGTGTCCAGTAGAACTTCTCCCAGCCGTGGCAGACTCCCGCGAAATCACTGTCGACGACATTCACCTGGACAAGCTCAATCCTTCCGCCATCCGGTTCGGGCAGGAACGTCAGGATCAATGTCGAGTCGAGGTCGGCGGCTCCCCAATGGGGAGACCGCCAAGACTGAACAATCAGCCGCTGGGGAACAACCTGGAGGATGGTGCCGGTCAAAACGTCGCCGAAGGCGCGAAATGGAGAGCCCGCGTGAGCAGCGATGGTCACGGGAGTGCCAGTAATGGCCGCGTGCTCGACCGGGTCGAGATACATTTCAAACAAACGCTCTGGCGGCGCGGGGAGGGACGCGGCGAGTTGAATCGTGCGGGGCATGAAACCTCGTTAGGAAATTGGACGATCAATTGAACCGGACAGAATGACCTCATGGGGGCAGGTCGACGATCCTGTGCCATGGCCTGGAATTGAAAATACCATTGCCACCATGCCGTCCCGCACGGAAATCTGGCACAATGGGACCGATCCTTCAACGCCACCAAGATCGACCGAGCGCGACATGACCACTCTGACCACGCCGCCCAAGACTGCCAGCCTTGAAGCCCGCTACTGCCAGGAATTCCCCCGCTCCGCCAAATTGTTTGCTGAAGGCCGGCAGATCTTCCCCAATGGCGTCACCCACGACGGCCGCTACATGCAGCCGTTTCCGGTCTACATTGATCGCGCGGAAGGGGTCCGGAAATATGACCTTGAGGGCCACACCTTCATCGACTACTGGATGGGGCATGGGTCGCTGATTCTGGGGCACAGTCACCCAGCCGTCGTCGAAGCGGTGCAGAAGCAGGTCGAACGGGGCACACACTTGGGGTCGTGCCATGCAGAGGAGATGGAGTGGGGTCGCTGGGTGCAACGACTGATCCCCTCGGCTGAGCGGCTGCGGTTCGTCAACAGTGGGACCGAAGCCACGCTGATGGCGTTGCGGATCTCGCGGATCGTCACCGGTCGGCGCAAGGTGCTGAAATTTGCGGGCCATTTTCATGGCTGGCACGACCTGCTAATCCCCGCCGCTGACGGCCCTTATGATACCGGAACGTATGCGACACCGGGCGTGACCGAGGCCGTCCTGGGCGATCTACTGGTGGTGCCGCCGAATGACATTTCCGCAGTGGAGCAAGCGATTGCCGAGCACAACCCGGCCTGCCTGATTGTCGAAGGCAACGGCGGACACTGGGGGGCGGTGCCGATGCGGGCCGAGTTTCTGCGCTCACTCCGCGACCTGACGAAAAAGACCGGCGTGATCTTCATCATGGACGAGGTGATCACCGGATTTCGCCTTTCGCCGGGAGGAGCGCAGGCCGAGTTTGGCGTCGTGCCCGACATGACGTCTATGGCCAAGATTCTGGCGGGTGGCCTGCCCGGCGGGTGTCTCGCTGGCCGGGCGGATTTGCTGAACGCGCTGGAATTCGACAATCCCCACGGCAAGAAGATGAAGCACCCCGGCACTTACAACGGCAACCCGCTCTCTGCGGTGGCTGGCAGTGCCTGCCTGGAGATCGTGGCGACCGGCGAACCGTGCCGCATCGCCAACGAGATGGCGAAGAAGCTGCGCGGCGGCTTGAATGCCTTGTTCGCGGAGAAGCAGGTCAACTGGATCGCCTATGGCGACTACTCGGCGTGCAATATTCTGCCTGAGTACGACGGCCCGCGCTCCGACCGCGACGACTTCATCCCGTACGACAACCGGCTGGAGAAGCTGGACCGCAAGTTCGACCCGGTGCTGTCCCGCGCTTTCCGCCAGGCCCAACTGCTGAGCGGCATCGACCTCTTCGGTGGCTGGCGCTGCATGCTGTCGGGAGTTCACACCGCCGCGGACATCGACCAGACCGTCGCCGCTTTTGACTCGGCCCTGGATCTGTTGCGGGCGGATGGGAAGGTGGTGTGAGAGGGATTTTCGATTTTCGATGAAGGATTTTCGATTGAATATGAGGCGGCGTGTCCGAGGGACGAGAACTGGTTGGTGATCGCGATTGCACCGCCAGTCGTCAGGGTGAGGGTCCGCGCTCGGCGGTGTCGACGAACAGGGTCACCGGTCCGTCATTGACCAGTTCCACGTCCATGTGCTGCTGGAACCGTCCCGTGGCGGTGACGATGCCGAGTGCGGCGACCGCGGCCACGAACCGTTGATACAGTGGCTCAGCCAGTTCCGGCCGCGCCGCCTTGGCAAAACTCGGGCGGCGGCCTTTGCGGCAGTCACCCAGGAGCGTGAACTGGCTGACAATCAGCATCCCTCCCTGCACATCCGCCAGCGACAGGTTCATCTTGCCGTCGGGATCTTCAAAGATTCGCAAGCCACCAACTTTCTCGGCAAGCCACACCGCCTCGTGTTCGGTGTCGCCCTCCGCCACCCCCAAGAGCACCAGCAATCCGGTGCCGACCTCACCCGTAACTTCCCCCGCCACAGTCACTTTGGCACGTGAGACGCGTTGAACAACGGCCCGCATTGTTTGGTGCTCGCTTCCCTTAAATCCCGATGAACGGTTGATACTCTATTTTGCCTTCGATTGTGCAGATTCCCGCCTCGATCCGCTCACCCAAAGTCTGTCAGGCAGCGAACGTCAACCGCCCACCGAACGGCCTAGGAAGGCCATTTTACATCTCATGGACGCGTTCGGTCGCACGGTTTGACCAGAATTCGTCGAGCCAGTATGATCCCTCGTTCAAATCCCGGCGAATGTAGAACAAGACAGTTTGCTCGGGATGTATTTTTCAGGATGCGGCACCCTCAGCCGGACGCGGGGTCAGCGGGATTGGTTCTCGCGGCAAACATGCGTCGTTGGGTTTATGGGGGTTAAAAGTCCGCGGCAGGAGTGAGATTCGTGGCAGAGATCGTGTTGAAGGACATTCTGGAAGCGGGCGTCCACTTTGGCCACCGTACCAGCCGCTGGAACCCGAAGATGCGTCCGTATATCTACGGTCGCCGCAACCAGATTCATATCATCGACTTGAAGGAAACCGTCCGCGGTCTCCTGCGGGCCAAGAAGTACCTGTCCCGCGTGGCTTCCCAAGGCAGCCTGATACTGTTCGTGGGCACGAAGCGGCAGGCCGCGGATCCGATGTCGGCCGCAGCCACACGCTGTGGGATGCCCTACGTCAGCGAACGCTGGCTGGGTGGGACGCTGACGAATTTCCGCACGATTCGCAGCCGCCTGAAGCGGCTCGAAGAGCTGGAAAACCTCGAAGCCAGCGGGGAACTGGCCACCTACTCCAAGAAGCGGCAGTCGACCCTGAACCGCGAGCGCAAAAAGGTTCACACAAACTTGTCCGGCATCCGGACGATGAACCGTCTCCCGGAAACGCTGGTCATCATCGACCCGAAGCGCGAAGGGATCGCGGTCAAGGAAGCCCGGCTCTTGGGGATCAAGGTTGTCGCTCTGATCGACACTGATTCGGACCCCGATCTGATCGACCTGCCCATTCCCGCCAACGACGACAGCATCCGCTCGATCACGCTGATGATCAACCACCTGGCGGACGCCGTGCTCGAAGGCAAGGCGACGCTGCCGGAAGTGGTCGACAAGGATGAACCGGCACCGGCCCCCGTGCCGTCGCTGTAGTCACCCTGTCGCCCGTGCGATCAAGGTAACGTGGCGAAGAACGCAGGCAACAATTTGAATCCACATGGCGGGCGGGCGACAGGTGTCGTCCGCCCGGTCGTGTTCCCTGTGTCTCTGCTCGCCTGTGGCTCCCTTGTGGTGCCCTGCGGCCTGTGATACCACTGCCTGCATTATTCTGCCTGTGCCCGCTGGCGAACATCCGTTCCGCCAGACGTGTCTGCCTCATTAGAGACACTCGTTCCCAACAACCGTCCCGAGAACTCGCACTCTGGTTCAGCGTCTCCGGCGTCCCGCCGGCAGGTTCAACTGACTGACCCCGGGTGATTCAAATTTCAGATCACCGCTGTTGCATTGCCGCAGGAGAACATGGAATGCCCGAAATTACCGCTGAGATGGTCCGGTCGCTGCGTGAAAAGACCGACCTGCCGATGATGGATTGCAAAAAGGCCCTGACTGAGGCGAACGGCAACGAAGAGCAGGCGATCAAGATTCTGAAGGAACGGGTCAAGAACTTCATCATGAAGTCGGGCGACCGCGTCACTTCCGAAGGCCGTGTCGCCACACTGACCGCCAAAGACGGCAGCTCGGCGGTGATGATCGAAGTCCAGTGCGAATCGGCACCCGTCAGCCGCAGCGAAGATTTCGTGTTCCTGTGCGACCAGTTGACGAAGCAACTGCTCAACGGCCCTGGCGCGGCGACTCCAGAAGCCCTGATTGCACAGCCAGCCCCTGACAAACCCGGTACGACGCTCGGCGGAATCATCGAAGACTGCATGAACCGCCTGCGGGAAAAGCTGGTCGTCGCCCGCATCCTGAAGCTGGACGGACCCGTGGTCGGTTACACCCATCACGACGGCACGCTGGGTGTGCTGCTGCGAGCCACCGGCGACAAGCCCACCGCTGAAGTTCTGAAGGACGTGGCGATGCACATCGCTGCCCTGAATCCAAAATTCTGTCTCTCCGACGAGATGGACCCCTCCGTCGTTGCCGCTGAAAAGGAAAAGCAGGCTGCGGAAGCGAAGAAAAGCGGCAAGCCGGACAGCATCATTGACAAGATTGTCGCCGGAAAGATGCGCGTGTTCTTTGCCCAGGAAGGTGTGCTCGTCGACCAGGCTTTTGCCAAAGACGACACCAAGACGGTCGAGAAGGCCCTGGCGGATTCCGGCCTGAAGGCCGTTGCCTTCACCCGCTGGCGGCTCGGCCAGCCGTAATTTGTTCAACGGCCGCAGCTTCCACATTTTGGGTTGAAGCTGCGGCAATCGTTGGACGCGACCTTCTCACGCTGGTGAATTTCAAATTTCATCTTCACGCAATTGCGACAATTCTAGGCCTGCCCGGTGTCCGCAGGCACGGCGAGGCTCTTCATGGCTGATGGCAGTGTGGCAACCTCTCCCGTTCCCTTCGGCCGTGTGTTGTTGAAGCTCAGCGGCGAGGGGTTCGGTCGGTCGGGTGAATCCGGCCTGAGCATGCAGTCGCTGGAAAACATCGCCGAGCAGTTGAAGCAGGTGGCGACCACGAATGTCCAACTGGCCATCGTTGTTGGTGGCGGCAACATTCTGCGGGGCCGCGAGTTTGCCGCCAGCCCCTCCATCAAGCCGGCCACGGCCCACTACATGGGCATGCTGGCGACGATGATCAACGGACTGGCCCTGCAGGACGCGCTGGAGCATGTGGGGGTTCCCACCCGGTTGATGTCCGCCATCCGCAGCGAAGGCGTGGCTGAACCGTTCATCCGCCGCCGCTGCGTCCGCCACCTCGAAAAGGGCCGCGTCGTGATCCTGGCTGGCGGCACCGGCAGCCCGTTCTGCACCACGGACACGGCCGCCGCGCTGCGGGGGCGGGAACTCGATGTCGACGTGCTGCTCAAAGCCACGCGTGTCGACGGGATCTATGCCGAAGATCCGGAAAAGAACCCGCACGCCGTCCGGTATGCCGAGCTGACCTATCAGGACATGCTTTCGCGGAATCTGCAGGTGATGGACGCCCAGGCGGTCCATCACTGCAAGGAACACAACCTCCCGATCATCGTGTTCAACTACAAGCGTCCCGGCAACATCGGCCGCGTCATCGCTGGCGAAGCGATTGGTACGCGCGTGTCGTCGCGCGTGCATTGAAAGCCAGCCACCAGTCCCAAACGGTGTCGATGGTCCCGTGAGTCCGCTGCATCGAAGGGAATCGAGCGATGTCTCGTGCTCTCCTCGTCACCGCTGTGATCAGTGTCATCGTGGCTGCGGTGATACCCCTCGCGGTCGGCCACACTCCGGCTGAATGGCAGCGCCTCACAACTGCGAAAACACGGGCCGAAGTTCACCCAGTTCTCGATCGCTATCGACAATACGGAATGCTCGACGACAGTGCGCAGTACGACGTGATGGCGATCAATCGCGGATGGTTGGACCTGTGGTCGCAGAATGTGATCTGGGTTGAATACGAAGGCAGTTTTGAGATGGAGAAGAACAAGGTTTTGAGGCTGGAGTTGCAGCGCATTTCAGTTTTTGAGCGCATGGCATCGAGTTTTCTCAGTTCCGATCCATGAGTTGAGCCCAGATCTTGCCCTCCATGCCCACTCCGGCCGGCTATTTTTTCGAACACCTCGCCGTGATTTTCGGTGCCACGGCGGGGCCGTTGGCGGCGCGAGGCAAGCCGATCGACCTGTTCGGCGTGATTGTGCTGGGCTTGGTTTCTGCCATGGGCGGCGGGACGCTGCGCGACGTGCTGCTCGACCAACCGGTGTATTGGGTGCATGACTCAAGCTTTCTGCTGTCAGCATTCGTCGCGGCGGTGCTGTCGTTCGTGTTCATTCGCCGACTGCAAAAGCACGGTGACTGGCTGCAAATTCCGGATGCCTTCAGCCTGGCCTTTGTCACCATGCTGGGAACCGCCCGGACACTCAGCCTGGGACATGCCATCCCGGTCTGCGTGCTGATGGGAGTCATGACCGGTGTGGCCGGCGGGATGATCCGCGATGTGATGCTTCAAGAAATCCCGATCCTCTTTCGCCCCTCGGTGTATCTCTATGCAACCGCCGCAGCGTGTGGCTCAATCGTCTTTCTGGCCGGACAGTGGCTCACCCTCCCGCGCCCGTTGAACCTCGTGCTCGGCGCGGCGGTGATCCTGACCCTCAGGCTGGCCGCCATCCGCTGGCGGATCCATCTGCCCGCGCTGGAGAAGGATTTGTGATTGGCCAGCAACGTGCGGGTCTCAGGCCAGTTGCTTGAGGAACCCTTCCAGGTTCCAGCAGTCGCGGCCCTCCATCATCTTGCCGTCAACAATCCGCATCCATGTCATACCATGCGACCGGAGCTGCCGGCCCGTGGGTGCATTGCCAAACGCTTCGCCCGAGTGCGTGGCGGTCACCTCCCAGACGACAACCACCTGGTCACCTTCCGCGACCGTGTTGACGATTTCCACCCGCAGGTCGGGAAAGGCCGTCACAAAGGGCTGATAGATCTTGTCGATAAAATCCCTGGTGCCGGTGAGCTTGCCGCCCTCCGAATGGCAGAAGCTGTCCTCGTTGAGAAAATCGTGAATCTTGTTGATTTCGCGCGCGTTCCAAATTTTCTCAAACCACTGCCGGGCAATCGTCACGTTGCTCCTGCTCATGTGAGTCGCCTTGGAGTTGGGGAAAGGTCAGACTTTGACTCGCCCCGCTACCGTACGGAGATCGGAGCGCTGATTCAAGATTGCATGCAGAGGCCGCAGGGCCACGGTGCCAGCCTTGAATGTTCCCAGCTCGTCCACGGAATCTCGGGAGAAGATCCGACACCGTGCCCGCGACCATTTTCATGGCTGACGGTTAAGGATTTGGATATGCTAATCTCCCTGCGGTCGCACCTCTTCATTTTTCGCGTGCATGGCGTAGCATGGCAGACCCGTCCGAAACTCCTCGCAAGCGGACGGCGAAGCCACGGACAAGGTCGGAACTGTCGGCCCGCGTCAAGGAATTGATCCAGGGGGGGACGGATTACCGTCGCTTTGTGCGCGAACTCCGTGCCGGCAGCCCAGGGCTGCTCCTCAGCTTCGCCATTCATTTGCTGCTGTGCATTGCGCTGTTGTTTTGGATCATTCCCGGTGCCCGCGACAACCCGGTGGCGGGATTTATCGGTTCGTTCATCAATCCCAATGACAAACAGGCCAAGGTTGAAGAAGAGGACAAGCCACTGGAGCTGGATGTCAATGTTGTTCCGATGCCGAAAGTCCCAAGGACGCGGGGGGACGATCCCGTCGAGGTCAAGCCGCCGCCAGCCGTGCGCAAACCTGCCGAAGTCGTGGTCAGCGGCGCACTGGCCAGCCGCGGTGCCGACGCCAAGGCCGCGCTGGTGGCCGATTTGGGCGGCAGCGAAGAGTCGGAGAAGGCGGTGAAGCTCGGCCTCGACTGGCTCAAGCGGGTCCAGCGGAAGGATGGCCGCTGGCAGATCAACAAGACAGAGGGACCGCCGGGCTATTCGGAAGAAGGCACGATTTCCTTCCGTGCCGATGTGGGAGGCACTGGCTTGGCCTTATTGGCATTCCTGGGGGCGGGCCACACGCACCAGCAGGGGCTGTATCAGAAGGAGGTCCGGCGTGGCTTGGACTGGCTGAAGCAGACGCAGCAGTCAGACGGCAATCTGTATGACGGCGGCCGTGGCGACCAGTCGATGTTTTATTCGCATGGCCAGGCCACCATCGCGCTGTGCGAGGCCTACGCGATGACCCGTGACCCGGCGCTGGAACAGCCAACCCGCAACGCGTTGCAGTTCATCTACGCCTCCCAGCATCCCGAAAAGGGAGGCTGGAAGTATTCGCCAGGGGCACACGGCGACCTGTCGGTGTTCGGGTGGCAGTTGATGGCCCTGCAGAGCGCCCGCATGGCGGGAATCGAAGTTCCGGAAGAAGTGCTGACGCGGGCCTCCAATTTTTTGGACACCGTCCAGTCGGATGCTGGCGCGAGATACCGCTATGAAGAACTGTCGGACCGCACATTCACCCCGGCCATGACGGCCGAGGGGCTGCTGTGCCGGCAGTATCTGGGCTGGCCACTGGACCATCCGGCGATGGTGGACGGATTGAAGTTCATCACGCAGCCAGACTTGTTACCCGCGTGGACGGCCGGAAAACGGAACGTTTACTTCTGGTATTACGCCACTCAGGTGCTGCACAATGTTCAGGGTGAGGCGTGGGACAGGTGGAATGCGGCCCTGCGCGATGAACTGGTCAAAAACCAGGAACTTGGCGGAGTCCAGCGCGGAAGCTGGCATCCCACCCGGACACCAGGAGAGCGCGATGAGTACGCCGCCGCGGGCGGACGGTTGTATGTCACATGCTTGTGCATCCTTACGCTGGAAGTCTACTATCGGCATCTGCCGCTGTACGGCACACACGCGCCGATGAACTAATGCCCGGAAGGGCTGTCTGGACGGCGGAAATGGGGAGTAAAGGCGAGCCATGTGGTCCGGGTTGACGAGCTTTTTCGGCGGTGCCAATGCCTGGCTGAGCGGCTTTTTCCTCAACTGGCCGTACGTGCTGCCAGCCACATTGCTTGTGTCGATCCCGCTGATCATCCACTTCATCAACCGCATGCAGTTCAAGCGGGTGCGGTTCGCGGCGATGGAGTTCCTGCTGGCCAGCCAGAAGCGCAACCGGCGCCGGCTGTTGCTGGAGCAGTTGTTGCTGCTGCTGCTGCGGATGCTGGTGGTGCTGGCCATTGTCGCGCTGATTTCCCGTCCCTTTTTGAATCCTGACACACTTTCGCAGTTTCAGGGGAACAAGACGCACCACGTCGTCCTTGTCGACGACAGTGGCTCGATGCGCGACGAACTCGGCAAGCAAACGGCCTTCGCCGCCGCCCTGGATGTCGTGCAGAAAATCGTCTCTGAAGGCGCGCGGCAGCCGGGGACACAGACGCTGACATTGGCGTTCATGTCGAAACCCGACAAGCCGGCGTTCCTGCTCCGGACGCTGGACCCGAGCTTTCAAAAAGAGTTCGACCGAATGCTGTCCAACTGGACCTGTTCCTATCGGTCACTGGAAATGGCGGCCGCAGTCCAAAAGGCGGCCTCCGTGCTGGATGGCCAGCCGGGGGCGGCCCAAAACTTCCATCTGATCTCCGACTTCCGCCGCCAGGACTGGGAAACACCGGGTGCCCTGTCACAGTCGCTGCAGCAGCTCAACGACAAGCGGTTTGCCATCAACCTGGTGCGGGTTGTGCCCCAGGGGAACGCGAATCTGGGGATCACGGAACTCACCGGCAATGTGGAAGTGGCTGCTCCGGGCATCCCCGTAAGGCTCAAGGTGACCGTCCGCAACTACGGCGACAAGGTGGTCGAGCGGGTGGATCTGGATATTTTCGAAGACGGCAAGCAGCAATCGGTGACGATTCCGATGCAGCACCTCGAGCCGGGGCAGGAGATGTCGCGGGAGTTCGACCGGGCCTTTGCCAAGGCGGGAAACCACGAGATCCGTGTCAGTCTCCCCGCCGATTCGCTGCTGGCGGACAACCAGCGGTTCCTCGCCTTCAAGGTGCCGGAGGTCAATCCGGTGTTGATTATTGACGGCGACCCCGAACACGGCGACGCGCTGTCGCTGAGCGATGCGCTGGAACCTTCGCCCGGGTCGACGGGATTCTCGCCGACCATCCAGTCGCCGGACTTCCTTCGCCGTAACTCGCTGGAAAAATATCAGGCGATCTACATGGTCAGCCTGGCCACGGTACATCCCGATGCGCAGAGGGCTCTGGAGGCCTTCGTCGCCGGCGGTGGTGGGCTCTGCTGGTATCTGGGGTCGAACGTCAACGCCACGGCGTACAACGCCCAGCTTTACCGGCCGGGATTTTCCGTTGGGCGCGAGGAAGCCACGCTGGCGGAGACATTCAAGAAACGCGATTTGAATCGCGACGAAAAACTCAATGCCGCCGAGTTTCTGGGGCAGGGGGTTGAGCCCGTCGGTCCGCCCACCGAAGGTGTTCCGGCTGTTCCGCCGGCCGAGGCTGGAACGGCCGCTGCTTCCGGCCAGCCGGCAACCCTTGCCCAAGAGCAAGCCGCGCTGCAGAAGGCGTTTGGTCAATTGGACCGCGACAAGGACAGCCTCCTGACATTCGACGAATTCACCTCGCCGCGGCACGGGCTGTTTCCGTTGCGGCTGGGAGCGGTGACGCAACTGCCCATTGATGACGGGACGAACCCCGCGCCCGACCTGCAATTCACGCGGCATCCGCTGTTCGTCGTCTTCGAGGGCCGCAACAACCCGTTTGTCAATTTGGTGAAAATCAACAGTTACTTTTCTCCGTTGGCCGACTGGGCGATTGATGACGGCGTCCGCGTCATCGCCTCGCTGAGAAACCGCGCTCCTTTGTTTTTGGAGCATCGCTACGGCAAGGGCACCGTGTTGACTTGCCTGACGTCGGCCGGACCGACGTGGCACAACTGGACCCAGAGCCCCTCTCCAAGCTATGTCATCCTGCAGTTGGAAATTGAAAAGCACATCGCCCGCAGCGATCACACACGCGAACGCCGGATCGTGGGCGAAGCCATCCGGGCACGGCTCGACCCGGCGGTCTACAAGACCGACGTTTCAATTCGTCTCCCCAACGGCGATGTGATGACACGGACCGCCGTTCCAGAACTCGCCGGAAAACCCAAAACGGATGACGCGGGCGGCGGGGCCGGCCCCGCACCCGTGGCTTCCACCCAATATCTCGACGAATTCACCGACACCGATCTGCCGGGGGTTTACACGCTGGTCAAGCATCCACTGTCCGGAGGGGAGGAGCCACAGCGGTTTGCCTATAACGTCCCGGCCGCCGAGAGCCGCCTGCAATTGACCACGAGTGACAAATTGCGGAAGAATGTCGGCTCGGAGGTGCCGTTGAAGATTCAGGAGGTCGACCAGTTCGACTGGATTCACGGAGAGCATGCCGGCCAAGACCTGCATGACCTCGTGCTGATCGGCCTGCTGATCTTTTTGGTCTGCGAGCAGATGATGGCGCTGCGGTTGAGCTTTCACCCCAAACGCCATGCAACAGTGGCGGCGTAAATGACCGATTTCGACAACCCGTGGAAAGCGGTGCTGGACGGACTATTTCAAGAGTGCCTGGAGTTTTTCTTTCCTGAGCTGCATGCGGCCGTGGACTGGTCGCGAGGCGTGGTGTCGCTGGAACAGGAACTCAGGAGTATCTCCCGCGAGGCGGAGGTCGGATTGTTGGTCGCCGACAAACTCGTCAAGGTCTGGCGACGGGATGGGCAGGAAACGTGGCTCCTGGTCCACGTCGAGGTTCAGAACCAGCCCGACCCACAGTTTGCCCAGCGGATGTTTACTTCGCACTACCGCATTCGCGATAATTACCGGGTACATCCCGTGAGTCTGGCAATTCTCGGCGATACAGCCAACCGCTGGCGTCCAAATCATTATCAGTATGAGGAGTTCGGCTGCCGTCTGCTGTTTCAGTTTCCCATCATCAAACTCATCGACTTCGAAAGCCAGCGAAAGGAACTCGAGGGATCAAAGAACCCGTTCGCCAGAGTGGTGCTGGGACATTTGGGAACCCTGGCAACCCACAATGCACCGGCGATGCGTTACACGGAAAAAATGCGGCTGCTCAAAAGGTTGAGCAAACCTGAATGGACGCGGCCGCAATGGTTGTCGGTGTTGCAGTTCATCGACTGGTTGATGCAATTGCCGACGGAACTCGAAGAACAGTCGACAGCGGAAATCAACGAGTTGGAAAAGGGATATCCAGTGCCATACATCTCGTCATTTGAACGTGTCGGTATTGCCAAGGGGCAGCGCTGGGGGATCCAAAAAATGTTGGTCTCCCGATTCCCCACGATCTCGAAAGACCTGCTCGACCGCCTGCAATCGGTGGACGCCAAACACTTGGAACGGCTGGCTGACTTGGCAATGAACGCTACCCTCACAGAACTCGAAGCATTCAATCCCGACGGGGATGCCCAAATCGGCCAGGCGAATGCCTGAAAACTGCCGGCAGATTCACATAGGTTGAAAGGGGACTCGTGTGCAGTACCTGACGACATTTGAACGGGCCGCGCAGAAAGACACGTTGCATGCGGTCATCCTCACGACTTGGGAAACACGTTTTGAGTCAGTGGATGCATCTCTGCTGTTGAAGCTGTATTCCATCTACGATATGGCGGGGCTTCATGAACTCTTCAGGTTGTCGCTGACTGCTCCCTTATCCGAAATCAAAGAATTCGTTGAAAAGCTGCCCGAAAGTGACGATCCCAGTGACGACGAGGCGTCTGCGGGGAAAGAGATTTCCGAAGCAGATTTGGACACCCTGGCCGCATCACGGTTCGAAGACTCTTGGAATGGTTCCCGATCGGCAAATGGTCAAAAAGAGGCCTATCAGAGTGCGTTCAAGGAAGGGTACGACGAGGGTGCCGAATTGAGCCGCCACGCCCTTCGCGTGGCAATTCGCAGTGTGTGGGAAACGCGCGTCAAGTCGATGTACACTCGGCTGAAGGCCTTGAAGGATGTGGATCGTCTGAGGGAGGCGCTGAATTTCTGCCTGACGGTCGAACTGCCAGAAATCGGCAAACGCTTTTATTGACGCTCAAAAGATTGTTCACCTTTGCAGATGGCGTGGCCGCAGTTCAACTTTCGGAGATTCGTGGATGGCAGCGTGGACCCAGTTCTGGGCCGGCATTGAGTTCGGCAGGTCGGGCTGGTCGATGTCGACCTGGATCGGCGGATTTGCCGCGCTGCTGTTGCTCGCCGGGTGGCTGTACCGCCGCGACTCCGTCGAACTCCACTGGGGTTGGCGGGCGTGGCTCACCGCATTGCGTGGCCTGGCCTTGCTGGTGCTGCTTGTCGTCGCCCTCCAGCCCCAGCAGCGTGAATCGCGCACGGCAGAACTGGATTCGCGTGTCGTGTTCCTGCTGGACACTTCGGTCTCGATGGGGATCCGCGACGAACTGGCCGACAAGAAAGGCACAGCGCCGCCACGGGCCGAGCAGGTCGCCCAGTTCCTCAAGCAGTCGCCGCTGCTTGAAACGCTGCGGCAGACTCACAACGTGGCGCTCTACACGTTCGACTCCAGGCCACAGCAGCAGCAGGAACTGGCAAAAAAGGTGACGTCAGTCATCCCGGGTGCCACCGACAAGAAGTCGGCATCGCCGCCAGACTTCACCGAACTGCTGAAGCCCCGTGGCTTGGAGACCCGCATCGGCGAGTCCGTGCTGGAGGTCATCCGCCGCGAACATGGCGAGACGCTGGCGGGAATGGTCCTGTTCACGGACGGGGTCAATAACGCGGGAATCGACGCGGCCCTCGTGGTCGATGCCGCGCGGGCCGAAAAGGTCAAGCTGTTTCCCTTGGGCGTGGGCAGCACGGCCCCCCCCATCAACATCCAACTGGTCGATGTGCAGGCACCGACGCACGTCCATGTTGGCGACGGTTTCACGCTGTCGGCCTATATCTCTGGGCAGGGGATGACGCAACGCCCGCTGGTCGTCGAGCTGCTGACCAAAAAAGAGGGCGAAGAAGGCGAGATGACAGTGCTGCAGGAGAAGGAAACGCAGCTTCTGGCGGATGGCGTGCCGGTCACCGTGGAATTTGAGTACATCCCCACGGAGGCGGTCAAACGCCTGTTTCGCATCCGCGTGAAGCCCAAACAGCCGGTCAACGAACTCATCACCGAAGACAACGAAGACTCAGTCAAAGTCGAAGTAGTCGAAGATCCGACGCGGGTGTTGGTGATTGCCGGCGGTCCCATGCGCGACTTCCAGTTCGTTAAGAATCTGCTGTATCGCGACAAGTCGGTCAAACTCGATGTCTGGCTGCAGACAGCCGTTCCCGGCTATAGCCAGGAATCAGAAGAGGTGACGTATCTCTTCGGCTTCCCGCAGCGCGACGAACTGTTCAAATACGACGCGGTGCTCGCCTTCGACCCCAACTGGGATCTCGTGGCGGGCGAGACGAAGCGTGGCGAGAAGGGTGAAATCGAGAATGGAACGACATTGCTGGCCGAGTGGGTTTACACCCATGCCGGCGGCCTGATGCTGATCAGCGGGGATGTGTACACACCGGAACTGGCATCTGTCGCCCCGGAGAACCGCGAGCGGCTGCAAAAGCTGTTCGATCTCTACCCGGTCCTGCTGGACACCTCGTTTTCGGACGATGAAGACCAGGCCCAGCCTTGGCCCGTGGAATTCACCCGTGATGGGTTGGAGGCCGGATTTTTGCAGTTGAGCGACAATCCGGCGTCGTCGGCCACCAGTTGGCAGGATTTCCCCGGGATCTTCAAATGCTACCCGGCGAAGACCGCGAAGTCGGGAGCCACCGTTTTTGCGCGGTTTGCCGATCCCCGCGCTTCGGCTCCCCCCATTCTGCTGGCCTCGCAATACTACGGTTCGGGCCGCGTGCTGTATTTGGGCAGTCCCGAACTGTGGCGGCTGCGGTCGGTTGAAGAAGACTACTACGACCGCCTGTGGATCCGCATGCTCCGCGAAATTGGACAGGGCCGCCTGCTGCGGGGCACAAACCGCGCCCTGTTGCTCCTGGACCGAAAGTCGTATCCCATCGGCAGCACCGTGCAGGTGCGGGCGCGGGTGCTGGACACGCAGCTCAAGCCGTATGCCGCCGCCAAGCTTCCGTTGGAAGTTGTCCTGCCCGGCGGCCGGCCGCAAACACCACGCGTGGAACTGGTGGCAGATCCGCTCAAGCCGGGCGACTTCACCGCCCAGTTCGTGGCGGGCGTCTCGGGTTTGTACAATCTTAAGCTCGCCGTTCCCGATTCGGTCGATGTCGTGCCGGGAGCATTCTCCGTCAAGCTGCCGAATCTAGAATTTGACCGGCCGGAGCAAAACGAGTCGCTGCTGAAACTGCTGGCCCGCGGTTCGGGGGGCAAATACGTGACCATGGAAAATGCGGCGGAAGTCCTGCCCAAGGAACTCACCAACCATTCGCGGCAGACAACCGTGTTCGAAATGCCACGGCCCTTGTGGGACCGGGCCTGGGTCATCTACTTCCTGGTGGCGGTGCTGGGAGTCGAATGGCTGACCCGAAAACTTCTGAGACTCGCGTGAATTCCATGCCCGAACTGCCCCGCACGCCCCTGAGATTGCCTGTCGACATGCCCCCCCCTGCGCCCCCCCTGGCGGCACGGCGAATTCTGTCGCGCCTGGGGGCGCTCGTCCGCACGTATGTCGTCGTCGAGGGGGCGGCGCTCGTCCTGGCCGTTTTGGGGGCCACATTCTGGCTGAGCTTCGGGCTCGACCGGTGGCTCGAGTTGTCGCGGCTCATTCGGTTCTGCGTGCTGCTGGCGACCGGTCTGGCCTGCTTTGGGCTGGTCAGCGTGTTTGTGCTGATGCGCCTGATGCGGGACTTCAATCTGCGGTCACTGGCGCTGGTGCTGGAGCGCAAATTTCCGGGGCTCGATGATGGCCTGATCACCACCATCGAGATGAGCGGCCGAACCGCACAATCCCCGCTCACGGCCTCCATGTTGGAGCGGACCGCCAACCAGGTCACGCAGTTGCTGCCGGAGTTGAAGCTCAGCTCGGTCTTCAATCTGCGGCCACTGCTGCGGACAGTGATGATTGCTGGGATGTTCCTGCTCACGATTGGCGCGTGGACAGCCTATGCCCAGGGCGACGTGGAACTGTGGTACCGCCGCAACGTGCTGCTGCGGGAGGAACTCTGGCCCCGCGAGACGGATCTCAAGATCTACGTGCTGGCCGATCCCGACGAGCGGATGATGGAATTTCGCGATGGCATCTACAAGCATCCGCAGGGGGCCAACCTGACGCTGATTGCCGAGGTGCCAGAGGGCCGGCGGGTCCCGTCCCAGGTGTGGTTCAATTACTCCCCGGAAACTGGCCGGGCCGACCGCCCGACCATGGCGAAGCTGGGTGACCGAAAGTTCCAATTTACGCTGCCGGGAGTTCACAGTTCGGCACGGCTCTGGTTCTATGGAGGCGACTATTCGTCGCGGACACCCCTGACGGTCCAGGTGGTCCGGCCGCCAAAAGTCGATGGCCTCGTGCTCGACTGTCTCTATCCGGAATACACCAACAAGAACAGCCGCGACGAAAAGAATGCCATGCTCCGGGAACTCATTCCTGTGCAGAGCAGCGATGTCGCTCTGCCGGCCGGAACCGACTTCATCCTGAGGGCGAAATCCAACAAGCCCCTGCAAGGGTTTCGGTTGCAGACCGATTTATGGACGCTGGAGGCCTCCTCTGGCGGAGTGAAATTTCGCTCTCCCCCTGAAGCCGAACCGGTCGACCTGGCCTCCGAAAAACCACTCGTGAGCAAAGACGGGCGGGAACTGGCGGTTCCGTGCGTGTTGACCACGCGGCCCGCGGCCATGCGCGAAAAGACTGCTCCGCCTGCCTGGCCCTTGCATCTGCCGCCGACCGTGGCCGTGGCAATTCTGCTGCATGACACGGATGACATCGTCACCGCGGAACCCAACCGCTTCAATCTGAACTCGATTCCCGATGCGCCCCCCACCGTCGTGGCTGAACTCAAGGGCATTGGCAATTCGATCACCCGACAGGCACGGATTCCCGTCCAAGGGATGATTGTTGACGACTACGGAGTCGTGGCTCCACGATTCGAATTCAAGCTGGAGTCGGAATCACACTTCGAGACCCGCCCCTTCGTGGGAGATGTCCAGCAGCGGAAGGAGATGGCCTTCTCCGAAAAATTCGAAATTCTTCCGCTCGATTTGATGATCGGTCAAAAACTCGTGCTGGCAGTCTCGGCGGCGGATGCCGCGGATGGATTGCCGGTCATTCACACCGACCCATTGTCGCTTGTGGGTCTTTCGCTGCCCATGTTCGCCCCCGATCCCAATGAACTGCTGGGCCCCCACCGGTCCCAGGGGGAGCGGTACACCTTTGAAATTGTCACCAACGAAGAACTGCTGGCACAGATCGCCGCCCGCGAGTTGAACCTGCGGCAACGGTTGGAGCAGATCATCTCGGAGGTGAAAAATACGCGCCGCGATCTGCAGCTCGAATTCACCCGGTTTGAGAAGGCCCGGACTGCTCCGGTGCCCACGGGGACGGGTGAGGTAACGCCACAAGCACCACTGAGTCAGAGCTTTGAGGAATTCCTGGCAATCGCCGAGCGCTCGGTTTCGCAGGTGGCCAAAAACCGCAACGAGACGCAGTCGGTCGAAGAGGCGTTTCGGGATATTCGGAACGAATTGGAGAATAATGCCGTCCCAGATGTGAAGGCGCTGTTGCAGCGCGTGGATGACGGGATTGTCAAACCGCTCAATTCCGTGAATACTAAGGACTACCAGACAGTGGACAATGCGCTGACTGCCCTGAAGCAGGGGTTGGAAGCGCGGCAGCCGTCCACGCAACAACTGGATGAGACAGTCGACAATTTCAATACAACCATCACCCACCTCGAATCGGTGCTGGCCCAGATGCTGAAGCTGGAATCGTACAACGAGGCGATTCAACTGTTGCGGGAAATCATCATGCAGCAGGAAGAATTGCGGGACAAAACGAAGGCGGAAAAGAAACGGCAGGCCATCGAAGGGCTCCAAGACTAATTCCGGGCGACTTCCTGAAATATGTTGTCAGGAACAGAAACTGCTGCGGAAGCCCTGGGGATTCGATCGAAAGAAAGAATTGTGAGAACATTTCCGCCCGGCAGATTGTCCGAGATGAAGCGAGGCCCGACTTAACGCAGATTGCACACACACAACGGGAATGAGCTACAGTTCGACCTGTGGCCTTGTTCTCTCAAGGGGATTTCCATGCGGCTGCAGCGTCTCGCCGTCACAAGTCTTCTGGTCGCCCTGTTTTACGGGTGCCTCCCCTCTCCCGGTGTTGCTCAAGAGAGCCCTGCAGCCCCCAAAGCCGAAGCCACGCCGGCAGTCGCAGCACCAGAAGGCGATGCTAAGGCTGCCCCCGGTGGGCCGGCGGCTGAATCACGGCCACAGGCGCTGGCCTCCTCGCAGGACCTGTTGCTCAGAAAATACGCACGGTTTGTGGAAACCATGCGCAAGATCGCCGAATCGATTCGAAAGACAGATCCCGAACGCGCGGAACTGCTGAATCGAGCCATCGGCAAGAGCAACGCCGAGCAGATCCCCGGGCAGTTGACCCAGCTCGTGACCCTGCTCCGTTCCGACTCCAAACTGCAGGATGCCCTCGACAGCCAGGAAGAGGTTGTCGCCGACATGCACCTGCTGCTCAAGCTGCTGATGAGCGAGGACGAACGGGAGAAAAACAAGGCCGAGCAGGCGCGGATTGAAGCATATCTCAAGAAGCTGAATGAGATTATCAACCAGGAACGCGACACACGCGCGGCCACGGAGCGCAAAGAAGATGCGGACGCTCTCGCGCGACGACAAAAGAAAATTGCTGACAAGGCGCAGGATCTGAGCGAACAGATCCAAAAGGATGATGCCGACAAAGACGCCAAGGAAGGAGCCGAGTCCAAGCCTAAAGAGGGAGCCGCCAAACCGGGCGAGCCCAAACCGGGCGAGCCCAAACCGGGCGAGCCCAAAGAGGGCCAGCCACCCGCCGACAAAGAGAACAAGGGTCCTGACGGGAAGAAGCCAGAGGGTGACAAGCCTGTAGGCAAGAAACCCGATGGTGAGAAGCCAGAAGAGAAGCCAAAGGACGGAGAGGCCAAACCTGGTGATCCTCAAGACGGAATGCCCAAAGAGGGTGAGCCAAAGCCTGGTGAACCAAAAGAAGGCGAGCCGAAAGCTGGCAAGCCCATGGACGGCATGCCGCAAGATGGCATGCCGATGGACGGGATGCCCAAAGAGGGCGAGTCGAAAGAGGGAGACAGTCCCCCTCCTCAGGACCAAAAGAAAACTCCCGGCCGCGAAGAACTGAAGAAGGCTAAGGAGGAGATGGAAAAGGCGATCGAAAAGCTGAAGAAAAAGGCCCACGATCCCGCGTCCGACCATCAGGATGCCGCGGTCAAGGAGCTGCAGAAGGCGAAGGAGAAACTGGAGGAGATCCTGCGGCAGTTGCGGGAGGAAGAACTCCTGCGGACACTCCAGGCTCTTGAAGCCCGCTTCCAAAGCATGCTCACCCTGCAGTTGCAGGTGTACGATGACACGCGCCGCATCGACCGCACGCCCCCCAAGGAACGGACGACCGTCCACTACTCCAAGGCGCACGAGTTGTCGCGGAAGGAAGACGAGATCGTCCTTGAAATGGACCGCACGCTGATCATTCTGCGCGAAGAGGGTTCAGCCGTGGCTTTCCCGGAAGCCGCAGAACAAATCCGCGAGGACATGCTCCAAGTCGTACAATTCCTCGGACGGCAACCGGATGACACCCGCAAGGTCTATCCTGACACAGGCGAACTGACCCAGGTCATCGAAAAGGACATCATCAACGCCCTCGAAGAAATGGTCGAGGCGCTGCAAAAGGAAATCGAGAAGAAGGAAGAAAAGAAAAAAGACCCTCAGCAACAACAGCAGCAGGGTGAGGAGCAGGAACCGGGTCTGGTCGACAAACTAGCGGAACTGAAGGTGCTGCGTTCACTCCAGTACCGCGTCAACAACCGCACACGGCGGCTGGCGCGGATGTTTCCCGGTGAACAGGCCCAGGACCCGGCCGTGCTGGACCAGCTCAGAGGGCTCGCCGACCGGCAGGCCCGCATTCAAAAGGCAGCGTACGACCTGGCGACAGGGCGAAACAAGTAGCAAATCAACTTGATCTGACGTCCTTCTAGATGACCACGAGGGTTTTCATGCGACTCCGCCCCTCAGTTCTGTATGCTTCCCTGCTGTTCGCCGTCTCCTTCGCTGCGGGAGCCACGGCTGCCGCAGCCGAAACAGCCGTCCCGGCCAGCAACGACCTGCTCAGCCCCTTGTCGGCCGAAGTCACCCGAGCGCGGGTCCTCGACTGGGTTGGCACAAGGACCCCCTCCAGCGGTGTGCTGGACGAAATTGCCCGGATGTGGGTTTTCAACCAGACACCCTCCACCGAAGCCCTGTTTGACCTGACCATCCAGACCTTTGGCAAAGCCGACGCGCCCACCCAGCACTTCCTCTCGCAGTGCCGCCTTCAAGAAGCCCCGTTGGTCGCCCCCGACCTCAAGGCCGATGGACAACAGCCGTTTTATGAGTCTAATCTGCGCGTGTTCTTCGGCCGGTATCTCGTCCAGCGCGAGATGTATGACGAGGCACTCGAGGTGATGCAGGCTGTCGATGTGCATCAGATCATCGACCCCGCTGCGCTCCTGTTTGCCCGCGCCGTCTGCCAGCACCAATTGCTGATGAAGACGGAAGGCTTGGCGACGCTGGAGACGCTGCTCAAGCGGACCGAAGCGGTTCCCATGCGGTACTCCAGCCTGGCGACCCTGATGCAGTTCGACCTGGAACAGGCGGAAGGCAATCCCTTGGATGGCATTTCGCGGAAAATGTCCGATGTCGAACGCCGGTTGAAACTCGGCCGCGGCGGCGAACGTGTTCAGAAGAAGGAAGACGAAGTCATTGCCGAACTGGACGAGTTGATCAAGAAGATCGAAGACCAGCAGGGCGGCGGTGGCGGTTCCGGCAGTGGCTCAAGCAATTCCAACAAGTCCTCCAGCCCGGCCGACGAGGCCCGCGTGAAGGGAGCCACGGCACCGGGAAATGTCGATCAGAAGAAACTTTCCAAAGATGGTGCGTGGGGGAAACTTCCGCCCAAGGACCGCGAAAAGGCCAAAGACCTCGTCGGCCGCGACTTCCCTTCCTACTATAAGGACGCCGTTGAAGCCTTCACCCGCAAGCAGGCGGAACGGGAAGCGAATGCTCCGAAGAAATGACCCAATGGCCAATGCGGCAATGTCCAAGGCTGGCTGGTCGACCCGCTCAAAAACTTCGTGACGCCAAACCCAGAACTCCATGACTACCCTGTTGTCAATTCTGTTTCTTGCCCCGGCACTGTTCGGGTGGCTGGCCGAACCGCTGGCAGCGGAACTGGAAACCCTCAAGGGTGAAGTTCATCAGGGAGTGTTGGCGGGCATCACCGCCGATCACGTAACTTTGAAGGTCGATGCCGCCGATCTGACGGTGCCTGTCAGCGAAGCTCTCGATTTGCGGTTCCCCACGGCCCGCCCGCCACTCACGGCTCCGCCACCGGTCTTGATGACACTGACCGACGGCACGCGGCTGTCCGGGACCAATTACACGGTCGCCCGCAGTCAGGTCACCCTCCAGACCGAGCATGGCCCGCTGACTGTCCAAGGCAGCACCGTGGCTCATGTCCGGTTGATGGCCGCCACGGAAACCCAGTTGGAGGCCTTTCGCGCGATCGTCGCCCGCGAATCCAAAGACGACACCCTCGTCAGTCTCACCAAAGATGGCACACTCAACCGGCTCTCGGGAATTGTTGGTGACATCGGCGAGAAGGTTCAGTTCCTGCTCGATGGCGATGACCTGCAGGTGAAGCGCGAGAAGATTTTTGGCATCGTCTACCGCCGTCGTGAAGCCACGCGCCGCCCCGCCAGCATCCAGGTGACGCTGCTGGGCGGTGACCAGTGGCAGGCCAAACAAGTGACACTGGATGGCCAGACCGCCAAGGTTCAACTGGCTGTTGGACCGGAACTCTCGCTGCCGGTGGAACTGCTGAAGTCCGTCGATTACAGCGCTGGAAAAGTACGCTACCTCTCCCAGGATGACCCGCGTGACCTGCAGGCAGTGCATGTCTGGGGCGGCGCGAAGGTCGATCCCCACAACCTGCCCAATTACTTCCGCCGCGACCGCAGCCGTTCCGGACCGTTGTCCATCGGCGGCATTGCCTTTCGCCGCGGACTGCATCTCTTCCCCGACACCACCATCCGCTACCGGCTGGGGGCCGAATACACCCGCTTCAAAGCCGGTGTGGGAATTGACGATGAAGTGGCCGAAGGCTGGGGCAACGCGCGGCTCAAGATTCTCGGCGACAGCAAGGTTTTGTTTGAAGGCGACATCAAAAACGGCGAAAAGCTCCTCGAGCTCGACTTGGACGTCGCCGAAGTCCGTGACCTGCTGATCACCGTCACCTCCGGAGCCGACAAACTCGACAGTGGAGACTTCGTCGACCTCGTCAACGCCCGCGTTCTGAAGTGATCGCACCCGATGGAAGCGGCAGGGCGCGAGCCCTCCGGTGAGCCAACACGGGTCGATCCTCGCTGACCGGACGGCTTGCGCCGCACCGCTATAACCGCGTGGCACATGGCATCGACTGTCAGGATCGGTTAGATTCAATCTCTCCAAGACTCGTACTCGCCTGCCTGACCGATGCCGCTTTCCGGTGCGGAGTTTTCCTCCATGTTGCGTCCCGCTGATCTGGCACTTCAACACACGCGCCGCAAGTTTTTCGGCAAGGCGGCCACCGGCATCGGTGGTGTGGCTTTGGCCTCGCTCCTAAACCCGGAACTGTTTGCCGGCGACGTGGGCAGCAGTGCCACCGGCAATGGAGTCCTCGGGGCCTCGCATTTTCCCGCCCGCGCCAAGCGGGTGATCTACATGTCGATGAACGGCGCGCCGTCGCAGCTCGATCTGTTCGACTACAAGCCAAACCTGCACGAGCACTTCGACAAGGATCTGCCCGAATCGATCCGCAACGGCCAGCGGTTGAGCACGATGACCTCGGGGCAGACCCGCTTCCCCGTCGCTCCGTCGACAATGAAGTTCAACCAGTGCGGCCAATCCGGGGCGTGGCTCTGCGAACATCTGCCCCATCTGGCCACCGTCGTGGATGATCTGGCCATCGTTCGTTCCGTCCACACTGAAGCCATCAATCACGACCCCGCTTGCACCTACATCTACACCGGCGCCCAGCAACCGGGACGTCCCAGCATCGGTGCGTGGGTGTCCTATGGCCTCGGCTCCGGCAACAAGGATCTGCCCGCGTTCGTGGTGCTGCACTCCACCTGGACCGGGCAAAAGTCAGCGCAGGCCGTCTTCTCGCGGCTGTGGGGATCGGGTTTTCTGCCGTCCGAGAATCAAGGCGTCAGCTTTCGCTCTCAAGGCGACCCGGTTCTGTACCTGACGAACCCGCCGGGCGTGACCAGTGCCACGCGCCGCAAGATGCTCGACGCGCTGCAAGAATTGAACGAGCAGGAGTATGCCGAGCAGCTCGATCCCGAGATCAACGCCCGGATTGCCCAGTACGAGATGGCGTACCGCATGCAGTCGTCGGTACCGGACCTGACGCACTTTGCCGAAGAGTCGAAGGCGACGCTGGAGATGTACGGTCCGGAAGTCGGCACGCCCGGCACCTTCGCCTCCAACTGCCTCCTCGCCCGGCGGATGGTCGAGCGCGACGTGAAGTTCGTGCAAATCTTCCACCGAGGCTGGGACCAGCATGGCAACCTGCCGGGTGAACTGCCCAATCAATGCCACGACATCGATCAGGGGGCGGCGGCGCTCATCAAGGATCTGAAGCAACGCGGCATGCTCGACGACACGCTGGTGGTGTGGGGCGGCGAATTCGGCCGCACCGTCTATTGCCAGGGAGCGCTGACCAAGACCAACTACGGCCGCGACCATCATCCGCGCTGTTTCGCCTGGTGGATGACCGGTGGCGGCATCAAGGGCGGCGTGGTCCACGGCGAAACCGACGATTTCAGCTACAACATTGTCAAAGACCCGGTTCATATCCACGACCTCAACGCCACGATCCTGCACTGCATGGGGATCGACCACACCCGCCTGACCTACCGCTTCCAAGGCCGCGACTTCCGACTGACGGATGTCGAAGGACAGGTGGTGAAGGGCGTGCTTGCCTGAAGGCACCGAGTGGAGTACTGCCCGCACTGAGTCGGGCGAATGATTGCTGAAATTTGAAATTCTTTAGGTCGACCGTGAAGTCACAAATTTTCCCAGTTAACGCCAGGCAAACGCCAATCCTTCAGACCGCCAGCCCAGGAACACCTTGATGGAGACTCCCGATTATCCCCGCGACGCCACGCAGGAGGTTTTGGTTCAGGCGGGGCCTTTGAAGGAGCTGTTGACGAAGCTGTATGTCAAACAGGGGATGTTCAAGGTTGAGGCCGAGATGGCGGCGGCGCGGCAGGTCGAAGCCGACCTGCGCGGGATTCACTCGCACGGCTGCTCAGCCACCGGTCGCTACCTGAATGCCATCCGGATGGGCGACATCGACCCCCGTGGCCAGACGCTGACCATCACCAAAACCCCGGCGATCGCGCTGCTGGATGGCAGCCGCAACCTGGGGCATGTGGCTTCCACGCGAGCCACGCTGATGGCCATCGAAATGGCGCGCGAAGTGGGCACCGGCACGGTGGCCGTGAAGAACAGCCAGCATTTCGGGGCGGCTTCGGTTTACGCACTGATGGCCGCCAAGGCGGGGATGATCGGCTACTGCACGACCAGCACGGGCGGAGCCACGGTCGCGGCGTATGGCAGTCGCAAACCCGGCACCGCCAACAATGCCTTTGCCTGGGCTGCCCCCGTGCGTTCCGGCGCCCCGTTCTGTCTGGACATGGCCTGTGCCGCCTCGTCCTGGGGGAAGATTCACAGCCAGAAAATCTACGGGGGAGTCGTCCCCACCGGCTGGACCCTGGACGCCGACGGGAACTCCACCACAGACCCGGCGGCCGCCAAGATTCTCATGCCCGCCGCCGGAGCCCGTGGCTACGGTCTGGCCTTCGTCTCATCGCTCTTGGCCGGTCCACTCGCTGGCGGTCACATGCCGATCCACAAGAGCCGCAGCCCGGAGGCGGATGGCTCGGAGCATTTCTTCTACGTCATCGACTTCTCAAAATTCGTCGACCCGGAGGTCTTCTACAAGGAACTGGAAGGCTCGATGACTGACATCCGGCAGCTCCCCCCCGTGGAGGGGTTGGACCGCGTGCGGCTGCCCGGGGACATGGAATGGGAACGCGAGCAGGCCTGGACCACCGCCGGCATCCCGCTCCACCGGGAGCACTTGAGGGAACTGGCGGAGGCAGCAGCGAAGGCAAAACTGACAGTGCCGTGGGAGGTGTGATCAGGACTCGCCGGCGTCGTCAAGTTCAAGCCTAGTTGCATTTTGCGTCAGAACCTGCTGTCCAAAATCTCCGGCCCGGCGTGCTTGACAGCTCCCGACTGGCCCGCTAACATTCTTCACATGCCGCTGAGCAGCAACGGCCCCATCGTCTAACCAGGTTAGGACACAGGGTTTTCATCCCTGCAATGCGGGTTCAAATCCCGCTGGGGTCATTGGAGCCTTCAAGCCACCGATTGGTGGCTTGTCGCTTTTGGCCAGACCGCATTCTGCGGAATGACCCAATGACCAATGAAATAATGACCAATGAGATGGCTGGTGCGGGGCGCGGTTGGAAGGAGCAATGAGGATATGAAGAGGTGGAGCGAACCGATGGGTCGCCTTAAGACTCTTGTTCTGGGAACGATCTGCTCCACGGTTGTCCCATTGGTCATTATTTCATTGGTCATTGAGTCATTCCTCCATCATGCTCGATCTCGAATCACTCCGGCAAAGAGCCTCGGCGGGCGAGAAATTCAACTACCTCTACTTCTGGGGTCACCAGGCGTCTGCCGACGGCCGTGTGACCAAGGCCTGTTTCAGCCAGTGGTATCCAGCCGCGTTTACCATCGACGGGGTGGTTTACAACACTGCCGAACACTGGATGATGGCCGCCAAGGCGCGTTTGTTTGGCGATGACGAGAGCCTGGGTAAGATCCTGCAGGCGGCTGAGCCTCGCGAGGCGAAGGCGCTGGGACGCAAGGTGAAGAATTTTGACGAGACGCGGTGGAAGGCGCAGGCCCGGCAACTGGTTACCCAGGGAAACGTGGCGAAGTTCGGACAACATCCTGAGCTGAAGGCGTTTCTTCTGGCCACGGGGGCGGCGGTGCTGGTCGAGGCCAGCCCCTTCGACCGCATCTGGGGCATCGGAATGAAGGCGGATGATGCGCGGGCTCGCGACCCGCAGACCTGGCAGGGGCAGAATCTGCTGGGGTTCGCGCTGATGGATGTTCGCCAAACGCTTGAGTCTGCGGGCTGATTCCGAGACGATGGGACAACTCGCACTTCGTCGCCAAGTCATCCCCAAGTTTCACACCGCAGTCTCCTCATGTCCGTTGATGGTGCAGACGAACTCACGGGTCCCCGGGAAAAGATCACACAGACTGTGGGAACGGTCGAGACAAAGTATGTCGACCTGTTCGCACCGCCCCATGAACTGTTGATGTCCGTGGGGGCGAAGCTGAGTCCGGTGCGGGTGGCCTACGAGACTTACGGCGAGCTGTCGCCGGCCAAGGACAACGCCATCTTTGTCTGTCACGCGCTGACGGGCGATGCGCATGTCGCGGGACTGCATGACGTGGAGGGGGCCAAGCCCGGCTGGTGGGACGACCTCGTCGGACCGGGCAAGGGGCTCGATACCAACCGCTATTTTGTGATCTGTGCCAACATTCTCGGTGGCTGCAAGGGAACCACCGGCCCCAGCAGCATCGACCCGCAGACCGGACAGCCGTTCGGGCTGCGGTTCCCCTTTCTGACTGTCGCCGACATGGTGGAGGCGCATGCCGCCCTGGTGCGGCACCTGGGGATCGACCGGCTGCTGGCGGTGATTGGCGGCAGTCTCGGCGGGATGCAGGTGCTGGAATGGGTCGCCAAGTATCCGCGCCAGGTCCGCGGCGCGGTGATCCTTGCCTCCGCCGCCAAGTTGACGGCCCAGGGGATCGCCTTCAACGCCGTGGGACGCCGGGCGATCGTCACCGACCCGAACTTCCATAAGGGCGACTTTTACAGCCAGGAGAACGGCCCCAAGATGGGCCTGGCACTCGCCCGCATGGTGGCTCACATCACCTACCTGTCCGAAGCATCGATCGAAATGAAGTTCGGCCGGCGGCTGCAAAACAGCACGCAGTTCGCCTACGAACTCATGAAGGAGACCGAGTTCCAGATCGAAAGCTACCTGCATCACCAGGGCAAACGGTTCGTCGCCCGCTTCGACGCCAACAGCTATCTGTACCTGACGCGTGCCATGGACTACTTCGACATGGCCGACAAATACGGCTCGCTGGAGCAGGCGTTTGAGAAGACCGAGGCGCGGTTCCTGATCACGTCATACACCACCGACTGGCTGTTCCCCACGGTGCAGAGCCACGAACTGGTGAACGCCCTCGTCGCCGCCCGCCGCCATGTGACCTTCGTGGAACTTCCCAGCCCCTACGGCCACGACTCGTTCCTGCTGGAAGTGGACCCGCTGGAACAGTTGCTGCGGCCGTTCTTGGAACAGACGCGCAAAGCGGCTCCGTAGCGTCGACGTCAGTCGACGCCACGGAATCATTCAGCGTGGCTTGGTGAGCGGCCCGGCCAGCGGCGGTGACTCGAAAAACTTGCCATCGTCAATGACCCGCGGATCGCCCGTGCGGCGAAGTTCCTCCATCAACTGGTTCTCCAGTTCCGCCCGTGCCGTGGCATGGGCGGGGTCGGCCGCGACGTTCTTGACCTGATGCGGATCGGTTTTCAGGTCGTACAACTCTTCCCGCGGACGTTTGCCGTAAGCCAGTTCGAACAGTGCTTTCCACTCCGGGTTGGCACGTTGGGAAACGAGCCACGCTTTGGCGGGGCCGGCGTCTTCATCCGAGAACGTCACGAACGTTTCTTCGGTGAGTTCTTGCGGTGTGGGAGGATTGTCGCCGTCGAGCCGGTACGGGTCGCCCAGCGGCCACCGCTCCGGCTTGAAGTTGACAATGTAGAGGTAGTCTGGCGTGCGGATCGCCCGTTGGGGATACGGCTTGAAATCGGCCCGCGCGCTTTCCACATGCCGTTCTCGCCCCGTGAAAATGGCCTTTCTCTGGGGCTCAACTTGTCCCGAAGCCGTGGAGTGCAACAGGCCGACAAGACTGCGCCCGGTCATGGTGGGCGGGATCGGTGTGCCAGCCGCTTCCAAAAACGTCGGTGCCAGGTCGGTCAGACTCACGAGGTCATCGACAACGCGGCCACGGGTTTTGGCCACGCTGCCGCCCCAGCGGATCGCCAAGGAAACGCTGGTGCCAAAATCGTAGAGGTTGCACTTGCCATGCGGAAATCCGGGGGGACCGTGATCCCCGCTGACCACCACGATAGTGTTTTCCAGTTCACCGGCCTCTTCGAGCCGCGCGAGCAGGATCCCCAGTGCCGCATCGAATGCCTGGGCTTCTCCCAGATAATCCGCAAAATCTTCGCGAATTTCCGGCACGTCGGCCAGAAACGGTGGCAGCTTGCCGCGCAGCGATTCGGGGTCGATGCCCCACAGCGCCTTGCCCGTGCCCTTCCGCCATTTCCGATGCACATTGGTTGGGCCGAACCAGTAACAGAACGGTTTTTCCGGTGGGCGGGCGGCGAGAAAGGCATTCAAGTTTCCCGCCACATCGGCGTAGAGCGTCTGCTTGGCCTCTTCGACGGATTTGCCAGCAGCAACCAATTTCGTCGCGTTGGTCGAGAACTGGTTGAACTTTCCGCCCGCCTTTTCAAACGCAAACAGGCCCGCGCCGTACGGAGCATCGTTCGGCGTGCCGGGGCTCCAGACCTTGTAGGTCTCACCGATGTGATAGCCGTTGTCGCGCAGCAGCAGGGGATAGCTGGGGATCTGGCTGTCCCACACCGCCCCGCGCAAAATCGCCCCGCGGCCCGTGCGCCAAAAGTGCTGGCCGGACAGCAGGGCACTGCGGCAGGGGGTGCAGCTTGGGGCGGACACAAAGGCGTGGCGGAACAGCACGCCTTCGCGGGCCACGCGGTCGAAATTTGGGGTCTTGACGACATCGTTGGGGGTGCCCGGCCCATCAACGCTGGCATAGGCACTGGCGAACCGGCCCCAGTCATCGGCAAAGGCGAAGACGATGTTCGGCCGCTTGGGCTCCGCGGCCCGAATTGTCGTCTGTGGAGCGACCACGAACAGAGCAGTCACCGTCCAGAAAACGAGACGCATTCGCCAGACTACCAGCATGACATCACCTTTACGAAGAAGCAGGCTCTGCTTTGCTCAAGTTCCGACCGTCATCTGCGTCATTCTCAAGGTCTTCCGTCGTATCCGCGCATTCCTCCCCCATTCCATCCAGATCGGCAATCAGGGGGAAGGTGGGATCAGCATCGGGAACGCGAGCGGCCGTGGCTGCGTAGATCAATCCGGTCAGCAGCGCCGCGATCCCCGCCGCGAGAAACATCCATGTGAACCCCAGGCCCGGTGCCCGCGCGTTGCCCATGTCGATCAACTGCCCCTGCAGCGGGGCCGCGATCGCTGTGCCCAGTTCGGTGAACCCCAGCACCAAGGTTGTGCCGGTGCCACGGTATTGGACGGGAAAGCGGCCGGCCCCCAGCGAGACGACGGCGGGGAACAACAGCGCGTGGCCGAAACCACTGGCGACGGCTGGAAACAGAAACTGCCAGTCGTTTTTGACCGCCATGAACAGCCATTGCCCGATGGCCATGCCAAACAGACCATACAGCACCATTCGATGCCGCCCCGCCTGCTGGCTGAAGCCACGGAAGATCCAGCGGCAACTGAAGGCGGTCACCGAGTACGCGAGGAAGAACGTGCTGATGCCTTGCAGATGCGTCGCCGTCGCAAAGCGGGTGAGAAACACGGTGGTCACCACGAACCCGCTGCCCATCGTCGCGGCCACGAGCAAAATCAGCCCCGGCCAGTGTTGGAACAGCAGGTGATGTGCGGCGGGAGTCCGCGCCGGTGCCCGATGGTTCTCACCGCGGGTGAGCAGGTAGACCACCAGCATGTGCAGCCCTCCCAGCACCGCCGCGCCGCCGAACAGCCACGTGAACCGAAACGGCGACGGGACCAGTGCGCCGCTGCCGGCCGCCCGCACCATCGAGTTGAAGAGCAGGTCGTTCAGTTGTGTGCCGACGATCGTGCCGATGAAGCCACTGCTTCCCAGGCTGCCAATCAGCTCCGTCCGCCGATGCGGCGGGGCTTGCGCCTGAATATGGACCATCGAGCAGGAAAACATCCCCGCCAGCCCGACGGTGTAGGCAATCCGCGCGCACCAGATCAACGGGGACAATTGTGTGCAGGAGAGAATTGCCAGTGCGCCAATGACATACAGGACCCCTGAGGCGATCCACACGCGGCCCGCCCCGTGGCGGTCAATGGCTCCGCCAAGCCAGAATCTTGAAACCATCGCCGCGATCAGGCCGGCCCGCACAATCTCGCCGGAGTTCGTTTCCGTGCCGCCCAGCTCCCGCACAAACTCCGCGAAGCGGAACGTCAGGGAGTTGGCACACACCAGCAGCACATTCGCCAGATACGCCAGCCAGAACGCCCGTCCGTAGATCGAAGGCTCCGCGCGTGGCTCAATGACACCGGCAGGACTGGCAACGGACGGAAGTGATGGGGAAGGCATGTCACGGCAGGCAGGAACGGACCTGCTGCATCGTATGCAACCCGCCGTGAGAATGGAATCTGAGTCGGCAACTGCCCAACTGCCCGCGCCGCAACCGTTCGCCCCGCCCCGCCCTCGACCGTGACGTTTTCCTTTCGTCGGGTTCACGCAATACAGGTCGCTTCGCCCGCAAAATGGACTGGCGTGGCTCAACTCTCTATCGTAGAGCGTCAACTATCACGTCTTACAAACACGGGAGCGAACATGAGTCGGCATGCGGATCTGACGCGGGTCTTGGACAGTGGAATCGTGGCCATTATCCGTTCGCAGTCGCCCGAGCAGCTCGTCGATGTCGCGCATGCTCTCGTGGCGGGTGGTGTCGATGTGCTGGAGGTGACGTTCACCGTTCCGGGCGTTCTCGACATTCTCTCACAGGTGCGCAGAGCCCTGGGCGACAAGATTCTGCTGGGCGCTGGAACGGTGCTGGACACCGAGAGTGCCCGCGCCGCAATTCTGGCTGGTGCCGAATTCGTCGTTTCGCCGACGGTCAACCGCGATGTCATCAGCCTCTGCAATCGGTACGACAAGCTGATGATGGCCGGAGCGTTCACTCCCACCGAGATTCTCACGGCGTGGGAGGCGGGGGCGGATGTCGTCAAGGTGTTTCCCGCGGACATCGGCGGTCCCGGCTACCTGAAGACGCTGGCCGGCCCGCTGCCACAGGTGCGGCTGATGCCCACGGGTGGCGTCAACCTGGAGACGATTGCCGGATTCTTGAAGGCTGGTGCCTGCGCGGTCGGCCTGGGCGGTGCCCTGGTTGACCCCAAGGCGATTGCCGCGCGCGACATGGGCAAGATCCGCAGCATGGCCGAACAGTACGTCTCCCTCGTTCGCGAGACACGGGCGGCGATGGCCAAGTGAGCCGGGAGACCCGCGGTGCAGGACATAATTCTCGCCGCGCCAATTGAATGTCGCCAAAAGACATTTTACTGTGAAATTTGAAATCTGAAATTTGAAATTCCATGAAACAGAGACGCCCGACTTTTGTCGGAGACCTCAAATTTGACGATTCCGACAAAAATCCCGTCTCTGAATTCGATGTAAGGGTCGGAGAAAGAATAACTGTCGCATTCTTGGAACGAATTACTCTCCCGGGCGACGATGCCAAAAGATCATCCCGGAGGGATGAAAGCTCTTAGCCGGGGGTTGAGCGAAGCGACACCCCTGGTTAGGAACCAGGAAATGCTCCGATCCCGGAGGGATCGCAGCAAGCCTTGCGTGATTCCGGGACACCGCCAGCGGAGCCAGAGCGAATGGCTTCACGATAGGTGTTCCGGAATCTCGCAATTTGATACAGCGAGGAACGGTGCTGGCACCCCTGCCGGGGTGCGTTCGTCACACCTGCTTTTCCGGGGGTGTCGCTGCGTGTCTGTCGACACTTCGCTCAACCCCCGGCTAAGAGCTGTGATCCCTCCGGGACAATATTTCTTCCTGCCTGGATCTACAAAGGAGACTGTAAGCTCATTGTTTCCAATGGTTTGCGTTCTCTGCTTTTCTGGCTTCTGATCCTGAACTTCGTTGAATTTGACGGGAAATCAGGGTTTTTGACGGCAGTTGTTCAGAGATCGGTATTCCATAATACCTGCCGCAGGTTCTGCTTTCGCGTCAGCCTTCATTTGATCCAATATTTCAGTCAACGCACTTTGCACAGCCTCAGAAGGTAGAACTTTAACTTTCTGTTTGTGCAAGTCTTTCTCTTCTGCCGTTCCTGAAGCTACGGTTATTTTTTTGCCTTCGATTTTGACATACCAGCAAGTGTTGTTGAAATACGGAGTCGGTCTCTTTGAGGCAGGGCTGAATGGAGTCAGTGGCAGACCAGCCATCATTCGGTTTTGAATGTCAGCCACGGTCTTCATCACATCATCGGAAGGCGTCAACTTGATTTTCTGCCGATGCAATTCCTTTTCCTCATCGGTTCCCGAGCAAACCGTGATCTTTTTGCCATCGCTTTTGACATACCAGCAAGTGTTGTTGAAATACGGTGTGCGATCGACAATGGTTTTCCACCGAAAAAAAAAAGGCGGTTCCATGCCTGACTGAATCCTCGTGATTCTCTTGATGTGTTCCCCAAGCCAAATTCTCTACGTTGTTATTTTTTGGGTTTCCGTCCAAGTGTCTGGTAATGAAGCCTTCTGGTCTTGGTCCAACAAAAGTTTCGAGAACAAGTTGATGAATCTTCCTTCTCTTTCCGCCAATCACAACATGACGATATCCTGCTGCATCTTCATAGGGTTTTAATCGCACCTCCAGAATCGTTGAAAGAACTTCCCCTTCTTTTGATAATAAATATCTTTCGTCGCCTGGGTATGCCTTCCACTTTGCTTCGGTCTTGCAAAACTTCATCTGACTTGCTTTTCTACGGCAACATTGCCTTTCTAATATAGCCTCATATTTGCATTTTTATTCAACAGGTATTCAGGTTTCAGCTAGCCCCCAAGCCTTTCCCCTGAAAAGGAAGGGCTTTTTTCGTTTCCATCACACTAAATACAGGAACAACACATGATTTTAACTTAAACAATGGCGATTACGGCAGTTTTCAGGCAGCAAACGGGAACATCCAAGACAGTCAAATCTTCGTCAGGTGATGCAGCCATTACCCTGGCTTCCCTGGCGACCGCCTCCTATCGGCAATCAGGCACACTGGACCTGGGAGCAACCCGAGCCAGAGCCTACAGGGTTGATTGCGACTTTGAACTCGCAGCCACACCGACGGCAGGAGCAACCGTGAACCTGTTTGGGTCATGGCAGAACTCCACAGGGGCAGGCGGGGCAAACACCACAGGTTCCGATGCAGCCTACACTGGCTATTCCAGCAATGCCTCGGCATCCGTCAAGCAACTGGAATTCCTGGGATCACATGTGTGCACCACACAGGCAACTTCCACGGTCCAGAAATCAAGGCCCGCCTGCGTGGTCTGCCCCAAAGCCAGATACCTGAATCTCGTGGTCGACAACGAATCTGGGGCTGCCTTCCACAGTTCAGATTCCAATTCAGTCATCACGTTCACACCGATTGAGGATACCAGCGAATCCTCATGATTTTCCCATCCACATATTACACAGGGTTCGCTCCCAGGGATGGCTTTCCAGCATGCCCTCGGCTTTGGGATGGATGCATCGGAGCCTGGTGCCCAAGCCTTGGTCCAACGGGATTGGTTCTCAGGGACTGGTCTGGATTGGGCAGCCACGGAATCCTCACGAATACAACCCTTTCAACAGCCTGGACAATCTCCTCCGGGAAATATGCCGTTCTGCTTGATGGTTCAAATGACCAGATCGTCATGGGAGACCTTGCCTGCCTCGAACCCAGTTTCAGAGTTTCGATCACAGCCTGGGTCATTCCAACAGTTTCAACTCAAGCCACGGATGCCTCGATCTTGTCCAAGGAATATTCAAATCCCAGGGGTTCTCCCTTTTGCTCTTACAAATTCGGAGTTTCAGGAAGTCAGAAATACAAATTCGAGTTCGCAAACGGAGGTGCAATTCGACAGGTCATAGGATCAACAAGCCCCTCAGCAGGTGTTCAAGTATTTCTGGCAGGGACATATGACGGGGCGATTGCTCGGCTCTATGTCAATGGGGTTCAGGAAGCCACACTTTCAACCTCGGGAAACCTCGCGTATTCAAACGGAAGGCTTCTTCTGGGAACAGATGAGACTGGAGGCAGCCCATACAGTGGAGCAGTCGATGACATTCGCGTATACGATCGAGCCTTGACCACTAATGACATTTCTTTTCTGTATTGCGGAGGAAGGGGAAGAGGAATCGCTTATACACTTCAGGACATGGTTTACGCGTCGGCAGCACAAGCAAGACTTCTCAGACA
>JAKFUF010000129.1 GCA_021732845.1 Planctomycetaceae bacterium | reverse complement strand
GCCGCACGGCTTCATCAACGCTGAGCGGTTTCAGCGAAGTGCGGAGTGTCGCTTCCAGATCGGGACGTTCCTGGCGGTTCTTGATGGCGTCGTACACGAAGTAGTCCGGGGCTTCCGGTTGATCGCTCGTCACGAGTCGCTTGAAGTCCTCGAAACTCATGGGCTGCAAGGCGTAGTTGAATTTCTTCTGCTCGCCGATCGTCGAGACCGTCTCCTTGCTCAGGTTCTTCCCGCACATCGAACCAGCTCCGTGCGCCGGGTAGACGAGCGTCGAGTCCGGCAGGTCGCGGAGCTTGTTGAGCGAGTGAAACAGCATTTCGGCCAGTTCGTCCGCCGTGACGCCGATAGAAGCGAGGAGGTCCGGCCGACCCACGTCCCCAATAAACAGCGTGTCACCGGTCAGCACGGCGTGCGGCACGGTGTCGCTCTTCGTGCGGTCGAAGAGCAGCAGCGAGATCCCTTCGGGCGTGTGACCCGGTGTCTCCAGAATCTGGATGCGGACATCGCCCAGTTCTAAATTGTCGCCCTCTTTCACCGCATGAACATCGAACTCCGCTTGAGCGCGGGCACCCATCACGATGCGGGCACCGGCGCGGTTTCGCAGTTCGATGTGCCCCGCGAGAAAGTCCGCATGAAAGTGCGTGAGCACCACATACTTGATCGCGTAACCGCCCTCCTGGGCATCACGCAGGTACTGTTCGATGTCGCGCTGCGGATCAACGACGACGGCCTGCTTGGTCCGTTCATCGGCGATCAGGTACGACGCGTGTGCCAGACAGCCGAGGTAGTATTGCTTGAGGATCATGATCGAAGCTCCTGCAGGAAGTGAGCCACCTGTGAACGATGGATTGGACGAATCAGCCGCGGCAGGATGACTTCAGGGCACACGCCGCCCCGCTGCTTGGGGTTCCAGCCATCGGCGCTTTCGGAACTTGATTCCAAGGCATGCGAGCGAGAATCATTCCCATGCCGCATGTATCCGTGATCCCAGCGAACGTGAGACCCGCTCCAACAAACGCCGACAATCCAATCCAGTACGGACTGACGAACGCGCCGAGCACCGATCCGACCAGCACCAGCAAGCCCGCGGCGATCCGCACTTGGCGTTCGAGGGAAATGGCCTTCTGGCCACGGACGACGGGCAACCCCGCCTGATCCCACGCCTGCGTGCCCCCCTCGACGTTCACGACATTCGTGCAGCCCGCGGCGAGAAGCTGCTCGCAAGCCTGCCTGCCACGGCTGCCCGAACGGCAGATGACATACAGCGGCTCCGAGCCATCGCGGCCAGCGGCAAGCTGGGTCACGTCCAACTGATCGAGTGGCACGTTGCGGGCAAATCCCACGTGGACTTCGCGATACTCGACCGGCGTCCGGACATCGATCAGTTCGACCGAGCTGCCCGACTGGACGAGATCGTGCAGTTGTTTCGGCGACATCGTCGTGACGTTCATGTTGGATTCCCAATCTGGTGGTGGTGATGAATGTTTGACGGTTCGGAAACTGTCGATCCATTGAGTCAAAAAAAGAGCCTACTGACCCTCCGCGGAATCAAAACGGTCTTCGATGCACTTGAGGATGTGCTTGAGGTGCGGCTCGGCGACGTGGTAGTACACCTTTCTCCCATCCTTCTCGCTGGACAGGAATCCGCAGCGCTGCATCAGCCGCAAATGCTCCGACGCCATCGCTGTCGGCAACTCGCAGGCTTCCGCCAATTCCGTAACGGTGTGGTCGCCTTGCAGGAGCATCTGGACCATCCGCAACCGGTGTGGGTGAGCCAAGACGCGGAGACACTCTGCAGCCTGTCCCAAGGCTTCCAAATTGGTCAATCGTCGTGACTTGCTCATGGCTTTTACTCTCCTGTCCACACACTCAATAATATCGGAAGTTTCCGAAGTGTCAAGCAGTCTTTCCAGCACGGATCTCCATATTATGGTCGGCACTACAACTCGTTCGCCGAATTCCGCGCGGCAATCCTGGCCTGTTGCAGTGCCAGCTCAATGCCGTCCTCGATCGTGCCACTCGAGCCGAAGTTCCACACAATCGTGCCATCAACGCCCACCACCCAGACGAGGGGAATGACCGAGGCTTTGAACTCCGCCAGCGTCTTGGCGGCCCCATAACCGTTGGGCCAAGTGATGTGGGTGCGTTTCAGAAACGCGGCGGACTTGTCGCGGCTGTCTTTGCCTTCCCCTGTCAGGCCAATGAACTGAACTTTGTCCTTGTAAGTTTCATGCGCGCGAACCAGGTTCGGTGCTTCTCGGGCACAGGGGCTGCACCAATGGGCCCAGGCGTCGATCACCAGGACTTTTCCCTTGAGTTCGGCCATGGTCGGGCCAGTGCCGTTGAGCCAGCCTTCGGCGACAATTTCCGGTATTGGCTTGCCGATCTCCAAGCCGCCGTCAGCCTCGACCCGCAGCAGGTAGGTGAGCCCCAAGGTGGCCAGGAGGACCGCCGGGATGGCCCACAAGATCCCGCGTGATGATGCGGGGGGGGAGGATCCAGGCGAGTCGGGTGTGTCGGACATGATTCAGACCGCGGGCGGGAGGGAGATGGAAAAGCGTGTGCCACGGCCGGGGGCGCTGTCGACGGCGATCGTGCCGCCGTGGGCCCGCACAATCTTCTGCACGGTGGGCAGACCAAGGCCGCTTCCGCCAGGTTTCGTTGAAAAAAAGATCTCGAAGATCTTGGACAGCGTCCGTTCATCCATCCCCTTGCCGTTGTCGATGAGGTCCAGCACGACCCGGCCGTCCCGGACCCCTGTCTGCAACTCGAGCAGCCCGCCTTTGGGCATCGCCTGCTGGGCGTTGAGCACGAGGTTCTGCAGGACCTGGCGAAACAAAGAGCAGTCCAGTGGCACGGCGGGAAGGTCGGCGGCCAGGTGGGGGCTGATCTCGATTCCCTTTTCAATCGCTTCCGGCTGATAGAACTCGATGAACTCCCGCAGCAACTGGTTGAGGTCGGCCGCCTCCAATTCCAGTTCGCCCACCCGGGCGAATTTGAGGAAATCTTCGAGGATGTCGACCAGGTGGTCACACTCGCGCTGGATGGTCTGCACCTTTTTGAGCATCCGCCGCTCGCGCGGCGTGTCGCTCCCCGCCAGATCCTCGACCAGCAGTTCCAGATTCAAACTGACCGTCGACAGCGGGTTCTTGATTTCGTGCGCCAGCCCTCCAGCGAGCGCGGCGATTTCCGCATATTGGGCCAAAAGCCGCTGGCGCTCGTCATCCGTGAGCAGCGAGGGGGTGGCGATGGAAGCCGATGTCTGAGACACGTTCAGGCCTGAAACAGCGCCGTGGACAGATACCGTTCTCCCGAATCGGGAAGAATGACGACGATCGTCTTGCCGGCCGCTTCCGGCCGGGCGGCGACGCGCAGGGCGGCGGCCATGGCGGCACCGCAACTGATGCCGCTGATCAGCCCCTCCTCCTTCGCCAGCCGGCGGGCCATCTCGAACGATTCCTCATCCGTGACCTGGACGATTTCGTCCACGATGGACTGGTCGAGGTTGCCCGGAATGAACCCCGCGCCAATCCCCTGAATCCCATGCCGTCCAGGGCTTCCGCCCGACAGTACGGGGCTCTTGACCGGTTCCACGGCAACGGTTCTGAGCTTCAGTTTCTTTTCGTTCTTCAGGAACTTCGAAACGCCAGTGATTGTGCCACCCGTGCCCACACCCGCCACGAAAATGTCCACCTTGCCATCCGTGTCGGCGAAGATTTCCGGTCCGGTGGTGTTGAAGTGAATCGCGGGGTTGGAGGGGTTGTTGAACTGCTGGGGCATGAAGTATTCGGGGTTGGCGGACATCTCTTCCGCCTTGGCGATCGCCCCCTTCATGCCTTCGGCGCCGGGGGTGAGGATCAGCTCGGCGCCGAACGCCTTGAGCATCTGCCGCCGTTCGACGGACATCGTCTCGGGCATCGTCAGCGTCAGCGGATAGCCCTTGGCGGCGCAGACATAGGCCAGGGCGATGCCGGTGTTGCCGCTGGTCGGCTCGACGACGTGCATGCCGGGCTTCAACCTGCCCGATTTTTCCGCATCCCAGATCATCGCCGCGCCAATCCGACACTTGACGCTGTAGGCCGGGTTGCGGCCTTCCACCTTCGCCAGAACGGTCGCCGACAACCCCTTGGCAAGCCGGTTGATGCGGACCAACGGCGTGCGGCCAATCGAATCGGCGTTGTCATTGAAGACAGGCATCAGGCTCCCTCCGGGTATTCATTTGTAAACGTGTCTGTTGGCGCTGATTATGGAGATTCAACCATTTGCGGGCAACCCTGATCTTTGGCCCTAGAACGTAGAAAATCGGCGGGGTCCGGGAGACCACGAAAGACGCTGTTGGCATTGACGGCTGGCCCGGCGACACGATGCGTGGTCCAAAAGAACCAGGTGAACGGGATCTCGACCCAGCCCATTGAAGAGCCGGCTCACTGCGACAGGCAACGTCCCAACGTTCGCGTCGATGGCGGTCCTTTACCCGTGTGGGGGCGTGCTGTAAACTGGGGTTTCAAGCGGTTCAGCGGGTCCCGGCGGCGGGAATCGCTGCCTGGCATGCTGCGTTTTCGTGGCTCAGGGATTACTCAACCCGTGAGCCGCTCCCGCCTTAAGTCGACGCTGCTTCCATGCAATCCACTCAGGACATCAACATCCAGGAGATCGTGTCGCTCATCTCCCCGCGGCAGCTCAAAGACGAATTGCCAATTACGCCTGCCGCCGTTGACACGGTCATCCGAACCCGTGAAGAGGTCAAAGCGATTCTGTCCGGCAACGATCCGCGGCTGATCGTCGTGGCCGGTCCCTGCTCGATTCACGATCCCCAGGCCGGTTTGGAATACGCCAAGCGGTTCAAAGCCCTGGCCGACCGTGTGGCTGGCAAGCTGCTGCTGATCATGCGGGTCTACTTCGAGAAGCCACGAACGACAGTCGGCTGGAAGGGGTTGATCAACGACCCCCACTTGGACGACACCTTCGACATCAGCGAGGGCCTCAAACTGGCTCGGCGGCTGCTGCTGCAGATCACCGAGATGGGGCTGCCGGCAGCCACGGAAATGCTGGAACCGATTACGCCACAGTACATCGCCGACCTGGTGACGCTGGCCTCGATTGGCGCCCGAACGACCGAGTCCCCCACGCACCGGCAGATGGCCAGCGGGCTGTCGATGCCGGTGGGCTACAAGAACGGAACGGAGGGCAACCTCGACGTGGCGATCAACGCCATGCAGGCGGCCCAGTCGACCCATAGTTTCCTGGGCATCGACGGGGAGGGACGCACCTGCGTGGTCCGCACCAAGGGCAATCCCTGGGGCCACCTGATCCTGCGCGGCGGCCGCTCCGGCCCCAACTTCTCCGCCGAGCATGTGGAAGACGCGGTGTCGAAGCTGCAGGCGGCGGGGCTGCCCGGGCGGCTGGTGGTCGATTGCAGCCACGCGAACTCGAGCAAGGATTACCGCCGGCAGAAGGAAGTCTTTGCCGATGTCCTGCGCCAGCGCCAACCCGGTCATTCGTCGATCATCGGCACCATGCTCGAAAGCAACCTGCACGAAGGGCAGCAGAAGCTCAACGGCGATCCCTCCAAGCTGAAGTACGGCGTGTCGATCACCGATGGCTGTCTGAGCTGGGAAGAGACGGAGTCGCTGATCCTGGCCGCGGCCCAGGTGTAGTTTCGCGGACCAACGCCCTGCTTTTCGGCAGGCACGCTTCATCTGAAAGTTGACGGCGAGTGTCACTTGGTGGCTCCCTGGAATTTCACCTTTGACGTGTCCGACAAAAGTCCATTCTCTAGTTTCGACGCAATTTCAGATTTAAGATTTATCAGTAAAAAGTCGTTATGCTGTGTCTGAATCGCACTGCGACGCCGATCTTCTGAAGCCCAGTCTGCCATCGCTCCACAGACTGAGAAATTTGACACTGTTTTGACAGACATCGATCACGCGCTGGCCCTCCATTCGGCGACTGCAATCGACACCTCATACAGGAAACCCACAGCATCATGCCCTTGGCCGTGATTTTCGACATGGATGGCGTTCTTGTCGATTCCTACGACGCGCACTTCGAAAGCTGGCGGGACACGGCCCGCGAGTATGGCCGGGAAATGACGGCCGAGCAGTTTGGACAGACATTCGGCCGCACCAGCCGCGAAATCATCGCCGAACATTGGGGTCAAGGATCGATGACCGAAGCCGAAATGGCGGCCTTCGACCATCGCAAGGAGGCCCTCTACCGCGACCTGGTGGCTCACAAATTCCCCGCGATGGATGGTGCCGCGGAACTCATCCGGGCCCTGCATGCCGCCGGTTTCAAACTGGCGGTTGGTTCCTCCGGCCCGCCGGAGAACGTGGCTCTGGCCGTGGAAAAGCTCGGCGCGGGGCCATACTTCGACGCCTTCGTCACCGGCCGGGACGTGACACGCGGCAAGCCCGACCCCCAGGTGTTTTTGAAGGCGGCGGAAAAATTGGGCATCCCACCCGCGGACTGCGCCGTCATCGAGGACGCCCCCGCGGGAATCACCGCCGCCAACGCCGCCAACATGTTGAGCATCTCCCTGCTCAGCACCGGCCACACCGCCGAAAGCGTGGCTCACGCCCGGCTGATTGTCCATTCGCTGCGCGACCTGTCGTCCAAACGCATTGCAACTTTGATCAAAAGTTAGGGACGGCTGCCACCTGGCGGGAAGCGAGAGGCGGCGAATCTGACCAGCGCCCGATATTTCAGCGAAAGACCTGCCATGACACTCAGACGCCACACACTCGCTCCGTTCCTGGTGGCATTGATGCTGATCTCGGCGGGTACGGGCAGCGCTTCCGCACAGGCGGCAGGCCCTGAAGAGTTTTACCAGAGCGATGCGGTCCAGTCGGTCTACCTGACCGTGGCCGAGGCGGAGTTGCAGCGGATGCTGGCGGCCCTGCCGAACCGCATTTATGTGCGGGCTGCATTCCGCTGGCGGGACATTTCCTTGGACAACGTCGCCATCCGCTTCAAGGGGAACAGCTCCTCGTCGCCCTCCCCGCAGCACAAGCGAAGTTACCTGATCAAGTTCGACGAGTACGCAGAGGGGCAGCGATTTTTGGGATTGCGGCGGGCGTCGCTGGACAATGGCATTCAATTCGGCAGCCTGCTCAGCGAACCGATCATCACCGAAATTCTGCGCGAACATGGCGTCACCACGCACCGCTGCAACCACGCCAAACTCTATGTGAATGACAAGTACCAGGGGGTCTACGTCAACGTCGAGCGGATCGACGAGACGTTTCTCGAACGCAGCCTGCCCGACCGGAACGGGCTGTTGTTCAAGGTCGACGAAGGCGGTCCCGGAGCGAACCTGCAGTTCATCGGCGACGACCCAGCAGCCTACCGTCACGCGTTCGAGGCGGACACGAAATCGGCCAAGCGGGGCTGGCCGCAGCTCGTGGAATTCATCCGCCGGCTCAACCAGCCGCCGGGGAAGGATTTCCCTGCCGATCTGGAGAAGGTCTTGGAAGTCGATGACTTCCTGCGCGTGACGGCAGTCATGCTGTTTTCCGGTGCATTTGACCAGCTCACAGGTTGGAATCCCCATAATTATTACCTGTACTGCGATTCTAAAACCGGCCGCTGGCGGTATCTGCCGTGGGACCTTGATGTCGGGTTTTCTGAAGTCGCCTTTGGACATGTGAAGGTGCTTGCCGACTGGAACGCCGCCTGGCCGGCCCCCCAGCCTAATCCCCTGCTGGAACGCATCGTCTCCGACCCCTCGCTTTTACGGCGATACCGTGAAATCTCCGCCGTTGTTCTGGAAAAGTCCTTCGAGCCAGAACGACTGTGCGCCCGCATTGATGCCCGTTACGCCCTGATCAAGGCGGATCTGGCGGCCGACCCGTTCCCTCACCGCCGGATCACGAACCCCCAAGACCGCAGCTACGAGGACATCGTGGTGTCCATGAAGGATTTTGTGCGGAAGCGCTACGCCAGCGCCCGGCAGCAGTTGGAGAATCCAGGTAAGCGGCCGGCATTTGCTCAGATGCACCCGGCCGGTCCCAACGGGCCGCCACCGCCAGTGATCGCCAAGATTCAGCGTCTGATGCGTGCGGCGGAAAAAATCCAGGCCACCGGCGGGGATGTGGCCCCGATTCAGAAACTGATGCAGCAGGTCGGTCCGCTGTTGGAACAGGGGCGGATCGACGACGCTGAAAAACTGGTGAACGAGGCTTTGAAACTGGCTGGAGAGGCACCGCCGAAGTAGCGGCAGGCAATTATGCCAAGACAGCATCAATCACTTCGCCGTAAACATCCGTCAACCGGATGTCGCGGCCGCTGAAGCGGTAGGTCAGGCGGGTGTGGTCGATGCCCAGCAGGTGCAGAATCGTGGCGTGCAGGTCGTGGATTTGCAGCTTGTTTTCGATGGCGTAATAGCCGTAGTCATCGGTGGCTCCGTAAACCGTGCCGCCCTTGATGCCACCGCCCGCCAGCCACATTGTGAAGCCGAACGGGTTGTGGTCGCGTCCGTCGCTCCCTTGGGCCATGGGAGTTCTGCCGAATTCTCCGCCCCACACGACGAGAGTGGATTCCAGCAGCCCCCGCGCCTTCAAATCGCGCAAGAGGCCGGCGATCGGCAGATCGACCGCGCGGGCATTGGCCTCATGACCGGCGACGAGGTTTCCATGCTGGTCCCAGCGGTCGTGCCCCACGCTCTGGCAGAGCAGTTCGACAAACCGCACACCGCGCTCCACCAGCCGCCGGGCCAGCAGACACTGCCGCCCGAAGACCTGGGTCTTGGGATCATTGATGCCATACAATGCCTGCGTCGCGGCCGTCTCCCCCGCGAGGCTGGCCAGTTCCGGGACTGCCGACTGCATCCGGAAGGCGAGTTCATAGTTGCTGATGGCCGATTCGAGCGTGTCGATCTTGCCGATCCGCCCGACGACACCCTGGTCCAGTTTGCGGAGCAGGGCCAGCTTGCGTTCCTGCTGCCTGGCGTCACGCTCGGTCCGCACGATGTCGGCCACGGGGGCCTCGCCCGAGGTGAACAGCGACCCTTGGTACGAAGCGGGCAGGAAGCCACTGGCGAAACAGTCGAGGCCGCCCGGCGGTATCATGCCACTGTTGAGAACCACGAACCCCGGCAGGTTTTGACATTCGCTGCCCAGGCCATAGTTCGCCCAGGCCCCCATGCTCGGACGCCCCTGCATGCCGGTGCCCGAATGCAGGAAGTAGTTGGCGTTGGTATGTTCCGAGAAGTCGGCTGTCATTGACCGCAGGATGGCCAGATCGTCGACGCACTGAGCCACATGGGGAAACAGGTCGCTGACGGGAATCCCGCTCTCGCCGTACTGGCGAAACTTCCAGGGCGACATCAGCACGTTGCCCACGTTGTCGAACTGCGTGGGGGGGACCTTCATCTTGATCTTCTGGCCGTTTTCCTTGGCCAGCAGTGGCTTGGGATCAAACGTGTCGACCTGCGAAGGACCGCCATCCATGAACAGGAAAATGACGCTCTTGGCCTTGGCCGCATGGTGCGTCGTTTGTGGTGCCAGCGGGTCGCGCCGGTCTGGACCACTCCGTGGTTCAGCCACGGCCGCTTCAAGCTGCCGGTCGAATGCCGCTTCCGTCAACAGTGAGGTGAGGGCCAGTCCGCCAAACCCGTTGGCGCAGCGGACAAGCATTTCACGCCGTGACTGCCCCGGCGGAAGATACTGTTGGCAATGCATGCGGCAGGTTTCCAAGTTCGAGTTTCGTGCTGGTCAGCCCGAACCATGGAGGTTACTGGAGAATTCCCGCAGTTGCCAGAGTTGCTTCGAGATCTGGGGCTTTGGGCGGTCATCCCGCAGGCAGCCCAGAATGCCAGACGTTAAATCCATGGTCGCTTCGCGACAGTTTTTGAGCGCAGGAGTCTCGCGGGCGACGATGCAAACAGCTCATCCCGGAGGCTTCACAGCGCTGAGCTGGGGTTCAGGCCCTCGCTGTTACACACAAGTCGACAGGGGCATTGGCCACGCGGCAAGTGGTAGGGTTTGATTCTATGTCGACGTGGCGGGAGGGCGAAGCTCCTGCTGAGCCGCGGTCAACAGTGCGTGCCCGCGTCTCGCCGCCTTCCCCTCACGAACGGGGCCAGATTCGCCGTAAAGACCGTGTGTTTTCTTGCTCGCGGCTCGGCAGGAGCCGCGCCCTCCCGCCACGTCGGCCTGTGGGTCGGCACCATGAAATCCCCGATGTCGGCAACTTGTGTGTAACAACGAGGGCTTGCGCCCACCTTCCGGTCATTCAGTCCGCCGCGTTGGTGCTATCCGCCGGACTCATTCCGTTCTCTTCCGCTGGCAGCCGGCGGAATAATCCGTGGGGGCCGTCGTTGGGCTGGCGAACCGGATCGTGGCCGGCCCGTTCCATTTGTTTCTTCACGGTTGGGGGCAGATAGCCGGCGTCCCGCAATTTGTTTGTGGGAGAGCCGCCTTCCACCATTTGCTGGTGTTCTAAAAAGCGGTCCAGGTGCAGCTCCCGCCAGGCTCTCTGCTGCAGAATTTCGGCCCGCTGGGCCTCCTGCTCGGGAGTGAACGCCACCTTCTCGGGCAAGGCCGAGCCACTTTCCGCCGCGGTGACGGTGGCATCGGCGTTGACGGGGATTTCGGCGGCGGAGTCTGGCACGCAGGCCTCAGGCGCGAGATCGACACTTGGTGCGGAGTGCGGGGCGGGAGCCACGGAGATCGAAGGTGCCGGGAGGATTTCGGCGGCCGCGGGTTGAGCCACGGTTCGTGCGGCATACGCCGCCTTGAGGGCCAGGCGGGTCTTGTATCGCTGATCATCACGCACCTCGCGTTCTTCGCGGTGCATCTTGCGGATCTGGTGGCTCACGGCCCAATACTGACCGCCATACAGGGCCGCCCGGAAATGCCGCCGGGCGAAGGCACGCTCATTCTCCGCCTGCCAACCAATGACCATTTGTGCCCGCGCGGATTTGGCGACCTGCTCGCGGACAAACTCCTCGGGAAATCCGAGCCGCTGGGCGACAAACACCACCTCCCCATATTCCCGTTCGAGGGTGTCGACCAGTTCCTCGTCGGTCAAACTCCACTCCCGCCCCTCCCGCCACGTCTGAAACCGCGTGTCACGCACTCTGCGTTCCTCCCGCCGTGGCTCAGCAGCCCGCGAACCGTCGTCACGCTCCTCGATGGAAGCATTCGAGTCCGGGCAATGTTCATCTGTCATGATTGAACTCCTGATATTGAGAAATGTTGAATGTTGAAACAATGTTTCGTTCAGGCCTGGTGCCACCGGTCAGTTTATCTGCCAGTGCGAACGGGGCTCGACTCCTGGCAATGAAGCGACCTCAAGAAGGGTGCTTTCCTGAGGGCGAAGTCGTCAATCGTTCGCACTGGCAGCGAGCTGACCAGTGGCACACCCGGCGTACGGGACCACGAATATTCTCGAATCAATGTCCGCCTCAAAAATGCCGTCTGAGGGCCGATCTTGGGCAGCGAGAAAGGGAACCACGAATGTTCATGGCGCGGGCTTGCCCGAAACCCAACACCCGGAGTGTCGCATCGTCAGCCCCAAGGGGGCAGAATTCGATAGCCCAGGGCGAAGTTGGCAACGCCAACGGAGCCCTGGGTGCAATGACGACGAACGACGGAGCCCCAATCGGGGCGTGACCCGTGATGTTTGCCGGATGTTCAATGAATCTCACCCCGTTGGGGCGGTTGGCCAGAGTCTGACCAGAAGCAGAACCCGCTATTGATCACTGATTTCCAGCACACGCTGGCCAAATCGTCGCGGCACGCCAACAACCTGACGGTTAGTAGTACGAATAATTCGAATAACACGAATCACAACACGATGGATCTTGTCACTCGCGATGCGAAGCTGGTTGTTGATTCGTGAGATTCGTAAGGACCGGACAAAGAATAAAGGCACGCTTCAGGATCGCATCATCAATAAAAGTGAAGTTTGTGTCGGTGCGTTGATGACGACACAAGAGCGCCGCTCTGATAGGCACGGCGTGACCAAGGATGATCCCGGAGGGATCACAGCTCTTAGCCGGGGGTTGAGCGAAGTGTCGACAGACACGAAGCGACACCCCCGGAAAGGCAAAAGCGACGAATGCACCCCGGCAGGGGTGCCAGCACCGTTGCTCGCCAGATGCTGCGATCCCTCCGGGATCGGATCTCATGTCGGTCCATGACCGGGGGTGTCGCTTCGCTCAACCCCCGGCTAAGAGCTTTCATCCCTCCGGGATGATCTTTTGGCATCGTCGCCCGCGAGAGTCATTCGTTCCGAGAATGCGACAGTTATTCTTTCTCCGGCCCTAACACGAATCTCAACAAGATGGATCTCGTCAGGATCGCGGCAATAATAACATGGTGAAGTTGATTGGGATGGATGCTGATTGAGGGCAGATTCATCAGCCGGCACGCGTTAGCGCGCGTTAGCGTCCGGTTCGTGGCGATGGCGCCTTCCGATTTTCCTCCAACCGGGGGCTAAGGCCCTCCGGCTCATTGGCTGTACGGCTTGTCAAGAGTCGACCGTTATTCTTGCCGCGGTCCTCACTCGCGATGCGAAGCTGGTTGTTGATTCGTGAGATTCGTAAGATTCGTGGTTCAATTTCTGACCGTACGGTTTACGGACCGACTTGCCAGACCGGCCGACTTGACCGGCCCCTTCATTCGTCGTCCCTGACGACGGTTGGCGTCCGGTTGGACGACTGCCGGAACCGGACGCTAACGCGCGCGCTAACGCATTCCGGCTCATGGATTCGTTCACATCGGCCAGCCACCGCGCAAGCAAAATCGCTGTCGAATCTCACCGCCTGTTCAAACGCGCCTTTCGCCTGCCCCGCTTTCGGGAGGCAGCGCGGGCGCGGCGTTTTCGTTTGCGATCGGCGGTGTGGGACTTGTCCTGCCTGCCCGCAACAGACGGTTGACGCTTTGTAGACTGGGATGATGTGCAAGCTACGGATGGCGCAGTATTCAGATGTGGTCCGGGAGCCGGCGGCAGATGCGGCGCGGCCGGCATCCCTGGTGTCGACTCCGCTGGCGAAAGAGTTGGCGCGAAGTTCGCCCCGCAGGCCGGTGCATCGGGCACGGCGGGCGGGACGGACTTCGTCTCCTCAAGCATTGGGTGCGACGGTCCTGCGGTCTGTTTCTGATCTCCCTTATGGTTAACGGAGTCGCTGGGAGCAGAGGCCTCGGCCGGAATTTCAGGGTGAGTGGAGGCGGCAGGGGCGGGTGTTTTCCCTCTTCCATGCAGCGGCCGTCCCACCAGTTGCCCGTAGCTGGCCCGCGCCAGTGCCTCGGCCCGCTGTTCGCACAGGCGCGGTGGCTGGTCGGGAACAATCTCGGTCCGCGGTGTTTCTACGCCCGTGCCCCCGGGTGTGGTCATGTAACGGACCGCCGGCTCCAAATGCCGCAGGCAGTACTTCACCGCCCACGGCTCGGCGCGCTCCACGGCGTGGATCAGGCGGAGCATCGTCTTTCGCGCACGCTCTGGCTGTGGACTGCCCGCCTCCGGCGGCTCTGCCCGTGGCTCGCGCGTCGCTCCAGGCTCTCTCGGCTCCTGCGGCGGTTGTGGGGGCGTCATGGAAAACAGGGGAATGCCATCCATCCGGCACATGGCGAACTGCACGGCCCAGGCGGTTCCGACATGCAGGGCCCTGCGCAAATGGTAGGTCGCCACGTCGACCACCACCCGCCGCGCCCCGTCGCGCGCGGCCTGCAGCCGCGGAGCACGGTCAATCCGTTTGTAGAGCGCCGGCCGGGTGATCCCCACCGCGATCGCCACGTAAGTGAGGATCCCAAAGTGAGCCACGATGGAATCGTACAGCTCATCCTCCGTGACCTTGCAGTCCGACCGCTCCTTCCGCACCCGCCCCTTGCCTGCCGGAATCGGTGCCGCCAAATCGTTCCCCATCAAATCAGCCGCCCCCGCCGAACGCACGTTGCAAGCTTTCATTTCGGCCCCTTTCGTGAGTGGTATACGTCAGTTCAAAACAACGGTATCGGCGGGCAGCCCGGCAGTCAAGAAGAAAAACACAAAAACGTCAAGAATATGAATTGTTAATTGTGTGGTGTTTTGGGAACCTGTCAATCGGCAGTTTTGACCGCATTTCCCGGCTGTGCTAAGTTGCCGTGCTGCGGAATCCCCGTTCCAAACCGCGAAAGCCGGTGACCACATGCCCAAACGCTGTTTTGTGATCAGCCCCATCGGGGAAGCTGGATCCGTCGTCCGCGAGCATTCGGATGATGTGCTGGATTTCATCATCAAGCCGGCCATGGATGAACTGGGGATCGTGGCGTACCGCGCCGACCACAGCCAGCAGATCGGGCGGATCACCGACCAGATGTTCAGTTCGATTTTGACGGATGATCTGTGCATCGCCGTGCTGACGTTTCACAACCCGAATGTGTTTTATGAACTGGCGATCGCCCAGAGCGCGGCCCGTCCGGTCATCATCTTGATCGAGAAAGGTCAGACGATCCCGTTCGACATCCGGGATCTGCGGGCGATCGAATACGACCTGAAGCCACGGCCCCTGCGGGACAGGGTGTATTCCAAGCAGATCATTGACCATGTCCGCAATCTGGAGGCCTGCAACTGGCAGGTCCAGGTCCCGTTTGGAAGCCACTTGTCACCCCTTGGCGGCAAACCGGAACTGTTCAAGCTGTACAACAAGGTCGAGGATTTTGGAAACACCGAGCGGTGGCTCGATCTGCTGCGGAACGCCAAAGAAACGTTTGACCTGTCCGGGGTCTCGCTCAGATGGTGGCTCAAAATCAATGCGTTTCGGCCGACCATGTTGGAGAAGGCCCGGCAGGGATGCAAAATCCGCCTGCTCATCATGGATGCCGAGAATCCGGCCCTGGGCCAGTACGTGAACAATTCGGTGGGACAGCGGCATCATCAACTGCCAAACGACATTGGCGGTGCCTTGGCCTTCTTTGAAGAGCTGGCGGAGGAGTGTCCCAATATCGAGTTCCGCCAGATCCGCACAGGTTGTCTGCACCAGCAGCAGTCCCGCAATGACCACATGATGCTCAGCGCCCTGGTGCTCTACGGTGACGGCACTTCCAGATCTCCGCTGCTGGAATCCCGTGCAGCGTCTCCCATGTATCGCGCGATGCTCGCCGAATTTGAAGCCCTGTGGAACGCCAACGCACCCCGTGAATGAAAGCCCGCGGCCAGGGAACTCGCGTCAGGACTGGGGGCTGCGGCAACAGCGCGACATCGGTTGGCGCGTTGGCTCGACGTAATTTTTTGAGGCCACGCCATGCGCGAGATGTTGACACGCCGTCGGATCCTGCAAATTCTCGCATTGACCGCTGGACTGGTGTTCTCGCTGCTTGTCGCCGCAGTTGCGATTCCGGAATACCGCCGTCACGTGGTCCTTATGGCACTGCTTAAAGAGGGGAATTTGCCCATCGAGAACTCCGCGGGAAACCTCGGAATTGAGAGCCGCCTGCCAGACTGGATCACCCGGAATCTGCCGCCATCCATCAAGAAGACTTGGTTCGTTCGACTCAACTACGTCGAATTCTGTGACCTCTCGCACCTGTCACGCAGAGTCACGAATGCAGAGCGGCAATGTCTGGAGCAGTTTCCCGAGCTGGAGTCCATCACGCTCCGCAACACTTTGACGGGGGGCGAACTACGAGGGCTGCCCTATTATCCGCGGCTGATTTTTCTGGACATGGATCTCACGACGACGGACGGTGGTGTCGAGCACTTTCGGAAATCCCATCAACTCCACATCCTCAGGCTGGCTGCCAAAGAATTCGGAAAACACGAATTTGAGGCCCTGGCCGGTTGCCCGTATCTCGGGGATGTGGCCTTGAAGGGTGACATCTCCATGCCAGACCAGGAGGTCTTCGGAAAGCTGTCCCGACTCAAACACCTCATCCTCTTGAATGGAAACTATGGGCCGGATGGCGACTCGCCATTCGTCGCCCGGCAGTTCTCCAATGCATCTCTGCGGGCTTTGAGTCCGTTGGAATCGCTTGAGACGCTCGCCTTGGAAGAAGTGGAAGCAGGCTCCCTGGCGTACCTGCCGGTTTTACGGTCCCTGAAAATCCTGCATTTGAAGGGCGACGTTCGTTTCTCCGAGCTTACCGAATTGAGGCGTCTTGCAAACTTGGAGCAGGTCAACATCTTCTCACCTGCCCTCTACACCGAGTGCAAGTCTCAGGCAAAACGGCCCGGTGAAATGCTGGTCCGCATTGATGGTGGGGCGAGCGCCACCTTGACGATTTCGATGCCTGGCACGGCAATGCGTACGGCAGAGGTGACCGTCCACAATTTGCGGCTTTCCGTTTTCTTCATGAAAGATTGAACGGAATAGACTCGCTCAAATCGTCACATTCTCATCCCTCGGCCGCGGATTGAACTCCAGCCGCACCTCATGCAAGCGCAGGTAGGCGGATTCACCGGGCGGAAGGTCGAGGGCGGCGCGGGAGTCGATGATGAGGGCCACTCCCAGGCCGTTGCCGATGGGGAAGTTGGCGCCGGGGACGGTGGAGCCGAGGAATTGGGTCAGCGTGAATTCGGTGGGGGACTCGAAGGCGGAGAAGGTGGGATGGAACGGGAGGCTGGCGAGTTCCTGGCCTTCCAGCGGGTTCTTGTTCTGGTTGGCGTAGCGGAACAGGATCAGGCGGCAGGCAAGCGGGCCTTCAAACCAGCGCTGGAAGGCGGCGGGAGATGAGCCACCGCCGCTGATGGTGACGCGGAAAGTGTAGTGGCCGCCACGGGCGTTGCGGATTTCCTGAGCCACGATGGCCCGGGAACCGGCGGGGATTGGTTGCGCCGCTTTCAAGTCGCGGCCGTCCAGCCCCAGTTGGACGTGCGGGCGTGGCGAGGGAACGCTCTGAGCCACTCCGGCGGGTGCCGCGACAAGGGGTGTGGCCCGCCAGCCCTTTTCCCTTGAGGCAGGGGCGCAGGGGTGGAGCTTTTGTGAGGCGAAGTCGACATCCAGCAGCTTGCGGGCGTCGAACGGTGGCACAAATGCCTCATCGGCCGTGGAGACACAACGGATTGCCGTGGCCGCCTCATCGCCCAGCAGACGGTAGAGCGGAGTGCCCTTGGTCAGCAGTTGCGGGCGGTTTGTGCGGTCGTGGAAGGCCCCGTCGTGCGGGATGCCCAGCAGATGAAAGATCGTCGCTGTCAGGTCGTGCGGGCGGATGGGATCGACCGTCGGGTAGCCACCGATCTTGTCCGTGGCTCCGAACACCTGACCTCCGGCGATGCCGGCCCCGGCCAGCACGCCGCTGAACACCGGCCCCCAGTGATCGCGGCCGCCCTGACTGTTGATCTTCGGCGTACGGCCGAATTCGCCGATCGCCACGACCAGTGTCTCACTCAGCAAACCACGCTGTTCCAGGTCGTCCAGCAGCGCCGCGAACGAAACATCGAACATGGGGCAGAGGGTGTCCTGCAACCGGTCGGCATTGAGCGTGTGGGTGTCCCACAGCGGGTTGTCGACGGCGGTGTCGCCCGGTTCGCGGGGCCAGTTGACATGCACCAGCCGCACACCGGATTCGATCAGCCTGCGTGCCAACAGGCAGGTCTGGCCCCAGGTGTGCCGCCCATACCGCTCGCGGAGCGCGTCCGGCTCTTTGCTGATGTCAAAGGCCTCTTTCGCCTTGCCGGAGGTCACCAGGTCGAGGGCAAACGACGACAGTTGATCCCAGGCCCCGGCGGGACGGTTCTCGTGGCTCACCTGATTGTCGAGCTGCCGGAGCAGTGCGGCACGGTCCTGCATGCGGGCGGCCGAGAGTTCGACCGGCAGGCTCAGGCCGGTGATGCGGTACTGGTCGCTGGCGGGGTCGCCAATGAAGCGGTCAGTCTCCCACATGGAACCAAGGAAGCCCGCGGTCTGCCCGGCGGGGGTCACATTGTCGTTGAGCCGCATGATGTCCGGCAGCCACACGCTGGTGAGCGCGGGCAGGCGTTCGCTGGGCTTGAGCATCTTGACGACCGAGCCGAAGTACGGCCAATCCGTCGGCTTGATCGCCCGCGCGGTGCCAGGTCCGTACGGATAACCCGTCAGCACCCAGTAGCCGCTGACATCGTGGCTGTTGTCGTCGGTGGCGAGCGATCGGATGACCGCCAGCTTGTCGGCCCGCTGGGATGTTCGCGGCAGCAGCTCGCAGAAATTGATGCCGGGAATGTTGGTTTGCACCGGGCTGAACGGCCCGCGGATCTCGACTGGCGCGTCGGGCTTGGGGTCGAAGGTCTCGTGCTGTGGCGGTCCGCCCTGGAGCCACAGGAAGATGACGTTCTTCGCCCGCCCAAACATCACGCCCGACAACCCCGCCGCCAGCTTGTTCTCACTTGGCGTGGCTCCCAATGCCCCCTGTGCCGCGAGCAACTGTGGCAGCGACAGCCCCACGAGGCTCAAGCCGCCCACGCGGAGCCACTCCCGCCGGCCCATGCCATCACACAAACGCCCTGGCCGCTGTTGAAAGGAAAGCATGGGGAATCTCCCGGTCAATTGGCACCGCGGGCCATCGTGACCCGCCTTCGTGAGGATCGTGAATACAGGATACTCACATCGGAGACAATTGATAACTTTGAATGGGTGCCGGAACTGAAAACGCAACTACATTCCGTGGATTACCCCGGATCCAACGGTCCGATCTTCTCGACCGGGGGCGGACTACGAAGCTGGTGGGCCGTGACATCCCAATAGAGCCCGCCTGAAAGTTGAAAACGCTCAGTTCGATGCTCGCCAATGACCTCACAGCACCAGGCGACCAACGTACGCAGCGCGCGACAATGGAGAGGGCGATTCAAAACCTGCTCCAAGGCGATCGATTCAACGATTCGTTCTCCATCCACTTTTTCATCAAAGCTTTTGCCATGCCCAAGGTTTCGCATGGCGCGCTTCAACTCACCTTTCGGGTGTTCAATGTTTTCACAATCTGTCTCCAAGGCTGACAATGACAGACCAAGCACCTGATTCACCACGTCAATGCAGGCAAAATAATAGGCTTCGATCATGTTCACAAAGAAATGGACGGCGAATCGTTCTCGCAATTCCGGATTGCGGGCCAATACCACATCAATGGCCTTCCTTAACCGTTGAAACTTGGAATGGGCATTTTGCCGCTGTGATGACTCAAGATCGTCGAGCCAAATGACATGGCGCGACGGTTCGGCAAGCAACCAACCGCGGGCCTCGCAAATGATCTCTGCATCCTTGTCGGGAATCTTCTTGCCGGTCTTGATGTAGGCCAGTTGCTTCTTGGCGCCGATTGGATTCCGCTGGCCAGTCTGACGGAGTATGACAAACGTGCACTTTCCCGTGCTGGTGAGATCCTTGAAAAGCCTGGGGGCGAAGTCCCGCTCTCCATCTCCAGTGACGATCAGCCCAAACTTGAAGAAGTTCCAGCCATTGTTCATGGATGCGCGTCGACCTCGTGAACCATCGGCTCTGCCTGCTCGCCGATCAACTGCATCATGTAGAGTGATCCCGCGGCGTATTGGTCGAGCAGGACCTTGACGTTTTCCTGGTCGACCAGCCGTTCGTACAATGCCTGTCCGTCATTCCGACTCACGATCAAGTCTGCTTCATTGAACATGCTCAGCAGAACGGGAGAATGCGTCGCGATGATGAACTGCGAATGCCAGTGGTCGGCGGCCTCCTGCAGGGCTTCCGCCAGCACCTGGAGTGCCCAGGGGTTCAACGACAAGTCAGGCTCGTCGAACATCACCAAAGTCGGACGCCGCCCCTCCGCGAAGATTGCCGTGAGCAGGATCAGCATCTGGAGATGCCCGTCCGACATGCCCGAGACCGACATCGGCCGGCTCAAGTGCTTTTCCTGAAACCGGGCTGACAAAGACTCCGGACCGGTCTGCTCAATCGAAAGGGCGGAAAACGCGGGAAAGGCCTGCCTCATATACCTCAGAATGGTGTCAAAACGCTCGTCAATATCCCGCCTGTCGTTTAGATTTCTCAGCACGGACCAGAGGTTCTCGGCGCGATCTGCCAGCCGCATGACACCCGCCTGAGACTCGACACCCTGTGTCTTGATTCCGTGGAGGAAGAACGAGCGCGACGAGTGTTGTCGGAGATTCCTCAGCGCATAATCTAAGTCCGAGCTGACCTTGTCATCAGCGTTGAAATCCAAATAGAGTCCCAGGCTAAGCTTGTCTGGATCTCTCAGCGGTACTGGCAGAGTGCTCTGTACGACGCCGTTGTACATCTCAACGGAAACGCTTCGGGGCTTGCGACGGATGGGATTTGCCGCGGCACCTGCCCCAATGTCGGTGCGCCACAGCGCCTCGCCCGGAAAGATGTCAGGCACGCCGGGGTCGACCACAATGCTGACTTTGTAACGGACGGACTTGGTGGCGATTTCAATTTCGATGGGTGTCTGCGGGTCGGCACCATTCCAAACGAGGCCGATACCGTGACTGCGGCTGTTGGCTGCGGCGGTGGCACCGCGGATGGCACAATCGCGGAGAAACCAAAGGGCATCAAGGAATGTCGACTTGCCGGAACCATTTGGGCCGAAAAAAACATTGATTGGCCTGAGCGCCAGTTGGTCCAGATGAGATATCGACCGAAAATTGTTGACAGAAACGGTTTCAATCAGCATGGGAGTGGCATTCGGGAAATTGCAGGTTGCTTGTCGTCTGGATGCATGTATCTCGCCAAAATCGACGTGTTGACGTTACCACGCACATCGGTCAGACGGAAGTTCTCGACCACGCATCCTGCATCCGGTCCGCGAGGAGAAAGCCGGTTGTTTTCTCATTTCAAGATGCCTGTTTGTGACACTCATTCGCTTAGGATCGCCGCAAAAATAACTGTTCGATTTCGATTCGTTGACCCGCCAATGAGCCGGCACGCGTTAGCGTCCGGTTTTACGACTGCCGGAACCGGACGCTAACGCGTTCCGGCTCATGGTCTCGTTCACATCGGCCAGCCATCTCGCAAGCAAAATGCCCCTGTTATTGTTGCTGCGATCCTGAGCTTGGTCAGAGCGAAATCATGGCATCGGCGGAAGCACCAACGGCGGCCCGTCAACGTGCTGAACATGGCGGTCGAAGAACTCGAAGAAGCGGGTGTCGGCTGTTTCCTGTGCGGTTCGCGTGGCTGCGCCAAACCGCAGGGCCTGGCGGATCTGGTCGTCGTCCGCACCGAAGCCACCGGCTTTGGCAATTGTGAGCACCTGCTTGATCTGCGGGTCTTCTGCCAGCTCTTTTTCCGCCTCTTCCTGGGGCCTGGAGGCATCCACGGTCTCCGTGTGCCGCCAAATTGTGCGCCAAGTGCCGTTGGGCATGCGGGCCAGAAACCGGCCTTCAACCGACACGGTCTTGTTGGCCAGTTGGAATGCCAGCCGCGTCACGCGGAATCCGCTGACGCCCTCCTTCTCTGCTGTTTGTTGAGCGCCCTGGAGGGCCTTGTTGCCAGCATCTTCCCGGGGCTTGGAAGCGCCGCCTTCGCCCAGCAGATCCGCAAGCTGCCCTTCGAGCTGGGATTTGAACAAGTCGCCAATCAGCCGCGTCATCTCCGGCGCGGCCGCGCCGTCACCAGTGCGCAGGAGGAGTTCCTGCGTGCCCTGAAAGGTCAGCGAGCGACGCAGGCTGTATTCCACGACGGCCTGCCGGGCGGCCCACTGCTCCGCGGTTTGCACCGCGGGCGGCAGTTCCTGCGACAGATCGAACCGGCGGTTGGCGAAATCGATGCCCCGCCGCTTCAATTCTGCCGCCAGGGCGTCGACGGTCGTGTCCTCGACATCGGGAATCTGTTCGTGCCACGCAGCGATGGCCACCTGCCGCCGATCGGCCGGTTGCACGGTGACCCGTTCAATGTGCGCGGCGGGAATCTCGAGTTGCATGAACCGCGTGGTGAGGGGCCGTCCGGCATCCAGATCCGCCTGCAGCGCCGTCAAACGGTCGACTTCCTTGTCGAGAAAAATGACCAGATTGCGGTCGTTTTCTCGATCGGTCTTCCAAGCATCAATCCGTTCCAGGCACTGCTTGACGGCTGCGATCGCCAAGGCGGTCTCTTTCTTGAGCTGTTGGTCGTAGAATTTCGCGCCCCGCCGGGCGAGCCACGAGCGTTGGACAGCCAAGGCAACGGTGCCATCCGCAGCGCGATGCAGGATCGCTCCCTGCAGGCGGGGACCGGCCTTGATGGAGACGACATCCGTTCCCGAGTCGGTCAGCCTGGGCGGTGCACCGCTGCCCTGGACGGCAAGGACCAGACCCAGCAAACCGCAAAGCAGGAGGCTCGACCGCATCATGGCTGACCCCGTTTCGACTTCTTAAGATGGGAAATCCTGCAACCTCGAGACTTCAATTCATGCGGAGCATTGAATCATGTTGAATGGCAAGAAGGCAATTGTCCTGGTCGACCAACTCTACCAAGAAATGGAAGTCTGGTATCCGTTGTACCGGCTGCGTGAAGAAGGTGTCGAGACAATTCTGGTGGGCAACGAGGCAAAGACCACCTACCCCTCGAAGATCGGCTACCCCGCCGTCAGCGACAAGGCGGCCAAGGATGTGTCGATGGCCGACTTCGACTGTCTGATCATCCCCGGCGGATATGCTCCGGACCACATGCGGCGGCACGCGTCGATCAACAAGATCGTGGCGGACGCGATGACGCAGAACAAGGCGGTGGGCGCGATCTGTCACGGCGGGTGGATGCTCTGTTCGGCTCCGGGCGCTCTTCGAGGCCGCAAGGTGACCAGCTTCTTCGCGATCAAGGACGACATGGTCAACGCCGGGGCCGTCTGGTCCGATGCCGAAGTGGTCCGCGACCGCAACCTGGTCACGAGCCGCAAGCCGGATGACCTCCCCGCATTCATGAAGGGCATCATCGCCGCCATTCGGGAACCTGCCGCTTAAGACCGCTCGAATCGATACGTAGGTTTTGTGAACCTGTCATCCGGCACCGCCGCACCGAATGCCAATTCTGTCACGTGAGGAATCATGCCAGTTCGTTTCAATTGCCGCCACACGGCTCTGCTGTTCAGCCTGATCGTGATTTGGGGCGGCGTGAGCCACGCCGAAGAGCCGACCAAAGCACCGGGCTTTCGACAACTGGTCCAAACGCGGCAGCGGGCGCTGATGCAGGAGGTGATCGCCTACGTTCAGCAGAACCCGGGAGCCGCCGATGCGGAGGCGGCGCGGCACTGGATTCTGGAGACGGCGCTCACCAGCGGGCTTGAAGACCTCGCGCTCTCCACGGCGGCTGCCCGGCTGAGCAACCCGGTGCTGGATGCCGATGCGGCGAATTTGACCCGGCGGGTCCAGTGTCTGGGGCTCGCGAAGTCCGGGCAGATCCCTGAGGCCCTCGGCAGCTTTGATGAACTGCTGCGCGGGGCGCGGTTTCAGGCGGCGACTCGCACGCTCGATTTTGCCCATCAGTTGTCCGTCCAGGCGCGGCTCAATGGCGATCTCGAAGCCTCGCGGGCCGTCTACGAGCGGCTGGTCGCCGCGTTCCCCATCAACCCGGTCATCGCCGAGATTGCCGAGACCCGCGTGGCCAAGATCGGCCTGATCGGCAAGCCGAGTCCGCCGTTCTCCGCCACCGACATCAAAGGCGAAGCGGTTGAACTGTCGCAGTTCTCGGACAAAGTCCTGATCCTCGATTTTTGGGCGACCAACTGCCCGCCCTGCCTCGAAGAACTGCCGCAGCTCAAGGCGCTTCACGAGGAGTTCCATCCGCATGGCCTCGAGATTGTCGGCGTCAGCTTGGACGAGCGGGTGTCGGATGTGGAAGAGTTTAAGACGCGCCGGCAGCTTCCGTGGCGGATGGTCATGAATGAACAACCCGCCGGCCGGCTGCAGACTGACTTTCGCGTCGTCACCATCCCCTCGCTGTTCGTGATTGACCAGAAGGGGAACGTGGTCAACGTCGACCTGTACGGCGGCAACCTGCGGGCCGCGGTGGCGAAACTGTTGCCGATCAAGGAATGAGTAGAGGTGAACTCAAAATGACAAATGACAAATGACAAATGACCATCTGGTTGATGGTGGTCGGCGCTGCTGACAAAGCGTTTTCAATTGTTAAGAGACTGATCCCTAGAACACAGCGCGTCCAACCATGACTCCCCTTTCTCCTGCGCAGCGGTGGCTGACGGTTTGCCTCGTTGGTTTTCTGGGCGGGTTGATGCTGATCTACGGCCTGCCGATTGTGGCCTACCGGATCAGCATGGCCCTGGAACGGGGCCGGGACGACGCCCGGCGGCTGGGTGTCAAACAGCAGCTTGACCAGTTGAATGTGACCTCGCAGGCATTTCGACTGGTCAGCGAACAGGTGCGGCCGGCCGTCGTCCATGTCGATGTCGTGGAATCGATTGTCCGGAGTGATGCCACCGATGTCGATGAAGAGCCGCGCGCCGGCCTCCAATATCTGCGACAGGCTGGATCCGGCCTGATCATCGACAAAAGTGGCTTCGTGCTGACCAACCACCACGTGGTTGCCGGTGGCAAGGGGCTGCGGGTCAAGCTCCAGAATGCGGACGAACGGTTTACCGCCACGGTTGTGGGCAGCGATGCGCGGATGGACCTGGCTTTGATCAAGTTTGACCCCGGAACGAACGAATTGTCTCCGGCGACGCTGGGGGACAGCAACCAGTTGGAGGTGGGGGACTGGGTCCTTGCGATTGGCAACCCGTTTGGCCTCGATCAGTCGGTGACGGCAGGCATTGTCAGCGCCAAGGGACGGCACGCGCAACTGGAAAACTTCGACAGCCAGGATCTGATCCAGACCGATGCCGCCATTAATCCCGGCAACAGCGGCGGCCCCCTGGTGAATCTCAAGGGGGAGGTTGTCGGCATCAACACGTTCATCATCGGCGATGGCAACATGGGCATCGGCTTCGCCATCCCCTCCAGCACGGTGAGACGGGCCTTCGACGATTTCAAAGAGTACAAGCGGATTCGCCGCGGGTGGCTCGGACTGCTGATGCATCGCGTGATTCTCACCCCGCCGAATGAGCTTCCCAAGGGGCAGGCGTTGATGTTGGTCGACTATTGCATACCGGATTCTCCCGCGGCAAAAGGCGGCATCCGGGCGGGAGACATCCTGCTCGAATTGAACGGCAAGCCGTTTCGGGATGTGTCGGACATCCGCCGCAAGATCGAAGAACTGACACCCGGAGATACGCTGGATGTGAAGCTCGCGCGAGGCTCCAGCACCATTAAGAAGGAGTTGATCGTCCAGATGGTTCCGGTTGAGCCACGCCTGCTTCCAGGGGAGCGGCAACTGGGGGTCAAACTGGGGTACAATATCAGTCCCGAGTTGGCGCAGACGCTGCGATTGCCGACGACGAACGGAATTCTGGTCGAATCCGTCGCTCCTGACGGGCCAGCCTTGGGCAAATTGAACGCCGCGGATCTCATTGTCAGCGTCAATGGCGTGACAACGCCGACCATCGCCAGCTTTGCCGACCAGATTCTGAAGATTCCACCTGGCGGGGCAGCGTCATTGGGCGTCTGGACCGGGAGTGAACTGCACTCCGTGCAGATGAACACGGTGGTGGCGAAGTGATCTGAGCGTCAGTTTCCTTTCGCCGCAACGGAACCAGATCCACGGGACGCCAATTGCGGATTGGCGCTCAGGGGACGTCCGCGGTCGAAACTCTGTCTCCCCTGTGGATTGTGCCTCCCGGGCAGTGTATCCTGCCAGACTGCGCTGACGAGTGGCGCGCCGCGTATCCCCCGCGAACAGAGGCTCTCCGGTTATGAGCGAAGCCGCGCAGTACGACCCGTATGCCCTCTCTGTCGATGACATCCAGGAACCGCCGACGAGCTTGTGGCAGGCGCTGCGCAAGATCGGGCCGGGCATCATTCTGGCCGGGTCGATCGTCGGCTCCGGCGAACTGATCATCACGACGGGGCTTGGTGCCAAGTATGGCTTCGCCTTCCTGTGGCTCATCCTTTACAGCTGCATTATCAAGGTGTTTGTCCAAATCGAACTGGGCCGCTACGCCATTTCATCCGGCAAACCGACCCTGGCCGCGCTGGACGCGCTGCCCGGGCCGCGGTGGCGCACGCACTGGCTCGTCTGGTGGTGGTTCTTCATGCTGCTGGCGACAGTGGCTCAACTCGGAGGAATGATCGGCGGCGTTCAGCAGGCGTTGAATCTGACCCTTCCGGGTGTTCCGCCCTGGGCTTGGGGGGTGTTCATCGCAGTGTCAATCATCGTTCTGCTGTTGAGCGGCGGCTATGTGATGATCGAACGGTTGACGACTTTTTTAGTTGTCAGTGTCACGGCCGTGACCGTGCTGGGGGCAGTGGCACTGCAGTTCACATCCTTCGCGGTCTCCTGGGATCAGATTGGCAAGGGTTTGGTGCCGGGGCTTCCTGATCACGCGAAGGCGACCTACTACGCATTCGCGTGCTTTGGAATTACGGGAGTCGGCGCGAATGAACTGTACTACTATCCCTACTGGTGCGTCGAAAAGGGGTACGCCCGCTGGACGGGACCGCGCACCGACGATGAGGCCTGGGGCCGCCGGGCGCGGGGCTGGATGCGCGTCCTGCAACTGGATGCATGGGTCAGCATGGTCGTCTTCACCTCGGCGACGCTGGCGTTCTACTTTCTCGGGGCGGCTGTCCTGCATCCCAAGAAAATGGATCCAGCCGACTCACAGATGATCGAGGTGCTGTCACATCTCTATGAGGAAAGCTTCGGATCCTGGACTGTTCGGGCATTTCTAATCGGAGCCTGGGCCGTGCTGTTCAAGACGCTGTATGTCTCATCGGCTGGACACAGCCGCCTCACCGCCGATTTCTTCGGTCTGGCGAAGTTTGTCCGGTTCCCTGAAAGCGATTCACGCCGGGCATGGATTCGCGGACTGTGTGTGTTCTACCCACTGCTGGCGCTGACTTTTTTCCTGGCTTTTCCCAAGTCCCCGCAGGCGATGGTGAAGTTTGGCGGAATGGTCCAGGCAGCCACCCTGCCAATCATCTGCAGTGCGGCGCTCTATCTGCGCTACCGCTACACCGACCGCCGACTCGCGCCAAACCGGATTTCTGACGCCTTTCTGATCTTCGCCGTTGTGTCGATCACCGCCGTCGCCCTCTATGCCACGCCCATTTCGGTGATAGAATGGATTGATGTTTTGAAAGGCGTGAAGCCTCTCCCATTAAAGCCATGATGCAGGTCGTCACGAGCCGTTCCTATGACAACCGCTGCCTCTCATCCCGCAATTCAAGAAGTGGACTACCCGACCTCGGATGGCAAACCGATGGCCGAAACTGACGTGCACCGCAACCTGATGGTCCGGTTGATCCAAAAACTGGACGCACAATTTGCTGCCGACCCAGATGTCTACGTCACCGGGAACCTGCTCCTGTATTACGAGCAGGGCAACAAACGAAAACATGTTTCACCCGATGTGTTTTTCGTCCGCGGCGTTCCCAAACGGCTTCGCGATTACTACCTGATGTGGGAAGAGGGGCTCGGACCTCAGGTTGTGATTGAACTGAGTTCGGCATCGACGAGCCGCGAAGACCAAACTCACAAGTTTGAACTCTACCGGGATGTCTTGAAGGTTCAGGAGTATTTTCTGTTTGACCCCCGCCAGGAGTATCTGAAGCCGCCTCTGAAGGGATACCGGCTGGAGGCCGGCACCTACCGGGCGATCCTCCCGGTCGAAGGCCGACTGCCCAGCATGGAACTGCACCTACACTTTGAAGCGGCGGGCGAGGATCTGAAGCTGTGGAACCCTGCCACGCGGACGCATCTGCTGTTTCCGGCCGAAGCCGCACGCATACGTGAGCAGCAGGCCCTTGAGGTGGCAGCCTCCGAACGAGAACAACGTAAGGCACTGGAGGACGAAAATGCCATGTTGCGCGAAATGCTCGCGAAACTAAGGGTCGACCCCACCGGACCGGACGAATTGGCCCCCTAAGGATCGCGTCATCAATAAAAGGGAGTTTTATGTCGGCGTGTTGAGGAGCACAGAACAGCAGTTTATTGAAAGAGCAGCGTCACCAAGGATGATCCCGGAGGGATCACAGCTCTTAGCCGGGGGTTGAGCGAAGTGTCGACAGACACGCAGCGACACCCCCGGAAACGCAAGTGTGACGAACGCACCCCGGCAGGGGTGCCAGCACCGTTCCTCGCTGTATCAAATTGCGAGATTCCGGAACACCTATCGTGAAGCCATTCGCTCTGGCTCCACTGGCGGTGTCCCGGAATCACGCAAGGCTTGCTGCGATCCCTCCGGGATCGGATCATTTCCTGGTTCCTAACCGGGGGTGTCGCTTCGCTCAACCCCCGGCTAAGAGCTTTCATCCCTCCGGGATGATCTTTTGGCATCGTCGCCCGGGAGAGTAATTCGTTCCAAGAATGCGACAGTTATTCTTTCTCCGACCCCTAATCCCATGGCTGCCGACGGCAAAACCCCTGAAGGCGAAGTGAACTTTCCCAGCCTGAGCATCCTTGTCGGGACTTCAATGCTCGGCCACAATGCACGGCCTCGGGCTCGATCCCAGCCTGCATTGCCACCCCCGCGGTTCACACTCAGGCGACAGCATGGCAGATTTGAGCGTCTTTCCGCTGGCTGACGACTCCGCATCCGATCAGCAGCCGACACGCATCCGCTTCGTGGTCCTGGGAATGCTGACGCTGGCGATGGCCGTCGCCTATCTGATGCGGAACATTGGCGCGATCAACACCGCGATGGCCGCCGAGTTCGGATACGACGACAAGCAGATGGGAACCGTGCTGGCCGGCTTCATGGTCGGGTATTTGTGGATGCAGATTCCCGGTGGATATCTCGGTTCACGTTTTGGAGCGCGGCTCGTGCTGCCGCTGATCTGCGTCGGCTGGTCGCTGTGCGCTCTCTGGTCGGGACTCGCCGGCAAGGAGCACATTTACTGGGCACGGTTCGCCATCGGAGTGTTTCAGGGTGGGCTGATCCCGTGTTCTGCCAAAGTGGTGGGTGACTGGTTTCCGGACGCGGAACGTGGCATCGCCTCGGCGATGGTGACCGGCGGCATGCAGGCAGGCGGCCTGCTGGCGATGGGGCTGACCGGGTTCCTGCTGGGCTCGCTGGAGTGGCACTGGCGGACGTGCGTCTGTGTCTACTCCGCGACCGGCCTTGTCTGGTCGCTGGCGTTCCTGTTTCTCTTCCGCAACCGGCCCGCCGAGCATCCGTGGATCAACCGCGCGGAGCTTGATTGGATCTCCCGCGGCAGGTCCGAGGCGGCCCGGCCGGCCGTTTCCCGACGCGAGATCGGCATCATCCTCGGCCTGCTGCTCACCAGCGTCAGCCTGTGGCTGTTGTGCTTCCAGCAATTCTGGCGATCGTTCGGCTACGAGTTTTTCCCCACATGGTTCCCCGCCTTCCTCAAGAACTCCAGAGAATTGTCGATTGAAAATGCCAGCCTGCTGACGATGGCTCCCCTCCTGGCGGTGGCCACGGGGGGATTTGTGGGCGGCCTGATTGTGGACCAGATTTACCGGCGGACAAACAGCAAATGGCTGAGCCGCAGCGGAACGGCGATGCTCGCACTGTCGGCCAGCGCGGCCTGCACCCTTGCCGCCACCCGCGCCAACACCGTGGAAGCGGCCGTGGCTGTCATTACCGCGGCCGCGTTCTTCGCCGGGATGGCGGGGCCCTGCACCTGGGCGGCGCTCCTCGACCTCAGCGGCAAATATACCGGCGTGGTCAGCGGGATTGTCAATTTGTCCGGAGTGCTCGGAGCGGCTTGCAGTCCGTGGCTGGTCGGGCAACTGTTCGCGGGCATCAGACATCCGCCAACGGCGGCGGATGGCGCATCGCCGACTGTACTCTCCTTCTGGGCACTTGCCCGCCCCTGGGGTTGGAATCTGGTGCTGTACGTCATCGCCGCCGCCTACCTTCTCAGCGCACTGGGATGGCTGTTCTTGAATTCCACCCGGTCCGCCGTGGAGCGCCGCAACAGCGCGACATGACGGCGGAAAAGGAGCCACGACATGCTCGACACGCCACACCTCATCGAAACCACAGTGCAGCAGACTGCGGTGATCCGCCTGACCATTCCCCGCAATGAGATCAGGAGTGTGATGGGGCTGGCCATCGCTGAATTGATGTCCACATTGGCGGCGCAGGGCCGCTCCCCGGCCGGGCCGTTGTTTTCGCATCATTTGCGGATGCTTCCGGACACTTTTGATTTCGAGGTTGGAGCACCAGTCAACGCCACGGTCAGACCTGTTGGGCGCGTGATCGCGGGGCAGTTGCCGGCGACCGCGGTGGCTCGCACTGTTTATCACGGTGCCTATGAAGGGCTTGCCGCCGCGTGGGGCGAGTTCGACGCCTGGATCAGGGCCAATGGCCACGTCGCCGCCCCGGACCTGTGGGAGGTGTACGTCACCGGACCGGAGTCGAGCCAGGATCCGCGGGAGTGGAAGACCGAACTCAATCGGCCGCTGATTGAGGATTGATCGGGAAACGCCTCACGCATCCTATCTGGTGAGGCTGCCAAGGACCGGAAAAAGAATCACTGTGCGCTCCAATTGCTGACCAAAGGCCGATCTTAGACAGCGAGAAGGGGAACCACGAATATTCATGGCGCGGGCTTGCCCGAAACCCAACACCCCTTAGTGTCGCATCGTCAGCCCCAAGGGGGCAGAATTCGATAGCCCAGGGCGAAGTTGGCAACGCCAACGGAGCCCTGGGTGCAATGACGACGAACGACGGAGCCCCAATCGGGGCGTGACCGTGATGTTTGTCGGATGTTCAATGAATCTCACCCCGTTGGGGCTCCCTTTCTCGCACCGACTCCGACCCAGGGCTCCGCCGACATTCGTCGGCTGCGCCCTGGGCTGTCGAATCCTGCCCCGTTGGGGCGGTTGGCCAGAGTCTGACCAGAAGCAGAACCCGCTATTGATCGCTGATTTCCAGCACACGCTGGCGAAATCGTCGCGGCACGCCAACAACCTGACGGTTAGTAGTACGAATAAGCCGAATGACACAAATCACAACAAGATGGATTCCGTCACCCGCGATACGAAGCCGGTTGACGATTCGTGACATTCGTAGGATTCGTGAAGATTCGTGGTCAAATTTCTAACCATCCGATTCACACACCGTTCTGCCGGACAGCCGACTTGGCCAACAGTTGGATGTTGCGATCCCAGCCGGCACGGCTGCTGAAAATTTAGCACTTCGGGGTTGATTTCCGCCCGTGGTGCTAATATTCTAGCACCATGAGCACGCGCCCCCCTGAACTGAGCCGCCGCGAGCGGCAGATCATGGATGTCATCTATGCCCACGAGGAGGCTTCGGCCGCCCAGGTGCTGGAGGGGCTGCCGGATCCGCCCAGCTATTCCGCGGTGCGGGCCCTGCTGGCAATTCTCGTCGAGAAGGGGCACCTCAAGCACCGGAGCGAACAAGGCCGCTATATCTACTCGCCAACGCGCCGCCGCGCCCGCGCCGGGCGTTCGGCCCTGGTCCGTGTGCTGGAAACGTTTTACGAGGGATCGCTGGAGAAGGCGGTCGCCGCACTGTTGCAGGGCGCGGATGCCAGATTGTCGCCGGATGAATTGCAGCGCCTGAGTGAACTGATCGAAAACGCCCGAAAAGAGGGACGGTAGAATGTTCACACTTCTCGCAGACTGGTCTTCACCCGCCGCCTGGCAACCGTGGCTCATCCCCCTCGCTGACGCCGCAGCAAAGGGGCTGGTGCTCATGCTGGCCGTCGTTCTGCTCGCCGCCGCCTCGCGCCGAGCCTCCGCGGCCCGACGGCATCTGGTGTGGTCGCTTGGCATGGCCGGCCTGTTGGTCCTGCCGTTGCTCTCGGCTGCGCTGCCAGCCTGGAGAGTTCCGTTCCTGCCTCATTGGCTGGCCAAGGTGGAACCCGCCGAAGCGGAGAAGGCGAATGCCGCCGTGAAGGTGCCCGGCAATGTCCCGACCTCTCGTCTGGAGAGCATGAGTTCCCACCAGACCATGGATGGACTGGCCGGCGAAGCAGGTGCTTCAGCGGCGTTGAACAGTCCTTTCAAGACCTCAGCCGTTGAGAACCCTGAAATGGTGACCATGACCAGCGCACCGGCAGACCCTCGGGCCGGGAGTGGCTGGCTGCTCTGGCTGGTGCCAGTGTGGCTGACCGGAACACTGACATGCCTGATTGCGCCGTTGACCGGGCTCTGGCAACTGGAGCGGCTGAAGAAGGGGGCCACACGCGTGCTGGACGGTCGCTGGACCGAACTGCTGGATGGGTTGCGCACAACATTGAAAATCCGGCGCGAGGTGCGAATCCTGCGCAGTGCAGGCGCTTCCATGCCGCTGACCTTCGGGGTCTGGCGGCCTGTGCTCGTGATCCCCGCCGAAGCAGATGGCTGGTCGCCCGAACGCCGCCGCCTGGTGCTGCTGCATGAACTGGCCCATGTGCGGCGGCTCGACTGGTTGACGCAGATGCTGGCTCACGCCGCCTGCGCGGTCCACTGGTTCAACCCGCTGGCGTGGCTCGCGGCGCGGCGGATGCATGTCGAGCGTGAGCAGGCCAGCGATGACCTGGTGTTGTCCTGTGGCGCGAAAGCCAGCGACTACGCCCGTGAACTCCTGGCGATCGCCGCGAACTATCAGGATCGACCACTCATGGCACTGGCGGCCGTGCCGATGGCGCGGCATTCGGCTCTGGAAAGTCGGCTGCGGGCGGTGCTGGACGGAGGCAAGAACCGCACAGCGCTTACCGCGATGACGAGTCTGGTCGCGCTCCTGCTGTTGGCAATGGTCCTCGTTCCACTGGCGATGCTCCAAGCCGGAGAACCCGTACCGAAAGCCGACACGACGTCCAGGGAAACCGTGAAGCCCACCGTCACGCAGGCAGCGCCTGCGGTGCCGGCAGTGGAAGAGCCGAAGGTTGAGCCACGGAACGCCACGCCGGAAGAACTGGCGGCCCGGAAGAAAGGGATCCACCTGAGCGTCATGAATGCCAAGAGAGACAGGCCAATCCCCGAGTTCCGGGTGCTGGCCGGCGTTCGTTCGTCGGTTTCGCAGGAATTCGAGAAACGGACGGGCAGTGACGTTGTTGTCTGGCAGCCACACACGCTTCGCCTTGGAAAGGACGGCGATTTCATCTGGCCGCTGGAAAGGGCCTACGACGAAATGGCGATACGCGTCGAAGCCGATGGCCTTGTTCCGCAAACCTCGGCATGGATCAAAAAGTCCGACGGCCCGAAGCACCTCGTGTTCATGCTCGCGGAAGATCCGGGGATCAAGGGCCGTGTCTTGCAGCCAGACGGCAAGCCAGCCGCAGGGGCGACAATCGCGCTTGGTCTCGTGCAGCGCGACATCCGACTCGAGAACGGCCGGATCTGGGGATCGGACAAACCGCGTCCAGACCATCCCAGCGACCGCTGGCGATTGCCAACAATCGTGAAGACGGACGCCGAAGGACGGTTCCAGTTGCCGACGGAAACATCCGTGGCGGCCGTGCTCGTCGTGCATGATTCCGGCGTTCGCGAACTGGCCTACAGCGATTTCAAAAAATCACCAGAACTCACGCTGCAGGGGTGGGGCCGCGTCGAAGGCCGGGTTCTTTGGAAGGACAAACCCGGCGTCGACGAACCGGTGACCCTGGGCACGCATCGCGATGACTATGGATATCCCGGCATGGTGGCCAGCTATGCGAGCGGGCGCAGCGATGCCGACGGTCAGTTCACGTTTGACAAGCTGCTGCCGGGACTGGCGCAGCTTTCGCGACCGATCAGCCTCTCAGACAAGCCTGACTCCAATCAGGCAATTCTCAACGGGATGTTCAGCCACCTCCAGATCAAGGCCGGCGAGCCGACGAAGGTCATGCTGGGGGGACAGGGACGAACCGTCACCGGAAAATTCACTGGCAGCGATTCATGGGACAAGGCCACGTTTCATGTGCATCCAACCGCCCCGCACTTTGGTTTCGGCGGCGACAACGAGATGTGGGTGGCATTCGACAAATTCAAACGCAGCCCCATCGGGCCGCTGTTCTTCCGGGACAATTTGAAAGTGAACGCGGACGGAACCTTCAAGATCGACAATGTGCTGCCCGGCAGATATCAGCTCTTCCTCACTGTGGAAGGCGGCCGGGCCAATACGCAGTTCCAAATCGATCCCGAGGTGCCAGGACAGAATCCACCGGTACTCGACGTGGGGGCCATCGCGGTCCAAAAAACGACGGTTCAGGCGAGCGCCGCGGAGCCAGTCAAGGTCGACAAGAAGGCCGAATCCTCTGCCGAGTTGCAGGAGTTCCTAAGCCGCCTCAATGCAGTGAAGCGCGGGCCGTTTGGCGGCGACCCGATCGCCATGAACGAACAGGGCGAGATTGTCGGACTGCAGCTTGCCGAATTTGAATTGAAGGCGGGCGATGCCCGGATCATCGGTCAATTGACCCACCTGACGTGGCTCAGCCTGCAGCGTTCCAACGTCAAGGACGACGATCTGCGGCAATGGTCAGGCTTGAAGGCCCTCAAGAAGCTCAACTTGTGGGATGCCAAGGTCACCGACAACGGGATCGCCGCGCTGGCCGGATTGAGTTCGCTGCAAAGCCTGCAGCTTGGCGGCACCGGCCTCACCGATGCCGGGATGACCAGCGTGGGAAAACTCACGGCCCTGCGTGAACTGGATGTGGCCCGCTCCAAGGTCACTGATGAGGGCCTGAAGGCGCTCACTCCGCTGAAGGAACTGGAGGGCCTGAAGCTGTCGGAGACGTCTGTCAGTGATGCCGGACTGAAGACGCTCGAAGGATTTCCCAAACTGCGGGGCGTGACGCTGGATGAAACGGCCGTGACGGCCGCAGGCATTGAAGCGCTCTCCAAGCGGGAGGGGTTCGGTTGGATGGCCACGCCCGAGGGTGTTGCGAAAGAACTGGCGCAGCGGATGACGGCGGGCGATTTGGCGGGAGTCGAGGCGATGCTTTCGATCGCCCTCAACCTGCCGTCGCAGGGCAAATTCAAGACCCGAACCGTCACGGCCATCCCGGCCACGGATCGGGACAAGGAACGGCAGCGGCAGCGGTTTCGCATCGAGTGGGATTGGAACAACAACGGCAAGGAGGAAGGGCTGTTTGCCGAGATTGGAGTTCGGCAGGCAACCGTGCGCGTGATGGAAGCCGGTGTGCTGGAGGCCAAGCCAAAGCCTGCGGCCAAGACGGTCTCCCTCCGTGGCCGGGTGATCGACGCTGAAACCGGCAAGGCCGTGCCCACGCTGCTGATTCAGGGCGGCATGTTCGACCCCGCGAATCCGGGAAAGGTCTCGTGGGGCTATTCCGAAAGCCGGTCCAGTGCGACCGACGGTTCGTTCTCCACCACCATTCAATGGGCGAATGGCTGGACCGCACGGATTGTGGCCGATGGCTATCTGCCCTATCCGCTCATGGAGAAGGCTCCGCCCGATGACAAGACAGAGATTGAACTGGTGGTCCGCCTCAAACGCGGCCGATCGGTGCGGGGAACGGTGCTGGATCACGAAGGCAAACCGCTCAAAGGGGCCGCGGTGTTCGCCCTCGGCCCTGGTGGGCTGAATCTGGCGGCGGGCCAGGCCTGGTCCACCTGGGGTGAGGCTGACCCAGTGCCCCGGCCAACCTTCACCGACGAGGCCGGCCGCTTCGAACTGGCGGCGGGTGATGCCAAGAGCATGGCGGTTTCGTGCAAGGTGATGGATGTCTGGCCAGCCGTGATTCCAGAGAAGGGCGAGGTGACGATCCGGCTGCCGGCACCGGGACGCATCGATGTCCTGCTCGACATTGAGGGGGCGGCCGAGGAGAGCCGGGTGTTCTATCAGCGTCTTGGGCCACAGCCTGGGTTTGAGCGGCTGCAGAGCATGCGCGAATTGAAGATCAGCAATGGCGGAAAATTGACCCTTGATGCCCTACCACCGGGCAAATACCAAATCTGCCGCCATGTGATGAACCGCCTGACCGACATTGGCTTCGGGGCGATGCTGGACCGGCAATTTGTCGAAATCAAAGCCGGCGAAGCCCGTGAAATCGACATGGTCCGCGAGAAGGGAGGCCGCATTCGCGGCAAAGTCTCCTGGCCGGAAGGCAAACAACTGCAGGGGGTGATCGTGTCGGTATCGGCCGAGAAAGCCGAAAAGCAGGCTGACAGCCATGAGTGGCAGACCGAATTTTCGTCCCAGGTCGCCACAGAAGACGGCAGCTACCTGACCGAGCGGATTCCACCCGGCCGGTATCTGCTGCGGGCCAAGGGGTATTCGCCGTTGACCCCGGAACAACGCGTTCGTTCAGGAATCCTCGGCCCCGCCGTGCAGGCCGAGTTGCAGATCGAGGTCCTGGAAACGGGGGAGATCACTGCTCCTGAACTGAAACTGCAGTAACGATCGCGTCATCAATGAAAGTAAACTGTATGTTGGCGCATTGATGACGGCGCAAGGCACCATGCTGACAGGGACGGGGTGACCAAGGATGATCCCGGAGGGATCACAGCTCTTAGCCGGGGGTTGAGCGAAGTGTTGACAGACACGAAGCGATACCCCCGGAAAGGCACCCTCGACGGACGCACCCCGGCAGGGGTGCCAGCACCGTTCCTCGCAGGCTTCTGCGATCCCTCCGGGATCGGCTATCCTTTCCGATCATGACCGGGGGTGTCGCTTCGCTGACGCTCCTCTCAACCCCCGGCTAAGAGCTTTCATCCCTCCGGGATGATCTTATGCCGTTTTGCCGGACCATCCGGCTTGACCAACAGCTTCATTCGTGAAGGGTCGTGTGGTTCAAGGTGCCGCTTTTCGTGTTCTTCTTGCCTTTCGTGGTTTTTCTTTTACCCAAAGAAATGATGGGGCCGAGATCCTGTCCACCTGGTTCTTTGGACCACCAGGAAAGGCAAGAAGAACACGACACTTTATGAAAAACAACCGGCGTTCGTCGGAGTAACGAGCGCCAGTTGCAACTGTCTCAACCACTCTTCCAAGCCCCGCTCAATGGGTATGGGAATTGTTGTGCGTGGCCCGGAGCCGTTCGGGCGTCATGGGAATCTGTTCGGTCATTTGGTTGACCTGACCGGGTGTTTTCTTCAGCGTGAACGCGTCATACACCTCGCCGACGGCGGTCCGCGCTTCATAACGCAGCGAGCTGCCGTCGATCGAAATGATCTGGTAGAGCTGGGTGTCTTCGGCGACCCGCATCATGAACGGCTTGCGGTTGATGTTGTACATTTTGGGACCGCTGACGGAGACAACGTACACCGTTCCAGTGGCTTCGTCGGACTGGTTCACTCCGGTTGGGACATTGGCGACCGTTTCCGGGAGGCGCAGAGGCGTGGTCAATCCGGTGCGACCGTAGGAATGGTCGTGCCCCTGCAGGACAAGATCCACTTTGTACTTGTCCAGGACTGGCTTCCAGGCAGCGCGGAGCGCCGCATTGTCGCGGTCCTTGGCCGTGGAAAAAATCGGGTGGTGGAAGGTGCAGATGACCCAGGGGGACTTGTTTTCCGCGAGCACCTTGTCGAGCCACGGGGTTTGGAGTTCGATGTCGCGGTTGCTGTCCAGGCCGATGATCCGCAGATCCTGGTAGACGAGCGTGAAGCAGGTCTCTTCCAGCCCGGCGGGGCCGTTCTCCGGATTGGCGAACTGCGGCCGCCAGTGGTGCGACAGGCGACTTTTCCCGTCCTTGTCCTTGGCCTGCTCGTGGTTTCCGGGGATGGCCACGCTGGGAACCATGGCGTTGAGCCACCCGCCAGCGCCAAACCATTCGCCCCATTCCTCATCTTTTTCCGCCGAATTGATCAGATCGCCCGCGTGGATCATGAACCGGGCCTTGGGGGCATCGCTGTAGGCCTCGCGGATCACGCGTGACCAGAGCGAGCGGATGTCGTTCTGCGCATCGCCAAAATAGATGAATGAGAAGGGTTCGGGTTTGGTGCTGGCGGTCGTGAAATGGCACCACTCACTCCAGGTGCTGCCGTTGCCGACACGATAGGCGTACTTGGTGGCAGGCTTCAGCTTCTCAAAATTGACGGTATGGAAATTCGCTTCGCTCAGGTCGGTGGTGAGCGGCTGGGTGCTGGCAGCGACCGTCTTCGCCTCTTTGGTGAACGCCGGGCCGGCTTCGGCAATGGCAATCTCGGCCTGGGCCTCCTTCACGGCAGTCGAAGTGCGCCATGTCACGGCCTGCGTGGTGGCGGGATCGCCCGTCCAGGTGAGGATGATCCGGTCGGGGACGACCGTCGGCCGGTACATGTCGGCCGGAGAGAGTGTGGCGGGTGCGTCATTGCCCCCGGCTGAGTACAGCGCGAGTCCGAATCCGGACACGGCCAGAACCACGACGAAGCGGGTCAGTGTTTGAGATTTCATGGGGTTCACTCAGGAGGCAGGGGCGGTGTTTGTACTGCGGAGTTGGTATTGCGGGTCTTGAACTGGGGAATGTCGACATGCCGTTCCCACTCTGTCAGCGGGAGGTTCCAGGCATGGCGTCGCAGCGGTTCGACGAGGGGCCAGACCCAACTTTGGGCGTGCCAGCCCCGTGGCTCACGGGCGAGGTCCACGGTGGGGTCGATGAACAATTGCGGTTTCCGGCCATTCAGCGATGTCAGGACGAGGGCGCGAACTTCCACATCGCCGCCGAATTTCCGCCGGTGCTCCTCCGCCAGGAACCGCGCCAGTTGCCGGATCATCTCCGGATCACGGGAAAACTTGCCGGCCTGTTCTTCAGTGAGATACGGACGCAGGTCCGGGTTCCACGTCGTGCCCGTGCGGGGATCCGTCATGTAGTAGCGAACACCGCTGGTTTTGATCCGAAGCATCATGTGCCATGAAAACAGGTGTCCGCGCTCCGTCCAGTTCGAATCCCCCGCATGGAGGTTGTGTCTGAGCGGCCAGGCACACTGAAACAGGCAGTATCCAAGGCCAAGTGCCATGCCCCACCTGACCGGTCGGGACAGGGTGTTCCACGAAACCGGCCGTGGCTCCAACTTGCGCTGACGGCTTAAGCCAACCAGCGCGCGGGGCCAGCCAGGTTCAAAGAAAATGGTGGTCGCAAAAATCATCATCCACGGAAACACATGAATCTGGAACAGCAGCGCGTTCATCCCATGGAAGGCGACGCACAGCGCATAGGCCAACAGACGGGTCCGCCTCCAGCACAAAAGCGGCACGATTCCCAAGTCAAACAACAGCCCGCCCAGCGTGAAGAACATCACCCAATGGTCCTGCGACAGCAGGTCGCCCCGTGGCTGCGCGGCCAGAATCATCCGCATCGGCTGGCCTGCCAGCCAGTCGGGGTGCAGCTTTGCAAGGCCTCCGAAAACATACGGCAGGGCGACATGAAACCGCAGCAGCCACAAAGCCCAGGTCTGCGCGGTCTGCGACCGGAGGGTGGGAGTTCTCCGGGCGTCCAGCGACCACATCCCATTCAGCGGCAACAGGGGCAGCAGCCAGCTCAGCAGCAGCACCAGGTAATAGTGATTTTGATAGTTGGTCCGCTCCAGCAGAAAGAACCAGGTAAAGCCGGCGGCAAACAACGTGGCGGAGACACGGTAGAACAGGCCCAGTGCGATGCCCAGGGCCATCGCCGTGAGTACCACGAAGTGGACGTACATCAGCGTCCCCGGCAGCGGCCGTACCCAGTCGAAGGGGAAGTACGTGAAGTGAAACCGTGGCACGATGTAGAGATACCAGACACGCCCCGATGCCAGGTACTCGGCACCCCATCCCGCCATCAACAGGCCGAAGCCAATCCGAAAGACCGCCATGGAGGCCAGGTCACAGCGTGACAGCAGCCGGCCGAAAAGGCACTCCGCGGCGGTTTGCCGCGGAGCCACCGGATCAAGCGGAACGGGGACGACAGCGTGTGCGTCTGCCGCAGTGCGGCTCACCATCAGCCGGTCAGTCATCAATCTCGGCATCCTTGGCGGCGCGGCTTTCGATTTTGGCTTTCACATCGGCCGAAGCGGGCTTTTTCAGCACGATCTCAAACGTGTTGTCTTTCCCCGCCTCCACTTCGACCTGGGTGACATCCACTTCTTCGCTGAGGACGCATTCGCATTTGACGTCGCTCTTCAGTTCCCCCAGCGGCCGGCCCACGCGCACCCGGTGCTTGCCCACCACCGCGCCGTCATCCGTGTCGTACGTGGTGACGACAAAGTTGCCCTGGCGGTCGGCGTAGGCAATTCCCTGCTTGCCAACATTGGCATTTTTGCCAGTTTGGAGAGGTTCGAAGTACACCGTCGCGTACTGCACGGGCTCTCCCTCGCAGAGCACCTGGCCATGGGTCTTCGCCACGTTCATCTTGGTCCGGCCATCACACCCGGACTGCAGGACTGCCGCGAGTCCCACACCGACAATCGTCCACACTCGAGCTTGCATCTCGCCCCCTTGAAGCCACTGTTGAAAATGGAGGCTTCGCCGCAACTGCGGCGAAGCCTCACGTTGGCATTGCATACATCCATTGAACGGACAGGTTGGCTTACGGCGTTACGGAACACCGCGGGCCTCAGTAGTCACCCAGTGCATTGCCGTCATTGATGGAATGCATGTTGCAGTACACCTGAATGTTGATGTTCTCGCTGAGGAAATGCACCGAGCCATCCGCGAAGACGAACTGGGCCCCGCCGATGTGGGAGCTGAAGGCGGCATCGTCGTTGACGCTGGCCGCCATGCGGTTCAGGTTCACACCGTTGTTGATCGGCGCCGAAGTCCGGCCGTTGACCCGTGCCATCTCGTCATCGCCATTGGTCGCATAGAGCGTGGGCCAGTCCTGGACGCCGGTGCCACCCAGGGTGGGGTTGGTGTTGGTGGTCACCTGGGCGCTTTCAGCCACCATGATCACGTTGCTCAAGCCGTCCACGACATCGGCAAAGAGGTGACCGCCGGGGACTTCGCAGTTCTTCTGAATAATGCCGTCATCGCCGTAGCAACTGCCGCCGGCAGTCTTATAGTCGCAGACCGGCCAGCCAATCGAACGAACGGTGCTGGTCGTCCCTGCCACGGTGTTTCCCGGGACCGTGAAAGTGGCGGGGACGTACAACGGCAGGATTGAGGACGGGCATTTGAACAGAGGAATCGATTTTTCGCATCCGGGAATAATGGCACCCGTGGCCGGATTGCCCACTGAGTTCGCATAGAGTTCCGTCGCGCCGAATTTGCCCCACCAGGGAGATGTCGACAGGGCGTTGTAGGCTGGCGTCTGGTCCACATAGGGCAGAATCGACGCGGTCCAGTTGAACCCGTCGTCGTCGAAGGCCGTGCTGTTGGCACCCCAAGCGAGGCCGTTGCACTCACCGCTGATGATGCACATCGGCAGGCGTCGGTAGGTGCTCTCGTAATTGTGGAACGCCAAGCCGATCTGCTTGAGGTTGTTCTGGCACTGCGAGCGGCGTGCCGCCTCCCGCGCCTGCTGCACGGCCGGCAGCAGCAGTGCCACCAGGATGGCGATGATGGCGATCACCACCAGCAGTTCGATGAGTGTGAATCCGCGGACGCGGGATTTCGGACTTCGCATCTTGACCTCTCCTAAAAACCTGGAATACGAGGAAGGACTGCTTCGCAGGCGTAGAATCGCGATGGCCCGGCAGAGCGGACCTCCGGCACACAATGCAACCTGGTGTGCAGAGCGATTCACGGGACCTATATGAGCGGCCGCGGGGGCCGTTATTCACTCAATTCCGCCGTGGCGACGGGATGAAATGAAGGATGGAGAGCGGAAGTGCGGTCGTTGTAACCGCACTCCTTGAAGCTATTGTGTGCCCAGCATGAATATCTCGTGAACCTTGTAACCTGTGCGCTGCCGACCACGCGCGCATCAACTTCTCAGAGCCCCAGCGCTTCCCACGGTCCCGTGATGGCGAACGTGATCCCCGGGCTTTGCAGGTTGGCGAAGAGCCATTTCCCATCGGGGCTGAATGTCGCCCCGGCCCATTCCGAGCCACGGAAGTCTCCCTTGAGATCGTTCCGCTCACCCCGCAGTTGAACATTGCTCGCGGCCAGATCGCCGAGTTCGCCGCTGCGCGAGAGGGCGTGCATGCGCTGGGGCACGCGGTTGCCATCTTCGCAGAGGACAATCCCGCCACGGGGGCTGACGGTGATGTTGTCGGGGCTGTCGAGGAACTCCGCGCCGGGTGATTCAAACACCAGCCGCAGGGTTTCCTCGCGGGGGTTGTACTGCCACACCTGGCCCGCTTTCGCCCGACCTCCACTGGTGGAAACAAAGTAGCACAGGTCGTTGCCCCACCAGCAGCCCTCCAGCCGTGCGAAGGACGCTCCGCCCTGAACCTTTCCCTGGGTGAAAACGCCGCCGCCATCCCGCGTTCCCGGCGAGTGCGGCCGGTCGGGATCTTCAATGGCCACCCACGAGACCTTGTAGTCCATGCCCGGCATTGCCGCACCGATCAGATCGGGATTGCCTTTGACCTTGAGCATCTCCAATGTCCCGCCTTCAGCGAGCACACCCTTCACCTTGGGGGTGAAGCGGTAAAACCCAGCCGGGGTGCGATCTTCGGTCTCGTACACGATGCCCGTCGAGGGGTCGATGGCGACCGCCTCATGCACGAAGCGGCCCATCGCCTTCAAGGGAACGGGCTTCGCCGATCCGGTGGCCGGAACCTCGAAGGCGTAGCCGTGTGGCTGCGACAGTTCAATTCGCTTCTCGTCGACCATGTCGCCATCCTCGACGACCGTCTCTTCAACACTGAGCCAACTGCCCCACGGCGTGGGACCGCCAGCGCAGTTCTTGATCGTGCCAGCGAGAGTGGTCCACGCCCGCACCCACTTGCCCTGAACCGTGTCGAACTGCAGATTGGTGCAGCCACCGGTGGCCAGCTTGTCGTAAATGATCGCCGCCGCGCCGAAGGCAGTTCCGGAGCTGCCGAGTTCATGGTTGCGGCAGAGGGTCAGCACCCCTTCATCGGCGGCAATCACCGCCATGCCGTCGTGCGCGGCGGGGGTCGGCGTTCCGTCGGCCAGCGGGTCGCCGGTCCAGCCAAAGGACTGGTAGCGGAACCCTTCGGGCAGCATCAGCAACGGCAGGCCGGTGGTCTCGTCGATGGTTGGCCGCAGCCTGGCCTTCTTCCGTTGCGCTTCTGCGTGCAGCAGCGCGCTAAAGGACGCTGGGACCGCCCACGATCCCAAGATTGTGGCCGTGGCCGCGAGAAAAGGCCTTCGTGGCAGTGGTTCATCGGAGAATTTCATGTGACCGCCCTGGAGATGCGACAGTGAGAGAGGAACCCCGATAGCGGATGAGGAAGGTGGGATAGCTACCCCTCCGCGCCAGGGGTTCCGGAGCGAGCAAAACTTTTCAGACTGTGTTGAGAACGCATTATGGCGGGAGTTATGAACCCCCGATGAAGCGGTTGTGAATTGCCCGTGAAAAACGCCTGCGATTGATCTCGCCGTGCCGCCGCTTCGATTACCCTGTTGGAGCCGGCTTCTGGCACCAGAGCCGGCAAACTTCGTGGTTGTGTCCAAAGCCGTGTGAAATCGGGGAGGATCATGTCGCAGGTAATACTCGCTCGGAATGCTCTGGCTGCACGGATTCGCAGCAACCGCGTGGTGGCACTTGTCGCGATCATGTGCCTGCTGATCACTGGCTTCCTGTGGTTCGCCGGACGTCGCCCACAGCGCCACAGCCTGAGTCTGACCGCGGGTGACCCGCTGACTTACCGGCATGAGCTGGCCCAGGTCCTGGCCGACGAGGCGGCGCGTCACGGGGTGGACATCACGCTGCGGCCGACCTCCGGCTCAAAAGAGGCGCTGGCCCAGGTGACTGAAGGCAAACTGGATGTGGCCCTGGTGCAGGGGGATTTAAATGTGGTCGATCCGGAACTCACCCAGATCGCCGTGCTGCACAGTGAAGTGCTGCATCTGTTCGTGAAACCGGCCTTGGTCAACGGCGGCCTCGAAGCTCTCCGCGGGAAGCGGCTGAATCTCAGCACCCGCGGAAGCGGCACGCGCAAAGTGGCGACCGACACTCTGCTGTTTATCGGCCTGCGGGCCGGCGTCGATTTTCAGGATGAGGAGCGGTCTTACGCCGAACTGATGAAGCTTCCACCGAGCGAGCTGCCCGATGGGATCTTTGCCGTGTCCGCCCTGCCGTGGACGCTGGGAGCCGATCTGATCCGCCATCATGGTTACAGGCTGATGGAGCTTCCCTTCGGTGAGGCGCTGTCGCTCCGGGACTCCGCGCTCCACGACATGCAGATCCCTCCCTACAGCTACTGCGTGGTTCCGCCGGTTCCAGAGCGGCCGGTGCATACCGTGGGCGTCCGCCTGCTTGTCGTGGGGCGTCGCGGGATTCCCGAGGCGGCCGTCCGCCAACTGCTGGAGGTAGTGTTCGAAAGCGATTTTTCTCGTCTCGCCAACCTGCCGCCGCTGTCGGCGGCGGCGACCGACACGGCCCGCGAATTCCCGCTGCATGCGGGAACGGTGCAGTATCTGCACCGCAACGAGCCACTCGTGACGGGAGAGGTTCTGGAGAGCGCCGAAAATCTGCGGAGCTTTCTGGTCTCGGCGGCCGTGGCCGGCTTTCTGCTGTGGCGGTGGCAGGTCCGCCGCAGAATGATCGGCTTTGAAACCTACATCGACGGCGTCACGGAAATCGAGGTGGAGGCGCTTGAAATGGAGCGAGCTGGCGGTCTCGATTCGGCGCACCTGCTGCCGCTTCGCCGCCGGCTCACCGAGCTGAAGAGTGAAGCGTTGGAAAAGCACGCGGAGGGGGTGCTCAAGGGCGAAGAGCAGATGATCAGCTTCCTGACCCACGTCAGCGATGTCCGGAGCTACCTGGAATCTCTGTTTGCCCATGAAAGCCGCCTGCACGGACGGGCAGCGGAACCAACAATCGGCAGTTCCGATCCACCGTCCGTGATGTGAGCCACGCCCGGTTGGGTGACACTACGGCGACGGTTTGCCTTCCGTCACTTTGACCGCTGCCGAGCCGATGCAGATCAACTCGGTTTCGGTGCGGACAAAGAGCTGTCCGTTGCTGATCGCGGGGGTGCTGAAGACCTGTTGATCGAGCTGATTTTTGGCCACGACTTTGAACTCCGCACTGTTTTCAATGATCGTGCAGGCCCCGGAATCCTCGAAGAAGTAGATCCGGCCGGCGGCCGCCACCGGCGAACTGTTCACGGGGCCAAGCTTGCGACTCGACGACAGGACCTTGCCACTCTTTGGCTCAAGGCAGGTGTAAATTCCGGCGTCGTTGATGATGTGCAGAAAGTCTCCCACGAGGATTGGCGATGGGATGTACGGCATCGACTTTTGATTCCGCCAGGCGAGGTGGGATTCGAGGACATCGCCACGACCCCCCAGCCGGACCGCCATGGCGTGCTTGTCGGGAGAGCCGCCAAAACTGAAGACCATGCCATGCCCGACTGACGGAGTGGAGACAAACTTTTGGCTCGGTCCCTCGGCAAACCAGATCGTCTCGCCCGTGGCCGGATCAAGAGCCTGCGTTCGCATCGATCCAGTGACGATCAACTGGTCCCGGCCGTCCACCTGGGTCAACACGGGAGTCGAGAACGACCGCAGATTCACCGACGGTTTGTGCCTCCAGATCTCGTGCCCGTCCCGTCGGTCGAGCATCACCAGGAACGCCTCGCCGTCCTGCTGCCCATTGACGATCACGCCATTCCCGTACATCACGGGACACGCGGCGAAGCCGTGGTTGGAGAGGAACGTGCCGGGGGTCTTCGTCCAGACGATGTGGCCTTCAAGATCGAGGGCAAAGACGCGCAGTTCCTTGTCGTCGACAAACACCGCGTACACCCGTTCGCCATCACAAGCTGGCGTGCTGGAGGCGGTGGTGTTCAGGCGGTGCATCTTGCCGCCGGGACCGTGGTGAACGGCGGTGTTCCACAGTTGCCTCCCGCTGGTCCGATCAAATGCCAGCACACGCCGTGAGTTGTCGGTGAGATCACCCGTGGTCACGAACACCCTGTCCGCCACCACGATCGGTGACGAGCGTCCGACCCCCGGCACCGGAGCCTTCCAGACGATGTGCTCCGTGGCGGACCAGTGCAGCGGAGCGCCGGTTTCCAGACTGATCCCGTCCCCCCGCGGCCCGCGCCAACCCGGCCAATCGTCGGCTTGGGCGATTGTTGTCGAGAGGAGCAGGCTGAAAACGATATAGCAGAAGGGCTTCATGGAACCATCCGGAAGAGCAGAGGGGCAACAGCCACGAGTTCGTGTTCGCGACCAACCACGACGGATTGAGATGGTTTTCCGCGACGACAGTGCCGACAACGCGTCATGTTCAGCAGACGCTTCAGAATTTAACCACGAATCAAACGAATTTCACGAATAAGGATCGCGTCATCAATAACAGGGAGTTTTATGTCGGCGTGTTGAGGAGCACAGAACAGCAGTTTATTGAAAAAGCAGCGTCACCAAGGATGATCCCGGAGGGATCACAGCTCTTAGCCGGGGGTTGAGCGAAGTGTCGACAGACACGAAGCGACACCCCCGGAAAAGCGATCGTGACGAACGCACCCCGGCAGGGGTGCCAGCACCGTTCCTCGCCAGATGCTGCGATCCCTCCGGGATCGGATCTTTTCCTGGTTCCTAACCGGGGGTGTCGCTTCGCTCAACCCCCGGCTAAGAGCTTTCATCCCTCCGGGATGATCTTTTGGCATCGTCGCCCGGGAGAGTAATTCGTTCCAAGAATGCGACAGTTATTCATTCTCCGACCCTAAAACATTTGGGCCACTCGTTTCGAATATTCGTGTTAGGGCCGCGGCAAGAATAACTGTCGACTTTTGACAAGCCGTACAGCCAATGAGCCGGAAGGCCTTAGCCCAATGGTACTTACTTTACTGTTTTGGTTCAGGGGCCTCCTGTTTGCGTTTTCGTTTTTTGAAACTGGTGGCCTTGTGTTGTCTGTGATAGGCCTCGCGCTCGAAGGATCGTCCGGGACGGTTCG
>JAKFUF010000009.1 GCA_021732845.1 Planctomycetaceae bacterium | reverse complement strand
CGCAAACAACAAAAAGCCCAATCCCGCGACCGCACCCGAAAGCGGCGCGTGAGGCCCCTCTCAACGAAAAAGCGCAGCCACGTGCGCCGGTCGCATTCGAAGCCGTAGGATGGCCTTCCGAGGCCGTCCCGATGAACGGTTGATGCTCCCTTCACCATCGATTTGGCTCACCGGGGCTCGCGCCCTGCCACTTGCATTTTAGCGGAACGGCGCAAGCCGTCCGGTGAGTGAGGACCGACCCGTGTGGCTCACCGGAGGGCTCGCGCCCAGCCGCTTTTATTTTAGCGGAACGGCGCAAGCCGTCCGGTGAGTGAGGACCGACCCGCGTGGCTCACCGGAGCGCTCGCGCCCAGCCGCTTTTATTTTAGCGGAACGGCGCAAGCCGTCCGGTGAGCGAGGACCGACCCGTGTGGCTCACCGGAGGGCTCGCGCCCAGCCGCTTTTATTTTAGCGGCACGGCGCAAGCCGTCCGCGGAGCGAGGACCGACCCGTGTGGCTCACCGTGGGGCTCGCGCCCAGCCGCTTTTATTTTAGCGGAACGGCGCAAGCCGTCCGGTGAGCGAGGACCGACCCGTGTGGCTCACCGGAGGGCTCGCGCCCAGCCGTTTTTATTTTAGCGGAACGGCGCAAGCCGTCCGGTGAGTGAGGACCGACCCGCGTGGCTCACCGGAGGGCTCGCGCCCAGCCGCTTTTATTTTAGCGGAACGGCGCAAGCCGTCCGGTGAGCGAGGACCGACCCGTGTGGCTCACCGGAGCGCTCGCGCCCAGCCGCTTTTATTTTAGCGGAACGGCGCAAGCCGTCCGGGGAGCGAGGATCGCCACTTCAACAACTGGCCAGAGTTGGTTTCATCGCAAGTCGGTCTTCCACAAATCAGTATCTCCCGCTAAAAGTCCGCACTTGACGGAAGAGTCGCCGTTTCAAATCTCTCATTTCCAACATTTCCTTCAAATCCATTCTGGATTTCAGGACCGTTCGTCCGGCCATTTCTTCGGTCGATAATTCCGCTTTTTAATAACAGCGAGAGGCGCTGGCCGCCGGCCTCGCAATTTCGGTGTGATCGGCTGGGCTGGGCTGCCCATCCGGGTCGCAGAACGCTGATGCCGTCGGATTTGTCGCGTCCAGTTGCTGCAACTGAGTTCGCCTCATCAAAACCGTCTTTCGTGATGAATAACTATGGCTGACCCCAACAACCTGGCCACGCCCGCCGACCCCCGCCGGGGAGTCCTCCAGTCTCCGGTGCCCAACGGTCCCCTGACCGGCGGCACGCCTCCGGTGACCATGCCCTCCAGCATCGGCCCGGTCACGATGGCGACCGGTGCCGGGCCTGTGGCGTCCCATAGTTCGGTACGCGGCGATCTGCCCGTCCCGCCGCGTCCGCCGGCTCCGCAGCCAAACGAACGCCCCGCCGCGCAGGATCGCGCCGCCGAGCGCCCATCCGCTGAGCCACGGGCGGCTGCAAAGCGCGGCGCGGACAAATCTCGCAAAGACAAGGACTGGGGACTACCCTCGGAACAACCCTCCATGAACGTGACCCGCATTGTCTTGCTGCTTGGCATTGTTGGACTGGTCGGCGCGTCCGGGTATCTCGCTTGGCAAAAGATGCAGCCCACGGCAGCCACGGCTGAGAATGCAGCGAAGGAGAAGCCAGTTGAACCGGCCGGCGCCGACAAGCCTGTCGCCGGTCACGAGGGGGCGGAGAAGCCCCCCGAAGCTCCGGAGGTCGCCGAGTCTGAGCCACCGGTGAACGGTGAGCCGGAGGAAGCTCCTACACGGGTAATGCCAAGATCGGGGCCGACAGAAGAGCTTCCCGGCGGGCACTTGCCCCTGCCCAGCCGCCTTCCATCACGAATTCCCCCCGCTGAAGTTGCCAGTGCGGAGGCTGAAGGCAACCCGTTCGACACCGTGGCCGAGAACGAAGAACCGCCGGCTCAGCCGACTCCCCGCCTGCCCGGCTCATCCCGCCGCCCAGAGCATCGCATCCCCGCGCGAAATGCCTCGCTGCGGAATCAGGCACATGTCCTGCCGTCCGCTGAAGAGGGGCTGGAAGCAGCACCACCCGCCGAAGAAGGGGTCGCTAGCTCTGAGATGCCCGAATGGCCCACGGAAACCGAAGAGCCACCGGTGATGACGGAAGAGCCAGAGACTGAAATTGTCGAGCGCGTGCCGCCGCGGCGTGGCTTGCCTCCGATGGTCGGCCAGGCACCGGTTCATGCCGATGTGGAAGACTACGAGGAGGAACCAGTCACCCGGGTGGATTTCCCTGCGGGACGCAAGGCTCCTGTGGCCGGACGAACCCCCGCGACAGGCCGAGGCCCCGTCAAGCGGGTTGCCGCGCCATCACTTGAAGAGGAACCTGAAGCTGCTGAGCCCACACCGGCTGAGGCCGCCGTGGTTGATCCCGATGAAGCCACCATGAACGATGGCTTTGAAGCGGTGGAAGTGGAAAAGGGCCGGGCGGTCGGCACAACAGAAATCCGCCGTCCCGGTGGTCGCAAGCCCGAGCGTGTGGCAGAACGCCCCTCTTCTCCTGGCATTTCACTCGAAACCGAGATTGAAGAGGCCCCCGAACCGATCGCTCCTCGGCATACCCCCACCTCGGCCCCCAAGGCACGCACGCCGGTCGCGATCGACGAGCCGGGCCATGAAGCCAGCGCCGAAACCGGTCCCCGTGGCGACACGTATGTTGTTGAACCGAATGACAACTTCTGGAAAATCTCCCGGAAGATGTACGGAACCGCCCGCTATTTCCAGGCCCTGACCCGGCACAATTCCACCCGGGCCATCGATCCGCACAACCTTCGCCCTGGCATGCAGGTTTCGACACCCTCCAAGGAAATTCTGCTGGCCCGATATCCCGAATTGATTGATCTGCATCCGGCCGAAGCCACCACCGCCACGCGACCAGTCACATCCCGTCGCGCCGCCGCGGCTCGCGGTGAGGAGCCGCCAACGACCAGCAGCGAAGGCCAGGGCCTGTTCAACGGTCCCAATGGAGAACTCATGTACCGCGTCGGTCCCGACGACACGCTGGGAAGCATTTCCCAAAAGCACCTCGGCCGCGCCTCGCGCTGGAACGAGATCGCTGAACTCAATCGGGAGGTGTTGGAAGACCCCAACGCCCTCCGGCAGGGCGTCGAACTCAAGCTCCCCAACGACGCCAGCCGCGTTCGGGTGGTGAACGACTGAGTTGCCAAATTCCAAATTCCAAATTCAATTCCGCGGGCCGTCGATTCAGACGGCTGAGATTTTGGAAACCTGAAAACGCCGCTCGACAATTCGAGTGGCGTTTTTGTTTCTGGCTGCCGAATTGAACTGTTGAACGGAGCAGTCATTCGACTTGCAGACAATTGGATTGTGGCACGAAGATTACTGTTGACTGCCGCCCTGGCACTCGGGACTGGCGAACTGGACACTTGTGTCCGGGAATTTGCCAAAACTGCCACAGCGGAGGCCGATCGCACATTGACTCTGCCCATTCGCGCGCGAACGATTCAAGAGTATCTCTCTTGCACCTTCGTGTGGGAAAACGGGGAGTTCAACATGCATCCTTGGAACGCAACACTTGTACTTGGCGGCGGCGGAGCCCGCGGCGTGGCTCATCTGGGCGTCATTGGCGAGCTGGTCGCCACCGGAATGCAGGCCGAACGCATTGTCGGCGTCAGCATCGGGGCTTTGGCCGGCGCGCTCTACGCCTTCGACCCTGACATTGTCCGGGTGCTGGAACGGACCCGCGAGTTTCTCAGTTCCCCACGGTTTGCCCAGCACCAGAAGCTCCTGATGGGAACACAAACGCAGGTTTCTGCGACACACGGTGAAGAGACGGCTTATTACCGTGTGACGGATCAGCGCACCCGAAAGATCCTGCATCGCGCCATGTCGCGGCACTCGCTGCTCCCGGGCCGGGTGCTGGTAGATGTCGTCGATGCTCTGCTGCCCGACGCCGACATTGCCGATGCCAGCATCCCATTGAACATTGTCACGGTCGATCTGCAGACCGGCGAACTGGTGGTGTTCGACAAGGGGCCGGTGCGCCTCGCCGTACGGGCCTCGGCCTCAGTGCCGGGGATCTTCCCGCCTGTTCCCCATGAGAATCGGCTGCTGTGCGATGTGGGAGGGATCTGCGAACTGCCGCTGGATGTCGCCCGGGCGTACTCGCCCGAGACGCTGATCGCCGTCGATGTGAGCATGCAGCTCAAGCGGCTGAGCAGTGCGGCCAGCGCGTTTGACATTGTCATGCGGATGAATGACATCAGCGCCGCCATGTACCGCGAGCGGCTGGATCTGCAGGCGGACCTGGTCATCCGTCCCAACGTTGGCACCGTGCCGTGGTTCGACTTTACGACGTCGGAGGCGATGGTCTGGGCCGGAGCCACGGCGGCGCAGCAGGCGTTGAGCCACTTCACGCCGCATGGGTCGTGGTATCAGCAACTGGCTTGACGTGCGGGCTATTTTTTGGGACGGAACGCCTTCAACCGCGCCTCGTGTGTTGTGAGGTATGGGCCGTTGAGCAGGTCGATGCAGTAGGGGATCGCGGGAAAGACGGCATCCAGACACTCGCGGATGGCACGGGGCTGGCCGGGCAGGTTGACAATCAATGCCTGCCCGCAGATGCCTGCGGTCTGCCGCGACAAGATCGCCGTGGCGACTTTCTCCAGTGAGACTTTCCGCATCAGTTCACCAAACCCCAGCATGAGCTTGTCGCACACCGCCTCCGTGGCTTCCGGGGTGACATCGCGGTGGGCGGGGCCAGTCCCGCCGGTGGTGATTACGAGACAGCAGCCGTCTGAGCCACAGAGTTCGCGGAGGGTCTGCTCGATGCCGGGTTGGTCGTCGGGGATGACCCGGCTGACCGGTGTCCAGGGCGACGACAAGACTTCCGCGAGGTACTCGTGAATCGCCGGACCGCCCTTGTCCTCGTACTCCCCGCGGCTGGCGCGGTCGGAGACGGTCACGATGCCAATGCGGGCGGGGGCTTCATTCATCGGGGGACCTGTGGCTCTGCTGTTTCGGGGAAATTCGCTGATAGCCTGCCAAACGGCGTGCTGGATGCGGCCGCGATTACTCCACCTTCGGAGCTGGCTCCAGATTGCGGATCTCGATCCCACGCAGCGCCGCGCGGGTGCTGAAGGAGCAGATGCCAAACGGCCGCGACAGTTCGACCTCGGGACGAATCGTGAGCTTGTGGCCGGTGTGTGTCACGTCGACGACCTCTTGTCCGTCAATCCATGCATTGATTTTGTCGCCGGTCACCCGCAGCTTGATGTCATACCACTGGCCTTTCTTGAACCTCATGTACTTGGTGGTCTCGTTGCGGGCCGCGTCTTTGCCATCAATGCTGGAGAGTCCGACCACCGCGCCGCCCCAGCCACCGATGATCAAGCTGCAGGGCTGCTCGCCGACGGGGAACGTCATGCCGCAGAAGAAATCGCTGCCCTCCACCCGCTGGGCTTCGAGCCGCACTTCGTAGTCGGTTTTGGGAAACTCCTTGGTCCAGGTCACACCCGCACACCCTTCGCCCAGCGGCAGAATCATTTGTCCGTCTTCAATCTCGACCTCGGCAGACGTGCCGAATTCCGTCAGCTTCCAGGCACCCATCGTTTTGCCATCAAACAACGGGGTCCATTTGAGCTTGTCGTCCGCAGCCCGGGCGGCTTTCTTCGCTGCGGCGCGGGCCTCGGCATTGAGTTCCGCCTCCTTCTCGGCCGCGGCGGCTTTCTCCGCCCGCTTTGCCTTTTCCGCCGCCTTGGCCTTGTCCGCAGCGTCATCCGCAAGTGCTGGACGGACCAACAAGGCGGTCGCCACCAGCATGGTCAGCAGCAGTGGGACGACTTCGCCACGCGAGGATTTTGGCAGGGTGGACATCTTGAACTCCGGGATCATGAGATGGACGATCACATCATGAGCCAACGGCGCGGCGATCGCAAGTTCTGGACGCTGCGGCCAGCCACCATGACCTGCGCTCCACGTTCCGTCGAGTTTTACACATCCAATCCAAAATCCAAAATCGAAAATCGAAAATGCCGACCCGGCATCGCAGCCACTGGCCGGTTGGCGTTACACTGACAAAAAGCACTGAAGTGGTTCATCCAGACGGAGTTTGCGATGTGGCGTGCCAGTTGTCTCGCAATCGTGGTGGCCTGCCTGTGGCCAGCCGTGGCCCGGGCCGTCGATCCTGCGGTCGCTGCCGCAGAGCAGCAGCGGATCGAGGCGATGGCGAAGGTCACACCGTCGGTGGTGGCAATTTTCGCCCCCGGCGGGCAAGGCGGTGGCTCAGGCGTGCTGATCACGCCCGATGGCTACACGCTCACCAACTTCCACGTCACCAATGGCTCTGGCCAGTTCATGAAATGCGGCCTCGCCGATGGTGTCTTGTATGACGCCGTCCTCGTCGGACTCGATCCCACGGGCGACGTGGCGATGATCAAACTGCTGGGCCGCGACGACTTCCCCCACGCGACCCTGAGCGACAGCGACAATGTCAAAGTGGGCGACTGGGCCTTCGCCATGGGCAATCCGTTTCTGCTCGCCACCGATTTCCAACCGACGGCGACCTATGGCATCATCAGCGGCGTCCACCGCTACCAATACCCCGCTGGCACCATTCTCGAATACACCGACTGCCTCCAGACCGATGTGTCGATCAACCCCGGCAACTCCGGCGGTCCGCTGTTCAATGCCCAGGGCGACCTGATTGGCATCAACGGCCGGGGCTCATTCGAAAAACGCGGCCGTGTCAATTCGGGGGCGGGCTATGCCATCTCGATCAACCAGATCAAGCACTTCATGGACCACCTGCGCGGCGGGCGGATCGTGGATCATGCCACGCTGGGGGCGACGGTCGCCACCCGCGACGACGGCGCGGTGATTGTCACCAGCATCCTCGACAAGTCCGAAGCCTACCGCCGGGGCCTCCGCCAGGACGATGAGATCGTCTCCTTCGGCAACCGGCCGATGCGGAGTGTCAACCAGTTCAAAAACGTGCTGGGCATCTTCCCCAAAGGCTGGCGGTTGCCGCTGGTCTATCGCCGGGATGGGGTCAAGCATGAGACGATGGTTCGTTTGCGCGGGCTGCACCGGCAGTCGGAACTGACGGGCGACGACGAACCGAAGCCCAAGCCCGCCCCCAAACGGCAGCGCAAGCCAGGCGAGCCGGAACCCAAACCGGGCGAAGCCCCCAAGCCTTCGCCGCACCCGCCTGCGGCAAAACCACCGGAGCATCTGGCAAAGCTGAGCATCGAACGCCGGGGATTTTCCAACTACTACTTCAACCTGCTGGAACGCGACCGGACGTTGAAGCCACTGGCGGCCTTGGGTGATTTCTCCAAGGACACGGGTCTGTGGAGCATGACCGGCACCTTGAGCGTGGTCCCGCTGCCGACTGTCGCCAAGGTGGCTGTCGATGACGAACCCGAAGACGATGCCCTCGTGCGGGCGCGGCTCACCCGCGAGCAATTGGTCGCCGCCGAGGGAGCGAACAAGGGGCCGCTGGCCATCGAGATCAAGGCGGCTGAGAAGGGCGTGGGGCTGACATTCGCGGCGAAGGACATCGATCCGTATTTCCAGGGGTTGGACGGCGACGACATTGGCGATGAGCCACCGGGTACGGGCGGGCTGCTGCTGGCACTGCACCATTTTCGCATGTTTTTGGCGGAACCCAAGAAGTTCACCGAATTCTATTACCTCGGCAGCGAGCCGTTTGAAGGCACGGGTGAACGCGTCGACGTGCTGGTGGCCGAACTGGGCGGTGCGCAGTCCTGGTGGTTCGTGAGCCGCGGCAAAGGCACGCTGCTCGGCTTCGACCTCTACCGCACCGAAGATGTCGACGCCTGCGAAATCCGCTTCGGAGCCTGGGGCGATTTTGCCGGCAAGAAACTGCCGACGCAGTGGCAGGTGCGGTACGGGGGACAGGATGTCGGCAAGCTGGCGCTCACGGGATGGACGTTTACGCCGCCGAAGGTGAAGGAAGCGGTGAAGCCGGAAAACAAAGTGGAGGAGAAGAAGTAATCGGTAGGGTCCGCTCCGCGGACCATGAGTCACAGTCCGCAAGGTGCAAAAGGATGTCGCCATTGGTCCGCGAAGCGGACCCTACGAGTGCTGAGGAGACGAAGCCAAAGTAGCGCCTTGTGGCATCAACTAGTTCAGTACGCAACACTGACTAGATGGTTGTTCTCAGCAAGCACAAGGCAGCGTGGAATTGTGTTAGGAGCTTTTTATGGATAATTTAATAGACGAATTGACTCGAGCTGGTCGGCGCTGTGAACGAGCTTACTCCGGCTTCAAAAGAGAGCCTGTAAAGGGCATGATTCGTCAACTTATGGATGCCTGCGACGAACTGGGCAAAGCATGGTCCGGCTCATTCATTGGATATCAAGCTTCGGTGTATACCGTTGGATTGCGGCCAGTAAGGCCAGGCGAATTCTTCAATCGAGAATGGGGGCCATCGCGCTCGATCGGCGAATGGACAGAGTATTCATTTGAAGAGGTACGAGAAATAATCGAACAGCGTGCAAATATTGTCAATATAGATCCGATCAACGATGCAAGTGCCAATGCAGGGTCAACATTTGATGCCGCTCGTGATGACATTGTCCCTGCGCTCGACGCGCTCCTCTCAACAAACAAAGATGACGCCCTCCTGACGTTGCGAAACTCCATCGCCAATCTGGAGAGTCATACTTCGATGGACACATTCGCAAGGAACTACATTCCAGGCGGGAATCAGGTCGTTCGCGACTCTCGTGCACTGAGCGGAGGAGGTTACCAGGTTGGACATCACATACGATACCAAGCGTGGCTAATGGAACGCGCATCGTATGGCCATCAAGTTGCCGAATTGGGTCGCCTTACCAGCCAGGCATTAAAATACCTCAAACATAGGCTGAGCCTGAAGGGGAACACTGTGGCTAAGACGGACGGCACTATTTTTATTGGACACGGCAGATCCAATGATTGGCGAGACCTCAAAGATCTACTGCACGACCGACTCAACCTGCAGTCTGACGAGTTCAACCGAGAAAGCGCGGCGGGAATTGGCACGAAAGATCGCCTCGAGCAGATGCTGGACAAGGCTAGCTTCGCATTCTTAGTCATGACAGCGGAGGACGAGCAAGCAGACGGCAGCAAGCAGGCCCGCGCAAACGTCATTCATGAAGTTGGATTGTTTCAAGGACGCCTTGGATTCGAGCGGGCAATTGTGTTGCTAGAAGACGGATGTAGCGAATTTAGCAACATTGTCGGCTTGGGCCAGATTCGATTCTCCAAGGGAAATATTAGGGCAAAGTCCGAAGAGATTCGAATGGTGCTTGAGCGAGAGAACATCATTGGGCCTCGGTAATAGAAACGCGTCAAACTCGTGAGAAGTCTGTCGACGCGTTGATCATCGCGTGACATCAAGCGCAGCAAGTCGCATTAGGCTGGCGCAGCGTTGCACACAGGACTGAATCCATGTTAAAAAACGTAGTGGCAGTACTGTTTGCGGCTGCCTCAATGGTTGGTATCCCATCAACGATTCAAGCCGCCGACGCTCCATCCAACCCCATCGACTATGCCTCAGAGCGGGTCGTCAAAATCTTTGGTGCGGGGGGCATCAAGAATCTGTATGCCTACAGCTCCGGATTTCTGGTCTCTTCCCAAGGGCATATTGTCACGGCCTGGAGTCACGTGCTGGACGAGCAGAGCGTGAGCGTGGTGCTGCATGACGGGCGGAAGTTTCAGGGGGTGGTGAAGGGGGCCGATTCGCCTCTGGATCTGGCGGTGATCAAGATCGAGGCGGAGGATCTGCCGTTCTTCGAGCTGCAGGATGCGGTGGCGGTCACCACGGGGGCGCGGGTGCTGGCGTTCAGCAACATGTTCAAGGTGGCCACGGGTGATGAGCCGGTATCGGTGATGCATGGCGTCATCGCGGCGCAGACGAAGCTGCAGGCTCGCCGGGGCACGTTCGAGAGCCCCTACTCGGGGCCGGTGTATGTGGTCGATGCGATCACCAACAACCCCGGCTCGGCGGGTGGCGTGCTGACCACCCGCGATGGGGCTTTGGTCGGGATGATCGGCAAGGAGTTGCGAAACTCCAGCACCAACACCTGGATCAACTATGCCGTGCCGATCAGTGTCCTACGGCCGACCATTGAGGACATCGTTGCCGGACGGACCACAAGGAAAACGAACGACGATCCCACAGAGCCAGGAACCAAGGTCGCGCGATACGTCGCTTTGGATTTCGGGATTGTCCTGGTGCCGGATGTGGTTCCCCGCACGCCGGCGTTCGTGGATGCGGTGATTGCCGGTTCGCCCGCGGCCAAGGCAGACATCCGTCCCAATGATCTGATCCTGTTCGTCGGCGAGTCACTCGTACAGTCGTGCCGCGGTCTCCGCGAAGCGCTGGCCGACCTGGAGGCCGGCGACAAATTGAAGCTCGTGATTCGCCGTGACAATGTGCTGGTGCCGATCGAGCTGCCCGTGGAAAAGAAGGAGGTGGCCCAGTGAGGACTGCTACCGCAGAACCATCGAAAATGGTCAATTTGAGTCCCCGATCGACGCGATGGGAGGGCGAGGCTCCTGCCGAGCCGCGAGCAATCATCAGGGTTGATCTCTGGAAAGTTGCTGGAAAACCTCTTCAGTTGGGTCATGTCATCCGTCAACGGCGGCTCGGCAGGAGCCTCGCCCTCCCGCCACGTCTGACCTTTGTTTGCCTCCTGCTCACGCTCCTGTGCTCGCCGCTGCACGCCCAGGCCCCCGATGTCGCCGCCCTCGAAGAGCAGGCGATGAAACAGGCCGTGGCCGCGCTCGCGCCGTCGCTGGTGAAGATCGAAACGGTGGGCGGCCTCGACCGGGTCGGCGAAGTCTTGACCGGGACCGGGCCGACGACCGGCGTGGTCATCGCCGCTGACGGGTACATCATCTCCAGTGCCTTCAACTTTGCCTCCAAGCCAGCGGCGATCCTCTGCACGCTGGCGGATGGCCGCCGCCTGCAGGCCACGGTGGTGGCGACCGACAAGCTCAAGATGCTGACGCTGCTCAAGGTGGAAGCCACGGATCTGCTGATCCCGCAGGCCGCGCCAGCGGACACATTCCGCGTGGGCCAATGGTCGATCGCCCTCGGCAAGACGTTTGATGATGAGCAGCCCAGCATGTCGGTGGGCATTGTGAGTGCCACCAAGCGCATCTGGGGCAAGGCGTTGCAGACAGACGCCAAGATTTCGCCGGTGAACTATGGCGGGCCGCTGGTTGACATGGAGGGCCGCGTGCTGGGCATTCTGGTGCCGCTGTCGCCGCAAGCCACGGGTGAGGTGACGGGTGTTGAGTGGTACGATTCGGGCATCGGCTTCGCCATCCCGTATGTCGAAATCCTGGCGTCGCTGGAGCGGCTCAAGCAGGGGAAGGACCTCTTTCCCGGCCTGATGGGGGTTACGATCAAGGGGAAGAACATCTACGAAGGGGCGCCGGTCATCGACCGCGTGCGCTATGGCTCGCCGGCATTGCAGGCGGGGCTCAAGGAGGGCGACACGCTGCTGGAAATGGATGGCCAGAAGGTCGTGCGGCAGGCCCAGGTGATGCATGTGCTGGGGAACAAGTACGCGGGCGACAAGGTGAGCGTGGTCGTCAAGCGGGACGAGGAAACGGTCCGCGGCGACATGACGCTGATCGACAAGCTGGAAGCGTACGAATCGGCCTATCTGGGGATTTTGCCCGTGCGCGACCCGATCTCGCAGGCAGCCACACCGGGCGTTGGCGTGCGGCATGCCTTTCCAGACAGTCCGGCAGCCACGGCCGGGCTCGACCGGGGCTACCGGATTCTTAAGTTCGGCGACACAGATCTGACCAGTTCGACGCAACTGCTCGACTTGGTGAGCCGTAAGCGCCCGAAGGACAAGGTGACGCTGACGGTGAATTCGGGCGTCGAGCAGCGCACGGTTGAAGTCACGCTGGGCTCGATTCCGGAAAAGCTCCCCACCGATTTCACGTCCTCGCCCATCGTCCCCAAGGACAACGGGATGGCTCCGCCCGAGGCTCCCAAGGTGGGACGGATCTCGGACAAGATGCCCGCCCACGAACATGACTACTGGGCCTACGTTCCCGAGGACTACAACCCCGACTTCCGCTATGGGCTGATGGTGTTTCTGCATCCCGGCGGAGACAACATGGAAGGGACGATGCTCAAGCACTGGACTCGCGTCAGCGACGAACGGGGCTTGATCCTGCTCGGCCCCAAGTCCAAGGAGCTAGGCGGATGGAATCCCAACGAGGCGGATTTCGTCAAGGATCTGACCGAAGAGTTCCAGAAAAGATACTCCATCGACAAGGCCCGCACGCTCGTGCAGGGCTACGACGCCGGGGGCATTTTCGCCCTGCATCTGGCGTTTAAACACCGCGCATTGTTCCATGGCGTGGTGGCCGTGGCGGCTCCGCTCCGCGAACAGCCACCCGACAACGAACCGGATTTCCGCCAGCAGTTCCTGTTCATCAGCGGCGATGCCGACCCGCTGCATCGTCCGGTGACCGCCAGCGCCGAATTCATGCGCAAACAAAAGTTCCCCGTGATCCATTCCGTCAGCAAAGATGGCGAGCATCGCTACCCGATTGAAGACGCCGACAGCATCGGCCTGTGGTGCGATGCGCTCGACCGGATTTGAAGAGAACCGGGCGTGCGACTCAAACATCGAGGTTGTTGCAAATCTGTGTGAGTTGTCGGCCGTTCCTGATTTCCCGGAGCCACGATGCTCTCGCGCAGAACTTTGACCATTATTGTTGTGCTGGCCGTCATCGGCGGCATCTGCCGGTTCGTGATTCCCTACGGTATTCACTACCTGGCGGTGAAGCGGATGCGGGTGGCGGCGGGCAAGGGGGTGGTCCTCAAGCTGCGGACCTACCGGCCCTCCTACGCCCCGGCGTGGCTCGGCGACGACATCTTCGACGGCTTCACGGCGATGGACGCGATCGCGATCTATTCCGACCGCCATCCGCAGCACCTGTATCGGGAATTGACGCATTTTCCCGAACTGCAGTCGTTCCTGTTGTCGGCCCCCAAAGAGGCCCCGGTCCCCACGTTTCCTAGGCTGTCGCGTCTGCAGTCGGCGACGCTCCGCGATGTCGGCGTCTCCGACAAGACCCTGCAAACCGTGACGCACAGCGGGGGTCTGGCCACGCTGTCGCTGGAGCGGACCTCCATCACCGACCATGGCCTGCGGCTGCTGGCCGCCTGCCCGCAGCTCACCGCGCTGGCCACCGACCGCAACGGCTTTTCCGACGCGGCCCTCGAAGAAATTGGCAGCCTCAAGTCGCTGCAACTCATCCGGCTGCAGAATGAGCCGATCACCGACGCGGGCATCCGCCACCTGCGAAACCTGCCCCAACTCGTCCAACTCGATCTGATCGACTGCCCCGTGACGGAGGCGGTGGAGCGCGAAGTTGCCTCGTGGAAACGGAAGGTTCACCTCTCCGTGCATGGCGGCCTGGCGAAGCGCGAAGCCGCGCCTGTTCCCTGACTCCTGCGGCCTGCCGGCAGGCCCTTGTTGAATCTCCGTGATTCTCGGTGTGTTGCCGCCTGCGGGCGCTATTAAGTTCGTGTCCAGCCAGGCAGGCGTTTCGCGGAATCGCGTTTTGCGGCACTCTGCGCCTTTCCGGCGGCGGCCCCAGCATCCGCCACAATCGACTGCAGCGCGGAGACATAGGTCAGCAGCCGCTGCAGCCCGCCATCGGTCAGCCGGCATAGGGTCTGGGGCCGCTTCAAATGAATTCGCTTCCAGACTTCCACGAACCCGGCCTCATGGAGCAGATGCAGATGGCGGCTCAGATTTCCATCCGTCAGCGAACACAAACCGCGCAGCTCGATGAACAGCAGCCCCTCGGGATTGGCTGCCAGCGATGTCAAGATCCCCAGGCGAGCCTTGTCGTGAATGGTTCGGTCCAGGCCCTCGTAGGCAAATCGACCGGTGCCGGAGGCCTCCCCGGCTGGTGCCTCAAACGCGGGGTCCGACCCTCCCATCCTGCCCGTTGATGCGGCCGTCTTCCGGCCCTTGGAACTCTTGCCCTCTGGATTCGGCAGTTCACATCCGCCGAGCGACGTGTTGCCCTGATCTCCCATTGTCGACTCCGTTTTCCATGATGTGGCTGGATTCCAGGCGAATGCCGGCACAGGCTAAAATATTAGCCACGCACCCCGCCGCCGACAAGATGCGATGGCCACGGTTTTTCGATCAGCGACATCCGCACGGGAACCCCCAGCGATTCTGCCGGGGGAAACCGCGCATGAACCTGAGGACCGCGGCAAGAATAACTGTCGATTTTTGACGAGCCGCACACCCAATGAGCCGGAGGGCCTTAGCCGGCCTTAGCCGGCCTTAGCCCCCGGTTGGAGGATGATCGGAAGACGCCAACGCCACGAACCGGACGGTAACGCGCGCTAACGCGTGCCGGCTGATGAATCTGCCCTCAATCGGCGTCCATCCCAAGCAACTTCACCATGTTATTGTTGCCGCGATCCCCCGGTCCCACGACGGCTCAAAGAGTGGGAATTTCGGACAGGATTGGAAAGGATGAAGAGGATAAGACAGGATGTGCTCACCGGAAGACGGTGCAAACAGATCTTTCCTCTCCTCTCTCATCGACTTCATCCGATCCCGCGCCAAGGGTTTGGAGGCGTGTCGACCTGCGGTCCACATGTTTTGATTTTGCAAAACCGCCAAGGGAAGGCGAACCTTTGCGGGTGAAGGTGCCATCTAAGGCGTAGTCCAAGAACCGGCACGAGCCGGTCCCAACGTTCAAATTATTGCCGGAGGCACATTCATGCGAAAACTTGCCAGCATTCAGGTCGTCCGCGAGACCGAGCCGATTGCCAACGCCGACGCCATCGAGCGACTGCGCGTCTTGGGCTGGTCGGTTGTGGGGAAGAAAGGGGAATTTCGTCCCGGCGACAAGGTCGTATACTGCGAGATCGACTCGCTCTTGCCCGAGCGTCCGGAGTTTGAGTTCCTCCGCCCCAGTTCCTTCAAGCCAGCGATTGTGGATGGCGACACGGTGCTGCAGCGCGGTGGCTTTCGCATCAAGACGATCAAACTGCGCGGCCAGGTCTCACAGGGGATCTGCTTCCCGCTGTCGATTCTGCCTGAGGGCACCGGCACCGAAGTCGGCGCGGATGTCACGGATGCCCTGCAGGTCATCAAGTATGAGCCACCGGTTCCCGCGGGCCTCGGCGGCCGCGTCAAGGGGGCCTTCCCCGCGTTCCTGCCGAAGACCGACGAGATCCGCGTGCAGGTGCTTGAAGGAGTTCTGGCCCGGAATCGCGGCAACACGTTCTACATCACGGAGAAACTGGATGGCACCTCGTTCACGGCGTTCCTCCGCGACGGCGAGTTCGGCTTGTGCAGCCGCAACCAGTGGCTCGACGAAACCGACCAGACCAATGTTCTTGTCCGCTTGTCACAGTCGCTCGACCTGCCAGCCCGGCTGCAGAGCCTGCGCGACCGGTTCGGGTTTCAGCCAGCGATTCAGGGCGAGGCGATTGGTCCAGGAATTCAGGGGAACAAGTACGGTTTGGCGCGGGTCGAACTGCGGGTCTTCAATGTCCTCGACATCAACACCTACCGGTTGGTGGACCGGGACCTGTGGCTCGCCGCGCTCGACGCCGTCGGCTTGGTGCCGGTCCCCCAACTGGGGGAACTCGTGCTGAATCATTCCGTCGATGAACTCGTGGGCCTCGCGGCCGGCACCAGCGTGCTGCACCCGAAGGTCCATCGCGAAGGCCTCGTCTTCCGTCCGGCCATCGAACAGCACGATGCCGAGATTGGCGGCAGGTTGAGCTTCAAGGCGATCAACCCGCAGTTCCTGCTCAAGTTCGATGAGTAGGAGTGCGGGCCAGGGTGGGAATCGATCTGCTGAATTGTTGCTGCGATCCTAACGCATAAGCTCACCGGTGGCGGCCGCAGTCGGGTGGAGCGACTTGTTAGCGCCGCTTGCGGACGAGGCCGCGCAGGATATCGAGCCGATTCTCCGGTGCCGCGGGCGAGAGGAAATCCGGAATCGTGTTTTTGGTTCGGCGTGGACGAGAGAGAAAGTCCACCGGCCATTCTGTTACTCGCCGCTTCTTGACACGAGTGTACTTGCCAGGAGCGAGTTCGTCGATGTATTCCTTTTGCAGGACCAAGGCCAAAGGTTCCTCCGCTCCTGGACATCCCGTCGAGAACCGCAGGGCGTCGGGGAAGGACGCGAAGGCATAATAGTAATCGTTTCCCTCGGCTTTGTCGGGCGCGCCGCGTTCGGGATGGCACCAAACGCGATACTCCAGAACCGCGTCCCATACAAAGCCGCCACCGGCATAGGCTGTTGCTGGATACCGGCCGACACGTTCTGGATTGATCGCTCTGGGAAACCGCGTTCGCTTTGTCATCATGTGTTGGGGCTGCTGGGAATGAAATGCGTGTCGCAATTGACTCATCGTCGCCGCGACCGGGGCTTGTTGCTGGTGCCAAGTTTGACCATCTTCCTGACCCATTCGACGGTGATGACCGACAGGCCGGCGGGGTTCACCCAGATGACGTTTGAGTGGTACTTGCCCCACCGATCCCGGAGCCGGAACGACAGCGTGTGATCGCGGGGCGCACGGCCGCCACCGTAGTCCCCGTGGCTACCCCAAACGACCTCGTACTGGGGGAACGCCTCCCGGACCACCTGGGTGGCATACGCCATCTCGTCGCCCGTCGCCTTCCGGTTGACATTGCCCATCGCGAAGCCCTCCACCGCCGTAACGACCGAACTCAGCGGCGGCGGGAGAAGCCTGCCGAGCAACACTAAAAACCTAAGACCCGCCGTCCGAAGCGGCGCCTGGTCCGGCGTCTTGGCTACACCCGTGCCAACAACTCTCGATAGTCATTGAACTCATTCTTCCAGTCGCCGTAGACGGCGGTCAACCCACACGTTGGACAACGGAAACCGAGATACAACCACCTTACATCTTCGCTTTCATCGTACAGCGAGACGCCAACAGTCACCTCGAATGTTTCATTCCCGCACGGACACGCACACTCGCCCAAGTCGGCCTCTTCGAGATACTCCTCGCTATCGCCGATTGGATGTTGAAGCTTACACGCTACGCACGTTCGGGATGCAGCACCTTCGTTGTCGTCAAGCAGGACGCCAAAAAGACGACCCCCGCATTTGCAGACGGCATCGGCAAAGTGCTGCGCGACATAACCGTTCTCCGAACTGTACCGCAGGATTTCAGCCTGGATGTCTTCCTGACGGTCACCGTATCGGTGCTTTCCGCGTTTCTTCAACGTCATTGCCGCGCCTCCTCCGCCGTCGAACTTGTGATTCTCTGAACATGTCCCACGGGGAAATAGACGATGGGGTCAAGCATGATTCATCAGGCGAGAATTCGTGACAGAACTTCACCCGAAACATCCGTCAGCCGGAAATCCCGGCCTTGGAACCGGTAGGTCAGTTGTTTGTGGTCGACACCCAGCAGGTGCAGGATCGTGGCGTGAAAATCGTGGACGGGGACAATGTCGGTCACGGAGTCGTAGCCCAGTTCATCCGTGGCTCCGTACGAAATCCCGCCCTTGATGCCGCCGCCAGCCATCCAGATCGAGAAGCCACGGATGTGATGGTCGCGTCCGTTGCCCTGGGCCATCGGCGTGCGGCCGAACTCGCCGCCCCAGATGACGAGCGTGTCCTTCAGCATGTCACGCTGCTTGAGGTCTTTCAGCAATGCGGCCGCGCCGCGGTCGACCTCCTTGGCGGTGCCCGCCACATGCTCCTTCACAGCGCCATGATGGTCCCAGTCGCGATGGTAGAGCTGGATGAAGCGGACCCCGCGTTCGGCCAGCCGCCGCGCCAGCAGGCAGTTGGCGGCAAAGGAGCCGTCGCCGCCGGCGGTGCCATACATGTCGAGGATATGTTTTGGCTCGCCCGAGATGTCGATCAGTTCGGGAACGGCCGCCTGCATTTGGAAAGCGGTTTCATAGGCGCTGATCCGCGTGCCGATCTCGGCATCGCCGACAAGCTGCTCCTGCAATTGGTTGAGCTGCTGCACGGCATCGACCACTTCCCGCTGTTGGCCGCGGTCGATCCCCTGGGGGTTGCCGACATACAGCACCGGGTCGCCCTTGGAGCGGAATTCCACCCCCTGGAACCGGCTGGGGAGAAAGCCGCTGTGCCACTGGCGGGACGAGATGGGCTGGGCCTGGCCGAAGCGTCCCAGCGAAGTGAGAACGACGAATCCCGGCAGGCTTTCGCTGTCGCTGCCCAGGCCATAGTTGAGCCACGCGCCCATCGCGGGCCGGCCGGAAATCGTCGAGCCGGTGTTCATGAAGGTGTGCGCGGGATCGTGGTTGATCGCTTCGGTCCGCATCGAACGGATGACGCACAGTTCGTCGGCCACTGTTCCGATTTCCGGAAAGACTTCGCTCAGTTCCTGGCCGCTCTCGCCGAACTTCTGGAACTTGTGCTGCGGCCCAAAGCAGGTCAGCTTCTGGCCCTGCAACTGCGCAATCGGCTTGCCCTGGGTGAACGATTCCGGCATCGGTTTCCCGTGCATCTCTGCCAGCTTTGGCTTGTAGTCCAGCGTCTCCAGGTGCGACGGGCCGCCGGCCATGCACAGGTAAATCACCCGTTTGGCCCTTGGCGCATGGTGCAGCGGGTTGACCGTCCCCAGCCACTTCTCCACCTTGGCCCCATCGGCCCGCACGCTGGCGGGACGCATCCCGCCGCAGACCGACGCCATCAGCGCGGTCCCCAGATTCACCGCGCCCAGCCGCAGAAACGATCGCCGGTTGAGGTCGGCCACGATTGCAGGATCAAAGTTCATGGGGATCTCGAGGATTGGATCGTTCTTGAAGAATCTTGCTCGGTGGCTTCACGGCATGTGGTGAAGCGAACATGGCGATTTTCTCGCTGCATATTCTACCGAGAGCGATACTGATCGTGAAAGTTCCCACAACGAACCATGAACCGCTGTCAACCTGTCAACCACATTCGATGCGCCACCCACCAGCACCGTCGCGCCTCATCTTTCCCGAGTTGTGCCGTTTCTGGTACATATTCCGCCTGTCCCGGTGACCGGGATTTTGGCGTGCAGGGAGGCGCAGCATGAGTGGGACACAGCAACGAAGCGGCCGGCGGTTCTGGTTTGTGGCGGGTTTGATCCTCGCCGTGAACGTGGCGGGGTGGCTGGGCGTGCGGCACGAACTGCGGCAGCGGCACGCCAGCACCGTGGCTCCGGTCCGGCTGGTGGCGGCTTTGCCCCGCGAGCATGTGGATCGCACGGATCGGCTGAGCCTCGTGTTTGATGGTCCGCTCGCCGCGCCCGACGCCGTCGGTAAGCCACTGGAGCAAGCCCCCTTCAGGACTGTCCCGGAAGTCGCGGGAGAATGGGTCTGGTCGAAGGTGGACCGGCTCGACCTGATGTTGGAGAAGCCACTGCCGGCAGGCCGCAAGATCCAGGTGGTTCCCGCCATCAATCTCGAACTCCAAACTGGCAAGGCAATTCAGGTCAGCGAAGAGATCGAGTATGTCACCCGGGCGCTGCAACTGGAAAGCTGCCAGGTTCTGTCGGCCGACCGTGAGGTTGTGAATGTCGAACTCAAGTTCAACCAGGCAGTCGAGCCCAAGGCTCTCCTGCGGGCGCTGAATTGTACAACGGCCGCACCGGTCAACCCAGCCGCCCCGGCCGTCGAGGGACTACCGAGCGCCACACCAGACACGGATGCGGCTGAGCCATTGGTGGCCACGACCCTGGTGCAAGAACCTTCCGACCGGCATGTGGTGCGGATTGCGCGTCCGACCAGCGCAGAGGTGACGCTGAAATTCACCAAGGGGTTGAGTGGCGTCGGAGCCACGCTGGGCCTGGAAGAGGATGTGATCCGCACACTCCAGGTACCCCCACTGGCCTTCCCCGCGACCGCCACCACGGCCGCTGCGAGAACGCTGGCGATGGTGAGTGCCCGCGCTGCAACGCCGGGATTTGACGGAGTCAGTGAAGTCACGCTGGGGTTTTCGCTCGGCCTGAAGGCCGAACAACCGCAGCCGGTCGTGACGGTCACTCCACCCGTCGAGCAGTTGAGCACCCGCTTCACCAGCGATGACTATGGCGACACGATGTTGCTGGGTTTGGAGGGGGCGTTTGTTCCCGGCACGCGTTACACCATCGCCGTGGCTCCCACCTTGCGGGCGGCGGACGGCACATTGCTGGCCGAAGATTCCAAGATTGATGTCGAGATCCCCGACCGCCGACCGGATGTGGCGTTCGCCCTGACGGACGGGATCCTCTCGCCGCAGGGAAACCTGCAGTTGGAACTTCGGTCAATCGGGATTGAAGCGGTCTCGCTGTCGAGCCACCGGGTGCATGTGAACAACCTCGTGCCACACTTGCTGGGCGAATACACCTGGCGGACGGCGCGGCTCATCGCGGAGAAGCGGGTGCCGCTGCTGGATGGCAAGAACCAGACCAGCCGGCGGATGGTCGACTTGAAGCCGCTGATCGACAAGCCGACGGGAATCTACCGGATTCGCGCGGCAGCCACGGATCATACCTGGACCAGTGACGAAGCCACCGTCACGGTCACGAATCTTGGGATGACCGTGAAGCACGAACGGCAGGCGTGGCTCGTGTGGGTCACATCGCTGCGGACGGCCCAGCCGGTCGTGGGAGCGCGGGTTTCCGCGCTCTCGCGGACCAATCAAACGCTGGCGACGGCTGTCACGGATGCCGATGGGCTCGTGCGGTTGCCGATCGACAAGGATCATCCAGATGGTGCCCCGTGGGTCATCGCCGCTGAAGCCGGTGAAGACCTGGCCTACTGGCAGGAGGGCGAAGGAAAGTGGGTGCTGGACGATGTCGACCAGTCGGGCCGCAACGCCCCCGAGAATTACGACGTGTGGATGTACACCGAACGCGGCGTGTACCGCCCCGGCGACACCCTGCACGTGACCGGTGTGATCCGCGACCCGCGGGGAGCAACGCCCGCGCCATTCCCACTGACCGTGAACATCACTCGGCCCGATGGCCGACGCGTGGCTCAACAGACGGTTGTTCCCGAGGCCGGTCTGGACGGCGTGTTTCAGTTCGACTTCCCCACTCGAGACGATGCCCAAACCGGCCCCTATCGATTCACCGCCACGTTGCCGGGCGGTGGAGCGCAGGGCGAAGACCAAAGCAGTTTTGCCATCCTGGGGTCTACACAGGCACTGGTGGAAGCGTTCATCCCCGTGCGGCTGGAGGTCAAAGCCGAGCCTGGTCAAAAGCTGTTTCAACCGGGTGAGACGGCAGCGATCAATGTCTCCGCCCGGTATCTGTTCGGACAACCGGCGGCGGGACTCACGACTGTGCTGAACGGCAGCATCCAGCCGATCCGCTTTGAACCAGTTTCCGCTGACGATCGGAGCTTCACCTTTGGCACTGCTCCCCAGGGCCGGCGAGAGATCAGACCGCTTGAAGAGGTGCTGGATGACCAAGGACACGCTCAGCTCACTCTGCCCGAAACACTGCTGGGAGCTGGTGCGGTCAAGGGTGTTTATCGCGGTCTGTTCTCTGCCACCGTCACCGAACCGGGTGGTCGGTCGGTGTCGAAATTCTGCTCGCTGAATCTCGACACCGCCGGGCGGCATGTCGGGCTGCGAACCCCCGCGGCCATCCTGCCCGTCAACGCGCAATTCCTGCTGGACTGGATCGTTCGCGATGGTGTCGGCGCGGCGGTGCCCGCCGGCGAAATGGAGTGTGTGCTGCAGCGGGTGGAGTACGACTCGGTGATGCGTCGCAGTCATGGGAGTTATCACTGGACGACGACGGAACGGCTGACGCCGGTTTGGAATGGAATCGTCAACGAGAATGCGGAAATCTCCGAGTCGGCCGGCCAGGTGCCGCTGACCTGTCCGGTCGCCGGTGACTACCGCCTGACGGTCACCGACCGGTTGTCGGGTTCGGTGACGCAGTTGGAGTTCCATGCCGCGACCGAGGCCGGGCAGCATGTGGCGGTTTCGCTGCGTCAGCCGGACCGGATCGAACTCGTGGCCGATCGCGAGATCTACACCCCCGGCAATGCCGCACGCATTCTGGTCAACAGCCCCTTCGCCGGGACGCTGCTGCTCTGCCTGGAGACCGACCGTGTGCTCACGCACCAGTTGATTGAGATGCGTGACAATTCACAGGTCGTGGAAGTCACGATTCCGCGGGAAGTGCGTGGGGGAGCCTTTGTCACGGCCACGGTGCTGCGACCGCTCGATCCGCGTCGCCAGACGTGGCTGCCACACCGGGCGATGGGGTTGTTGCGGCTGAAGACTGATCATGTGGCCGCCACCCTGCCGATCGCCCTGGATGTGCCAGCGAAAGCGCGGCCAGGTGATCACGTCAAAGTTTCGGTGGAAGTCGACCCGACGCTGATTGCCCCCGACGTGGCGCATGCCGCTGCCGAGCCGTTGGCGGGCCGCAGCGGTTCCAGTGTGCCGCTCATTCATGTGTGGGCGGTTGACGAGGGGATTCTGCTGACCACGAACTATCGCACCCCCGATCCGCGTCGACATTTCCTCGGACTGCGGAAGCCGGGCGTGAGTACAGCCGATCGCTACGGCGACCTGCTGCCCGACTTCGAGCGTCCAGCGAGCTTGGCTCGGATTGGTGGCGACGGGTCGGGTGAGGTCGACAGCCTGCGGCGGAATCCGGTCGCCACACCCCGAAGCACGCCAGCGGTCGTCTGGCACACCATCCAACCCGCTCCCAATGGCCGCCTCTCCCTGGACCTGACGCTGCCGGAATTTACCGGTGAGCTGCGGTTCATGGCGGTCGCCATCTGCGGCGACCAGTACGGCTCGGCGCAGCAATCGACGACGATGTCCCAGCCGGTCATGGTCGAGGCCAGTTGGCCGCGCGTGCTGGCCCCGGGTGATGCCAGTGAGATTCCGGTCAAGCTGTTCAATGCCACGCCTCAACCGGTGATGGTCACGCTCGATGTCAACGTCTCTGGGCCGTTGGAAGCCACGCTGCCGCTCGAACAACAGGTGCTGACGGTCAACCCGCAAGCGCCGGTCACGGTTTGGATGCCGGTAAAAGCCACGGGGATTGGTGCCGCGACCTACGAAATCGTGGCCACCTCCAGTACGCCGGATGAAGCGCGGCTGGTCTCCCTCCACAAAGGTGCGATCCCGGTGCGCTCCGGAACGCCGCTGATGGCAATCACGCAGACGCAAACGGTTGAGGTTGGCAAGCCACTGGACGTCGCCTGGCCGGACGGATTGTTGCCCGGCATGGGGCGGATGGATTTAAGCCTCAGTGCGCGACCGAACATCCAGTTGCAGACCGCCGTGCAGCAACTTGTCGATTATCCGTATGGCTGTGTCGAACAAACCTCCAGCCGGATTTACGCCCTGCTGGCCGCACGTGACCTGCTGACGCTCCAACCGGGAACTGCCCAGGATGCCGCCGCGGCCGCGATGATCGATGCCGGCATTGCCCGGCTCTGGTCAATGCAAACCCGCTCGGGCGGGTTGAGCTACTGGCCGGGTGGAATCGATGCCGACACGTGGGGCACTGGTTATGCCGCGGGTGCATTACTCGTCGCACAGCAACACGGCCATGTTGTCGACTTGCGCTTCACCCAGGAACTCGCGGCTTACCTCCGATCTGTTCTACACGGGCAGAATCGCGTCAGCGACAACGAGAAGGCGCATTTGTGCCGCGTCCTGGCCGGTTTCCAGCAACCTGACATGGGCTGGATGGCCCGGCTCTCGGAGCGGCTGAGCTACCTCGACATGGGTGGCCGCGCTGATCTGGCGACCGCGTGGCTGTTGTCCGGACGCAAGGATCGGGCCTTGGAAGTTCTGCCGGCAGAGACCATTCATCTGGCCGGCAACGCTTCGTACTCCGGCCGGTTGACCTCCACGATTCACCGGCAAGCGCAGTTGCTGGCGGTGCTGCTCGAGCTTGATCCCGAGCATGCGTGGATCGCGCAACTGGTCCAGCAGCTCGACGCGGCCCGGCAACAGCGGAATACGCTCTCCACCTTTGAAAATGCGGCCCTGTTGTCGGCCCTGAGCCAGTATCAGGCGCAGCACACGGAACCGGCCGAATTCAAAGGCCTGCTGGAGGTCGGTGCCGTGAAACAATCGCATCCGTTTGACCACAAGCAGACACTCTCCCTGCGGGTCGCTGCCACGGACTCCGTGCATCTGACCTCTGAGGGGATGGGCAAATTCTTTTTGACCTCGACCGCCACCGGTGTCGCCAAGGAGCCGGTTCCAGAGGCCGACCAGCAACTGGAAGTCCGCCGGGCGTGGCTCAACCGTGACGGCCAGCCGATCGACACCCAGACACTCCATGTCGGCGACCTGATCACGGTCGTCGTCACGATCAAATCCCGCGGGGACTCGGTACCAAACGTCGCCATTGTGGACACGCTGCCCGGCGGGCTGGAGATCGAAAACCCACGACTGGCAACCTCGGCCGCGGAACCCAATAACGGCGGTGACCGCTCGGAGAACTCAGGACCGGACCACGTGCAATTTCTGGATGATCGCGTGGTGCTGTTCTGCGCCGCGCACGGCACGCAGCAAACCTTTTCCTACCCCCTGCGGGTTGTCTCAATTGGCAGCTTCACGCTGCCTCCCGTACAGGCCTCATGCATGTACAACGAAACCCTCAGCTCGGTGCATGGCGCGGGGACGGTTCGCGTTGTTCGTCCGTGAGCACGCGTGTCGGCGGGGGCCTTGGATTCTCGGAGCAGAAACCGCAGGCACAAGCACACGGCCGAACTCTGGACATCGTGATGATGGTGGGAGTCAAGGCCCGTTGCAGACGAGGTGGCGATTGAGGAAATCAGCCGTCCTACCACTTGTTCCCATCCCTGCTACCATTCCAGAGTGAAATTCGTTCTTAACGGGGAAGCCTTCGTGTCCGCGCTGACCACTCAGCGGGCAGTCTGCCCGCACGACTGTCCAGACACATGTTCGATGCTGGTCACGCTGGATGACGGAAAGGCGGTGCGGATTCGCGGCAACCCGGAGCATCCCTTCACACGCGGGTTTTTGTGCCACAAGGTGACGCGGTACCTGGAACGGGTCTACCACCCCGGTCGTTTGCAGTTTCCGCTAAGGCGGATTGGCCCCAGGGGGGCCGGTCAGTTTGAGCGGATTTCCTGGGAGACGGCGCTGGATGAGATTGCCACCCGATTTCAGCAAATCGCGGCGTCGCCAGAGGGTCCCCAGGCGATTTTGCCCTACAGCTACTGCGGCACCATGGGCCGGATTCAGGGGGAAAGCCTGGACCGGAGGTTTTTCCATCGGCTGGGGGCATCGCAGCTCGATCGGACGATTTGTGCCACGGCCGGCGTGGTGGGCTACACCTACACGATGGGAGCCCGCATTGGCACGGCTCCGGAGGCGTTTGGCGAGAGCCGGTACATCATCAACTGGGGGTCGAACACCGCCGTCACGAACATGCATTTGTGGGTCCACATGCATGAAGCCCGCAAACGCGGGGCCAAAATCGTGACAATCGACCCTTATCGGTGCCGCACGGCCGAGCGCAGCGACTGGCACCTGATGCCACGGGTGGGAACCGACGCCGCTTTGGCCCTGGGAATGATGCATGTCATCCTTCGCGACGGCCTGGCCGATGAGGACTATCTGCGCGACCATACCGTGGGGGCGGAAGCGCTGCGTGAGCGTGTGGCGAAGGAGTACACGCTAGACCGCGTGAGCCGAATTACTGGACTACCTGCTGGCGACATTGAGCGCCTGGCGCAGGAGTATGCCACGCAGTCTCCGGCGGCGATTCGCGTCAACTACGGGCTGCAGCGGCATTACGGCGGCGGGATGGCGATCCGCACCATCACCTGTCTGCCGGCGGTCATTGGTTCATGGCGGCACCATGCTGGCGGCGTGCTGCTGTCGACCAGCTCGCTGTTCCCGCTCAACAATGCGGCCCTGCAGCGACCGGACCTGTCGCCACCGGGCACGCGGATCGTGAACATGAACCAACTTGCGGAAGCCCTGCACGGGGAACTGCCGGGACCACCCGTGAAGGCGATTTATGTCTACAATTCGAACCCGGCGGCAGTGGCTCCAGATCAACGCCGGGTGATTGCCGGCCTGAAGCGCGACGACTTGTTCGTGGTGGTCCATGAACAGTTTCAGACTGATACCGCCGACTATGCGGACATCGTGCTGCCGGCCACCACGCAGTTGGAGCATTTCGACCTGCACACCGCCTACGGCCACCATTTCGTGCAGGTCAACGAGCCGGCCATCGCCCCTCTGGCCGAAGCCCGCTGCAACACGCAGGTCTTTCGGGAACTGGCCGAACGGCTGGGGTTCGAGCGGGAACTGTTTTCACCTTCAGACGCCGATCTGGCGCGCGTGGCTCTCTGGGAAACAGAGCCCGATCGCTGCCCCGAACTGCTGCGGGGCATCACCCTCGGCCGACTGATTGCGGAGGGGCCGGTTCGCTTGAATCTTGCGGAGCGGTTCACACCGTTCGCGAATGGAAAATTCCCGACGCCCAGCGGCAAATGTGAGCTGTATTCCGAACGGATGGCCCGCGCCGGATTGGATCCGCTGCCGACCTACACGCCCCCCGCCGAGAGCATGGACTCCGCACCAGAACTGGCCGCCCGCTTTCCCCTGCAGTTGATCTCCCCTCCCTCACCGCATTTTTTGAATTCGACCTTTGTGGAGGTCGACTCCCTGCGTGAGGCGGCGGGAGCACCGGAGGTTGAGATCCATCCGCACGATGCCGAGCCCCGTGGGATTGCCGATGGCGCCATGGTGGCGGTCTTCAACGATCGTGGCCGCTTCGAGGCAGTCGCCCGCGTGGGAGCAACCGTTCGCCCAGGAGTCACCGTGGCTCCCAGCATCTGGTGGAGCAAATTCACACAGGACCGCGCCAATGCCAATTGCACCACCAACACCCGACTGTCGGATCTGGGCGGCGGGGCAACATTCTTTGACAACCTGGTGGAAGTCGAACTGATTACGCGGTGACATGGAATCGTACTGCGTGGGCCATCTTGACCTGAAAACCTGCTCGTCAGTCCTACAGATCAGGGCTTCCACCCCAACGGGCGATCCCACACGTCCAACCCGATTCTTGCGCTTTGACGGCAGATTTTCTCGGCGTACCCCGGTCGCGCCCGGTTCGCCGCAAAATCCTCAGCCACGGATATTCTTTCCTTGCGAAGCTTATCCGCGAGCGATAGGTTAGAGAGATGTGAAAGCGCACGCAGAGCGCGCGCACCTTCGCTCTTGCACATCGCGATGACGGCGTTCAACGACACTGGGCGGCACGAAGAACAACCACCGACGGCAACGACCGGCAGGAGAAGCTATTGTGAAGGTGACGTTGCTTCGATCCGCGGTTGACGACGGGGATTCGATTCCGTGCCAATACGCAACGTCTTTCGTGATCAATGGTTCGATCGCTGTTGACGCTGGCTGCCTCGGTTTCGTGGGGCACCCTGATGACCAGGCCAAGATCAAGCATGTGCTGATCACGCACAGCCACATTGATCACATCGCCACGCTGCCGATCTTTGTCGAGAACGCGTTCGAAGGCAAACGGGAGTGTGTCCAGATCTACGGCAGCGATGCGGTGCTGACCGCGCTGACCCAGGACATCTTCAACAATCGTGTCTGGCCGGACTTTGTCGCCCTGTCGCCTCCAGGCTCACCGGCTCCATTCATGAAGCTGCACCAGATCGTTCCTGGCCAGCCGTTTCAGATTGAAGGGATCACCATTACACCCGTCGAGGTGAACCACGTCGTCCCGACGACCGGGTTTATCCTCAATGATGGCAAATCCAGCTTCATCATTGTTTCTGATACAGGCCCCACCGAGGAAATCTGGCGTGTGGCACAGAAGACACCCAACCTCAAGGGGGTCTTTCTCGAGGTCACGTTCCCGAATGCGATGGAGCGGCTGGCAGTCATCTCCAAGCATCTGACTCCGAACATGATGGCCGAGGAACTGAAGAAAGTCAGTCCCACCGTGCCCGTCTACGCCGTCCATTTGAAGGCCCGTTTCCGCGACGCGGTGGCCAGCGAACTGGCGGCCCTCAAACTGCCAAATCTGCACCTGGCGAACTTTCAGTCGCCGTATGAGTTCTGACCGGGCTGGGCCGAGCAGGCCGATCACGTCTTCTTCGGCACAATCGCAAAGATCCGTGTCGGCCCGCCGCTGCCGCTTTCCACTTTGATGGGAGCCACGACCACGAAGAATCCTCTCGCCGGCAGTTTTCCCAGGTTCGCCACGTTTTCAAGGCCGTACTTGCCGGCGGCATTCACGATGTGATGCACTTGGAAGTCGCGCGAGGTGCCGGTGTCGATGCTCAGCGTGTCGATCCCCAAGCCCCGGACTTTGCGTTCGGTCACAAGAATGCGGGCGGCATCGGGCGAATAGCCCGGGAAATGCATGGCCCCGCCGACCTCCTGATTCTTGAACCGGTCGTAGTTGTCCCAGAAGCGACCCCAGCCTGTGTGCAGAAACACGACCGCCCCCTCCGGGATCCTTCCATTCACCTTCTCCCAGGCTTCAATGTCGGCCGGCTGCAGGACATAGTCCGCTGAGCGTTCGGACTGCAAAATGGCATCAATGACCACACCAGGCGCGAAAAGCTGTTCCGGGGGAATGGCATCGACAGAGGGTTGTTTCGTTTCGAAATGGTTGGGAGCGTCAATGTGCGTTCCCAGATGTTCGGACGTGGTGATCATTTTCGACAGCACGCCGTTCTTTTCCAGCGTGGCGATCGTCGTCAACTGGAACGGCTGGTAGTTGTCGCCCGGCCAGTGCGGCGTTTTGGCATTCAGCGTGTAGGCCAGATCGACAATCTGGGCTCGGCCCGAGACCACATCGCCCAGCGTGATCGCGCAGGCCACGACGTCGGGATTGGTGGCCTGCCCTTCCGCAGTTGCGCTTCTGGAACTCTGGATCAACCACACAACACCAACGAGGATGAGCCCCAGGAAGGCGACCCAACTTGCCATGTGGCTCGGAATGCGCACCGTCAACTCCGAATGTAAAGAGCCACGGATGAAACACGGAGTCACGGAGTCACACGGACATGTTGACATCGAAATCTTGTCTTTATCCGTGTTTCGCCTGTGTTCCATCCGTGGCTCAACTTCTTGTCCATCGGCAGCAAATCAATCTTCGATCGACAGCTTGATCTCGTCGGAATTCGCCTTCAGTTCCGGGGCGTACATGGCTGAGCCACGGGTGGGCAGGGCGCTGAACTTGCCGGGGATTTCGGCCCTCAGGCGGTAGCTCACGGAGTGTTTGCCACGGGTCAGGCCGCGGGCGAAGAAGGCGACGCGCTCATCGCGGAATTCGACGTAGGCGTGCAGGTCGTTGCCAGTGTAGCCCGAGCGGATGTCGACCGGTTCGAACCCGGCGGCCTTCATGTCCTCGAACACCAGGTATTCGTAGTCATTCTTGCTGTCGATCTCGAGTTCGATCTCCACGAGATCGCCGCTTTTGAGCGTCGCACCATTGGCCAGTTCCGTCCGCTGATACTTCTCGACCTTTTGCTTCGCCGCCTGGCCCCGGCTTCCCGCCACGTCGGCCTGCTTGTCGACGGGAGTCAGCTTGTAGACCTTGCGTTGGACTTTGATCTCCAAGCCGGCCTTGGTGATCATCTCTTCCTGGGTGAAGTTGGTCAGGTAGGCATTGAAATAGAGCGGACCGGTCCCCTTCTTCCGCAGTTCGAGCGTGTGCTCGCCGGATTCGACGGCGTCGCCAAACAGGACGAACTGGTTGTCGAAGGTAAACAGGTTCGCACGGGAGATGCTGACTTCTTTGCGAACCTTGCCGTCCAGCAGAATCTCCAGCGTCAGGTTCGGCTGGTCTTCTCCGCTGGCCGCCATGAAGTCGGCCATTGCCTCAATGCACAGCGATGTGTCGCGGGTGTTGTTCCAGTAGGTGGCATGCTTGCGGTTGTTGAGCAGGTACTTCACCAGCCCGGGTGCCCGTGTCCCCTTGGGATCCGTCTTGGAGAGCAGCTTGAGGAAGTACGCATTCGCTTCGATGTCGCTGCCGTACCAGTACCACCACCAGTTGTTTTCCGGCAGCTTGAGATAGGCGGTTTGGTTCTCTTCGTCCTGCACGAGGAACTGGTCGATGTTCTGCAGGATCATCGCCAGTTTGTCGGCCTGCCCCAGCTTGTGGAGGGCCAGACCGAACAAGGCCTTGGCGTAGACAGCCAGTTCCACGCGGTCGCGGTACAGAAACTCCTGCATGTCGGCGTTCGCCACATCGGCGTCCGTCAGGACCATGAACACGAGGGCGTCGAGTTCATCGGCATGCGCTTTTTGACGGGTGTCTTTCTTTTTGTCGCGGTGGTTTTTAAGCCACTGCACCTGTTCGCCCTGATAGCGTGTGAGCCACTCGATGCCGCGTTCGAGCACACCGGGAACAAGGGCGATGTCATTCTGTTTGGCGATCTGCAGGCCATGCACCACGGTGGCCGTGGTGTGCGGCCAGGAGTGTTCACCGTAGCCGGAGAACCAGCCCCATCCGCCGTCCGAAAGTTGCATGCTCGTCAGGGCCTGCAGGTTGGTTTTGACCAGCAGGTCGACCTCATCGGCCTCAAACACCGGGTTGCGGTCGAACCGCTTCCACCCCTTGGCGCGTTCGCGGTCATCGCCAATTTCCTGGGCGTTGAGGTTGGTGCGCTTCTCACCGATCGCCTTCAGGTCGAGCTGCATCTTCTGCAGCACGCGCTGCGTGATGACCGTCGGCAGGAAGCGGTTGAGCGTCTGTTCGGTGCAGCCGTAAGGGTATTCCACCATGTACGGCAGGGCGTCGACCATCGCCCCCGCCAGCGAGGGCGAGTAGCGGACTTCCAACCGGCTGTCGTTGATCCGGCGTTCGGCGGGCACGGTGAACGTCAGTTTGCCTGAAGTCTGCTCCGGCCGGATCGCCCCAGAGAACGACTCCGTCTTGAGCATTCCGTGAATATAGACCGGGAACGTCATCTGCATCGCATCCGACTCTTCGTCGGTCAACGCCTTCATGCGGATAACCGCTTCGCCTTCATTGGTGACCTTCACCCGCCAATCGACGCGCTGTTCGCCGCCGGCGGGGATATTGATCTTTTGCACGAGGTCCGCCATTGGGGCCAGTGTGTCACCATCCAGTTCCAAGGCCACGTCGACCGCCTTGGCGGATTTCAGATAGTTGTGCACATTGGCGGAGAGCACAACTTCATCCGTCTGGACAAAGAACCGCGGGGCCTGCAGGCGGATCAGCAGATTCTTTTTTGTCGTGACTTCGACTTCGCCCTGGCCCACGCGCGTGCCATGGGACAAGCCCCAGACTTTGACCTTCCAACCGGTCAGGTTCTCGGGCATGGTCAGGGAGACTTCCCCCATCCCTTCAGCGTTTGTGGTCACCGAACCGGCCCAGAAGGCGCTGTCGGCGAAGTTGGTGCGGAGCACCGGCTGGACTGGTGCGGCGACATCACCGCCGCCACCGCCGCCACCGCCGGCAGGTGCGGCGTTGGCGTCCTTCGCCTCCGCCATGGGGGCCTCTGCTGCCATGGGTGCTCCGGCAAAACTTTGCACCATTGCTCCCGGTGCCATCGGCCCCCCACCCATTCCTCCGCCGCGGCGCATCGCCTGCACCCGGGGCCTGCCCGATTCTTCCACCACGCTATCCCCGAACGTCCCTAGATTCTGCATCGGCTCTTCGTTGGGACGATTGAGATTCGCGAACGAACGCTCGAGGCTGTGCCGTGTCTGCGGCGTGTGGTGCCGCCGCCACTTCCAGAAGAACTCCTTGATCTCGGGGACGTTGGACCCGCCGGAGATGTACTCCAACGCCTTGTCGTACATCGTGATCACGGTCGATCCGACGTAGGGCTTACCATCCAGTCCCGTGAGTTTGACCTGCACCGTCGCCGGCGCGCCCGGTTTGTATTCGGTCTGCGAAGGCACCACGTCCACATTCAGCACACGCTTTTCCGGCGGAACGACGACTTCCTTGACCTCGGTGTACACCTTCCCGTTCGCCACGGTCAGCGCTTCGATGAACACGTTGGGCATGTCCCGCTGCACAATCGCAATCTCTTCCATGTGGCTTTTGCCATCCAGGCGGATGATCTTCGGCGGCAGGTAGACCCCGTTCGAGGGCCGCACAAACAGCGCCACCGCGCCGTCGGCCCGGTTGGTATTGATCAGCAGTTTCACCTTGTCGCCGGGAGCGTATTCCTGCTTGTCGGTGATCAGCTCCAGATCGTTGAAGCGGTACTCGTGACCGTCGAACCCGTCGCCAATGACCACGAACAGATAGCCGCCCTCCATCGTGTGCTGCTTGTCGTCCGTCACCTTGTACGACAGCCGGTACTGTCCCGCCGCATCCGCCTTGAACTGCTGCGTGGCATTGCCCTCGACATTGGTGTCGAGCTTCCACGTCTGCACCGCCTTCTCCACCGGTTCCTGCTTCTCGTCGTAGGTGATCTTGTAGAGCGTCAGTTCGCCCTGGCCGGCGACCGGCTGATGGTCCAGCGTATGGGCCTGGAACTGCGCGCCGACCACATCGCCCACGCGATAATGGCCGCGGTCCACCCAGGCAAAGACTCGGAACGGCTGCCGGGCGACCAGCACATCGCCCGTGCCGACAATCGTCCGGCGGCTTTCATCGACAACTTCAGCCGTGATGGAATACTTGTGGTCTTGGTTGCCATGCAGCGCCTTGGCCGGCTGCGTGTCGATCTCGACGGAGATCGTGCCATCGGCACCGATCTCGACCTCCTGTTCTGCCACCACTTCCGGCGGGTGACTGGGCGAACCCCACCACCAGCCGATCGGCCGGAGGCAGCCCCACCGCGACCAGCCGGGATACCAGTCGTAGTCGTAGGCGAACCACCAATACCCTTTGCCGTAAAACCAATCCCACCGCGCGAGCGGATACCACGTGCTGGTGTGTGGACTGCGCAGAATCTTGTACTTCACCTTCGCTTTGGTGACGGGTGCACCAAATAAATACTTGGCCTCGATCTTGGCGGTGACCTTTTCCCCTAGCCGGATCGGTTCCCTGGGGGCCTCCACCGTCACCTCGAACTCAGGCTTCTTATACTCCTCGACGCGGAACGATCCCCCGCCGTGGTCGACGATAAACACCTGGTACACGCCCAACTGGGCACCCTTGGGGAGCGGATACTCTCCTTCCAGCCCGCCAAAGGCGTCGGTCTTCAGCTTTTGCTCGTAAACCTTCTCCCCCTGCGGATTGTGGATCTGGACCGTGAAGGTCTTGTTGGCGAAAGCCGATTTGTCGGCCTCGTCATACCGGGAATGCTGCACCCAGAATTTGAATTTGACCAGTTGGTCCGGCCGGTACACCGGACGGTCGGTAATGGCGAAGGTCTTCACCTCGTCATAGGCCTGGTCGCTGCTCTGGCCGTACCAGATGCCGGAAAACCCAAGGAATGCCAGGCGATCCGCTTCGCCGTTGCCGCCACGGGCGATGGTGAGCCACTGGTACTGGTCGGACAACTGCGCGACCGACGGCATCAACTGGCCGTCCTTGTCGGTGAAATCGGCGAAATTCTGGACTGAGATCCGATTTTCGCGGTTCATCGAATTGTAGGTTTGCCGCCACCCAAAGAACTCCACATTTGCCTTCTCGACCGGCAGCCCCGTCACGGCATCTGCAACGTAATACAGCACCGCCCGGTCATTGGCCGTCTTGGAATCCAGCGTCTTGCGGGCAATGACCGTATCCGCCACCCAGACGATGATCCGGCCGACGTTGCCATCCGCCATCTTGGCCGTCACTAAATAAGCGCCGGCTTTTTGCAGTGGCGTCGTCACGGTCACCCGGTCGTCCACATGCTCGGGCCGTGGCTTAACCGTCATCTCCCAGGCGGCGACCTTGCCCTTGATGTACTGGTTTTGGTTCTCCGTGATCAGCGTGTAGCCAAAGTCGTCGACATTCAGCTTCCGCCAGTCGAGTTGCTTGGGTTTCTGCTGCAAATAGGCCTTCGCGTCGGTCAAAAACTTGGCGACATCAATCTCCCAGGCTTCAAACGAGACCTGACTGCCGTTGCGAAAGCGATATTCAACGGTTGCGCCGCGTCCCGCCGGCTGGGGCTGCCCGTGGTCAAACCGCCCCCAGTTGCCCACGATCTGTTGCAGCGCGTTGGCCCGCCATTTGTTGTCGCCCGGCCCGTATTCCTGAATGGCCAGCCGCCACGCGGAGGCCGCCTTCACATACTGCCGCCGATCGGAATAGATCTGCGCCAGATGCGTCCGTGCGGACTCTCCCTGCGTGGATTTGCCCCGTGCGGCGATCGCCTCGTAGTTCTTGATGGCATTGAACTCATCCGGAAGCTTGAACCGTTTGATCCCCGTGGCCAACTTGGCAATCGTCTCGCCATCGTCCAGGGTGTGCAGCGCGTAGGTGCCGCTCTCGTTCTGGTCTCGCTCGTCGCCATCGTCATCCTGGCGCTGCCAGCCGTAGGCGGCCAAAGTCTGCACGCCAAACTGGCTGTGCAGAAAGTCGGCCCAGGCCAGTTCAACCTCATTGCGGCGGCTCGGATTGTTTTCGACCGTCTGGGCCAGCATCCACCGCCAGCGTTCGCCGTCGTTGGCAGCGGCGTCATAGGATTTTGGGAGGTGGTAAAAAACCGGCGCACCTTCGGCATCGACCGGCGCGGTGACCACCCCCGTGTTGTAATAGTTCCAGTACTGCTCTTCATAATCAGGGAGCTGGGCAATATCCGTCAGGATTTGCAGTTTCCAAGAGTGGCTCCAAGACCTTCCAAACACCAGAGCGCTGGCAAACTGCTGGCAAAACCGGGCGACCTCCGGCTTGTCCGCGTCGGCGTTGGCCAAAGGAAGCGCCTGCTCCAAAAGTTGCAGAGCCCGCACGCGGTCACGGTCGGCGCAGTTGACGAACTTGCCATCATTGCCGCGCCGTCCGCCACGGCTGAATGTCCCGGCGACAATGAACCCCTCGTGTTCGATTTCGAGGTAGGTCTTGGCCGTGGCTTCCAAGAACCGCCAATTCTGGGGATGAACGGCGATCGCCTGCTCCAGCAGCGCGTCAACTTCATCGATCAACCCCAGTTGCTGCAGGCAACTCACCGCCATCGGCAGGTCTTCACTGACCCGTTTGGGGTCAGTTGCCGGGTTCAGCACCAGTTTTTTATAGCCCGCCAGGGCTTCCTTGAAATTGCCGGCCTCAAACTGCTTTTTCATGGTGGCTCGGTCCTGGGTGGCCGGCGGGGCTGCCGCCGCGGTGAGCCACACAGCCACTGCACACGAAAAGAGGGCGATACACGCGGCAACACGCGGGAGGTACGACATGCTGAAAATCCTCAGAACCGCCCTCAGCACGACCAGCCCGGTGGAATCACCTGGCAGAAGTGCAAAGGCAACTGGCGGCCCATGGTCTGGGAAAATTGAAAAGCCTCCGGCCAACCCTGGCCTGTGAGTTCAGACGCTTCTCGGCTCCCATTCGTTCCCGCGAGTGTGCCGTGCCGCACGAGAATTGTCCAGCACGTCCTGAAATCGCGCCGCGAAGACAAATAAAAAAGCCCCAACATCAATTGGGGCTTCGTGACCACGTTGGGTTCTCGGTTCGCTTCTGCGATCCAAGACTCGCTAACCCTTGAATGCACCCTGCAACCGGGCCAATTCCAACTTCGACAGTGGCTTTCCATCTGGACCGGTGGTGGGAACAGCCGACTTTGCCGCGGCGGGAGCCACAGGTGCCGGCGCGGCGGGTGTGGGCTCCACGGGAGCTGCCGCGACAGGTGCAGGAGCAGCCGGAGGTGCGGCTTGAGCCGCAGGTGCGCCGGCGGCCTTCAGTCCTGCCTGTTGACGAGCCAGTTCAATTTTGGAAAGGGGCTTTGCGGCGGCGGCAGGAGCGGGGGCGGTGGCTGAGCCTCCTGTGGCTTTGGCCATCGCCTGGGCACGGGCCAGTTCCAGGGGGCTCTGCTTCGCGGCGGGGGCGGCCGCTGCGCCAGCGGCTGGAGTTGCCGGAGCCGCGGGTTTTGCGGCGGGAGCCGGTTTGGCCGCTTCCTTCTCCTTCTTGACTTCCACCTTGGGCTGTGGCTTGTCCACGACGCGTAGGTAGCCAAAGTCGATGTCGTACCAACTGATGTCGACAGGATGCTGAAACTGAACCAGTGCCCGGCCGTTCATGTTGACCGTTTTGACCTGGCCGGTCAGCCCCTTGAACCGCCGCAGCTCGGGCTGGTTGAAGTCAGCGACAACATATTTGTCCGTGAATTGCTTTTTGAGCCGTTCCACGTTTTCAAACGACATGCTTGAACCCACCCAGACCACAACCGCACACCGAACCGGTGACTACATACGACCTTGGCATTCTGGTGAATCCGGACCCCGAAATCAAGGATCGTTCGAGGCCTCCACAGGGCTGGCCAGTTTTCGAAAAATCAGCCGGAACGCGTTTGCGTCCGGTTTCAGATTTTCCACAATCGCCGCTATCTATTTGGCACGACCAGAACCGGGGCCTAACGGCCTCCGGCTGATTCAGCTTCCGCCATCTTCAAAAACTGGCCAGCCCGAGAGGCCTCCTCGGACGGCTATTCAGACCGTGTCCGTCAACGCGCTCACCAGCTCTTCATGCAATCCGAGGCCGTTCGTGGCCAGCAGATCGGAGACTTCGATGTCGAGGGCCTGGCCCGTGGTCCGCGTGATGCGTCCGCCGGCCTCGGTGACGAGCAGGGCACCCGCCGCCATGTCCCATGGCTTGAGGCTGGTTGACCAAAACCCTTCGAGCCGGCCCGAAGCCACATAGGCCAGGTTCAGCGCGGCCGACCCGGAGCGATGCACCGCCTGAGCCTTGGGAAGAATCCGCATGAACCGTTGCACCGCCGGACTGTCGCACGTCGCCGCTGGGGGGAAGCTGGCGATGACCAGCGCCTGAGACAGGCTGGAAAACCGGCTGGGCCGGATTCGCTTGTCGTTGAGCGTGGCTCCCAGCCCTTTGGCGGCGGAAAACATCTCGTTGCGGGTGGGGTCGAACACCACACCCACGACCAGTTCGCGGTTCCATTCCAGCCCAATGGAGACGCAATAGTAGGGGAATCGGTGTACGTAATTCGACGTACCATCCAGCGGGTCGATGACCCAGCGGAACTCCGAATTGCCAGCACGGTTCAAACCTTCTTCACCCAGAAACCCGTGGCTCGGAAACCGTCCGTGCAGCAGGTCAAAAATCCCCCGCTGGGCCGCCACATCCGCTTCGGTCACGAGGTCGGAGGGGCCTTTTTCACTGACCGTGAACTTTTCACCCCACTCCTCCAAGACCTTCCCCGCCAGCCGCGCCGCAGCCTGCGCCGCGGCCAGATACGTTTCGAATTCGTGCATTTCATCTACCGGTGCGTCGTGCTTCCCTGCCCGCCACGCCGGCTGGCACCTCAGGCCGAATTATTCCGGAAGTCCGCCCCCGGCACAAGGTTGTTCGCGGCACTCGGCAGGGCTGGCGCGTTCTCCCAAAATCAGCCGGAAAGCAACAGCGTGCAGCTCAATGCCGTTCATTCTGTGTTGATCGGCTGAGATCTGAGAAAGACGCGTGGCAGCACTGTGTCATTCGCAGGATAAAGTCTGGGGGGGGATGTCAGTCCCCCGAGGCGTTGCCGACAGCACCCCCACCATCGCTGACACTGCGGGTTGCGGTGCGGCTTCGCCATCCTCAAAACTGGCCAGTCTTGCGCCCTCCCTGATGGCGACTTCTATTGCTCCCGTCTATCATGCATGTCGCAATTGAATTCGTTTCCGTGTTCGCTGAGCACACGGTCGGAACCACGCCCGCCACAACCCCCGCGGTGCGTTCGTCAGAGCAAAAGTTCGCAGCTTTCGTGAGACCGCCATGTTGGAAATCGTGAATCTGTCGCCGCCCCCATCCCCCAGCGATGTCGCTCCGCGCCGCCGGCTGCCACCGTGGCTCAAGCGGCCGCTGCCGGAACCGGGCATGGCGTTCACGGGCAGCGTGATTCAGGACCTGCGGCTGGAGACTGTCTGCGAAAGTGCCAAGTGCCCCAACCGGACGGAATGCTGGTCCAAGCAAACCGCCACCTTCATGATCCTGGGCAACGTCTGCACCCGCCCCTGTGGCTTCTGCTCTGTTCCCAAAGGGAAGACAGAAAAGCTGGAACAGGACGAACCGGAACGTGTCGCTGAAGCGGCGGCGCGGTTGGGGCTGCGGTATGTGGTGATCACCTCGGTGACCCGCGACGACCTGCGAGACGGCGGGGCCGACCATTTCTACCGCTGTGTCCTGGCGGTGCGCGGGCGGACGGGAGCCACGGTGGAGGTGTTGACGCCAGACTTCATGGGCAACCGCGAGGCGATCCACCGGGTCATCGAAAGCCGGCCGGAAGTGTTCAACCACAACACAGAAACGGTTCCCCGCCTCTATCATCGCGTTCGCCGCAACGCGGACTACAGGCGGACCCTCGACCTGCTGTTGCAGGTAAAGCAGACCGCGCCCGAGATGACCACCAAGAGCGGGCTGATGCTCGGCCTGGGTGAGACCCGGGAAGAACTGTTTGATGTGCTCGCCGACCTGCGTTCGGTCGGCTGCGACATGCTGACCCTCGGGCAGTACCTGCAGCCCTCGCCCGAACACCTCCCCGTGGAACGCTACGTCCCGCCCGAGGAGTTCGACGAAATCGGCGTCGATGCCCGCAAACTCGGATTCTCCCTGGTCGCCAGCGGCCCGTTCGTCCGCTCCAGCTACCATGCGGGAGAAATGGCGGGAGAGATTATGACGGTGGCGGAATAAGGGATGCTTCCGCAACTTTCGGTTTTGACTGATGCCGCCAGAGGTTGTGGACTCAATAATTTCAAATTTCAGATTTCACAGTGTTTGAGACGATCTCGGAGTGTTGGCAGTGTCTCAGCGATGCGAAACGCAACTCTCACCCAGCCGTGTGAATGCTGAAAAACGCATTTTACTGTGAAATTTTAAATCTGAAATTTGATATTCTACTGAATCATGATCCGAGATTCGGCTTGGGATCCGTCGGCGAATCTTGACTGGAACCGGACGATGAAACCCCAAACCCTGGCCTTCACAACTTCTCTCCTGCTCCTGGCAGCGTATACCTTGAGCGCGGCCGAGCCTGCCGATCCGGTGCCCTTCAAGCACGCCGGGATTCTTTCGGTGTGGGAGGCGTATGGCGACAAGCTGACTTTCGGCAAGGGGCAGACGCTGGCGCTGGTGGACGACGGGTGCAAACTGTCGATGCCCGAGTGGTCGATGTCGGACGGCGAATTGCCCAAGGTGCTGGTTTCGTATGACAGTGTCGACGGCGACAACGATCCCAAGCACGAAGGGAAGGGCTACCACGGATCAACGATCGGCGTTCCCTCGTCGATCAACTCCAAGGGCAAGCGCGGGGTGGCCTACAACAATCAGGTCGCGGTCATCCGTGGGCTGGAATGCTGCCACTGCAACATCCGCGACCACCAAAGTCTCGCCGCTGGACTGCAATGGATTGTTGACCATCACCAAGAGTACCGGATCACCACGGTCAACTTGGCTCCGGTCGATGATCTGGAACATGACAAGCCAGTGCCCACCGACATCGACGTGAAGCTCAAGGCCCTGCGCGACTTGGGCATCTGGGTCAGCGCGCCGACGGGAAACCACACCTTTTCCAAGGGCATCTCCTGGCCGGCCTGCCAGCCCGGTTGCTTTGCGATTGGCGCGGTGAAGCCCGGCAAGGACGAAGTCTACCTGGACCGGCACGCCAAGGTGGATCTGTTGGTCCCCGCCTCCGCCACGTCTTCGTCGAATGCCATCGCCTGTGGCTCGGTGATGTTGCTGCGCGAAGCGATCGACCAGACCAAGTACGACTGGAAACAGCACGGAGCCAACCTGCCCGAGGCGATGCTGGCGATCCTCAAGCAAACGGGAACTCCTGTGGAAGATCCCGCTTCAAAGCTCACGTTCCGGCGGATGGATTTGAAGGCGGCCCTCGACCTTGTTTATGGGACTGCCAAAAAGCCGCAGCCATGATGTTCGTGCCGGAGGGCAAGTGGCGGCGGCTTGCCTTTACCCCCGGCGGGCTGACCTGTAACTTGGAGCCCCACACTGGTATGTTTTGCTCGCTCCGGAATCCCTGGCGCGGATGGGCGGCTTGCACCGCCTTCTTCATCCCCTATCGGGGTTCTTCGCTCACTGCTGCTCGTTCGTTTCGAAAGATGAATTCGTGATGGAATCCACGCTCGCTCCGGTTGCGCCTACTGCCATCCCTGTCGCCCCCAACGTTGCCTGGGACAAACTCGCTGACAAGGTGCTGGCTGGCGTTCCTCTGTCAGCGGCCGAGGCCCTGTCAGTGCTCCGTTGCGAGGATCGGGAACTGCCGGCCCTGCTGGCGGCCACCTACCGTGTGCGCTATGAGCGCTGGGGCAACGACGTGCAGCTTTACTACCTGCGGAACGCAAAGAGTGGCCTCTGCCCGGAAGACTGTGGCTACTGTTCGCAGTCCAAAATTTCGGACGCCGAGATCCCCAAGTACCGCTGGAACGACGAGGAGACGCTGCTGGCCAGCGCCCGCAAGGCGGCCGAGACCAAAGCCCGGACGTTTTGCATTGTCGCCTCGGGACGCGGCCCGAGCGACCGGGAAGTCGACCATGTCGTGAAGGTCGTCAAGAAAATCAAAGAGACGCTGCCGCTGAATGTCTGCTGCTGCCTGGGCCTTCTGAATCCAAACCAGGCCGAGCAATTGGCGGAGGCCGGTGTCGACAGGATCAACCACAACCTCAACACGAGCGAGCGGTTCTATCCCGAGATCTGCAGCACGCACACGTATGAGGATCGGCTGGACACGCTGAAAGCCGTCCGCAACGCGGGGATGGAACTTTGTTCGGGCGGGATTGTCGGCATGGGCGAAGCCGATCAGGATGTCGTGGATCTGGCCCTTGCGCTGCGCGAGTTGGGCGTCGAATCGATCCCCGTCAATTTCCTGCACCCGATCGACGGGACGCCATTGGAAGCGGTGCAAAAACTCAACCCGCGCTACTGCCTCAAGGTGCTGTGTTTGTTCCGCCTGGCCAATCCGCAGAGCGAAATTCGCATTGCTGGCGGACGCGAACTGCAGCTCCGCTGGCTGCAGCCACAGGGGTTGTACGCGGCGAACTCCATGTTTGTCAGCGACTACCTGACCACCAAGGGGCAGAGTCCCGAAGACGACTATCGGATGATCGAAGACCTGGGGTTCACGGTGACCGGTCCAGGCCCGGAGACTGCGGCCGGGATCCGCGCGGCGGAAGAGGCGGCCGCAGCGCAGTGCGGTTCGCACTGCGAATCGGCGGGCCACTGCGGTTGAACGACGCACGCATTTCACGATGACAACATCCACCGAGGTCAACGGCGGCGGCGGTGGTTGACGCACGCTTCCAAATTCCTTTCCGGGGCTGGCGCTGCATGTCTGTCGACACTTCGCTCAAACCCCGCCTGATCAACGATTCGCACCGCGCTGGTCCATGGCGCATTCGTGTGCCGCCATCGATTTTACGACTAAAAATTGACTTTTATTGATGTCGCGATCCAATCCTCCAGTCGCTGGCATTTCCAGAATGCGTGGCATGTCTCTAGAAAACCACTTGTCAGAGAATGGAATCCGGTTGCAAAGCCTTTCGGACCACGTGCCAGTCATGATGTGGATGGCTCGTGCCGACGGTCTGCTTGGTTTTGTCAACCGCACGATGGAACTTCAAACGGGCATGACCATGGCGGAACTTGTCGATTGGGGCTGGACCCGGCTGCTGCCACCGGAAGAATCCAATGCCCGACTGGAAGACTGGTTGGAGGGGGTGGAGCGCGGGATCCCGTTCACTTTGGAGCAGCGGCTGCGTGTTGCCTCTGGAGAATTTCGATGGCATCTGACCCACGCCGTGCCTTTCAAGAATCATGAGGGCACCATCGAATCGTGGACCGGGACGCACACCGACATTCATTTGCTGAAAGAGCGGGAGGCAGCGCTCAAAGCGGAACATCGGCAGAAAGATGACTTCCTGGCGTTCTTCGCCCACGAACTTCGCAATCCGCTCGGCCCGCTGACCAATGCCGTTCAGATTCTGGAGCTGACAACGCAAAACCCCACACAAGTCGAAAGCCTGTTGCCGATCATTCACCGCCAGGTGGGTGCGCTCAAGCGCCTGATCGACGATTCGCTCGATGTCTCGCGAATCCTGCAGGGCCGCGTCACCCCGCAGTGCGAGCGGATTTCGGTCGGAGCGATCGTGAAGGAGTCTCTGGCCGCCGCACAGCCAGCCGCGGCAGAGCGCAACGTCCCGTTGGCGGTGACCGGCTCCGATGAAAACGCGTGGCTCAATGGCGACCGCGCTCGACTCGTCCAGGCCCTGGCGATTCTGCTCTCCAGCGCCGTGCAGGCCACTGAGCCACCGGGGACGGTCGAGTTGTCCGTTGAACATGACGACCAGGACATTGTTTTTCGTGTCCGCGACGGCGGTGCCGGATTTGAGCCCGCGCAGTTGACCAGCATGTTTGATCTTGTCTCGCCCAGCCACGGCCGCGGCCGCTCCGCGGGTGGTCTGGGCATTGGACTGTGGCTCGTTCGCCGTCTGGTGGAACTGCATGGCGGAAGAATTCAAGCCGCGAGCGACGGAGCCACGGGACGTGGCTGTGAATTCACCATCCGTCTGCCCCGTGCCGATGATCCCGACTCGTCGCCGCGACAAGTCACGGCGTCAGTGGCACCAACGGAGGCCATGTCAAACAGACTGCCGCAGTTCAAGATTCTCGTCGTTGATGATGTCCGGGCTTCGGCCCGTATGTTGGCGCTCATGCTCTCGACCATAGAGCAGACTGTGAGCACCGCCTTCGACGGCCCGAGCGCGATCGCCAGCGTCAGTGACGGGGCGTATGACGTAGTGTTTCTGGATGTCTCCATGCCGGGAATGGACGGCCGCGAAGTCGCCCGCCGCCTGCGTGCGGATCCCCGCTTCAGCTGGCTGTACATCATTGGACTGAGCGGCTTTGACGAAGAGGATGCGAAACAGGAAAGTCGCGCAGCAGGCTTCGACGAACACCTCGTCAAACCGGCCAGCCTCGACCAACTGACAGCCGCATTGCTGCGTGCGGCAGCCCGCATGTCATCGAGCGGCGATTGAATGCCGCCGTGTCGTGAATCACTCGGCTGCATCAGACCGCGTGGCCGTAAACATTTCCGCGATCACCTCTTCCAGTGGGCGGTCCTGCACGCCGACATCTTCCAGGTCATACTGCGAGAGCAGCGCGGTGAGGGTTTCAGGGATCGACTTGCGGGGCACACGGAGCTTGACCCGCGGAGCTTTCTGGTCAAACACCTGGCCGAATTTTTCCAAACCGGTGGGAATTTGAGCTTCGGCGAACTGCAGCTCGATGACTTTGAAGGTGCTGAAGCGGTCGACAATGTCGGACAGCGGCCCGTCATGTTTGATCTCGCCGCCGTTGATGATGATCGCCCGCTTGCACAACGCCTGCACGTCCTTCATGTAGTGGCTCGTCAAAATGACGGTGATCCGCTGTTCCTGCTGGTAGTGCTTCAAAAATTCCTGCACCTTGTGTTGAGACACCACATCCAGCCCAATGGTTGGTTCATCAAGGAACAAGACATCGGGGCTGTGAAGCAGTGCCGCGATCAGTTCCATCCGCATCCGTTCGCCCAGCGACAGTTCGCGGACTGGCTGCGAAATCAACTTTTTGACCTCCAGCAGTTCCGTCAGTTCATCCAGCCGCCGCTGGTACTGGTCGTCGGGAATGCGGTAGATCTCGCGGTGCAGGCGGAAGGACTCCTGTGCCGGCAAGTCCCACCAGAGCTGGTTCTTCTGTCCCATCACGAGGGCAAACTGCCGGCGATACGAGAGTTCCCGCTTCCACGGGACATGTCCCAGCACGGTGGCTGTTCCCGAGGTGGGGTAGATCAACCCGGCCAGCAGCTTGAGGGTGGTCGTCTTGCCCGCACCGTTGGGTCCGAGAAAGGCCACCATCTCGCCCTGCTCGATTTGAAAGCTGACTCCGGCCACGGCGGGAACCGAAGAGTACTCGCGGTGGAACAGCCCCCGGATGGAGGCCAGCAACCCCTCCTGCTTGCGGTAGACCCGATACGTTTTTCGCAGGTCTCGAACGTCAATGGCGATCATGGATGCTGTTTGGCGCTGGTATGGATACACGTTCGATTGCCGCGCTCTCCCGCGGGATCGGGGCGGCAAGCCCGACATCTTCGTGAGTTTGGTCCCGTGTCGATAGGCTCTGTGCGAGAAGAATTTTTCCCGCTGCTGCAACACATCAACGTTGATACAATCGTTCTCGGTCGTGAACGCTTTTACGGTGATTTCGCGGGAGGGTGATCGTATGCTGAATCTGCTTGGCCGTCCGGCACGCTTGTGCGATGGACTCACCCGCCGCAGCTTTCTAAGCGTCGGCAGCCTGGCCCTGGGCGGATTGACTCTCGCGCAGATGCTGGGTCAGCGCGGCCGTGCCGCTGAGACGGGGAGCCACCCCACGAAGACCTCCGTCATCCTGTTTTTCATGGCGGGCGGGCCGTCGCACATCGACATGTACGACATGAAGCCCGACGCGCCGGATGTGATCCGCGGGCCGTTCAAGCCGATCGCGACCAACCTCCCCGGATTGCAGGTCTGCGAGCTGATGCCGCAGCATGCGGCAATTGCCGACCGCTGCGCAGTCATCCGTTCGATCACCCACGACCTGTCGGTGCATGACGACGCGCAGCACTGGGTTCAGACCGGGATGCCGCTCCTCAATGCGCGGCAGCGGGGCCAGCAGTTTCCGGCGCAGGGGGCGGTCATCTCCAAACTGGCCGGAGCGCGGCAGCCGGGAATGCCCGCCTACGTCTGCATCCCGGAAGACTACCAGTCACACGCGGGGTTTTATCAGGCCGCCAATTTTCTTGGCCCCCGGCACAACGCCTTGAATGCCGGCGGCGATCCCACGCTGGGCAATTACCGCCCGCCGGAGTTCAATCTGCCCAATGGCATCAACCTGGCCCGCTTCGAAAACCGCCGTGCCCTGCTCAAGCAGTTCGACCAGATGGTGGCTCAGGTCGACCGGGACCAATTGCTGAATGGTCATGATGTCCTGCATCAGCAGGCCTTCGAGCTGGTGACCGGCTCTCAGGTCCGCGAGGCGCTGGACCTCTCACGTGAACCGACCACCCTGCGCGACCAATATGGCCGGCATGCCTATGGCCAGGGCGCGCTGATGGCGCGGCGGCTGGTCGAAGCCGGGTCGACCTTTGTCACCATCAATCTCTACGAGAAAGACGTCGACTGGTGGGATGACCACTACACCATCGAGAAGAACCTGCGGAAGCGGCTGCCGCCGTATGACCAGGCACTCAGCATGCTGCTGCTCGACCTGGCCGACCGTGGGATGGCTGAACAGACACTCGTCGTGGCTTGCGGCGAGTTCGGCCGCAACCCGCGGATTGACGCCGGAGCCGGGCGCGGACACTGGCCCAAGGCCATGGCGGTGCTGCTGTCTGGCGGCGGCGTGCGTCCCGGCACGATCATTGGACGAACGACAGCCGACGGCGGCGAACCGGCCGACAACGCCCTGCGCCCCGGAGACCTGCTGGCCACAATCTATAAAGCCGTCGGCATCGAACCCAATACGTTTGTTGACGACCGGCAAAATCGTCCCGTGCGCATCGTACCCGATGGCGAGGTGATCGAAGGGCTGCTCTAAGCCAAGCCAACCCCTCAGGGCGCACCGATCACCCGGTTGGCGTGCTTTTCCTTCTGCGTCACCGGCGTGAACGGCTTGACGGGGTGGTCACTGACGCCGCCCTGAATGGCCTCCATGATCGCGGCGTGTGAGCCTCCCGTGGTAAGGATCGAAGCAACACCGCGAACACCAAATCGTTGACGTCCGGGCTGATCTGCTGAAGGTGGCGGGGAGGGTGCCAGGCGGCGTGGCGACTTGATTGGCTTTTTCAGAAATTCTGTTGTTTCTCGCCAATTCGATTACAATTCTCGGGATGGCAGACCATCCAGACGGCTCATCTGACAAACGACGAAACTCAATGCCGTCTTCGACGACGCATTGGAGCTTGAAGTCGGCTGCCGGCCGGCGAGAGACCTTCGAATCTGATACCGCTTCCGATCGGCGACCCAAATCCTACACCCCACTGCATTGCCTTTCCGTTCGCTGGCGGCAGCAACCCCATGAGGAACCCACAGACGCTGGTCCGCAGGTGGCGTTATGAGCGAAACCTCTCTGAGTTTGCTGGAACGAGTGCGAGGCGACGTGACTGATGAAGCATGGCAGAAGTTGATTGAGGTTTATTCAGCGCTGTTGCGATCTTGGCTGACGCGATTCGAGGTTGGCTCAGCCGACGCAGATGATTTGGTTCAAGAAGTCTTACTGACTCTCTCCCGCGACCTGCGGAATTTCGAGCACTCTGGCCGATCAGGTGCATTTCGCAACTGGCTGCGATGCATTCTGGTGCATCGACTGCGCGATTTCTGGCGGTCGCGAAAGTATCGACCGGCCGCGATCGGCGGCAGCACCTGGGCTCGGGAACTCGAAGAACTCGCCGATGAGTCAAGCGATGTCAGCCGCGAATGGAACCTCGCCCATGATCAGCACGTCATGGCCCGAATCCTGGAGTCCGTGCGGCCGCGCTTCGAGCCGAAGACATGGGAAGCCTTTCACCGGCAAGTGTTCGGCGGCCAGCATGCGGACTCCGTCGCAGCCGAGTTGGGAATGCCGCTGAACTCGGTCTACGTCGCTCGAAGCCGAGTCCTCAGCGCGCTTCGTCGCGAGGCATCTGGGTTAATTGACGAGTAGCCATGTCGGCATGACGCCGTTTTTGGACTGCGCACTCAACACAAAGCCTAAAGCCACAATATGTTGTGTCGAAAGATCTTGTGGCATTTTCGGCGCGTGAAAAAAAAGGGCCGCGGGTGTAAGAATCAGCGGGGTCATGCACTTTCTATTATGGATTTAGCCGTTCCCTTCGGAACGAAGTTCATCGCGCACGCCTGCGGAGAAGTCCATGCCCGTCATCCATCCCGCAAAGGAGCAGTTGATCGCGTTCGGGCAGGGAAAGCTGGCGACAGACGAGTCTTCGTCAGTCGAACAGCATCTCGAAGTCTGC
>JAKFUF010000138.1 GCA_021732845.1 Planctomycetaceae bacterium | reverse complement strand
TGCTGCGATCCCTCCGGGATCGGATCTTTTCCTGGTTCCTAACCGGGGGTGTCGCTTCGCTCAACCCCCGGCTAAGAGCTTTCATCCCTCCGGGATGATCTTTTGGCATCGTCGCCCGGGAGAGTAATTCGTTCCAAGAATGCGACAGTTATTCATTCTCCGACCCTTAGCACGCGTTAGCGTCCGGTTCGTGGCGTTGGCGTCTTCCGATCATCCTCCAACCGGGGGCTAAGGCCCTCCGGCTCATTGGCTGTGCGGCTCGTCAAAAATCGACAGTGATTCTTGCCGCCGTCCTAAAGGTCGCAGCAACAATAACACGGGCATTTTGCTTGCGAGATGGCTGGCCGATGTGAACGAATCCATGAGCCGGAACGCGTTAGCGTCCGGTTCCGGCAGTCGTAAAACCGGACGCTAACCTTTTCCAATCCCTTTCATCCTGTCCAAAATCGCTTGAAGTGTGCGACAAAGCCCCCTGATAAAACCTGCATCTCCTGACATCGCGCATGACACCCTGACAATCTCCATGCCGACCACAGTTGTCTGCCATCACTGTCATGAACCCCTCTCCCTTGAGGAGACCGGGTCGCTGGTCGTGTGTCCGGCCTGTCAGCACGTGGTGGATTTGCGTTTGGCTGTCCCCGCGGGCTCCGCAGTCACAGCAGAGAGCAAAACCTGCCCGATGTGCGGGAAGTCGATTCGTGCGGGCGCGCAGACTTGCCGGTATTGCGGTGAGCCACAATGGATCGGCCAGCGGATGTGGCGGGACGGCAGTTTGCTGGTGATGACCCATGACGCCGACCTGCCCTACATCTGCATCAAGACCGGCCAGCCCGCCAGTGGCTGGTTGAACCGGACCCTGTACTGGCATCCGCCCGGCGTGTTTCTGTACCTGCTGCTGGGTCCACTTTACCTGTTGATGGCGTTCCTGCTGCACCAGAGTGTGCGGATCCGCATCGCACTTTCGCCGCCCTGCTTCTTGCTGCGGCAGGCGTCTGTTTTCTCTGTATTTGTCGCAGTCGGCGTATTTTGTCTGCTGGATCCGGTACTGGCGCACATCCCCTACATTGAGTGGTGTCTGGCGGTGATCGTGCCGCTGTGCGCCGTGCTTTACGTGATGCTTGTCCGATATGCCGACATGGTCCACGCCCACCGCATCACCCGCGAACACGTGTGGCTCAGCGGCGTGCATCCCAGCATTCTTGGCAGACTTCCCGACTGGGCAATGGAGGGGCTTGAACCCACCGTTGCCGAAAATCAGGCCTCGGCAGCCTTCCCCAACGCACCGGAGTGAACCCTTGCTGCTTTGGGTCGCGGAAAAATCGCCGATGTTGCAGTTGCTGTCGCCCCTGCACATGATGTCCGGCACCGGCTTCGGCGAGTCACCCCAAGGGCCATCTTCCATGAAACCCTGCCTTCAGCTTCTGGTTTCCCTTTTTATATTTGCCAATTTTGCGGGCGCGGGCTGCAGTACCGCAGCCGACAAGGCTCCACCGCAGCCACGGATGGACCTCAACCTGCCGGATGTCGACCTCACGATTCCTGTTTGGATCGACAAGCATGGCGCGCCCCCGTTTCCGGTCCGCGAATTTCTTGAGAAAAGGGCGCGGACCTCGGCGGACGGCGAACGACTGTATCTTGAGGCGTTGGCCGAAGTCGATCAATATCTCAATGTGATCTATCCCGAACGGGAGCAGGTGACGCGGCTGGCGCAGTGCAAGACCTTGGTGGACGAAATCACGGCCGTCCATGCCATGGATCAACCACCTCTTGAGCGATTGACAAAGGTCGTGGCCGCTACCGACCGGCTGCGCGACCTGGTGGACGCGGCACAACAGCATGCCAACGTGAGCCTCCGATGCAGATTGAGCTTCGCTGATAACTTTCCGTATGTTCTTTCGGTCCGGACATGTGGGCGGCTGGCGGCCCTCGAACTCCGGTTGAGCCACGAAGCCGGATCGTTTTCTGACGCAGACAGAACCCTCTCGCGAACGTTTCGCATGGCTCGCGATTTGCATCCTGGAGGATCCATCATCCAGCAGCTCGTCGCCACCTCGGTCGTCGAGGGCATTCTTTTCGCCTCGCTGGAGAAATTCGTACTGACACGCGCGGATCTGTCGGTCGCCAACTGCGACCGGCTGATTGCCGTCCTGCGCGAGCACGAGACCGACGGGACAGACGTCTTGAGTGAGGGGGCTCAGGCCGAGTATGTCATTCTTGGCAACACCCTGGATGGGCTGCAGGCTGGCAAGCTCAACGGCATCGAAGTCGAGGAGTCTCTCTCATCCGCGTTGGTTAAGAAGATCTCATTCGATGCGGAATGGATGGAATTGAATCGGATTTACACGATTGTTTTCCAATACTGTAAGACCCCCTATCACGTAACGCTGGCCGGAAATGAGCCAACCGTACAATTGCACGCGCTGCGATCCAAGCTGGGTGCCAAGACGGAAGCAGAGAACGATTTCGCCGCAGCACTTCGTCGGGGGGCCTTTCTGGTCCTTCTGTTGCCGGATTACCCAAAAGTTCGCGCAGCCATTGTCCGCCATGCCACGCGAGTCCGCGCCTTCCAGGCGGTGGTTGCCGTCCGTCGCTACCAACTGCGACATGGAGCATGGCCGCTGACGCTCGCTGCCGCCCTCACTGAGGCCAATATTCCGCCGGATCTTCTCGATCCGTATTCGGGAAAGGCCTTCCGATACCGAATCCTGGGTGGCAGTCCTCTGGTCTATTCTATTGCATCCGATGGGAAAGATGACGGTGGTGAAAAGGACTGGAAATTCGGCGAGCAACCGGGAGATTTCTTATTTCCCATTCCCGCATTGTTCGCCAAGGCGGAATAGGTTGGCAGAGGTAAGTGCCCCCGGACGGCCCGTTCGACAAGGAAATTGACCGAGCAACAATCGGTCTGTCCCAGCCACGGTGAGGCGAGAGATGAGTTCGATCGTTTCACCCGACGACATCAATCCGCTGGAGGACCATGACCGATTCATGATCGTCCGCAACTGGAGCGATGTTTCGCCAATGGCCACGCATTTGGCCATGGCCAAGCCGATTCAGAGCCTGGCACCGCTGCGCGACTTTCCGCATCTGCGACATCTGCGAATTTTAGGCGGTGATGCGCTGCTGTCCACGCTGGTTCCGCTGCCGGAGTTGTGCAGTCTGCGGCTGACCGCGGTCCCGCCCAAGGGGCTGACATCGCTCGAACCGTTGTCCAACGTCGCAAATCTCGAACGGCTGATCCTGCACCATGTGCCACAGGTCAGGTCGCTCAGACCGCTGGCCGCTTTGGAAAAGCTCAAGGACTTGCTGATCGAAGTCAGCCCCGGCAGCATCTCAACCCTTCAGGAGCTGGATTCACTGCAGCCGCTGGCGGGGTTGCGGGCGATGGAACGGCTGGAGCTGCGCGGGATTCGTGTTGCCGAACTCGGACTGCGGCCGCTGGAACAAATGACGTGGCTGCGGCACCTGGTGGTCAACAATCACTTTGAGATCGAGGATTTCGCCCGCTTGGCGGCTGCGCTGCCAACGACGCAGGGTTTTTGCCTGCACCCGTTTGTCGCGGTCGGCATCCCGTGCGATCAATGCCAACAGGAGAAAGTGATGCTGATTGGGCAGACGCGCCCAACCATTGCCTGTCCGCAGTGCCAGGCGAAACATGTCGAACGGCACGTTGCCAGGTTCCAGCAGTGTAAAGCGGCGTATCCAAACGCCGTTGGTCCGTGACCTCCAAACACTCAACGGCAAGCCCTCCGTTGAACCACGCGGCAAGTGGTAGGGTTTGATTCTATGTCGACATGGCGGGAGGGCGAAGCTCCTGCTGAGCCGCGGTCAACAGTGCGTGCCCGCTTCTCGCCGCCTTTCCCTCACGAACGGGGCCAGATTCGCCGTAAAGACCGTGTGTTTTCTTGCTCGCGGCTCGGCAGGAGCCGCGCCCTCCCGCCACGTCGCCCTATGGGTTTCGCCGTAATGACCACAACACCACCCAAACCCCTGTGGCTCAAGGCATTTCTGATCCGCATCGGCTAATGCCGATGCTACGGAGTCGGGCTTCGGCTGAAGTCAGAGCTACGGCCAGACCGTGGTGTCGGCATTATTTTCAATAAAACAATAAAATAACAGAGATTTCCCCTTCGATCGACACCTCCTCACACGTCAAATGAAATGTGTACGTGTGTATCATGTCGGGGCGGCCTGGAGGCATCATGATTAAGCAGGTCAAGGCGCGGCGGTTGAAGGTGATGGATACGGAAGTTGGCGATGCGCTCTGGAAGTGCCGGGGGGTGGTGACGGAGGCGGCGGACAGGCTGGGGGTCAGCCGGACGTTGGTGTCCGAGCGGATCCGGAAGAACCCGCAGTTGCAGTACATCCGCGACTCGTCTCGGCGGATTTGCTTCGACTACGCCGAGGCGGGGCTCGACGATGCACTGGCTGAGAAAAAGCCCTGGGCCATCCTGTTTGTCCTGAAGACGCTGGGACGGACGGATGGGCTGTTTGATCCCGAGCCACGCCCATGCGGGGAAGAAGCCGTGGCTCAGGCAGGCTCTGGTGGCCCGGAGGCGGCGAGGGGGAGCGAAGCCACGTTGGTCGGGGAGGCGGGCAAGGCCATGGGTGGGCGATCGCGGAAAAAACGCAGCTCCGAGGCTCCGATCGAACTCGATGAGGAGCGTGGTCGGAAACTGGACGGTAGCCACCGAAACCTCCTGGACGCACTGGAGGACGGCGCTCCGTGGGCGATCAAGTACTGCCTGAAGACATTCGGCGCGTCCAAAGGGTACGCACCTCCCAAGGAGCATGCCGGCCGGCCGACATTTCCCAGGGAACTCATGCTGGATCCGATCCGCAGGACGCCGGAGACGACCACCTATTACGACGTCACCGAGCACAACGAACTGTGGGTGGCCGGCGATGGGACGACCATTGATGACAGCACTCTGGGCGACCTGGTGATGCTGATCGAGGACCCGTATGCGGTTGATCGATCGGAGGATGAGGAGGTGACCGTTGATCAACCCGCGGAGAACGCTGTCGATCGACAGACTGTTGAAACGCAAGAGGTCGGCGCCTCGCTTGAGAGCGAACCGTCGCAGACGATGATCGTTCAGGAGGTCGAGGGGGCGCAAAGTTTCGTGGAGGACGAACCGCGAGGGGCGCAAAGTTTGGGTCAGACAAATGACGGATCGGGCGAGTTGGAGATTCGGGTTATCAAGGATGTGCGACCGCTGACGGCACAAAAAACCGCTTCGCAGGGGGCGCAAAGTCAGGCTTCAAGGGGGGCGCAAAGTCAGCGAGAACTGAACCTGGGCCATCGGCGCGGCGAGAGAGATCAAACCGCCGTTGCCGGCGACGTCCCGTCGGTCGCCGATAACAACCCGCGTGGCTCCGACCCAACCGGCCCGGGCCGCGTCCCACTGCGGTTGGAATGGGCGGGGAATGAGGTCGCCAAATCGCTCGATCCCGATGTGGGATGGTCGCAGACCGACGCGGAAGATCACGCTGCCGAACAGCACGGCGATGCCGCAAGAGGGCGATGCTCCTGCTGAGCCACGATGAACTTGAAACTCGGGCTGGATAGACGCATGCTTCTGACGATGGATGCATTCCCAGCTCAGCCAATACCAGCAGACAAAGTTGCCGAGTCACTCCGTGACTCGAAGCGGCTCACGCAGTGAGCAGACATGCGAGTTGGCTTGTTGAGTTCGGTCGTTGAACGAAAGAGTAACGCCGAGCGAGTCACGGAGTGACTCGGCAACTTTGGATGCCAGCAATGCAATTCAATCTTTTTGATCCAGACGGCGACCTGCGAATAGAAGCCGGCGATCTGCCGCATTGGTATCAGCCGGGGGCAACCTACTTCGTTACGTTCCGCACCGGGGATTCGATGCCGAAGGAGGTCGCGGATTTGTGGCATCGCCGCCGCGATGACTGGCTGCGTCGTCACCGAATCAATCCAGGCGCAACGAACTGGCAGGCCGCCTTTCAGCGGCTGCCAGAACCGCAGCAGCGAGATTTCCATGCCACGTTCTCGCGCGAATATCAGCAGAGTCTCGACAAGGGCCACGGAGCCTGCGTTCTTCGTCGGGCCGACTTGGCGGACATCGTTGTCAATAGCCTGCGTCACTTCGACGGACAGCGCTACCATATGGGCGACTTCGTCGTGATGCCAAACCACGTGCATCTGCTGGTCGGATTGCTCGGCGAGACCGAGGTCGAAACACAGTGCTACTCTTGGAAGAAATTCACGGGGACAAAGATCAACAAGGCTTTGGGTCAAACCGGTGAGTTCTGGCAGCCAGAGAGCTTCGACCACCTGGTGCGCAGCCCGGAGCAATTCGAACGGTTCCAATACTACATCGCGGAAAACGGCCCCATGGCCGGACTTGGGAACGGCGAATACAGGCACTGGCGACGCCCAAACCAGACAGACCAAAGTTGCCGAGTCACTCCGTGACTCGAAGCTGCTCACGCAGTGAGCAGGCCGGCTGGCTTGTTGAGTTCAGTCGTTGAACGAAAGAGTAACGCCGAGCGAGTCACGGAGTGACTCGGCAACTTTGTCGTCACTCCGTGACTCGAAGCGGCTCACGCAGTGAGCAGGTCGGCTGGCTTGTTGAGTTCGGACGTTGAACAAATGGGATCGCCGAGCGAGTCACGGAGTGACTCGGTAGCTTTGTCGTCACTCCGTGACTCGAAGCGGCTCACGCAGTGAGCAGGCCGGCTGGCTTGTTGAGTTCGGTCGTTGAACGAAAGTGTAACGCCGAGCGAGTCACGGAGTGACTCGGCAGCTTTGTCGTCACTCCGTGACTCGAAGCGGCTCACGCAGTGAGCAGGCCGGCTGGGTTGTTGAGTTTGGACGTTGAACAAATGGGATCGCCGAGCGAGTCACGGAGTGACTCGGCAACTTTGTGTCGCCTCTCGCTCCACGAGAGGACGCGGGCGTGGTCCGGCGCGGACAAACACGGAGGCTCTGGAATCACGCTGTCGACTTGAATTCGGACGTTGAACAAATGGGAACGCCGAGCGAGTCACGGAGTGACTCGGCAACTACAACCCGCGTGTGTTGGCCCGTCCAGTTTGTTCCATGATGGTGGTCGCCTGTTCGAGGGTGTTGTCGTCGCGACCGAGAAACTTCGTCATTTCGACAATCGATGGGCCGAGCAGGAACATGTAGACGGCGGGCATCAGGCACAGCACGGTGGGGAACAACAGCTTGAAGGCCGCGCTGTTGCCCTTTTCGTCGGCCCGCTGCCGCAGGCCGGCCCGCATGCTGTCGCTGTATTCAGCCAACCCCTGCGAGACGCTGGTGCCCATGCGTTCGGTCTGGCCGATCAGGTTGGCGAAGGAATGGACTTCCGCCACGTCGACGCGCTTGCTGAAGTTGTCCAGCGCCTGGTTCAGGCTGCCCACGCGGGCCTGGTCGGTGACAATCTGCAGTTCCTTGTGGAGCGCGGGATGAGTGTAGTGCAGCTCTTCGTTCACCCGCGCCAGACCTGTCTGCACGGTCATCCCCTGGCTGACACACATGTTGAGCATGTCGAGCATGTCGGGCATCCCCTTTTCAATCTCGGCCGTCCGCTCGGCCGCCTGGCCCTTCACGTACAGCCGCGGCAATGCCCAGCCGAGGATGGGCAGCACGATCAGTCCGGCGAGAAAGTAAATCTCGAACTGCGGCGGACCAAAGATCATCCCCAGCCCGCACAGGATGACCGGCGCGATCATGGCGAAGTAACGGATCGCCGCCAGGTTCTCCAGCGCATGCGGGCCGAAGTAGCCGGCGTTCTGCAGTTCCCGCCGGGCCTGTTCGCGGCGAGCGGCCGAGTCTGGCAGGAACGCGGCCAGCACCGGCGTCGTGGCTCCGAACATGCGGTCGCTGCGGTCGGCAAACGGCAGGTCGCCGGCCTCCACGCGGGGCAGCGGACCGTCGACGTCCACACGCTTGCCCAGCGACTGAAACAGGGGCTTGGCCACCGCCAAGTTTTGTGCGGGAGCGACAATCGTCGGTGGCTGCGAAACGGTGGCCGCAGCCACGGGCTGCGCGGGCTCGCCACGCAACGCAATGGTGGTTTCGCCAGAAGTCCGGATGTCGCCGCCCTCTTTCGCGACCGGCTTGACGGGCTCGGTGGAGGACGGAGCAGGCGGCGTGGATTTGCGCGGTGGCTTGGGGGTGGGGTCCACATTTCGCCGCCGCGTCCGCAACACATGCGAAAGCAGCAACAATCCGATCGCCACGCCGGCAATGCCCAGGTACAGCGTCGTTTTGGGCAGGCCGTTCAGGAATGCTGTGATGTCGTTGAACATATGTCGAGACCCTGGCGAAATGTCGGGTGCGTGCAGCGGAAACGAGGTCCGCCTCCGCGCACAACGTCACTCCGCGTCACACACCACGCACGTCATTCGGCGATGCCTGGTATTTCTTTGATAAATATCGCTGTTTCAACGACTTCAAATCCATTAGCTCGTTCGACCCTCCATGGGTGTCATGTTGTCGCGCGCCGCGCTGCAGGCGTCCTACGTTTGGGCGCTGCGGTTCAGGATCCGCAGAACCCAGATCACACCAATGATGTCCAGGGCGATCGCCGTGAGGGTGATCGCGCGGCCCCAGCCGGACGCCATCAGGTTCGTGAAATAGCCCGGATCACGGAACAGGAAGAACGCCAGGATGGCCGGGGGCAGGGCGATCATCAGGATCGCCGTGGCCCGGCTTGCCGAGGTCGCCGCCCGCAGCCGGCCGAGGTAGTGGATGCGTTCCCGCAGGGTCCGCGACAGCCGTTCCAGCACCGCCACCAGGTCACCACCGGTGACCATATGCACGCCGAGGGCCATCGTCAGAATGTTCAGGCTCACCAGCCCGGTCCGTTCCGGCAGCCCGTCCAGCGCCTGCCGCAGGTTGATCCCCAGGTCCAGCTTGCTGGAGCAGAGCCGCAGTTCGTCACCCAGGGGGGCTGGCGTGTCTTCGGCCACTAGTCGAAAGCACTGGTCGATGCTGCGTCCCGTGCGGGCCGCGCGGCCCAGCTCGTCCACCATTTCCGGGAGCTGGCTCATCATCTTCGATTGCCGCTGGTTGCGGACAAACAAAATGATCAGCAGCGGCAGCAGCATTCCCGCCATGAAGCCCACGGCCGTGGTCAGGAAGTTCTCCTGGATGACGTAGGCGATCCCGCCCAGCGTCACGCCGCCGAGCAGTACCAGCATCAGCAGCGTGGACGGCGAAATATCGAGCCCCGACTGGAGCAGGATCTTGTCGAAGCTGCTGTTGAGGCGGTCGTTGAAGTCCCGCCCTTCACCGGTTCCAAACGTCTCCTGCGTTCGCAGGATCCCTGCGAACTCCGGACGAGGTTCAATTTGAGTCGACATGAGAGACCCGCACGGTACTTGTCATTTTGAATGACCCAATGACCAATGAAACAATGACCAATGGGTTGTTCAGTCCAATCAATTCGGTGTGCCCAATAACGCATTGGTCGTTGGGACCTTGGTCATTGAATCATGGCTGTCCGTAGCTCCCGCCTGTCGTCAGCTCCCGGGGAACAAACAAGTCCGACCGGAACTCGATGCCAGCGGCGCTGGCGCGGTTGAGGGCCAGGGGGACATAGCCCGTTGCATAAAAGCTGCCCTGGGCCCGGCCGTCTTCCACGCTGCGCAGGCGGTACACGAAAATGTCTTCAAGCTGGTATTCGCCGTCGCGGCAACCCACCAGTTCGCTGATCCGCATCACCTTTCGTTCGCCGGTTGCCAGGCGGGTGATGTGCATCAGAATCTGCACGGCGGAGGCGATGTATTGCCGCGAAACCATGACTGGCAAGTCCGCTCCGGAGAGGGCGATCATGACTTCCATGCGTGACAGGGCGTCACGTGTGTCGTTGGCGTGGATCGTGCTCATGGAACCGTCGTGGCCGGTGTTCATGGCCTGGAGCATTTCCAGCACTTCGCCGCCACGGGCTTCGCCGACGATGATCCGGTCGGGACGCATTCGCAGGCTGTTTCGCAACAGGTCGCGCTGCGTGATCTCGCCACGGCCTTCGACGTTGGCCGGACGGGTTTCCAGCGACACCACATCCGGCTGCTGCAACTGAAGCTCGGCCGTCTGCTCGATGGTGATGATGCGTTCGGAGTGGGGGATGAAGCGGCTGACGTTGTTCAGCATGGTCGTCTTGCCGGCACCCGTGCCGCCGCTGACCACCAGGTTCGCCCGGGCCTTCACGCAGGCGATGAGGAAGTCGGCCATCTCCGGCGCGAGGCTTCCACCGCGAACCATGTCTTCGAACAGCAGCCCCTTGGACTTGAAACGGCGAATGGAAAGCGTGGGACCCTTGAGCGCCAGCGGCGGAATGACCGCGTTCAGGCGCGAGCCGTCCGGCAGCTTGGCGTCGACCATCGGCGACACTTCGTCGATGCGGCGGCCAGCCCGGCCGACGAGCCGCTGAATGACCTGCAGCAGATGGTCGTCACTGGCGAACTTGACGTCGGTCGGCTCCAGCCGGCCGTTGCGTTCCACATAGACGTTGGAGGCACCGTTCACCAGCACGTCGCTGACATCCTCTTCGTTCATCAGTCGCTGCAGCGGTCCGAAACCATAGATTTCATTCATGATCTCGTCGACCATGCTCTGCCGGTCTTCGGCCGGGAGCACGGTGGACTGCCGCGCGCAGAGATGGTTCGCCAGCGCTTCGAGCTGCTGCCGGAAGACGGTCTCCGTCAGTTCGCCCGCCTTCGACAGGTCGATCGCGTCCACCATCTGCCGGTGAATGCGCGTCTTCAGCAGTTGGAAGGCCTGCCGGGGGTCCATTTCGCGCTGGATCGGAGGGTCTGCGAGCATAGTGCCACTCAGGGTGGGAATGAAGCAATGTCCAATGTCCCAATGACCAGTCCGCCGCCCATGCGACGAACCGATTGCAGGATGTTTACTTGGTCATTGTTTCATTGGTCATTGAGTCATTAGCTTCACTGTGTCAGCGTGACTTTGAACACATATTCGTACTTGGCTGCCGTTTCTTCGGTCTTGCGGGCCGGATCGCCTTCGGGCAGATCTTTGGCCACGACCGCGGTGCGGGTCACGATCACGGAGGGCTGGATCACGATGCGTGACGCATGGTTGGGGACTGGCACGATCGCCATCACCCGGCCGGCGACGAAGCCCGCACAGCGGACATTGGTGGGGGCGGGCGCCGTGGGGCTATCCGGGGTGTACAGGAAAAAGATCCGGGCCTTGCCGGTCATCGAGCCCAGCACGGACAGGTGTTCGCCACCGAGGTTCGCCGTGGCTGGCAACTGCGTCGCGGTTGAGCCACTGCGCAGCTCGCCGTTGTGCCCCTCCAGATGTTCGACCGTGATGCCTTTTTCGATTTGCTTGGTCAGCGGGTCGAGCGACAAACCAGTCCCGACATCCAGCATGCAGCAGGTGGCGGGGGTCTCCTGGTCGACACCGTTGACCACGATCTCTGGAATGCCGTCCGGGCCGGGAGAGACTTCGTCTGTCTCCGGATCCACGCTGAACAGGTCGGTCCCCGTTCTCCCCGTGATTTGCGTGCCCCACAACACCGAGGAGAGCGCCAGGGGGATCGCGGGCACGTTCACCAATTCCGTGGGACGCAAACCAACGAGGTCGCAGTCCAGACTGGCTTCAGCCCGGGCCAGGATGTTGGCCGGGCCGGAAACGCCGTCCATCACCAGTGTCACCGGGTTGGCGTGGCTGCGGTTGCGGCGGGCGGTGACCACGATCGTTCGCGGGTCGTGTTCGGTTTCCAGGAAGATTGTCTGCTGTTCGTCGTTTTCCACCAGCCGGCCAAACCGGATGTCGCCTTCGGGTTCCGAATCCAGTTCCAGTGGCTCACCCGCCACGTGGTTCTCGGCGGCGATCTTGGCTGCCGCGTCGCGGGCTTTCGGCAGCAATTCCTGCATGCCGTCGAGTGATTTCAGGCGGTCATCACAGGCCAGCGCGCCGGCGGCGGAGAGAACCGCCGCATCCGCGGCAGACTGCAGCTCGATGCGGGCGTTGTCGAGCCACAGGCGGTTGAGGACCAGGGCGATCGCCAGCATCACCACCAGCAGCGCAACCGTCACCAGTGGCACAATCGACCCGCGTCGATGGCACCTTCCGGTGATTTCAGGTTGGACGCGCGGGGACTGCACGAGTGAACTCCGGATGAGAGGGTGTCTGACTCCATCGACGGAAATTTGTGTCCCGGATCAAGACCGCCGGTGAATTCGCCGGCTTTTGCAGCAACGGGCAGCAAGTATTCCACCTGCGATGAGTTTGCGGTCTGAGCGGGCTGTTCCAAATGAGCAAACCGCCGTGCGGGGGTCGCACAGCGGTTTGCGGAGGTTGGTTTCGGGTCACGCCGGCTTGGTTGTTGCCGGACGCTGTCCTTGTGGTGTTCCGCCAGCCGCGCCACCATTACCACCCGCGGGAGGCAGCGGTGCCGCCGGGATGTAGCCAGGATAGGTGGGGACGACCTGGTCGCGGACGTTGTCCTGAACGGGAACAGGTGGGACATAGTCACCCGATCCGTCACGACGCACGCCCTTTTCATCAAATTCGAGTTCTTGCCGTCCCACCTGCCGGTAAACCTGAGCCCTGAAGATCTTGGGTTCAGGCTTCTTTTCCTCCGGCGGCAGCCCCAGCAGTTCCTCCAGCGTGATCTTGGTGGAGTCCCTGAAGGCGAAATGGTTCTTTCCTTTGCCGTCGGGGGTGTAGGTGAACGACAGCAAGCCGTGAGCCCTGGCGAGATTGAAGATGTTGGCTTCTTCGGGCGTGACTTCCAGCGTGACTGTGTTCTGGGATTCGATGCGGCCCTGGCGGTACTGCCGGTTGATGGCCAGAATTTTCATCCCCTTGAAGAGGGTCATGATCAGACCGCCCCGCATCCGCGTGTCCGACAAGGTCGGCGCGAACGCGACATCGACATAGTCACCCGGCTTGACCAATCCGTCGACCATCTGGACGGCAGGACCGATATCGAGCGTGTAGGCCCGTAGCCCTTCGCCCACCTTGAGCGGCGGCGTGGTGCCATATTCGTAGAGCTGTTCACCCGTGATCGGGGTGGCTTTCTTCAGGGTGGTATTGGCGATGCGGCCGACAATGGCCTTGCTGGACATCAGCATGTCGCGGGTCAGCTTGGTTTCGAACAGCGGCCCCGAACCGAGGTGATCTTCGCGGATCAGGGTACCGGCGGGGATGTCGGATATCGGCATGGGCATGTTGCGGGTGCGCGGTGGTTTTGGCCCTTCGGTTGCGAGCAACCCTTTGGCCACATACATCGCCACCAGCAATCCAACCACGCCGAACATCAGCAGCGTGACTGTCGCAGGTGTCAGGCGTCTCATGGAACTCTCCAAACTTTAAGGGACCGGATAGGATCCGGGGACCCGTGAATCTTCAGGAAGCGATTTAAGGCGGCTTGTGCGTGACAACTATTCTTTGACCATCAACGTTTCTGCGTACAGGTCCCGGCCTTTCAGCGAGAACCCAACCGGCCAGAGCAGATCGGGCGAGGCATCGGCCATCGACACGCGGACTCCAATCAACACCTTGTCACCCGTGCGTTCGCCGAGCACATAGTCCAGCTCCATGCCGGCCTGCATCGACTTGGGCAGGGTCTCGCGAACCGCGTCCGCGATCTTTTCCGGCTCACAGTCGCGCAGCGTCGCCGCCCGCGCTCCGACCCGGCTGGCCTCGGCGACCAGCGTCCGGGCGTGGAACAAAATGGCGAACTCGAACAGGCCGAACAGCAGAAACATCAGGATCGGCAGCGTCACCAACAATTCCATGGCGCTGAAGCCGCGGCGGCGTTTTGGGGTTCGCGACATGGATCGGGACATTGCAGATCTCAAATCTCAGATTTCAAATTTCACGGTCATCTCGAAGCAGGAATCTCGACAGTTATTTCGCTCAATCGCGTACAATCGAAAATCCGTAATCGAAAATCGAAAATGGCCCATGGCCTACGGCTTCAGGTGCATCCAGGCCAGCACCACCCAGCAGGCGAGAGCCACGGGAAGGGCGTAGGTCATCAACCGGCGGCCCTGGCGGTCCGACAGGGTCTCGATGACCGGGGCCTTGCTGGTGCCTTCGGTAATGCTCTTGGAGAGGTATTTGTTTTTGGTTTTGCGGAAGCCACGGGTCATGGTGCTGAGCAGGATCACCGCGCCGGTTCCGATCACGACGAACACCGTGCTCAGAATCAGGACGTAGAGTGTCATGCGGAACCCGAGCCACACGCTGAGGGCTCCCATCAGTTTGACGTCACCACCGCCGCCGCCGCCGATGATCCAGAGGACGAACAGGGTGCCAAAGCCGACGGCAAAACCCTGGACGGGGTCCAAAAGCCTCATCGGTTCGTGCCAGTGGAACGCGATCTGAAATACGATTCCGGCCAGGAAGGCTGGAATCGTCAGGAAATTTGGAATGCGCCGGGTGCGGTAATCGATCACCGCGGCAGCCGCGGTGAAGACCGAGACAAAGAGAATGAGAATGATCGAGGACAGTGGCATGGAGCATCACCCGGGGAAGTTGCGAATCCGGCAGGCAGGTTGGAGTTTTCGCCCGAGCGTTCGGGTCCCGTCGACTGAGAGTCCACTTCGCCTGCGCAAGGTGTGTTGCAAACATACCACGCGTTTTCTTTCAGATGCCGCGAAGGTTCACATTTCGATTCAACTTGCCTAGTCCACCCAAACCCGAAGGCAGATTGTGACGGTTTTTCCGTGAAAAGCGGGCTGAAGAACGGCTGTTGCATTCTCAAGCAGCCGGTGGAGTCACCCGGCGCAACCGGAAACTGTCAACCATTCGGTCACGAATTCTGGGCTGGACGATTGGTCGAGTGACCTGCGGACCGATATGATGTGGAATCGATGAAGGTGCCCCCTTTCCGATTGACTGGCGGAAAGACCGCGCGGACACCGGCTTCTCTCCTACGAGCGACCATCCATGGCTGAACTGCATCACGAATGCGGCATCGTTGCGATCTATCACCTCGCGGACCGTGGACTCAGCCCCCTTCTCCCCATTGCCGATCCCTCCAGCGCCGCACGGCTTGTGCCACGGATGCTGCTGGACATCCAGAATCGCGGCCAGTTGGCCGCTGGGATGACTTCGTACAACCCGGAACGCAACCAGATCATTGACACTCACAAAGATGTGGGGACCGTCGCCGAGGTGTTTCAGCTCAACCATCACGACGCGGCCGTGCGGCTGCTCGATGAATACACCGGACCGGCGGCCATCGGCCACGTCCGCTATGCCACCTGCGGTGCCGAAGACCGCAGTTACGCCCAGCCCTTTGAACGGCATCACATCGAGAAATCCAAATGGTTCAGCTTCGCCTTCAACGGGCAACTGGCCAATTACCCGGAACTGCGGGAAGAGATTCTGTCGCAGAACGATTTCCATCTGGCGCGGGAAACCGACACGGAAATCATCATGCACTCGATCTGCCGTGAGCTGGCGGGGGACCGCAAGCCGACCGTGGCTGAAATGCTCAACGAGCTGAGCCGCCGGTTTGACGGGGCGTATAATATCGTTTATCTGAACGCCCAGGGCGAAATGTTCGTGGCCCGCGATCCGCTGGGCATCCGGCCGCTGTGCTACGCCATCGAAGGCCCCCTGTTCGCCGCCGCGAGCGAAAGCGTGGCTCTCTCCAACCTCGGCTTCAAGCAGTCCAGCATTCACAGCCTGAAGCCCGGTTCGGCCATCGTCATCAAGGATGGGCAGATTTCTTTCCAGAAATTCGCCTCCAGTCCCAAAACGGCCCACTGCTTCTTCGAGTGGATCTACTTCGCCAACGTCTGTAGTTCGCTGGATGAACGCAGCGTCTACCTGACCCGCAAGGCACTCGGTGAAGAGCTTGCCCGGCTGGAAGATGTGTCGATCGACGAAGACACGATTGTCGTCCCGGTGCCCGACACCGCCAAGGCCGCCGCGGACTCCATGGCGTTCCAGTTGAGCGTCCCCTGCCTGGAAGGGCTGATTCGCAACCGCTACGTCGGACGGACCTTCATCGAGAGCCGCAACCGCGGCGACAAGGCCAAGATGAAGTACACACCGTTGCCGGAAGTGCTGGAAGGTAAAAAGGTTCTGCTCGTGGAGGACACGATTGTCCGCTCCACGACGATGAAGGCCCTGATCTCGCAACTGCGCGAGCGTGGGCTGGCCAAAGAGGTCCATGTCCGCGTCGCCTGCCCGCCGATTGTCGCGCCCTGCTTCTATGGCATCGACATGTCGACCATCGAAGAGCTGTTCGCCCCCAAATTCTTGAACGGGGAGCCGATCACCGCCGAGAAGGAAGCCGAAATGGCCCGGGCCATCGGTGCCGACAGCCTGCGGTATCTGCCCGTCGAGTCGATTGCCCGCTGTGTGCAGATGCCCAAAGACGCTCTCTGCCAAGCCTGCATCGACGAACGCTATCCGACGTCAGCCGGCCGGCGGCTGTATCAGATCGCCGCGGATAACGCGATTCAGGCCAAGCCCGGTGACCCCGCCCGCCGCACCTACGAGGCCGAGCCGATGGCAGTTGTTCCGACCTGCGTCCCGTAAGAACTTCTAACTAAGAACTTCAAATTTCACAGTCAAATGTCCTTTGGCGACATTTGAATTGCAGGGCGAGAGATAAAGAGGATGGTTTCTTGAAACATCCTCCTCTTTTTTGGCCACCCGCTCAGGACGCACGCAGGTGACAGGGAATTGAACAGGATTGAAAGGATGAGACAGGATGAGACAGGATGTTGTGGCGTGAAACCGGTGAGAACAAATCCTTTCTCATCCATTGGCATCCTTTCAAATCCTGTCCACTCTTCTCGTGCGTTTTGCGTTCTCAGGACACTTCGCGTCCTGTGGGTGCCAGTGACACCGCGTCCCCCACGGAGACTTGGCCAGATGTCAGGATGCGGGCGTAGCGGCCACGGAGGTGGAGGGCCGTCCCTCGCGGGCTGTTGACGAAGCGGGTGGCGTCGAAGCCGAAACGGTTGGAAAAGCTCCGACAGCCGGTGTGCGGCACATCGGATATTTCCAGCACGACGCTCCCAATTTGCGCGCGCGTTCCCGCGGGAGCAGTGGCTTCACTCAGATCGAAATCCACGATCAGATTGTTGCCAGCCAGCCGCATCCGTTCCTCATCGTCGGCCAGCAGCCGCAGGACCCGCGAATTCATCAGCGAAACCTGATTGCGCGGATCAGGCTGGTGATTTTCAAGGAACAACCAGTTTTCCGTCAGCCAGTTGTCCTGCTCCAGCCCCGTCTCGGCAGACAGTTCCGCGGTAGTCAGCGGGAGCCGCTCGCCCTTGGCCGGTCGTGCATGGATGGCGACCAGTTTGTTCGTGGCTGGAATCGCGAGGACCGCCTCCAGGCCTGCTTCCAATTCCGCAAAACTGAGGCGACGGGGCATGACTTTCCTCGGCGAGAATTCCGGATTCAGTGCGACGACCCTACGATACGCAACAGGCTGTCCACAAGGACGCCTCACGTCCAACACAAGTTCGCGCAACGCTCATGTTTCGGTGGCTTCCATGAGAACCTGGTCCAGCCCAACATTGATGGTCGTTCTCTTCGCCATGATGGCGACACTGGCCCGCGCCGACCAGTCTGGCAGCATCGTCAAGCTGTCAGCCACGGCGGCAGGGCACCATGCGCTCACCCGCAATGGAGAGCCATTTTTCATTCGTGGAGTGGGCGGCAACGGGAGTCTGGAACTGCTGGCGCGGATGGGTGGCAATTCCGTGCGGACCTGGGGGGCTGACAATCTGCCCGTGCTGCTGGACGAGGCGCACAAGCATGGCCTGACTGTCACCGTGGGGATCTGGCTGGGTCACGAACGCCACGGATTTGATTACAACAACGCCGACCAGGTGGCCCGCCAGTATGCCACGGCGCGTGAGATCATTCTCAAGTTCAAAGATCATCCGGCGGTGTTGCTGTGGGGCATTGGCAATGAAATGGAGGGTTATGGCGAGGGCGATAACGCCGCCATCTGGTCCGCGGTCAACAACATCGCCAGCCTGGCTCACCAGCTTGATCCCCATCACCCGACGATGACAGTCGTGGCAGAGATCGGCGGTGACCGGGTGAAGAACATCCACCGTCTGTGCCCGGACATCGACATCGTGGGGATCAACAGCTACGGCGGCCTGTCCACGTTGCCTGACCGCTACAAGAAGGCCGGAGGCGTGAAGCCCTATGTCGTCACGGAATTCGGCCCGCCAGGAATGTGGGAGGTGCCCAAGAATGCCTGGGGGGTGCCCGCTGAACTGAGCAGCACTGCCAAAGCGGGCGCGTACCGCACCGGATACAAGGACGGGATCCTCGCGGCAGAGGGAGCGTGCTTGGGCGGCTATGCGTTCTTGTGGGGCCAGAAGCAGGAAGCCACGGCGACATGGTTTGGGATGCTGCTGCCGGATGGAAGCCGGCTCGCCGCCGCGGATGCGATGCAGGAACTCTGGACCGGAAAGCCGCCGGCTAATCGCTGTCCACAAATCACCTCGCTGAAAATTGTCCCAGCGCAGCCGGGCGGAGCCACGGACCAATTTGATCCCGGCGCTACCATCCATGCCACGCTGGACGCTTCCGATCTCGAAGGCGATGCCTTGCAGGTCAAATGGCTGTTGCGGGGTGAACCGGAGAACTACAGCACCGGCGGCGACGACGAGTCGGCGCCGCCCACCTTTCCGGAGGCCGTCATTGCTGGATCTCTGACGAAAGCGCAGATTCGATTGCCGAGCAACGGCGGTGGCTACCGGTTGTTTGCCACCGTGAATGACCCGCACGGTGGAGCGGCCGTCGTCAATGTGCCCCTGCTCGTCAAGGGGCCCGTGGTGTTGCCCCCAGCCCGCCAGGCAAAGCTGCCAGTGGTCATTTACGACGAAGGTGACCCTGCCAAGGCCGCCTTCGTGCCAACCGGATGGATGGGAAATCACAAGGCACTGCGTTTGGACCCATTGTTCGCGGACCGGACCCATTCAGGAAAGACTTGTCTGCGGGTCGGATACCAGGCAGCCGACAACTGGGCCGGCGTGGTCTGGCAGAGTCCCGCTGGAGACTGGGGTGACCGCGCCGGCGGATGGAATCTGACCGGAGCCAAGACACTCTCCTTCTGGACCCGTGGCTCAGCGGGCGGCGAGATCCTGACCTTTGAATTCGGCCTGATCGGCAAGGACAAAAAGTTCTCGGACTCGAGCCGGGGAAAGCTCGACAAGGTCACCCTGACCAGCGACTGGAAGCAATACACAATCGACTTGGGATCGCAGGATCTGACGCGGATCAAGACCGGCTTTGCCTTCGTCCTCGCCGGCCAGGGCCGGCCAATCGAGTTTTTCCTGGACGATGTCCGATTCGAGTAGGCCACAGTCGTTCAGCCATACATCCGCGCCAGGTCGCGAATGTAGTCCAGGGCGTCCTCGACATCCGGCGCATGGGCTCCGCGCTCGCGGCCCTTGCGATCACATTCGCCCAGGAGAATGAGGTCTTCGAAGTCGGGAGACTCTTCGAGGCGGCGGCGGGCGCGGGCTCCCAGAGTGCCGTCCGCCAGGCCGTGCGCCTCCATGTGATGCTCAATCAACCACTGCGTTCGCGGGGTCAGTGTTCCTTCCAGTGCCGTCAATGCGGCCTGCACATGGTCGTGAGGATCGATGGCTTTTCCCACATCATGCAGCAGCGCGGCCAAGAGGAACTCTTCATCGTACGGCAGTTCGTCCCGCGCCCGATCGAACACCTGCAGGCTGTGATAGAGCGCATCGCCCTCCGGGTGGTAGGCCTGACTTTGCATCACGCTTTCAAGCGGGATCAAGAGCGCCCGGTAGATCAGGAAGCGGTCGACACGTTCTTCCATGCCGGCAACTTCCTTTTCGATCTGGGAATCGGGATATTCCCGCGCAAGGAGCTGCTCGAGTTCTGGAATGGTGGCCCGCTCCATCGCCTGACCCGTGACCGAACTCTTGAAGACGTAGTTCGCCTTGTCTTCCGCGTACATCGTCAGCTCAAAGCGATAACCGTCCAGGAGATGCAGGTGCGTGAAAACCCGCTCTTCGCCGTATTTTCGCACGCGTTTGTGCTCGACATCGTAGGTCATTCCCTCCTCCTGCAGCACGCTCTCGACGGCTTCGAGGCTGTTGGAGAAGACGTGGATGTCGATGTCTGAGCCACGGCGAACGTGGCCGGTCAGCGTGCTGCCGATGAGCTTGGGACGGAAGGGACGCATCAAGCGCATGATGCGGAGCGCTTCGAACCGCATTTCGCGGAGCTTGTCGATCCGCGTTTCGCCTTCGTGCAGGCGGGCCAGTTGTTGAATCTGCTCGCGAATCTCCCGGTTGTTGGGCAGATCCTTGGGTTTGATCCAGTCGCTGCAGATCTTTCGGGCAGCCTTGCGCTTCGCCCGGAAATACTCGGTCTCGTGCCGCAGGTACATCAGGCGGGCCGCTTCGAACGCGATCTCCCGCCGCAACTTGTCGTCAGCCATTGTTTCAGGTGCGCCGAAATCAAGCCCATCAGAGCGGCGCCGGGCATTGGGATACGAAAGATTGTACGCGGTTTTTCGGCGGCGCGAAGCACAGATTCGGCAGAATGCCGCCGCACACGGTCTTGCGTCGCATCAAAGTTCGAACGCGTTCGGGACATCCGTTTCTCGCGGGCTGTCACCGGACGGCTTGCGCCGTGCCGCTCAAATGAAAGCGGAAAGGCGAGAGCCCTCCGGTCAGCCGGCCCAAGCCCGCCGGTGCGTGACTGTCCGGGCCTTGGTGTCGGCACTACACCACGCCCACATACGGCGGACGCGAGAAAAACGTCTCAAAGATGCCGTCACCAATCAGGTTGAGCTGCGTCTGCAGGGCGTCCAAGAACTCGTGCAGGCCATCCTTCAGCACCTCGTTGACCTGGGCGTAGGCCAGTTCCGCCCGCAACTGGCCGAGCTGCTTTTCCACCGGATTGCGAAACGAACCGGCCGCCGTCCCCGTGATCGCGTGCAGCGACTCGTCGGCCTTCTGCACGCAGTGATGCACCGCTCGCGGAAACTCGCGGTCCAACAGCAGGAAATCGACCACGCGGTCCGGCAAAATGCGGTGATGCCGCTTGCGGTACATTTCGAAACCGCTGCAGGACTTGAGCACCGCCGACCACTGGATGTCGTCGATGGTGCTGCCCACGTCCGTGCTTTCGGGCAGCAGCAGGTAATACTTCACGTCGAGAATCCGTGTCGCCTTGTCGGCCCGTTCGAGCATCGCCCCCATGCGGGCGAAGTGCCAGGCTTCGCCGTGCGACATGGTGCCGTAAGTCAGCCCGTTGAACAGGTGGCTCGCCGTGCGGATGGCGTTGAAGAATTCGTCCGGGGATTCCATCGCCCGCTGGCGGGCATCGGAGGCCATCAGCATCAGGTAGAAGGTGTTGAGCTGGAACCACATCTCCGACGAGACAATTTCGCGCACCGAGCGGCAGTTCTCGCGGGCAAACCGCACGCAGGACAGGATGGAGTTGGTGTTTTGCCGGTCGAATGTCAGAAATTCGATCACGGTTTCGCGGTTCGCGGTCTTGTGCCGCTTGAAGAATTCCTCGTGGTCGCCGGTGGTGTAAATCAGCGACTCCCACTGCGTGGGCGACTCTTCCGGCATGTCGATGTTGAGCTGCAGGTTCACATCGATAAACCGGGCGACGCTCTCCGCGCGTTCGACCTGGCGGGCCATCCAGTAAATGGAGTCGGCGACTCGGCTCAGCATGATGTTCTATCTGCGTCAGGGCGTGAAGGAGGGGCACTCGGCCAAACCGGGCGGCATGCCGCCCACGAACGCTGTTCGACCCCGCGTTCAACCGCTCTGCTGCTGCCGCTGAGAATCGCCGCCGCTGGACTGAGACTGGGTTTGCGACTGGGTTTGCAGCTGGCTTTGAGACTGCGAGTGCCCGCCCGCACCGGGAAGGGCCGAGGTGGCGACCGGCACCGGTGTGGTGTCGACAATGGAAGCCCTGTCCCCACCATTGTTCCCGGGACTGCGGGCAATCACCCAGGTGTCCTTGCTCCCGCCCCCCTGCGACGAGTTCACGACCAGCGATCCCTTCCGCAGCGCCACCCGGGTGAGCCCGCCAGGCAGCACGAAGATTTCCTTGCCATACAGAATGTACGGCCGCAGGTCCACATGTCGGCCTTCAAACCGGTCGCCGCAAATGGTGGGCACGCGCGACAGCGACAGCGTGGGCTGGGCGATGTAGTTCCGCGGATTCTCCGTGATCAGCGTGGCAAACTTGTCCCGTTGTTCGGGCGTCGAATGCGGGCCGATCAGCATGCCGTAGCCACCGGATTCGTTGGCCGCCTTGACCACCAGCGAATCGAGGTTCTTGAGCACATGCGCCCGCGACTCGTCCTCCCAGCACATCCACGTGGGGACGTTGGGAATGAGAATGTCCTGATCGAGGTAGTACTTGACGATCCGCGGGACGTAGCAGTAGATGACCTTGTCATCGGCGACACCGGTCCCCGGGGCATTGGCCAGAGCCACGCGTCCGGCCTTGAACACATCAAACAGGCCGGGCACGCCAAGCATCGAATCGGCGCGAAACACCTTGGGATCGAGAAAATCGTCGTCGACCCGGCGATAGATGACATCAACCCGCTCGTAGCCCTTGGTCGTCCGCATCAGCACGAAGCCGTCGGAGACCACCAGATCCCGGCCTTCCACCAATTCCACACCCATCTGCCGGGCGAGGAACGAATGCTCGAAGTAGGCCGAGTTGTAGACGCCGGGGGTCAGCACCACGACCGTGGGGTTTGTGACCCCCTTCGGGGCCAGTGATTCCAGCATCGCCAGCATCTGGCTGGGATATTCTGCCACGGGACGGACGCGCGAAGCGGCGAACACCTGCGGAAACGTCCGCTTCATAATCTCGCGGTTCTCTAGGACGTATGACACCCCGGAGGGGCAGCGCATGTTGTCTTCGAGAACATAAATCTGTCCGTCGCTGTGCCGGACCAGATCGGTTCCGGTGATGTGGCACCAGATGTTGCCGGGGGGGCTCAGTCCCATGCAGGCGGGACGAAACGCCGTCGCGGATTCGATGATGTCCCGTGGAACCACCCCGTCCTTGATGATCCGCTGGTCATGATAGATGTCATCGATGAACAGGTTGAGCGCGGTGATCCGCTGCCGCAGGCCCCGCTCAATCCAGTCCCATTCGTCGGCCTCGACGATGCGGGGAACCAGGTCGAACGGCCAGATCCGCTCGGTTCCCTCCTGCTCGCCATAGACGTTGAAGGTGATGCCCATCTGCAGCAGCGTTTTTTCCGCCGCCTGCTGCCGGCGGTGGAGATCGCCTACCGAGAGGGACTCAATGCGGTCCACCAGAGGCTCCGCCTCGGGGCGTGGCTGCGCATTCGCAGCAAACATTTCGTCATAGAACCCCGTTGTGTCATATCCGTCAAACTTCATAACATCATCCGAGCCAGATACCTCCGGCGAGCGCAGCGGAACCACGTTACAGCGCGGAGCCTTTGGATTCAAGACCAGTCCGAATGCCTCCGCCGCGCTGGAATGCGTTCTCGGGACCTGTCCATAGTGCCTCTGGAAGACCCACTGCACCTTCAATTCACCCGTTGGGCCTCATTGAAACTGGGTCTGGTTCCACCAAGGCTGGACCCCGCACGGGTCGGCTCAAGCCGACACTACAAATCCCGCCGTGGAGATCCGCGGGCATTTCGATGCGGGCATTCAAGATCTGCAGGGCGAGACGGAGAAACTGAACCGGGCAAACAGGAGCCCGCGCTGACCCAGGGTCGGAAGCATCCGATTTGTGCCACTGGAGTGCTTGCCGTTCACCGCGGCCTCACAGGAACTCAAGCTCCTGCAAGTCGCCCGGATGATTGTGATCATTGTGATCCTTTGATTCGGAGTGCCACCTCGCTTGTGGGCTGAAGCCGGCTGAAGCCCACGCCACCGGAGCAACTCGAACATCACTTCAGCCATCCCGACCAACTCCAGGCCCCATCCGGGCTGATCGACACTTCGATCGCGCCGCGGTCCTGGGTGGTGGCGATGGTTGAGTTGACGTAGGTGGCCTGCAGGCGTTCGGCGTCGACGTTTGAGCCACTGCTGGCGATGACGAGTTGTGGATTGGCCCAGGCGGCCAGTTGCTCGGTGTTGGCAGTGCGGCTGCCATGATGCGGCGCGAGCATCACATCCACCGGCATCCGTGGCTTGCGCAGCAGGGCTGCCAGACCCTCGGCTTCCAGGTCGCCCGTGAACAGCAGCGAGCGGCCGGCATACTCCACCCGCAGGACAAGGCTGTTGGCATTGTCGATGGCGTAGTTGCGCTTCACGGCGGGATGCAGCACTTCGATTTTGACATCGGCATCGTAGGACAGGTGATCACCGGCCCAGACCAGCTTGATCGGCACCCCTTGAGCCGAGCAGGTCTCACTGACAGAGACCACGCCCGACTGCGTCAGATCCAGAAACGACGGATGCATCACGACGGACTTGACCGCCCCGGCCTCCAGCAAGCCCGGCGCGCCATTGAAATGATCCACATCGGCGTGCGACAGAACCATCGCATCCACCTTGGAGCGGCCCCGCCGCCAAAGCGCCGTCTCGACGATCTCCTGCGCGCGGTCGGCATCCTGAAGCTGCCCGGCGTCATACAGCAACGCGCGGCCGCCGGGCAGTTCAATGAACACCGCCAGTCCATGTCCCACCGACAGAAATGTGCAGCGCAGCCCGTCGGGACGGCCTGGCCACAGCCAGACTCCCAGGCCGACGACCATCCACAGCATCAACGGCCGCCACAGCTTCGCCGGATGGGCGATGAACAGCGTGGCTTCGCCCGTTCGCGTGATCATCCGGTCTACAAGCGAGGTCCCAGAGCCTTCCAGTCTCTCCGCAAGCTGCGACATCCACCGCGGATCGACCTGCCGTCCCACGTACCACGCCGCCAACAGCAGGTAGTAACCAGCGGTCCACCAGTCGGGCACGCCGGCCACGCGGAAATATCCGCCGGGAAGTTCGACCGAGGTCTGCACAAGCAGCAGGAGCAGATGCAGGCTGCCGTCGTAGCACCAGCCAAAGGGCAGGGCGAGCGGCGGTATGAGCCACCCGACCGCCATCAGCAGGTAACCCGCCCACAGAACGAAGATCGACAGCGGACCCACAATCAGATTCATCACGAAGCCAATCGGCGAAACCACATGAAACTGCCGGACCATCAATGGCAGGGTCAACACCCAGACCGCCAGCGTGGTCTTCAACCCGAGATGGACAAAGTCCCGCGCCCGGCCCAGCATGCGCTGTTGCCAGGTGGGCGATTCGATGGGCGGGGCGACGACGGGTTCAACCAGATCGACCGACTCGTCCTGGGCCGCGTTCACTCCGCCACGTACGAGAAGCTCGGTTGGGTTGTCTGGCCAGACTTCCACCCAGATCAGTCCCGCCACGGCCAGAAACGAAAGCTGGGCACCAATGTCAAACAGGTGCGAGGGATTGACCGCCAGCACGAGCAGCCCCGACAGGGCGAGGTTATGGGCCGCCGAAGCCTGGCGAAACCAGGGTCGCCCGGCCAGAAACACCACGATCATCCACAGCGAACGCAACACCGGTGGCTGCCCGTCCGTCAGCAGCGTGTAGCCCACGACGCCAGTCAAAACCAGCCCCACCGTGACATTGGGCCGCAGTTCCAGCAGCCGGCACAAGAGCCCCAACAGACCAGCGAGAATGGTGACATGCATTCCGGAGATTGCCAGCACATGCATCAGGCCGCTGTTCTGAAACGCGTCCTTGATCTCATCCGGCAACTGCCCGCGGCTGCCCAGCAGCATCGCCACGCCGACAGTCCGCGTCCGCTCGCTGAGGCGGGATTGCAGCAGCGCCTCCAGGTTTCGCCGCCAGTGGCTGAACAGCCGCCGAACTCCGGGGCGCGATTCGATGACCCGCAGGCAGGCCGGCTCGTCAGCCCGCAGGATCGCGTGGATGCCCGAGACACGCAGATAAGCGCGAAAGTCGAAGCCACCGGGGTTCCGCGCGACCGGCGGACGCGAGAGCTGCCCGGAGATTTCCACCTCGTCTCCCACCCAGGCGTCCAGCGCATGGCCGGAGATTTCGACTCGAACGTTGCCCGAGACTGGAAGCTGATCCTGTCCGCACTGTGATGTAACACAGTTCAGCGTGCAGATCGTGCGGTCGAACTGCGGGATGCCCGTGGCGACACGCTCTTCCTTCCGTGGCACGATGACCGGAGTTTCGGACAAGGTTCCACGCAGCTTGACCGGCACCGGACCGTCACGGGTCCAGCCGGCAATATGGTCGCCGCCCACCACCGACCACCGCCAATGATGCCACGCTCCGCCCAGCGTGGAGACGCTGAGCAACAGGCAGACGGCCGCAGTCCAAGTTCGGCCAGAACGGCAGAGTGCGATCCACAGGCCTATGGAGAAGAGGGTCGCCGCGAGCCACAGCCGCACGTCCCACAGCAGCCACTGGTCGGCCCACACCCCGCCCGCCAGCGCGGCGGCGACCGGAATCGCCGGAGCCCTTGCACGCGAGAGCGGCGGGGGTTTGGCCGGGGCCATGTGATGGTGGTGGTGGTGGTCAAAAAAATCTGAACGACTCAGTCGTTCACGCAATTCCCAAGGTCACCTCTTGAGACGACAAGTCGAACCGTGCCGCGGAATCATCACTCAACATCGTATCGTGAAAACCGCAGATCGTCGCGGATTTCGCAGAAGTGAGCGGCCGAAGTGGAAGATACGGCGCACGTCGTGCGAAAATCGCGGCGATGCCGAACCGAATCCAATCGCCTTTCGCTTAAAATAAAAGCGGCAGGGCGTGAGCCGGCGCGAGCCCTCCGGTGAGCCACGCGGGTCGGTCCCTGCTCGCTGGACGGCTTGCGCCGTGCCGCTCAAATGTCCCCATTGATCCCGTCGACGACTCACCGACGCTTCGGCCGGGCATGGCCATTCTCCGGCTGATCCTGCAAAATCCCCTTCTTGTCCGAAGGTTTTTCACGCCCCGCGCAGAATCATGGGGACGACTTCATTCAGTCCCTTTGGCGGGCCGCGATGGCGATTTCTAACGACCGGTTGAAGCTGCGGTGTCCAACCGCCTGGCGGGAGGCCTGCCAGCAGCATCTCGCCGAGTTGTACGGGTTTGTCTTCCGACTGGTGCGCGGCGAACAGACTTCGGCGGAGGATCTCGTCCAAGAGATCTGGCTGGAGGCCATTGAACGGATTGACGGTTTCGATCCCTCGCGCGGCGAACTGCGGGGGTGGCTGTTTGAAATTGCCCGCCGCCGCGTGGCGCTGCACTGGCGGAAGTGGCTCATCCAAACGCGGGCCTTGCAGGACATTGGCGGGACCGACAGCGCTGCAATCGACGGCGAAGCCCATGATGGCACCCTGCTGCCCGAAGCGGTGCTGGAACAACTCGAACAAGCGGCCGTGGTGCGTGCCGCCCTGTTGTTGTTGCCACCTGATCGTCGTGACGTGCTGCTCGACAAATACCGAGAGGGGCTGAGCGTCGACCAGATTGCCGCCAAGACCGGCAAGAGCCTCAAAGCCGTCGAGTCCCTGCTGACCCGGTCCCGGCAACAGTTGCGCGAACTGCTCCAACCGTACTTCGCGGACCCGGCGAAAGAACGCGCTTCCAGCTTGCCGTCCATAGGCGAGTGAATCCAGCCTTAAGCGATGTCGCGAGTTTGAACAGAATTTCAATTCTCAGATTTCAAATTTCACAGTTTGTCGAGTGGCGTCGAACTCTCTGTGGCCTGAACCCTAGAGTTTGCTCAGAACTGAAACGCGATGAACCGAAACGTCGCCCCTCCACATGGAGATTCCCATGAGCCACGACGACGAAGTGCTACAACAGTTGTTGACAACCGCCGACACGAACCGGGTCGAACCCTCACCACAGTTCATGGAGCGGATGCTGGCGCTCACGCCGGAAGCAACCGATTCGTCGACCAGTGGACCAGCAACGGCTGGCCCAGCATCATCACCAAGCCCCATCAAGTCGCAGGTCACGCGCCGGACGGTGCTGGCCGCAGGCCTCTTGTCAACCGTGGCTGCGGTGGTGGTCACCGTATTGTTGTGGCACCCGTCGCCCACCTGGGCGCAGGTCGCCGAGGCGGTGGCCAGCAAGCCTTGGATCCACATGCACTCCAAAGACCCGCAGGGAAACACCCGCGACCTGTGGCTCTCGCTCCCCCGTGACATCGCCGCCCTCAAGTCGCCGTCTCTCATTCGCCACGACGACCATCGCCGGGGCTCGCGGCTTGAGTTCGATCCCACCACAAAGAAACTGCTGCGGCTGCCGATTGAAGACAAGGAATCTTTCGAGTCCATGACCACCTTCTTTCGGGCGATTTTTCGCGGTGATGCCCAGTTGGGAGAACGACTGGCGGAGGACCAGATCGTCGAACAAAACCAGCGAACCGTCACCGAGGCCGGACAAACGTGGCTCGAACACGACCTGACCGTTCAACGCGGCGATAAAACCGCGCTGTGTACCGTCCGCGTCAATCCAGAACAGCGGCTGCCGGTGTGGCTGCGGCTCAAAGCCGGCGAGATGCAGGTGCAGTACGACTTCGATTTCCCCGCGACCGGCCCCCTGAACATCTACGAACTCGACGTGTCCCGCGATATCGCCGTCGAAGACCGGATGCCGCCGGCAGACCTGGCGAAGATCCAGCGGTCCATGCAGTCCAGCCAGCGCGGTCTCGACAATTATATGGCCATTATGATGCGGGGCAGTCGCCAGCGCGGCGGACCGCAGAATCCCGAGCGGATTTTCTGGCGCAAAGGCGACCGCTGGCGTGTCGAACTGGTCATGCCCATGGCCCCGCCAAAGGATGCCCCCGGGGCGGGCGGCGACACTGCGGCCTGGTGGCGAAAACAGATGAAGCAGATCGAAGGGCTGCCGGTGCTCGTGTGCGATGGCCGGAAAGTCTATCGTGCGGAGTTCAGCGGAAATACCGTTTCGAGCTGGAAGACTGAGCGTGTCCTGCGATCCGGTGAAGGCCGCGAGGCGGCAAGGTTTTTCCCCGACGCTGGCGAAAACCTGCTGGAGTATGCGGCGTATCCAATGCTGATCTCGACTGCGATGTCGACAATCTCCCTCGACCCCAAGGGCACCGGTGGTCCGGACAAGAGCTTGCTGCTGGAGCTGAACTTCACCAATGTTGATGACCGCGCCTATCGCAAGATGCGTTGCTGGCTGGATCCCGAGCGGCAGTACGTCGTGCTCAAATCGGAACACTCCGGCAGTCCCGCCGTCGACCGTGACCCGCAGTTAGTCCCCTCACAAAAGGTGTATGCCCACGAGTACGGCGAGTTTCGCCAGTCTCCGCGCGGCGTGTGGTATCCCACCGAAGTCGTCTGGAAAAACGGCCTGACACCCGTGAGCCCCGACAAGTCCCAGCCGGCTGTGCCACAGGATCTGGTGAGAAGCTACGTCCTCGACTTCGAAGCCGACCTGCCGGATGAGCTGTTTACGACCACGATGCGGAAGAAGGAGTAGCCGAGTCACTCCGTGACTCGATTGCGTGGACCGCTCGTTCGGGACCGAACTCAGAGTTGTCGAATCACTCCCGGCCACGTTGTGGCCGGGTCCGAGTCACGGAGTGACTCGCCTACTTTGGTTTGATTCAGTCACCGGGGTATGCTGGATGGCATCGGACAACTCCGAAGTGTGACGGCAGGCGATGTTAAACGGCCAGGCGCTTGCGGGGGTCTTGTTGCACTCCATTCATCGTACTGCGGCAATCCCGACGAGACGGATATGTCCTCCAAGCCCACGACCGAGGTTGTCGACCAGCACATCCGGCAGTTCTTTGCCGGACACGAGATCACGTCCCACCAATTCCAGGCCGGCCCGGCGGTGCAGTCGCTGCCGCACCTTCGCGTGCTGCAGGTGGCGCCGGGGCCACGCACCGGCTGCTGGGTCTATCTGTCGCTCGGCGCTTCGACCATCGTTCGCGAGGACTCCGGCCTGCTGGAGTTCTTTCTCATTACCCCCGCCGAGAACGCGAGCCACGCCGAACTCGTCACCATGATCGCCTGGTACCATCAAACCCGCGGACTCGGCCATGGTCACACGCTCCCCATCGGCCGCCCGTGGCTGCCAGACTCAGCCCTCGATCACCTGCTGGTTTCAACACCGTATCCGTTCCAGCGAGCGCAGCAGCCCGAGAGCGGAGCAGAAAGTGGCGAGAGCCACGCTCAGCGGCAGGGCTGCGCCAGCGAGCCAAACAACCAGCCCCCGGAGCTGGAAGTTTGCAACTTCGACGGCGGCCACGTTCATTTTCTTTGGCTCCTGCCGATCACCTCCGCCGAGCGGGAATTCAAAAGGTCGAACGGTCTGGAAGCGCTGGAACAACGGTTCGAAGATGCCGCGATTGAATACTGGTTACCGTCACGGGCCTCCGTCGTGTGATCTGCAGGATGTCCCTTGGTGGCGGACATCCTGCAGTTCCGGCAGCCTCAGCCGCCACAAGCATTTGTGTTACCCAAGGTCGAAGGTGACAAACCCGCCTACGGCCAGCACATCCTGAATGCGCCGGAACATTGTCTCCCCGTAGGGAATGTCACGAGACTCGTCGGGCATAAAGACTGTGATTGATGGCACGCCATAGAACCGAAAGAATCGCCCCGCCGGCGGATGAAACCAGTCCCGATCCGCCACAGACGGCCACCCCTTCACTCCGAAGCCGCATCGGGCCAGCGTACGGTAGGCCCAACCATGTTCATACCACTGGGCGATGTCGAGAAAGCGAATGACGACCCGCTGGTCGAGAGAGAACAGTTCAAGCCGATCTGGGAACACCACGACTTCTGTCACGGAAGCCATTCCCTCAACAGCGCTCGGAACAAATCGCACACATCTCTCGGCGTCGGCTGTCATTCAGAGAACCCTTTCCCGCCACGCCAATTCGAACCGTGTTGGATCCTAACTAACTAAGCTAAGCCGAACATCAATTACCCGCGTTGCCACGAGTGTTGACGATATGCACTCGACTGTCGAGCCGACCTATTCGCCTTTGCCGTCCCGACCTGATGACTGCGGCGGCCCCAGATGCGGGGTCAGCCGGTCAGTCAAGATGATCAAGAGTTCCGGCTGCTGGAACTGAAAATCGTCCGGGATCTCGAGGCACACCAGGGATTTGCCGGCCAATGCTGAATCGAATCTGCGCTGCATCATTCGGCGAAGCCTCTTCTCCATCACGAAGATCACTTCCGACCATTCAACAAGCTCTTCGGTCACTTGTTTGCGGGCAGAAGGCGACAATCCGGCAGACTGCACGCTCAAGCCAGGGGTTTGCGAGTAGAGATGCTCGGCCGTGGGACTCCGATGCAGATTCCCTTCGCAGACAAACAGGATCCGCCTCTCGGTCACAGTCAAAACATCCCTTCCTGCGTAACACTGGGGTCAACTCACGGTCGGACACCAGTGCCGGCAATCGCCTGACTACCAGTCTGGAGAGTTACTGGCTTTTCCCCGTGACTCCGTGGTCGCGCGCCGAGCTTCGACCGTTCTCAAAGATTTCGGCTGCTTCCAACAAGGCAGATATTTAACTTTCTCTTCAGGCGTCATCTGATTGTAAACGAGGTAGTCCCGTGTGCCGAAACCGGCCAGCAGCAGGACGACAATGCCCGTTGTCATCAACAATGAATTCCGCAGTCCTGGCGAAGGTGCGCGGGATAGCCCGCTCCCAGTGCCTAAGACACAGCAGACCGGCATCCAGATTCCCAGTGCCGGCCCCAGAATTGCGGGAGCGACGAGGGCGACCAACACGACAAGCGGAGCCGCGATCACGAAGGATGGCACGCCGCGCAATTGTGGTCGTTCTTGCGGCGAAACTGGAGCGTAAATCGTCCGGAGCGCCGAAAGCACGAGCAGCCAGCCAGGGATGATGACACACCACGAATTCGTCGGCGGGAAGCTGCTGTACCAGGCCGCCCAACCGCAATTTCCGCAGGCAAACGTGACAGGATGAGTCATGTTCTTGCCATTTTCAGTTGCGCCGCTTTTACTGAGCCACGCCCCAGACGAGGTTCAGCATCAGCCATCCCCCGTCAGCCCGCACCTGCTCCACACGCAGCGGCCTGCCGGCGAGGGCCGCCAGCGGGAGGGGCACACTGCGGGGAAATTCGAGTTCGCTGACGGCCGCCTGAATCCGACTTTCAAGCAGATTGTTCCCCAGGCCAGGAAGATCAATGCTCTCGGGGTTGGTGGCGGCGACAGTCACTTTCCCCGGAACCAGGCGCAGCCGGTCCTCTTCGAACTTCAGCACGAAGGGGATGACAATGTCGCGCGAGGTGATCACCTGCCTCCCGCCAACTTCAATGCTGGCGCGGATGGTGGCTGTCATCTGGTCATTGGCGAACCGAATCTGCAGTGGAATCTTTTCATCCAGCCGCAGCGTGGCTTCAAACGCGGCCGAGAGCGGATTGTCTGCGGGCGGGCTCCCTTGGGATGGCACAACCCGGCCTCCCAAGCGTGTCGCCAGCCCTTCCGTCATGGCGATCAGGGACTCCTCGGTGAAGCCACCGCCGGCCAGCCCTGTGCGACCGATCCCGGCATTCAACAGGCTGTCATGCACATACAGCGTGGCCGAATCGGCCGAAGGCCCGATCCGCGCCGTGGCTCGATGCTCAAGGGGAGCAGGGATGTCTGCCTGACTCACAGTCGCCTCGCCAGCCGGGGCGAAGGACACCAGATTGGCGGAAGGTACTGCCGGGGTCGGCAGGCGCGGCCAGTTCGCCCGGCAAATGAGCTGTGTGTCCGTCGTGCTGAACCGCAGTGCTTCCGGCCAGAGGGCGCTCATCGGGTCGGCCGCTCCAGTTTCCGCTCGTCTCAGCAGGGCCTTGTTGGCCGTGGCCAGTTGCTGATCCACCGCTTCATTGAACTCGCGGGCGGTGCGCGTGCCCAGCTTCTCGGCGGCAATCGCCTCGCTTTTTGGGCGGAGCCGTTCTGCCTGCTGGAAGGCGATCTGACGGGCAAAATCGTCCAGCATCGGCACGCCGTCCAGGTTGGTCTCGGCCCCCAGTGTGCGATTGAACGGCTGAACACGGACTTGAGCGACACGGGTTTTCAACAATGAACCGTCGAAGGTGATCTCCTTGGTCCCCTGAAACGTGTGACGCCCCTCAGTGGCGACGCGCGCCGCCTTGCGGGCACCAATGGTCTCACTGCGGCATTCGCCATCCAGTCGCAGCACGACTTCAGCCACGTATTCATTGGGGCGAAAATCCGCACTGACGCGTGTGACAGTCGTCTGCGTTCCGGTCACCTGCGCCTTGAGAATGAAGTCATTGACTTCACCGGTGGTTGTCTTCTCTCCCCCAAGAAGTTGTCCCAGAAATCCTTCCGTCACGAAGACCTGCAGCGGCGAGGCATCCAGAGAGGGCAGTTCGGTTGGCGGAGCCACACGTTCCACGCGATACGGAACCGGACGAAGCGTGGGGATTCCGGGCTGCGGTCCGGGTGGCAGGAAGACGGGCGGCTGTTGTTCTGTCGGGGGGACTTCCTGCGGAAACTGCACTGGTGGTGGTTCCACCGGAAAAACTTCCCGCGGAAAAACTTCCTGCGGAACGCCTTCCGGAGAAATGATGATCTCTTCGCCGGGCGCAAGCAGAATCGGGCCGGGAACACCAGCGGCGGCAGGCCGCGTGGGGAACGGCTGTCCTACCAAGACTGTGCCGGAATACTGCAGTCGCGAGCGGTAGGCTGGAGAAAATGGCGAGATGCTGGCGGGCCGCGGCCCGTTCCACGGCCGTGGTGGCGGGAAGGCATACGACGGTCGGTAGGCGTCCTGAGCCACGGCAGAATCCGCCTGACACACCAGGACACAAGCCACAAGGGTCAGCGCAACCCACGCCACTGTATGGGATTGAACGCTTCGTGCCTGTTCAATTCGATCAATCATGGTGGGAATCTCCGGGGCCTCTCCAAATTCGGCCCCATCCATAATAGACGGCATCGAACGAAAGGGAATATGGATAACAGCAATTGCACGAGATCGTCACGAACTGCACAACCGGTTCACGTCCTCTGGTGCCTTCCTCGCGAATCGAGGTCAAAGTTGCCGAATCACGCAAAGTGCAAAGTGAGCTGTGGCTGTGAATTGCCAGCCGACTGCTGTACCTTCTGAGAAGGCTTTCTCGACCTTGGCTTTCGGTTTTTCAATGACGCCCATCCTCACCCGAGAATTGCTGGGGGTGCTTCGCACTCCCCGCGCCCTGGCCGTGCAGGTCATCCTGGCGTTTGCCTTCGCCCTCATTGTGTTGCTGCGATGGCCGACGGACGCCCGGGTCGACCTGTCGGGGGCGGCTTCCATTCAGGTCTTTCAACTGTTTGGTTATGGCCTGCTGACGGCGGTGCTGCTGCTGGTGCCAGTCTTCCCGGCCACGTCGATCGTCCGGGAACGCAAGCAGGGAACGCTGTCGCTGTTGATGAACACGCCGCTGTCGGCGTTCTCCATCTATACAGGCAAACTGCTGGGGGTGCTGGGGTTTGTCGGGTTGCTGTTGATGCTCAGCCTGCCAGCGGCGGCAGCCTGTCATGCGATGGGTGGCATCACGCTCGTCGGACACATTCTTCCTCTATACGGCATACTGGCGCTGGCGGCGATCCAGTACAGCGTCGTGGGGTTGCTGGTCAGCACCCGCGCGGCCACGACCGACTCCGCCCTGCGGGTGACTTATGGATGCGTGCTGGCGCTGGCGGTCTTCGCCATGGGGCCACACATGTTTACCCAGGGGCAGGAGGGCTCGCACGCCGACTATGCCGAGTGGCTCAGATGCTGTTCACCCATCCCCGGCATCATGCAGCTTTTGGGGCAGGGTGACATCGGCGGACAGGGGCTCATCAACGCCAGTGACCTGGCCCAGCGCTACGCGATGATCGCCGCCGTCAGCAGCCTCGCAATGGCGATCTGGACCATCAGCCAGCTCAACCACACCCTGTTTGACCGCGCCCGCGCCCAGGGAGAGATTACCGACGACCAGGGAACCGGCAAAAAGCTGTTCCGCCGGTTGATGTACCTTGTGGACCCGCAGCGCCGCAGCGGTGGCATCCCCTGGTATGTCAATCCAGTCATGGTCAAGGAGTTTCGCTGCCGGCCGTTCGGCCGTTCGCACTGGATGCTGAGGCTGATTTCCGTCTGCGCCATGCTGTCGCTGGGGCTGACGTACGCCACGACCACGAGCACGGTCGACTGGGGCGTCGAGACCATCGGCGGCATCCTGGTGATTTTGCAGGTCGCCCTGATTGTCTTGTTGACCCCCAGCCTGGCCTCCGGCCTGATCAGCAGCGAACGCGAAAGCGGTGGCTGGGATTTGCTGCGCACCACGCCGCTCTCCACCGGCCGCATCCTGCGGGGCAAACTGCTAAGTGTCGTGTGGACCCTGATGCTGATTCTGCTGGCGACACTCCCCGGTTACGTGGTGATGGTGTGGATCAAGCCGGCCATGGAACCACAGGTCCGGCGGGTGCTGATCTGCCTGCTCTCGACGGCCGGCTTCGCCCTGTTGCTCAGCGCGGCCGTCGGGAGCCTGTTCCGCCGCACCGCCGCGGCCACGACGGCGGCCTATTGTGCCCTGATCTCGATCTTCGCCGGCACCCTCCTGTTCTGGCTGGGCCGCGACGCCCCGTTCGGACGCTCCACCGTGGAGGCCGCGCTCACGCTCAACCCACTCGCCGCCGCGCTGGCGGTGGTCAAAGCTCCCGGCTTTGAGTCCTACGACCTGATCCCCGGCAACTGGTGGGCCATGGGGATCATGTCGGCCGTGTCGGCGTTCATTCTTATTGGGCAAACGTGGCGGTTGACGCGGCCGAGCTGAGCGACATGCCCCAAAACTCTCTCCGTCCCCCGAGGATTCCAACCGATGCCGAAGACTATGTTCGCGTTCGCGTGGCTGTGTGCCGGGTTGCTGTTCGCGGTTTGGGCAGAGGCGGCGGAGCCGAAGCTGGTCGGGCACTGGCCGTTTCGCGGCGATGTCCGCGACCACTCCGGGAACGACCTGAAAGCCACGGCCAAGGAGGTGAACCTGGAAGTCGCCGGCCCTGCCAAAGAGCCACGCGGTGCGGCGGGCTTCAATGGCCGCGCGAGCCGGATTGACGTGGCTGAGGCCCCGCAGTTGGGCCATGGCGAATTTTCGCTGAGCCTGTGGGCGAACACCGACGCCAACCTCGGCGATTCCGTGGGCGACCTGCTCTCGCGGTACGATCCCGCCACGCGCACGGGCTTCCACCTGGGGCTCTACAACCACGGCGGCGTCACCAATTCTCAGTCCAATTCCCGGCAACTGCATTTCGGGATCGACCAGGGCAAGCTCGAGCCGGCCTTCAAGGACCATGGCCGGGTGGGGAATGCTGTCTACGTCTTCGCACTCTGCGTCCATGACGGGCATCTCTACGCTTCGACCTGCCACGCTGGAGCGGGCGAAGCGGGCCGCGTGTTTCGCTTTGAAGGCGGCGACCATTGGAAGGATCTCGGCAGCCCCGACAAGGCGAATGCCATCTCGGCGATGGCGGTTCACAACGGCCGACTGTTCGTGGCTTCCAGCAAGTATCGTCTGGCCGGTTCGGCGCTGGCCGAATCGGAGAACAAGAACTTCGGTGGAAAGATCTTCGAACTCGGTGACAACGACCAGTGGATCGCGCGTGGAGCGCTTCCACCCGAAACCGAAGCGGTTGCCAGCCTGGTTGTGTTTCGCGGTAAGCTTTATGCCGCATCGCTCTATCGCCCCGCGGGTTTCTATGTCTATGAGAATGAGACCTGGATGGCCTGTGCCACGCCCGGCAAGCGGGTCGAAGCCCTGACCGTCTTCAATGATGCGTTGTACGGCACAAGCTACGACGAGGGTTCGGTCTTTCGTTTCGACGGCGAAAAGTGGGAGCACCTGGGCACGCTGCCCGATGCGACGCAAACCTATGGCTTCGCCATCCATCGTGGCGAGCTATACGTCAGCGAGTGGCCCAAGGCCCACGTGTTTCGCCTGTCGGACGGGAAATGGGTCGACACCGGCAAGCTGGGGCAGGAACTCGAGGCGATGCCACTGTTGGTCTACAACGGCAAGATGTACGGGGGGACGCTCCCTTCCGCCGAAGTCTACCGGTACGACGGCGACATGAACTGGGCCAAAATTGGTGTGCTGGACACGACCGACACGAAGTATCGCCGGGCCTGGTCGATGGCGGTGCATCAGGGCCGCCTGTTCACCGGCACCCTGCCTTCAGGCCATGTGCTCTCCATCGAAGCCGGCCGCAATGTGACTTCGGACCATGAACTGAAGCCCGGCTGGCACCACCTCGCCGCCATCCGCGCCGCCGACCGCCTGCGGCTGTTCGTGGATGGCAAACAGGTCGCCGAATCCGCGCCGTTTTCTTCGCAGGATTTCGACCTGACAACCTCCGCGCCGCTGCAGATCGGCTTTGGGGCACAAAACTACTTCCGCGGCGACCTGTCCGACGTCCGCCTCTATCAAGGAGCGCTGTCGGCGGAACAGGTTTTGGAACTGGCGAAAAAGGCCCCTTGACGCTGGAACAAGTTACAGCCACAGGTTTTTCAAATAAAAATTTAACCACGAATCTCACGAATAACACGAATTACGGTGATCGCCACAATCTCTCGTGGCGCGGATCAGTATCTTTTATTCGTGAAGATTCGTGTGATTCGTGGTTAACACCCTGAGCTTCTGCACTCTGTGAATGTGGTTTGCAGCAGGGACGCCTAATCATTCAGCGGCTGCGTGCTTCGCAGGTACGCCAGCAGGTCGCGGACCTGCTGTTCATTGAGTCCCGTCAGCAGGCCTTCGGGCATCAGTGATTTTCGCTGTTGCCGAAACTCCTCCAACTGGCTGCGGGGCAGCGTGACGGTGGCTCCCTCTGGGGTTCTCAGCGAGACCACCTGATTGTCCTGGTCGGCCACAAAGCCCGTGACGATGCGGCCGTCGGTGTCGGCCGCGAGCCACGTTTCGAACCCCTCGCGGATCTCCGCGCTGGGGTTCACAATGCTCAGCAGCATGGTGTCGACGTTAGTCCGCTGATAGGTGGTGAGGTCCGGACCCACCAGGCCACCGGTACCGTGCAACTGGTGGCACTTGGCACAGGTGGCGACGAACAGTTTCTTGCCAGCGTAGGGGCTGCCGGTTCCGCTCGCGGTCACGGTTTTGAGCTGCTCAATCTGCTGCTGCATCGCCACGGTCGTCGCTCCGTCGACTTCACCCCACTGCTTGGCAATGATCTCGGCCATCCGCTCATCCTTATGAATCGTCATCCGCCGCACGACATCCTGCGGCACCTTGGCTGCCGCCAGCCTGCCCGTATCAACGGCCAGCAGCAGTTGGCGGGCCCAGTCCTTGCGACTGGCCAGCACGGCCGCCGCTGCGGCCTGCGTATCCGGCTCAAGGGTTTCATAGGCGGCGAGAATGGCAGCCGGAACCGTCTCCGACTTGGCCCCCGCCAGTGCCCGCACGGCGGCCAGCCGCAGGTCATCGTTCTTGGGGTCAGCGGGCTTCTCGTGCAGCACCGCGAGCAATACCGGCAGGCTGTCGGGCGGTTGAAGTTCTCCCAGCACCTGCAGCACTTCCAGCCGCAACGGCAGCGCGGCCTTGCTGTCGGCGGCAATCGCCAACGCCTTGGAGATCGCCTCGGGCAGACCCAGCCGCAGTTGCAGTCGTTCGTTCTTTCCAGCGTGCAGGCCCAGCGCCGCCACCAGTTCACTCGGCAGCCCAGTGATGGCCCGGCCTTGATAGGCTTCTTCGAACCCCTGGACGAGCATCGCTCCGGCTGCCGGGTCGCTCGCCACCGCGGGTGATTTCAGCCAGTTGGCACACTCCACCAGGTCTTTGCGACGGCCAGTCGCCGCAAACCGCCGCATCAGCCGCGACAGCAGGTGCTGCTTGACCAAGGGCATCTTCCACAACGCCGCGTCGGCAAAAAGCTGCTGGACATCGTAGAGGTTCGATTCACAGCGGGATTCAATAGCCCACCAGATCAGCAATGGCTGTCGCGGATCGTCAACGTCTTCCGCATGTGCCAACAGTGGCTTAATGACCTTGAGTCCAATCGGACCCGGCAGTCGGCGGGAGACACACGCGATCTCCGTCCGCACCTCAAGATTGGTTTCTTCAACAGCACGCGCCGCCACACCATCCCAATACACCTCGCCCATTGTCGCCGCAGGCTCTGGAACATCTCCGGCCAGTCGGATCGACCATTGCCGAACGAACGAGTCGGCGTGGCTCAACAACCGCGTGGCCAGTGCCGAATCGAACCCCCCGCTGGCATGCACCGCCCACAGGGCTTCCAACGCGGGCTGGCCCTGCTCGCTCTCCAACATCTTCAGCAGGCTTGGCAAAGTTTTGGCATCGCGGCGGTCACCCAGCACACGCAACGCCATTTCCCGCGCCCATTGGTTCGTGCTGCGAAGTTGCGCTGCCAGCTCTTCTGGGGACAGGCTGCCAAAATCCGGCTGTTTGGCAAGAGGCTTCTTTTCGTGTTCGCGCCCCTGCAGCCGGTAGACACGGCCGTTCGTCACATCGATCTGCCCCTCGTGATTGCGGAAGTGGTTCGTCTGGCCGTCATACCAGTCAGCCACATAGATTGCCCCCTCCGGTCCCTGCTTGATGTCCACCGGACGAAACCACGCGTCGCCGCTGGTGATCGCGTGGCCGATATCCTTCGTGCGAAATGTCGAACCCTGTGGCTCGCGCTCGCTCAGCACCACGTGGCTCAACAGCGGAGCGACGCCGAAAAGCTTGCCGCGGTAGTGGGCGGGCAGCGCCTCGCCCTCGTAGAAGATGTAGGTGTGCGTAAACCGGGGCACACTGTGATGGGCCATCGGCGGGAAGTATCCGAAGGCATAAGGGTTCGACAGGGGGCCGTGTTTGTTGAACCCCTTTTGCAGATAAGCGCCCGGCATGTAGTGGAAGCCACGGGTGTCGCCGCCGTTGTGCCCGGAAAAGACCCGCGCCTGGGCATCGAGAGCCACGCCAAACGCGTTGCCGCCGCCTTCAGAAAAGACTTCGTAACGCTTCGTTTCCGGGTGATAGCGCCAGATGAGCTGGCCCTGCGACCGCCGCGCGTCCTTGTCGCCCGGCCGCTTCACGGAGGCCGTGACCGTGCTGCCCTGAGCCGCATAGATCCAGCCGTCCGGCCCCCACGTCAGGCTGTTGACGACCGAGTGTGTATCCTCCAGGCCGAAGCCTTCCAGATGCACCATGGGGTCGGCGTCAGGCACATCGTCGCGGTTGGCGTCGGGGTAAAACAGCAGATACGGCGGGTTGAGGACCCACACGCCGCCGCGCCCGGTCAGGCAACTGGTGGCGATGTTCAGGCCATCGACAAAGATCTTGTGCGAATCGAAGGTGCCGTCGGCGTCGGTATCTTCATGAATCGAGATCCGATCGAGCCCCTTCACCCCCTGCGGCGGCGGCAGGGGAACACGGTCGTAAACGGAGCGCCAGTATTGGTCGCGGCTCAGCATTTTGAGCCCGGCCGGATTTGGGTATTGGCGGTATTCGACCACCCACAGCCGGCCCCGCTCGTCAAAGTGCAGGGCCACGGGTTGCGTGACCGTCGGCTCGGCCAAAACCTGGTGCAGCACCAGGTCATCCGGCGTGTGGAGTTGAGCCACGGACTCGGCGGGAGACAGCGGACCTTTCGCCTGTGGCTCGGGCAACGCAACCAGACACAAAGCCGCCAGGCTCAAGACAACGTGCATGACCGATTCCCGCTTATCATGGGGCTGAAGCATTGCTGTCCCCGAGTTGTAGTGGAGTCTGACGGGGATGAAAACGCAGCGCGGCGAATCCCGCAACATCTTCACCGTGCCTCAGCGCGGTCAATGCGGGAAGCGGTGATCGAGAGGTTGGCGCAGTTCGATCGCCAGACTCCATGAACCGGGTGCTGTCTTCTGTACAGATGTGTGACTTGTGCGTCGGGGACAGAGCTTGGGGGAAACACCTTACGACGGAAAGCGGCAGGCGGAAATCAGTGCCTCAAAATGGCACAATTCCAACTCGCCGAGAGAGAGAGATGCGGCAGCTGTCGGGAAATTGCCGACAAATAGTAATGATGCCGCAACCAAACTCCCGGTTGCCGTCCTGGGATCCAGCCCCTTCATACGATTTCTCTGTACGAATCGCGGCACCTTCCCTTAGGCAGCTGATGAACTTCAATCAACACATGCTTATTCGTATGCAAGGAATGACCGATGGCCGTCTCAATGGTGTATGTGGTCGACGCCGAACTTGTCGTTCGGAACTATTTGATGGAGATCCTGCAGCACGAAGGGTTCTCTGCACGGACGTACGATTCGTCCGAGCGCTTTCTTGAAGACTTGCCTCGCGAACACAACTTTATTCGCTGCCTGGTGCTTGATCTTCGCCTGCCAGGCCTGAGTGGTCTTGGACTCCAGAGATGCCTGCGCGAGCGCGGGGTGAATTTGCCTTCGGTTTTTGTGTCGGGACATGTGCAGCTTCCGGTCGTTGTTGAAGCGATGCGGTCGGGAGCGGTCGACTTTCTAGCCAAGCCGTTTTCCAGAACCGAGGTCCTTCGCGCCGTGAAGACGGCCCTCGACCAGGATACCCAGGAGTTTTGCCGTCAGGCGGAACGCCGGGCGGTGCTCAAGAGAATTGAGACGCTTTCCGAGCGGGAGCACGAGGTTTGCCGGCTTTTGCTGAATGGCAAGAACACCAAGGAGATCAGTTCATTGCTGAAAATTGGCATTCAAACCGTTGCCAAGCATCGGCTTGCGGTGTTTTCGAAACTTCACGTGCAGAACGGCGTCGAGTTGCTCCTGGCCTACGAACTCGCCAGCTGCATGGACGACCACACCGCACGGCACGACGGTGTCCCGCATCCGGTGACCCCGGGAGAATTCCCCCGGCGTCAGCGCGGGACGACACCAGCCACATCTCAGGGAACGGATGCACGAAGTCTTGTGCGTGACCAGCCACTGCCGGTGGCCGCACCGGCTTCCCCGCATTGGCGCTGATAACCCGTGCCTGCCCACGATTTGGTGGTCGATGTCACCAGTGCCACACCCGCCCGACTCTTGCCCCCACCGAGTTCACCGCATTGGTTGCGGGCCCATGCACGGGTGCGGGGCAGTATCAACTGTTCACCGTGGCTCTGCAGGAACTGAGCCCCTCCGCCAAGTCGCCATGCTGTTCGACACGGAGAAGCTCCGCTTCGGTCTCTGACCGTTCCACGTCTGGATCGAGCGATTTGGCAACTTCATTCCCGGCCCATTCCAGCCGCAGTGGGACGCAGCACGAGCCGGTTGGGGCTGAGCTACGGGGGTTGTTGTCGGCGACCGACGAGTCGGCACTGGCGGCCTGCGGCTCGCCGCGCCGGTGGCTGGATTCCAGTTTCCGCTGACTTTGCGCCCCTTGCGAGGCGGTTTTCTGGGCAGCCAGCGGTTGCACATCCTTGATGACCCGGATCTCCACCCCTCCCGATCCGTGCTTCGCCTGTGTGCCACTGGCCCTGCCAGTGCCGGTCGATTCACCCTCCCTCGAAACCAAACTTTGCGCCCCCTCGACCTGGCTTTGCGCCCCCTCAAACTCCTGATCAAGGATGATCGCCTGCTGCTCGTCGCTCGCTGGCGAGGCCCCAGCCTCGTGTGCATCAACGGTCTGCGGATCCGCGGTGCTCTCTGCGGGTTGATCAACCGCGTACGGGTCCTCGATCAGCATCACCAGGTCGCCCAGAGTGCTGTCATCAATGGTCGTCCCATCGCCGGCCACCCACAGTTCGTTGTGCTCGGTGACGTCGTAATAGGTGGTCGTCTCCGGCGTCCTGCGGATCGGATCCAGCATGAGTTCCCTGGGAAATGTCGGCCGGCCGGCATGCTCCTTGGGAGGTGCGTACCCTTTGGACGCGCCGAATGTCTTCAGGCAGTACTTGATCGCCCACGGAGCGCCGTCCTCCAGTGCGTCCAGGAGGTTTCGGTGGCTACCGTCCAGTTTCCGACCACGCTCCTCATCGAGTTCGATCGGAGCCTCGGAGCTGCGTTTTTTCCGCGATCGCCCACCCATGGCCTTGCCCGCCTCCCCGACCAACGTGGCTTCGCTCCCCCTCGCCGCCTCCGGGCCACCAGAGCCTGCCTGAGCCACGGCTTCTTCCCCGCATGGGCGTGGCTCGGGATCAAACAGCCCATCCGTCCGTCCCAGCGTCTTCAGGACAAACAGGATGGCCCAGGGCTTTTTCTCAGCCAGTGCATCGTCGAGCCCCGCCTCGGCGTAGTCGAAGCAAATCCGCCGAGACGAGTCGCGGATGTACTGCAACTGCGGGTTCTTCCGGATCCGCTCGGACACCAACGTCCGGCTGACCCCCAGCCTGTCCGCCGCCTCCGTCACCACCCCCCGGCACTTCCAGAGCGCATCGCCAACTTCCGTATCCATCACCTTCAACCGCCGCGCCTTGACCTGCTTAATCATGATGCCTCCAGGCCGCCCCGACATGATACACACGTACACATTTCATTTGACGTGTGAGGAGGTGTCGATCGAAGGGGAAATCTCTGTTATTTTATTGTTTTATTGAAAATAATGCCGACACCACGGTCTGGCCGTAGCTCTGACTTCAGCCGAAGCCCGACTCCGTAGCATCGGCATTAGCCGATGCGGATCAGAAATGCCTTGAGCCACAGGGGTTTGGGTGGTGTTGTGGTCATTACGGCGAAACCCATAGGGCGACGTGGCGGGAGGGCGCGGCTCCTGCCGAGCCGCGAGCAAGAAAACACACGGTCTTTACGGCGAATCTGGCCCCGTTCGTGAGGGAAAGGCGGCGAGAAGCGGGCACGCACTGTTGACCGCGGCTCAGCAGGAGCTTCGCCCTCCCGCCATGTCGACATAGAATCAAACCCTACCACTTGCCGCGTGGTTCAACGGAGGGCTTGCCGTTGAGTGTTTGGAGGTCACGGACCAACGGCGTTTGGATACGCCGCTTTACACTGCTGGAACCTGGCAACGTGCCGTTCGACATGTTTCGCCTGGCACTGCGGACAGGCAATGGTTGGGCGCGTCTGCCCAATCAGCATCACTTTCTCCTGTTGGCATTGATCGCACGGGATGCCGACCGCGACAAACGGGTGCAGGCAAAAACCCTGCGTCGTTGGCAGCGCAGCCGCCAAGCGGGCGAAATCCTCGATCTCAAAGTGATTGTTGACCACCAGGTGCCGCAGCCACGTCATTTGTTCCAGCGGCCGCAGTCCGAGTTCGGCAACACGAATCCCGCGCAGCTCCAGCCGTTCCATCGCCCGCAACCCCGCCAGCGGCTGCAGTGAATCCAGCTCCTGAAGGGTTGAGATGCTGCCGGGGCTGACTTCGATCAGCAAGTCCTTGAGCTTTTCCAAAGCGGCCAGCGGTCTGAGCGACCTGACCTGTGGCACATGGTGCAGGATCAGCCGTTCGAGATTTGCGACGTTGGACAACGGTTCGAGCGATGTCAGCCCCTTGGGCGGGACCGCGGTCAGCCGCAGACTGCACAACTCCGGCAGCGGAACCAGCGTGGACAGCAGCGCATCACCGCCTAAAATTCGCAGATGTCGCAGATGCGGAAAGTCGCGCAGCGGTGCCAGGCTCTGAATCGGCTTGGCCATGGCCAAATGCGTGGCCATTGGCGAAACATCGCTCCAGTTGCGGACGATCATGAATCGGTCATGGTCCTCCAGCGGATTGATGTCGTCGGGTGAAACGATCGAACTCATCTCTCGCCTCACCGTGGCTGGGACAGACCGATTGTTGCTCGGTCAATTTCCTTGTCGAACGGGCCGTCCGGGGGCACTTACCTCTGCCAACCTATTCCGCCTTGGCGAACAATGCGGGAATGGGAAATAAGAAATCTCCCGGTTGCTCGCCGAATTTCCAGTCCTTTTCACCACCGTCATCTTTCCCATCGGATGCAATAGAATAGACCAGAGGACTGCCACCCAGGATTCGGTATCGGAAGGCCTTTCCCGAATACGGATCGAGAAGATCCGGCGGAATATTGGCCTCAGTGAGGGCGGCAGCGAGCGTCAGCGGCCATGCTCCATGTCGCAGTTGGTAGCGACGGACGGCAACCACCGCCTGGAAGGCGCGGACTCGCGTGGCATGGCGGACAATGGCTGCGCGAACTTTTGGGTAATCCGGCAACAGAAGGACCAGAAAGGCCCCCCGACGAAGTGCTGCGGCGAAATCGTTCTCTGCTTCCGTCTTGGCACCCAGCTTGGATCGCAGCGCGTGCAATTGTACGGTTGGCTCATTTCCGGCCAGCGTTACGTGATAGGGGGTCTTACAGTATTGGAAAACAATCGTGTAAATCCGATTCAATTCCATCCATTCCGCATCGAATGAGATCTTCTTAACCAACGCGGATGAGAGAGACTCCTCGACTTCGATGCCGTTGAGCTTGCCAGCCTGCAGCCCATCCAGGGTGTTGCCAAGAATGACATACTCGGCCTGAGCCCCCTCACTCAAGACGTCTGTCCCGTCGGTCTCGTGCTCGCGCAGGACGGCAATCAGCCGGTCGCAGTTGGCGACCGACAGATCCGCGCGTGTCAGTACGAATTTCTCCAGCGAGGCGAAAAGAATGCCCTCGACGACCGAGGTGGCGACGAGCTGCTGGATGATGGATCCTCCAGGATGCAAATCGCGAGCCATGCGAAACGTTCGCGAGAGGGTTCTGTCTGCGTCAGAAAACGATCCGGCTTCGTGGCTCAACCGGAGTTCGAGGGCCGCCAGCCGCCCACATGTCCGGACCGAAAGAACATACGGAAAGTTATCAGCGAAGCTCAATCTGCATCGGAGGCTCACGTTGGCATGCTGTTGTGCCGCGTCCACCAGGTCGCGCAGCCGGTCGGTAGCGGCCACGACCTTTGTCAATCGCTCAAGAGGTGGTTGATCCATGGCATGGACGGCCGTGATTTCGTCCACCAAGGTCTTGCACTGCGCCAGCCGCGTCACCTGCTCCCGTTCGGGATAGATCACATTGAGATATTGATCGACTTCGGCCAACGCCTCAAGATACAGTCGTTCGCCGTCCGCCGAGGTCCGCGCCCTTTTCTCAAGAAATTCGCGGACCGGAAACGGGGGCGCGCCATGCTTGTCGATCCAAACAGGAATCGTGAGGTCGACATCCGGCAGGTTGAGGTCCATCCGTGGCTGCGGTGGAGCCTTGTCGGCTGCGGTACTGCAGCCCGCGCCCGCAAAATTGGCAAATATAAAAAGGGAAACCAGAAGCTGAAGGCAGGGTTTCATGGAAGATGGCCCTTGGGGTGACTCGCCGAAGCCGGTGCCGGACATCATGTGCAGGGGCGACAGCAACTGCAACATCGGCGATTTTTCCGCGACCCAAAGCAGCAAGGGTTCACTCCGGTGCGTTGGGGAAGGCTGCCGAGGCCTGATTTTCGGCAACGGTGGGTTCAAGCCCCTCCATTGCCCAGTCGGGAAGTCTGCCAAGAATGCTGGGATGCACGCCGCTGAGCCACACGTGTTCGCGGGTGATGCGGTGGGCGTGGACCATGTCGGCATATCGGACAAGCATCACGTAAAGCACGGCGCACAGCGGCACGATCACCGCCAGACACCACTCAATGTAGGGGATGTGCGCCAGTACCGGATCCAGCAGACAAAATACGCCGACTGCGACAAATACAGAGAAAACAGACGCCTGCCGCAGCAAGAAGCAGGGCGGCGAAAGTGCGATGCGGATCCGCACACTCTGGTGCAGCAGGAACGCCATCAACAGGTAAAGTGGACCCAGCAGCAGGTACAGAAACACGCCGGGCGGATGCCAGTACAGGGTCCGGTTCAACCAGCCACTGGCGGGCTGGCCGGTCTTGATGCAGATGTAGGGCAGGTCGGCGTCATGGGTCATCACCAGCAAACTGCCGTCCCGCCACATCCGCTGGCCGATCCATTGTGGCTCACCGCAATACCGGCAAGTCTGCGCGCCCGCACGAATCGACTTCCCGCACATCGGGCAGGTTTTGCTCTCTGCTGTGACTGCGGAGCCCGCGGGGACAGCCAAACGCAAATCCACCACGTGCTGACAGGCCGGACACACGACCAGCGACCCGGTCTCCTCAAGGGAGAGGGGTTCATGACAGTGATGGCAGACAACTGTGGTCGGCATGGAGATTGTCAGGGTGTCATGCGCGATGTCAGGAGATGCAGGTTTTATCAGGGGGCTTTGTCGCACACTTCAAGCGATTTTGGACAGGATGAAAGGGATTGGAAAAGGTTAGCGTCCGGTTTTACGACTGCCGGAACCGGACGCTAACGCGTTCCGGCTCATGGATTCGTTCACATCGGCCAGCCATCTCGCAAGCAAAATGCCCGTGTTATTGTTGCTGCGACCTTTAGGACGGCGGCAAGAATCACTGTCGATTTTTGACGAGCCGCACAGCCAATGAGCCGGAGGGCCTTAGCCCCCGGTTGGAGGATGATCGGAAGACGCCAACGCCACGAACCGGACGCTAACGCGTGCTAAGGGTCGGAGAATGAATAACTGTCGCATTCTTGGAACGAATTACTCTCCCGGGCGACGATGCCAAAAGATCATCCCGGAGGGATGAAAGCTCTTAGCCGGGGGTTGAGCGAAGCGACACCCCCGGTTAGGAACCAGGAAAAGATCCGATCCCGGAGGGATCGCAGCA
>JAKFUF010000153.1 GCA_021732845.1 Planctomycetaceae bacterium | reverse complement strand
CACTCGCGAACTCCCTGTGCATGCCTGTTGTTGAAGTCTTCGGGGAAGCCGGATGCGGGAAATCTGCCTGTCCGGTTTGACGAGGGGAGAGGAGGCAGCAACACTGCCCCTCTCCTACTCCACTGGTTCCCCTTCTTATTATTGACTAGGACCGGCCTTCGGTCAGCACCGTGAAGTGCACATTGATTCTGTGTCCAGTCCTTAGACAACCGTGATCCCCCGTCTCTGAGCTGTTGGAGTCCCCATGGCCCGTCTGTCTCTTGTGCTGCCGTTCGTCTGGATGGCTGTCGTTGCCGCAAACGCCTTGTTGGCGGGCGAGATGCCCAGGTTCGAGACGCAGGTCCTCGACCCGAACGCGGGAAACATCTGCTACGCGGTGACGGCGGCGGATGTCGACGGGGACAAGCGGCAGGATGTGGTGGTTGTGACCGAGAACCGCGTCCTTTGGTATCAGAACCCCGACTGGAAGCCACGGGTGATCATCGCGGACCAGACGGAGCGCGACAATGTCTGCATCGCGCCGTTGGACATCGACGGCGATGGTCAGATTGACTTCGCCCTGGGTGCGGGCTGGACCAAGATCGGCACGATTCAGTGGCTCGCGCGCGGTAAATCGCTGGACGACAAATGGAGCGTCTACAGCATTGGCAAGGAGGGCTGGACCCATCGCCTGCGGTTTGGAGACATCCTGAGGACAGGCAAGCCACAGTTGGTCGTTTCGCCCTTGAACAAGACAATCTCCGAAAAGGGGGTGCGGCTCACCGCGTTTGAGATCCCCGCCGACCCGCGGACGCAGGCGTGGCGGGCCACTGTGCTCGATGACTCGCTGAATGCGATGCACAACCACTGGATGGGCGACCTCGACAATGATGGCCATGGCGACGTGGTGACAGCGAGTCAGGAAGGGGTCTTCCTGTTGAGCAAAACCGCCGCCGGCATTGTCAAATCGCAACTGGCAGCCGGTGCCGAGAGTCTCCCGGAGCCCGTCGACCCGGCAAACGTCAAGAATCGGGGCAACGGTGAGATCAAGGTCGGCAAGCTCAAAAACGGCCAGAAGTTTCTGGCCACGGTCGGCCCCATGCATGGCAGCGCGGCGATCATCTACACGAAGCCAAAGGATGGAGACCTGTGGACGGCGCACGCGCTGGACCGGACCTTGAACCGCGGGCATGCCGTCGGCGTGGGCGACTTCGACGGCGACGGCACCGATGAGGTGGTCATCGGCCACAGCGACAAGGGGACGGCTCCCACCGTCGGGCCGGGGCTGTATGTCTATCGCGCCACGGATGATGCCGGAACGACCTGGGAACGGCAGATCCTGGATGACGGTGGGATCGCCACGGAAGACCTGGTTGTCGAGGATTTCAATGGTGACGGTCGCCCAGACATCGCCGCCTGCGGCCGGGCGACGCATAACGTGAAGCTGTATCTGACGCTGCCGGCGAAATCTCGTTGAAAACTTGTCACTTCTCTCTTGAAAGTCAGGGTCATGATGTTGCACAAATCGTTCGTCGTTCTGACCGCGTTGTTCATCGCCCCTGGTTGCTTTGCTGACGCACCGCCCCCGACAAATGCCCCTCCACCGACGGCACCGGTCACCCCTCCGCCACTGCCCGGCGGATCGATGATTTCCCCCGAAGCACCGCCGGCTCAGCCGGTGGCGACGGCGGGAACGGCAGCGGCTCCCACGACGACCGAATCCAAATTAGAAGTGGTGGCAGTGCCGCTGGTGGACTTCGTCGAAGAGCACTCCAAAGACGCAACGCTCGCTGTCTGGAAGGACAAACAGATCGAGGTCGCTGGCAAGATTGACAACATCGTTCGGGCCAAAGAAGGCAAGGTCATGGTTTGGCTGGACCACGACAAAGGGTGGCTTTCACTCGGGTTCGTTCTGTCGAACACGGACTCCGACCCATTCAGCCGGTGGGCGAAACACCAGCGGGTGAAGCTGCGTGGAGTGTTTACAGAAGCTCGCTGGAATTCTGGCTGGACCTGGAACATTGTTGAAGCGGGCGAGAATCCGGCCCCGCTGCTGTCGGCCATAACGGTAGCGGAAGCTTATGTCGCCGACAAAGAAGCGTTCTATATGCAATATGGAGACTATCAGTTCTTTGTCCGCGGACAGATCCTCAAGATCGACTCTGAAGGGAGCAGCACGAAGATCATCCTGCGCGGAACGGAGACCCAGTCGATCGAAATGTACTGCGAGAGTGATGTTCTTGATCAGGTGAAATCCCTGAAGGTCGGCGAAACGGCCACCTTCATCGGCAGGTGTGGCAACAAGCACAGCGGCATCCTGCAGTGCCTTGAATGCACTCCGATTACTACGCCATTTCCCGTTCCAGGTGTGAAGTATGCGACGGGAATGCCCGATCGCCGGGCCATCCTCGCGACCGCCGCCGAAGAGACGCGGGCGGAGATGCCTGCGGCCAAGTTCGCCGCGACCGAACTCGCCGTGGCGGTCGATGAGAATGATTCACCCACATTCAAAATGTACAGCTCCAGAATCATCGAGGTGACCGGAGTTGTGGCAGAATTTGATTCGAACGAAAAATATGACCAGATTCGATTGGAGACCAAGGTTGAAGGAAAAAGCCTGCCCAAGTGGGAGTGCCAACTGGCCGAAAGCGACCCTTGGAACCGCCTCCTGCCGGGCCAGCAGGTCACGGTGAAAGGCACGCTCATCAATGATGGCGGCCGAAAAGTTCTTCGCGATGCGGTGATCGTCGAAATCGGACCTGCCATCGAGATGCCACTGACAAAAACGGCAACCGAGATCGCCGCGGCATTTTTGGCGGATCAAAATGCCTACTCGAAAGAGGTTCGAAACAAGTGGCTGATCATTGAGGGTGCCATCACCGAGATCGACCGCGAAAATCACACTGTTGTCCTGCGGGGAACGGACAAGATGAATGTCCGCTGCAAATTCAGCGCTCAGACAAATTCCCTGCACTGGCAACGATTTGCCAAGCACAAGGTGGGCGACACCGTTCGGTTGCTGGGTGGAAATGGCCTGCCCGATGACGATGCCGTCTCGATCTTGGATGCCTGGGAACTCACCCAGCCGGTCGAAAAACCATGAAGCTGCACGTTTCGTGTCCTTGGATGTGAGATCCGTTCACCGTCGCCATGCGAAATTGCGCGGTTCAAAAAATGGCCGTTGTTCGCGGTCATTGTCCGTGTCTATAGTGGAGAGAAGGACGAAAATTTCGGCTGGGACGGCCTGGGCTCACCTTCTGGGAAACTGGCATGTCGACGGATTCTCCGTCCGACTCGCATCAGCAGCTTTCGGGCGAATTTGTCGCTGCCGATCCGGAGCGCTATGACGATGTTGAGCGCAAGCAGGCGCTCATCAACGAGTGGCTGCGCTCACGCCAGTACGAAGGGCTGGTCCTGCAGAACCCGGCCAATTTCTCGTGGTTCACCTCGGGGGCTCCCTGTCCGGCCTTCTCGGCGGGCGAGCCCACGGCCGCGCTGTTCATCACGCCCGAATCGCGCGTAGTGGTGACCAACAACGTCGATTCCCGCGCCCTGTTTGAGATTCAACTGGCGGGGTTGGGCTTCCTCATGAAGGAGCGACCGTGGCACGAGCCACGGTCGGTACTGCTGGATGACCTGTGCCGCGGCCGGCGCGTGGCGTGCGACGCCGCGCTGCAGGGCGCGAAGGACGAGAGCGCGCGGATCGCGTCCCTCCGGTTTCCCCTGGAGCGGGTGGAGTGTCAGCGGCTGCGGTTTCTGGGCCGGGCCTTGGCGCATGCCGTGGAAGCCACGGGCCGCAATCTGAAGCCCGGTTTGACGGAGGCGGAAATCGCTGGCGAAATGTCGCACCGCCTGGTGAAGCGGGGCATCATTCCGCAGCGGCTGCAGGTGGCGGCGGACGGTCGGCTGCGGCATTACCGCCATTGGACGTTCAGTGACACGCCACTGCGACATTGGGTTGTCTTGTCCGCCATCGGCTCGTACCAGGGCCTGCATGCCTCGGCGACGCGCGTCGTGTGTTTTGGCCCGCCTTCAGATGAGTTGGCCCAGTCCTTTCAACAGGCGGTGCTGCTGATCGCGACTGGCATGCACTTCTCCCAGGCGGGAAGCATTCTGGCCAGCGTTTGGGAAAAGGTGCGGCGGATCTACGAGAAAACCGGGGCTCCGCTGGAGTGGCAGCTCTGCGACCAGGGGACAGTGATGGGGTACCAGGTCTGCGAAACGCCGCTGGTTCCCCGCAGCGACTACACGCTCAGCCCCCGCACCGCCGTCTGGTGGCGGCCCTCTGCCGGGCCGGTTCAAGTCGGTGAAACGATTCTGGTGGGTGAGCAGGGCTACGAGTGGCTGACCTCCGCGGACCAGTGGCCGCTGCTGCAAATCTCCGTCCGCGGCCACCTGATTCCTCTGCCGGACATGCTGATTCGGGAAGTGCCCAAGACGTGAGGGCCAGGCCGATTGATCCGTCGCGGGTCGCAATCATGCTTTGCCTGCGATGAATTCAAACCTGAGGCTGCGCAGACTGTGAAATCCTGCATTGAGTTTGGAGTCCTTCAAACCCGGCGGATCCGCACCAGCTTCGTGACTGGGCACTACGCCAGCGCCTGGCGGCCGGTCGGCAGCGGATACACGGGACGGGCTGGTTCTGGCTGCATCTGGGGGCGGCGTTTCAGCGACCAGGCCTGGAGAATCAGGCCGATCACCAAACCAGCGATCACGCCATTGGCCAGCGTTTGAGACATGGGCGGACTGACCGGATCGGGCATCTGGGCGGCCGGCTGGAGAACCTCCGTCTGCATTCGTGCCGGCAACCGGATCTGCGAGAGGCGCGAGTTCAACGCGGCCGACTGCCCTTCGAGTCGTTCCAGCTCGCGCCGGGCTTCATCAAGTTTCGTCTGTTGGTCGGCCACTTGAAGCCTGCGGGCTTCCAGCGTCTGGCGTTCGGCCTCCAGGGGCTCGACTGCCGCCTGGCGGCGGTTCCATTCGTCGTTCATGGCCAGAATGACAGTTTCAGCCACAGACTGTCCGTGGCTCGTCGTGGCGATGGCGAGTGCGGCCCGGGCGGCCCGAGCCGCGTCCAGCTTTTTGACGAGTTCCGCCATTTTGGGGTGCTTGCGTCCATACACCCGGGCCATTTTCTGCTGGGACTTTTCGTGCTGCTGAATCTCCTGATCCAGCGTTTGCGCTGTCAGGCTGGCCGTCACCTGCTGCTTGAGCAATCCCTCTGGCCAGCGGCCGACAACCGTTTTGGGGGCCTCTGTCTCCAACTGTTGCCGGCTGGCCTCCCGCAGTTCGTCGACGGCGTCGCGTTCGGCGATGGCGGCTTTGACTTGGCCGGTGATGGTCTGCAGCCGCGCGGGCAGATCGGGAACCACGGCAAGGTTCGACTGCAGGTTGGCGACCTGCGCGCGAAGCTGAGTCAGGGATTCGTCCAGCCGTGTCCGCTCCTGTTGGGATTCGGCAGGAACCTTGGGGACGCGGGCGACAGGCAACTGGGGAAGCCACGCATCCAGCAGGACGCCGAGGACCCTCGCGGCCGCCTCCGGATCGGTGCTGGAATAGCGGAGCAGGACTTCATCCGCACCGGCACCGTGTTCGACCTCGCATTTCAGTTGCCGCGCAAGCACCACTCCCAGTTCGGCGTTCTGCCGCTCTGGGAACATCACCTGTTGCTTTTCGAGCAAACTGGCGGCCGTCGTATAAACGGCGGGCGGCAGCAGTTCATCCAGGCTGGTCGATGTGTCACGGGGAACCCGAACCCGCGCCTGAGCCTCGTACACCGGCGGCGACTGCTGATGATAGGCGTAAGCCCCGCCCAGCGTGACCGCCAGAATGGGTGCGTAGATCCACAAGTCTCGCCAGGCTCTGTTCATGGTGCCCCGACTGCGCCCCTTGAAGTGCGACGCCCGCGAACCAAAATGGCATCACGGCTTCCACAGTCCGCCCACGGCGTTCTTCACGCGTCCCTCCACCGTGGCTTCGACCTGCAGCATGTCGCCTTCATGCACGGGCGGAGCGGTTTGCGGGTGCTGGTCGTACGATTTGACATTGAGCGTGTAGCGCAGGCCGGATCGGGCCACGCCCGGACGAATCAGGGTGACCCGCAGCGGAGTGTTCGTCGCCGTGACTCCTCCCGCCATTTCCAGGGCCTGCCAGACGTTGACCGTTTGATTGGCAGGCAAGGCGTAGGCTCCGGGATGGGCCACCGCTCCCGCGATCCGCACCGGCCGCTGGGTCGGACGAACTGTGAGCGTGTCTCCCGGCGCGAGGCTCAGCGATTTGAGCCGTTCACGGTCGGCCGAGCGGGTGAGATCGTACCACGTCAAACTTCCAGCCGAAGATTCGGCACCTCCCTTCTGCGAGGTCGGGAGACGGAGGGCCACGATTGATGATTCTTGATCCTCCCGCACCACGTCCTCATCCGGGCCAGCCGGATCAGACACGGCGTTCGCCGCTTCGGCGGTATCGGTTTCAGCGTTCGCGGAGGCGACAGACTTGGGTTCTGTTGCCGTGGAGTCAGGCTCCGCTGGCAGATCGGCCACGGTCTTGTCCTTCGCGTCGTGGCGGGTGATCCCCAGATGCATTCCGGCGTCCTTCTTGAATCCGCCGGCCGCCAGGACCGCCGCATGCACGCTGGCGTCCTGACGGGTGAGCGTCACCGTGCCAGGCCGGGCGACCGCACCCGCCACGGTCACGCGAACCGTAGATTCATCCAGGCAGCGAACGAGGATTCGGGGGTTCAGCAGAAGTTCCCGCGACTTGTAGGCCTCGCCCAATGCCGTCTCGATCTGGGCCAGCGACTTGCCCTCGATCGAGAGTGGCTCAAGCATCGGCACGTCGATGGTCCGCTCGGTGCTGACCCGTACCGGAAATGTGTGTGGCTTGTCCGGTTCAAACAGATCCCAGACCGTCACCTCCAACAGGCTCTCCGGACTGAAATCCACCGATTGGGCCACCGGACGCAACAGTTCCAAATCGAAGTTGTTCACAGTCTCGGCGGGGGCGGCCGTCAGATTGGAAAACCAGGACAGGCCCGAATTCGCCGCCACGCTGGGCGTCTCGATCAACGTGCAGCCCGCCAGACCAAAGGTCAGCAGGGACGCCGCCAGCATGCCGGCGGACCAGGAACAGGTCCGGCGTGCGGGAACAATCCATGAATACAGGCGCGGCAGCATGCGTCCGGCCGTTCATCAAGAAGGGAAAGGACAGCGGCAAAATTCCGTGACGCGAACAGTTGCCATACGGAATTCGCAGTTACTGGAAGTGAGAGAATCAGGTGCCCGGAAGGGGCCGACACGAAGGGGTGCGTGTCTTAAACGAATTTTCGGAATTGGTCAAGATCCTGCGAAATGGAAATTCCGCGACAGGGACTGACCGCTTCGCACATCGAGCGGCGGATCGTGCGACTCGCATGGCAGTTGCCGTGGAACAACACTGAACGAGCGGCGCACAAATCGCAGGCCAAATGAACAACGGCCCCGGAGCAAACCGGGGCCGTTGAGTCGAACTCAGTCGGAGGTGAATCCGACGGCATCATTCAGCTTAGCCACGCAGACCGAACAGGTTGGACAGGCCTTTGCGGGACTTCTGGCTTTGCGTATTCTTCAGGCGGCTGGGGAAGTAAGCTTCTGGTTCCACATTGGTGGTCGGCTTGACTTCAACTTTTTCCACCGGAGCGGGAGCTTCTTCCGTCTTCGGTTCGACGGCAGGAGCCGGAGCGGGGGTCATCGTCGCGGGGCCGCAGCCGACGTTGCCGCAGCCGTTGTTGCCACAGCCGTTGTTGCCGCAGGTCGCGGTCGAGCAGCAGGTGTGGGTCGGGCAGTCGACAACGCTGATGCCACAGCAGTTCAGGGCCTTCTCAGCTTCGCAACGGACTTTGCGGTCGCAGTCAGACAGGGCACAGGTCAGGGCGGAGATCACCGCGTCCGAGCAGCAGCATTTGTGCTTGCTGGTCTGGTGACGGATGCCCCAGGCACCGGCGTAGCGAACGCGTTCGTCAGCGTCATTCAGGGCGTAGATCAGGGCGCACATGATTTCTGGGTTGCAGCGGCAGTCAAACTTCTTGGCGATGCAGTAGACAGCCTTGGCGCGGTCCTTGGCATAGCAAGCGGTCTGGGACACGTAGATGAAGTGAGCCACTTCGCAGGGGTCGTCCGTGCAGCAGATCGGGGTGCACTGCATGAAGACCGGGCTACCACAGCCCGTCGAACCACAGGCCGTGCCGCAGGCGGAAGGAGCGGCACAAGCTGGGGCACACGCTGGGCCACAGGTCGGAGCGGCACACGCAGGAGCATGGCTTGGGCCGCAAGTCGGAGCGGCACAAACAGGGTCGGCACACTTCGGAGCACAGCACGTATTCGGGCAGTGCGTACCGCAGGAGGGCGGTTTGCAGCAGTCACGTTGATACGTGCACACTTTGGGACACGCGGGACGGCAGACGCATGGTTTGCAGCACATGGGCTGGTGGGTGGGGGCGCAACCGCAGCCCTTTTCCGCACCGCAATGTGACGCATTGACCACACCGGTCATGCCAAGGACAAACACTGCACAGAGAATATTCGCCATTTTCATGAGTCAGCTTCTCCATCCCCTGGGATAAAGTCGTGCCGCCGTCCTGACCCGCGGTAGTGTCGGTCTCGTGTGTTCGATTGACCGGCTGTTCCGTAGTGAGTTCGACAGACAGATCGCCTGCGACGCGCGTCGCTTTATTTGTCCGTTTAAGGACCGACGAGCACCGCTGAGCAGACGGCAGCGCCATCCACAAGGGCCAGCACATTACATCGGTGCCGTCAAGCTAATCCGTAGCTTGAACGTTCCTCGGCTTGCCCGATGGTTCGTTACGTCTGACTTTGATGCGGGAGTCAGTTGTAACTGCGACTGCCAAATGTATCGGCGAGGTCGCGAAAGATGCTTGAGCGCTCTAACCCATTATTCCTGCAATGGGTTACGTCTACACAAAGGCAGACTTGACCTTGTTTGCCACCAGCGCAGGATGCGCGCGACTTTGACGCCGGTTTTGGGACCGATTCCCTCTGAATGCCGTTAACTTGGGGGCCATGCGTTGTCTGGTAAAACTGACTTCCGAGGCTGCCAACTTGCCGGTCTGACGCGTCAAACCTATTGGTTGGATTGTACTTCCGCTACAATCGTTACAACCCTGCCGGCAAGCGTTTGCGTATCAAATTGCGGCAGGTCGCCGACCGCCAAAAGCCGTGCTTTCGGGGGGTTGCCGGCACGTATTCCCACGCACTACTCCGGTCTGTCATGCCTGCTCCCGCCCCCCGCTCCATGCCCTCCGTCCTGGCCGACTGCCGCTTCCTGCGTGCGGCCCGGCGCGAGCCCTGCGACACCACACCCGTCTGGATCATGCGGCAGGCCGGGCGCTACATGCCCGAGTACATGGCCGTCCGTCGCCAGGTGACGTTCATTGAGTTGTGCAAGACCCCAGACCTGGCGGCGGAGGTCACGCTCACCGCCCAGCGGCTGCTGGGGGTCGACGCGGCCATCCTCTTCGCCGACCTGCTGCCCATCCTGGAGCCGATGGGCATGGACCTGGAATATGCCCAGGGCGAAGGGCCGGTCATTCACAATCCGCTGCGGTCCCCCGCCGAAGTCGATCGCGTCCGCGAACTGGAAGACGTCTCCTCAATGCACTTCGTTTACGACGCGGTGAAACTCATCCGCCGCGACCTGCCCGCCGACATCCCGCTGCTGGGATTTGCGGGTGCCCCCTTCACGATGGCTTCCTACATCGTCGAAGGCAGTGGCTCACGCAACTACGCCGCCACCAAGACCATGATGCACACCGACCCGGGAGCATGGCGGACGCTGATGGAGCGGCTGGTCCGCAGCCTGACGCGGTATCTCATTGCCCAGATCGAGGCCGGCTGCCAGGCCGTGCAGATCTTTGACAGTTGGGCCGGCTGCCTGTCCCCCGCCGACTACCGGCAGTCGGTGCAGCCCTACACCAAAATGCTGCTGGATGGGCTGCCGCGGGATGTCCCGGTCATCAACTTCCTGACCGGGAACCCCGCCCTGCTCCCCCTGGCCAGCGCCGCCGGCGGGCAGGTCATCGGGCTCGACTGGCGGGTGGACTTGGAAGAAGGCTGGAAAGCGGTGGGCCACGACCGGGCCGTTCAAGGGAATCTCGATCCCGTCGTGCTGCTCGCCGATTGGCCCACGGTCGCCCGCCGCGCGCAGGATGTGCTCACCGCCGCTGCCGGCAGGCCGGGGCACATCTTCAATCTTGGACATGGCGTGCTGCCGGAAACCAATCCGGAACAGGTAAAGGCGCTCGTGAAATTTGTCCACGAATCGGGTCCCGCGGGCACCAACAGGTGAGCGGTGGCTCAGCCGGCGATGCTGAACACCGCGCATCCCCGCCGACCTCTCCGTGAGGCGGCGACCATCACAGGCGTGGCAAGGACCGGTTGCGGCGGCCGTGAGTCACAAATTAGGCGAGTCACTCCGTGACTCGAACCCGGCCGGATTGAATCGGCAACTTTGTGTTGCCGCTCGCTCTGCGAGACGCGCGCGGGAAGCGTGTGACATTGGTTTGCGCCGGGATAAGATCAGCGAGTCAAGCCTCGACGGGCAGCCAGCGGTTGGCCGGTCGTCCGCACACATCCCGGGGGCAGGCAGGGAGAGCGGAGAGATGAAGTCCGTCTGTGTTTATTGTGGCTCCAAGCCGGGAGCCAATCCCCGATTTGCCGCAGCGGCAACGTCGGTCGGCAACCTGCTGGCCGTGTCTGGCCGGACGCTGGTTTATGGGGGCGGTCGCGTGGGGCTGATGGGGAGCGTGGCGGACGGATCGCTGGCTGCCGGTGGCAGGGTGATCGGGGTCATTCCCCGGTCGCTGGTGGAGAAGGAACTCGCGCATGCCGGTCTGACGGAGCTGCGGGTCGTCCCATCCATGCATGAGCGCAAGGCGATCATGGCGGAGTTGTCGGACGGGTTCCTGGTGCTGCCCGGCGGCATTGGCACGCTGGAAGAGTTCTTTGAGATCTGGACCTGGGCTCAGCTTGGGATGCATGCCAAGCCAATCGGCCTGCTCGATGTCGCTGGCTTCTACAGTCCGATGCTCCGGTTCATCGATCAGTTGGTGGAACAGAAGTTCGTTCGGACGGAACACCGTGAGCTGCTGCTGGTGTCTCCGGATGCCAGCGACTTGTTGACCCGCATGGCGTCCCACCGGTCTCCGTACGTGCCCAAGTGGATCGATGACGAGTCGACGTGATGTGGTCCACAAGTCACGCAAAGTCCGCGAGCGTGATCCGGCGCGGACAAGTGAACGCGTGGTTCGTGATGATCATCAAACTGGGAACGGCAGCGACTGCGAAAGCAGTTCTGCGGTCAGTTCACCGATGAACGCGAAGATGACCGCGGCGAACAGCACACCGGTGGCGGCCTGTGTGTTGCGGTATTGCAGAATTCGCCACACGAGCAGCGTGGCGACGCCAGGACCGACAATGCCTGCCAGCCAGCGCAGGCTCAGCGACACCATGTCGGTGCTGCCGGGCAAGAGTCCCCAGGCGAACGGGGCGGCAGACAGCAGCAGCCGCAATCCAACCGCCACGGCCAGAAACAGGTTGAGCCGCTGCAGAGGGAGCAGGGGCATGCCCGGCGCCGTGAGGTAGCGGTGCCCCAGCAGCATGCCGGTCATGGTGCCGCCCAGGGTGCCGGCCGATGCGAGGAACGAGGCCGCCCAGAGCCACGGTTGTGGGTGTGGTGCTGCCAGCCAGACGAGGCATGCCGTGCTGAGCAGCGCGATGGTCGCGAGCAAAGTCGTCCCCGCGTGCCGCCGTTCCAGCAGCCACAGGGCGGACCCGAAAAACGCCAGCGTGGCCATCACACCACCAGCGAGCCACGGCAGCCGCGGGGTCGCCAACACCGCCGCCAGACACCCGAGCGCCAGCAGCACAAACATCTGGATGCGGAAGAAGGCGGACGCCACGTTCTTGTGCGGCATCAGGCACAGCATGACGCTGATCCCCGCGAGCAGCTTGATCAAAAAGGACTGCAACACCAGCAGAATCATGTGACCCGTGTCCGTTGTTCAATCATCCAGTGGTGGAGCGGCGGCCACGCTCCTGGATTGCCAGCAAATGGCTGCCGTTTCACCCACAAATCTCAAATTTCAGATTTCAAATTTCACAGTAAAATGCCTTTTGGCAACGTCTTGTTCGCCGAGCGAGGGTTGAGTCTGCACCGATGAGACGCAACAGTCAGTTTGAAGCCGCCGAACAGACTGTGAAATTTGAAATCTGAAATTTGCCGTGTCCAACAAATGCCTGCTTTCTCATTCGAAATGACACAGTGCCGTCACGCGGTTTTCTGTGAGTGTTGTTCTTCAATGTGACTTAAGCGTGTGTTCGACATCTCGATTCTTCCGTGTCTACAAATCCGTGTTTCATCAGTGTTCAATCCGTGGCTCTGCTGCTCAACAACCGCGGAGTGGCGGAACTCATGGATCCGGGAGTGCCGCGTGCTGCCAGGCCAGAATCGGTAACAAGACGCCAGTGACTGATCGGTCTAGACACGTTCGCTCTGAAATTCTTCCCGTTCACGCGCGGCCTCGCACCTTGCCGCGTGCAAAACACGCCACCGCTTCAACAGACAAACCGCGGGCGGCATCGGGTGCCGACCGCGGTTTGCGACTTTTAAGACTGATTATTCACCGCCGCCGCCGCCAAAGGTCAGGCCGCCGCTGCCGGTGCCTCCGCCCTTGAGCGGTCCGCGGCGCTTGCGCTCGTAGGCGCTGCCGGCGCTGGGGGCGAGGTCTTCGTCGGACTTCTTCTCGGTCTTGGCCGACTGGGGCTTGGCCACGAGGGCCTTGATCGACAGGGCGATTCGCTTTTTGTCGACATCCACCGTCAGCACCTGCGCGTTCACGTCCTGGCCGACTCGCACGATATCGGTGACGCGGGGGACGCGGCGATGATCCAGTTCGCTGATGTGGATCATCCCTTCGATGCCGGGTTCGAGTTCGACAAACGCCCCGAATTCGGTCGTCTTCGTGACTTTGCCCTGCACCAGTGACGAGGTCGGGTATTTTTCGGCAACATCGAGCCACGGATTGCCTTGCATCTGCCGCATGCCGAGGCTGATCTTCTGTTTCTCGCGGTCAATGCTGAGAATCTTGACTTCGACCTTCTGGTCCACAGCCAGCACATCCTTGGGATGTCCCACCCGCGTCCAGCTCAGTTCGCCGACATGCAGGAGGCCGTCGACACCGCCGATGTCGACAAACGCTCCGTAGTCCTTGATCGTCTTCACCGTGCCGGTGTGGACCTGGCCCACATCGAGCGTCTTCCACAGTTCATCGCGGCGTTCGTTCCGCTCGATGTCGAGGAACGACCGGCGGCTGACCACCAGATTCCGCTTGGCCGGGTTGACCTCGGTGACTTTGACGCGAATTTTCTGCCCGACGTATTGCTCGAGGTTCTGCACGAAGCCGTAGTCCACCTGGCTGGCCGGGAGGAAGCCACGGATGTTGTGAACGGTGACTTCCAATCCGCCTTTGTTCACCTTGGAGACCATGCAGTCGAGAATCTGGTCGACGGCGATTTGGTCCCAGTTCTGGGCGGGACGGGCAACGGTGGCCTTCGCCAGATGCACATGCGTCAGGCCTTCGGCCTGATCGTGCTTGTCGACGACCACATCCAGCGTGGCTCCCACTTCGGGAATCTTGCCCTCTTCGAAGTTGCGGGTGGAGAGCATCCCGGAATCGCGTGTGCCGAGGTCGAGAATGATGTTCTCGCCATGCACCGACAACACCTTGGCCTTCCGCTTGGTTCCTGGACGAAGGCTTTCCTCGCCGGTTCCTGGAGCAGCAGCGGGGGCACCCTCTTCCGCCGGAGCATCGCCAAGGGCGAGGCTGCCAGCGCCGGCCAGCGCCGCGTTGATTTCGGCTTCGAGTTCGGTGTCGATTGAACCAGAACGGGGGACTTCGACGGGGTCGCGGGAAGGCATGGGGACGAGCCTCCCCTGTTCTTCCTGCTTGAGTTCCCGCTCGCGGGGAGTGGTCTCGACGGGTGGTGTCGCTTCCGACATCGCCACCGCTTTCATTTCGCCTGCCCCGGCAGGATTCAACTGCACTCGAGAGCGGGGAGTTTCGACGACGACAGGGTCCCGATTCTCGACCAGTGTCGGGCTTTCAGAGAATGCCGGGGCGTCGGTGGATGGGCGGGCTTCGACGACCGTTGGGCTTTCCGCCGTAAAGGCTGGGACCTCGGCAGTGACTGGGGCCGGCTGACCGCTGATGATGTCGGGAAGTGGCGCTGGGACGCCGGTGTCCACACTTTCCAGAGCCTGTTCAACGTGACCTTCCGCAGTGGCCTGCGGTGGTGCGCTCGCTATGGAGGGGGTGGCGGGTTCGGGATTGGCTCCGGCGTCGACAGGGGCCACTTCGGGGGACATCGGGTCGTTACTCATCACGAAATCATCCTGCCAGGCTCGGCGGCCCCCAAAATCAGGGCCAGATTGTCACTACATTCCCAACTAACCCATTGCCGGATTCCGTGCTGGAATCAGGCAAGGTTAACTTCAAAGACCGCAATCCACCTTCAGTGGTTCAAACTCGGGCCGCGTTACTTTCGCGGGATTATACAAGCCAAAATCGGTTGTACAAAAGAATTTCCACCGAACTGGAAGAGTTTTCACGATCCTTTCACAGTCGTTAAGACACACCGAAAACCCGTCCCATCGCTCGGTTGCCCAGCTTCCCATGATTCCCGCGCTGCGCTCCGCAGTCGATCGTGAGCATCCTGCCAGCTTCCGCCACGAACGACAACAGACTTGATTTCAGCGGCTTTTTCATCAGTCTTCGGGGCATCGCCCCAGGCCGAACCGTCCGCCGGAGCACCTTCAAAGGTCGGATGCCACCGGTCCTGGACGAATTCCCGCAGGTACCCATGCATGTCATAGAGCCCCCACGGGTTTGGCTTGAGAGCCCCCACCGGCGGATCATTTCCCGCGGCATTGCCTGTGTGCCAACCATAGGGATCCAGCAGGCTGGCCTTCTTCCCTTCGTCAGATTCTTTCCGCGCTGCATCGCCGAAGCTATAGGCCGTGGTTGTGCCAGCCCGGCAGCAGTATTCCCATTCCGCCTCGGTCGGCAGCCGAATTTCGTCGGCCTCGCCGATCAGCTTCTGAGCCCGCATCAGTTCCGTTGCCGTGCGGCAGAACTTCTGGGCATCCGCGAAGGTGAAGTTCTCGGCGGAATTCCGCGGCCCCTTCCATTTGCTGGGGTTCTCGCCCATCACCGCTTCATACAAATTCTGCGTCACCTCATATTTGGCGATTTGAAACGGCGTCCGCAGCGTCACGGTGTGTGCTGGCTGCTCTTGAACCAAGCCGTCTTTCGACCCCATCGTGAAGGTGGCAGGGAATTTTCCCTCGCCAGGCGTGATCGCCACAAACTCGCTTTTGAACAATTTCAGCAAATCGACCTGCCCAGGTTTTCCGGCAGTTTCGACATTGGCCTTGTCGTCGGCATGGACAACTGCCGCCAAGGCAAGGCAACCTGCAAGGGTGGTCAACCGCAGGCCAATGGTCATCCGCAGATCCTGAATTGATGGCACGAGGGAACGAACCGCCTTCTCTCATCGTTGGGAATTATGGAGAGTTCGGTCTGGATGTGGAAGCGTTGGCGCATTCCTGGGACAGGACCGCAGCATAATCGCCGTCAGCGAACCGTCTCAGCCACGGGTTTGAGAGGGTCTTCCGTGGGGCCGAAGACTTGACCAGCAATGAACGAGACCAAGGTGAACACGACGATTCCGGACAGTCCTCCCAGCATGTCGGCATACCAGTCGAGCAGGTCGCAGTGCCGTCCGACAAGTGTCTGCGTCAGTTCGTCAAACGCTCCGTAAGCCGCCATGACCGTCATCAGCAAGGCCGCACCGAACACTCCGCCCCACACTCGCCCAGAGCGCGAGTTCAAGCGCTTCGACGAGGCCAGCCACAGCGCCAGCAGGAAGCCCAGTCCGCCATAGGCCCCATAGTGCAGCGTCTTGTCGGAGACCTTGGAAAGATCGATCGCCTCGGGAACCTTGGGGAGGTGCGTGGCTGTAAAAATCAGCAGCCAGTACAGCGCAAGGATCCAGGGGACGAGACTCCGCAACACACCCTGCCACCATCCGGTTGCCCGTGGCAACACTGCGAACTCCGGCCGGCCGTCTGGTGGACCAAGTTCGGGAGCTGTCTGCAGCGACAAAATCAGCCCGCCCGTGGCCACGCCGACGGCTGCTGCCGCCAGCCAGTTCAGGGGAAGATGAACCGTGGCTCCCGGCTCATCAAACCCTTCCGGTAGCCAGTTCCCGGATTGAAGCTGCGGACTGTAAAACGCCAGCAACAGGAGAACGCCGTTGTGACAGGCATGCAGGAGCATCCCGGGCCGCACGCTGCCGGTTCGCCAGCAGACCCAGCCCAACACGATGCCCAGCGCCGTGCTGGGGGCCAGCCGCTCGATGGCAAGAAAGTCGGTCGACAGCAGATGAAACAGCCCAAACAAAACACCGGAAGCGACGATTGAGGCCCACGGCGAAGTCCGCTGCCGGAAGGCGCTGAACACATACCCGCGGAACAGCCACTCTTCGGTGACCGCCGGAACCACCGCCATTGCCAGCAGGATCCCCACCACGTTGGTCGTGCGCAGTTGGTCGACGATCGTCTGGCCTTTCTTAATCATCTCCGGCGACAATGTGACCAGTCCGCACCGCATGGTGAACACCACCAGTTCGTGGGCGAACGGCCACAGCGACAACCCCAGCAACACGGCGGCGGGGTAAGCCACGAGTGGTGCCGGCCGCCATTGCAGACCCGTACACCAGTCCACCCGCTGCTGCCGGGCCAGGAGCCACGGAACGCCGCCGAACAGACAGCCGGCGGCCATACTGTTGGCGAGCAGTTTTGCGCCGATCCCGAGATCCTTCAACGTTAGCACCAGGTGGCTCACCACGAAGGTGGCGGGAAACAGCAGGGCCAGGCACAACAATGCGGACGAGATGCTGGCAGCCGGTTGTGGATGCCGCGGTGGCCGCACCAGATCGGCCCAGGTCGAGCGGGCATCATAGAGGACGGCATCGGCACCGAAGATCTGCGAGGCAATCCCCAAGGCGGCAGCGCCGTACAGGGCGGTTGTGCAGATCACCACCAATGCGGTGGAAAAGGTGGCCTGGGAGGCCAAGAGGTCGCGGGCCAGCAGGGTCACATTCAGCAACGGCATCGCCGCCAGCCAGCCCTCGAGTTTGATCCCGGGCATCAGGCTGACCAGGCCTGGCGAAATCGAGAGCAGCATCAGGGGAATCAGGTACGCCTGCGCCTCCTTGAAGCTGCGGGCGAACGAGGTGATCCCCAGCAGCACCGCCGAAAAGAAGGCGGCGAACAGCACCAAGAGGAGCAGGACTTCGATCATCGCCACGACCGGCATCCCCTCGCCCCACACCGCCGCCCCCATCCCGCTGACCTGCAGGGTGACGACCATCGACACCAAGTTGATGGTCGCCGTGAGCAGGGCCACCGTGACCACCGCGACGTACTTGGCAAACAACAGCCCGAGCCGTGGCACAGGCGCGGCGATCAAGATTTCCAGCGTGTTGCGTTCCCGCTCGCCCGCTGTCAGGTCGATCGCCGGATAGACCGCGCCGGTGATTGTCATCAGGATCAACACCACGGGGATCATCCCCGCCAGCGACATTCCCTTGTCGAGGTTTGGATTCTCCAGCTCGAGGCGCTGAAATTGAAACGGCCGCGACCGCTGCGCAATCCCGGCTTTCCGCAGTGTGTCCGCCAGCCACGCCGCCGCGGCTGCCTGCAGCCGCCGTTCCAGAAGTTGGACCAACGGCCCCATCGTGCCCGCTTCGTAGATGAAGTGGCAGTCGAGCGCCAGGCCGTGCTCCTTCGTGATCGCCTGATCGGGAGCTTTTGGATTGTCGTCATCACGAGCCACCGGGATGAGTTTGACGCCCAAATCCAGTTCACCCCGGCTGATTGAACCCTCAATGTCTTCCAGGATGACGATGTCGTATTTGATGTCGGCCGGCTTTTGACCGCCCAGCCTGGCCTCGTCTTCCATGGCCACGGCACCGTACTGCAGCAGAAATTCCAGAGTGTTCTTTTGCTTGAGTGACGAGACCCCGATGAAATAGCCATGCCCGGCAGCGGCAGGCTTCGTCGAGAGGATGAACTTCTGAAATCCGAGCGTGAGCAGCGGGTACAGCAACAACGGCATCAGCACCAGCGTAAGAATGGTCCGCCGGTCGCGCAGCGTCTCCCGCAGTTCCTTGGAAGCCAGCCGCGCCACCCTCCCGGCCAAACGCGTACCCCGCGTGGTCGGAGAGGCAGCCTGGGACTCAATGGCCATGGAAATCTCGAAATTCGCGGACGCTGAACCAGGCACTACTGTATTTTGTAGAACCGCACTCCGAAAGGAACGGCCAGGGCTGGCCCGTTTTGGAAGATGGCGAAAGCTGTATCAGCCGGAGGCCGTTAGGCCCCGGTTCTGGCCGTGCCAAATAGCGGTGATCGCACAAAATCGGAAACCGGTCGCTAACGCGCGCTAACGCGTTCCGGCTGGTTTTTGAAAAACTGGCCAGCCTTGGGGATCGGGGGACCGACAAGTTTTTTAACATGGAATCTAATCGGTGCCGCCAAATTCCGGGCGACTGATTGCGGTGCCCACTCAGATTCGTGAAGATTTGTGAGATTCGAGATTCATGGTTCAATGTATCGCTGAGCCACGGATCTCGCTCGACCTCACCTTCGTCATACGCAGCAGTCGAGGGCAGTGAACCATGCCTCATCGTTCTGATTTCCGCGGCATCGCGGTGCTGTTGCTGACAGTATTGACCAGCGTCGCGCGCGGGGGCGAGTTGCCCAAGGTGGTTCCTGTGGTGCCTGTGGTGCCCGCCGCCAGAGCTAACGCGAAGGTCCAGTCGCTGGCGCGGCTGATTGACGAGGCTCTCGCCAAGAAATGGGCGGCCGAGGGGGTCGAACCAGCCAGCCTCTGCACCGACGCCGAATTCTGCCGACGGGTGTGGCTCGACATCGGCGGCAAGATCCCACCGGTCGCCGAGGTGCATGCCTTTCTGGCCGATACCCGCGCCGACAAGCGGGAACGGCTGGTGGAGCAACTGCTTGACAGCCCCAGCTATGTCACACACTTCACCACGGTCTGGCGCACGGCGTTGCTGCCGGAGGTGGATGCCGACCTTCAGGCCCGGGCTCTCCTCCCGGCCTTCGAAGCGTGGCTCAGACAGAAGCTGACCGACGACGCGAGCCACGCCGATATTGTGCGCGATGTCCTGACGACATCGCTCAACGGGCAGGCCACGGGCGGGGCGTTTCAGCCTGGCCGGCAGCTCCGGCCAACGGCCTTCTATCAGGTCAAACAGCTCAAGCCCGAAAACCTGGCGGCGGGAACCGCGCGAGTCTTTCTGGGCGTGCGCATCGAATGTGCGCAGTGCCACGACCATCCGTTTGACACGTGGAAACGCGAACAGTTCTGGAGCTACGCCGCGTTCTTTGCCGGCATCGAACGGCAGGAACAGGACAATGTTTTGGGCCAGATTCGCGAGATCTTCGACAGGCAAACCCTGCAGATTCCTGGCACAAGCACGACGGTCTCCGCCGCGTGGCTCGACGGTACCAAGCCGGAAAGTTTTCGTGCGGGGCCGCGTGTCGTGCTGGCCGACTGGATGCTGTCGCCAAAGAATCCCTACGTCGCGCGGGCGGCGGTCAACCGCCTGTGGGCACAGTTCTTCGGGCTGGGCATCGTGCATCCGGTCGACGACTTCAGCAGCCAAAACCCGCCCAGCCACCCGGAACTCTTGGACGAACTCGCTCGGCAATTCATCGAAAGCGGCTACAGCGCGAAGTTTCTGATTCGTGCCCTGACATCCTCGCGGGCGTATCAACTCAGTGCCGCCACACCCGGTGGCACAAGCCCGCCGGATGTGCGGCTGTTCGCGCGGATGCCGGTCAAGGGGCTGACTCCCGAGCAGATCTTTGACAGCCTGGCGCAGGCCACCGGTTTTTACCGACCGTTCAATGGCCGCGAGGCGCTGGAGTTCGGCAACACGACCCCGCGCGACGAGTTCCTGGAGATGTTTGCCAACACCAGCGACACCCCGACAGAACGCACCACCACTATTCTCCAGGCACTGGCGATGATGAACGGCCAGTTTGTGGGCGAAGCCACGGGCCTGGAGAAGAGCGCCACGCTGGCGGCGATCGCCGACTTTCCCGCCATGACCACCGCCGAACGGCTGGAGGCCCTATACTTCGCCTCGGTCTCGCGGCCTCCACGACCCGAAGAACTGGCCCGCCTTGTTGCGTATGTCGACGAGGGCGGACCCACCAAGGATCCCCGAGTTGCCCTGAGCGACGTGTTCTGGGCACTGCTGAACAGCAGCGAGTTTTTGTTCAATCATTAGTCCAAAAGTAGAATGGTCTTCCCAGACCGTCCTCAAGCGACTCGCCTCCGTGATGGACTCACGGCCTGGGAAATCCGTGCCATACATCCCATGCTCCACAATCGCAAACCGAACAAGGAACGCGTCAAAAATATTGTCGGTTTTCGACATGTTAATCCGCCAATGAGCCGGCACGCGTTAGCGCGCGTTAGGACCGCGGCAAGATCGATTTTTGACGAGCCGCACAGCCAGTGAGCCGGAGGGCGTTAGCCCCCGGTTGGAGGATGATCGGAAGACGCCAACGCCACGAACCGGACGCTAACGCGCGCTAACGCGTGCCGGCTCATGAAGTCGTTCACATCGGGTAACCATCTCGCCATCAACTCACTCATCCAACCCGCCAAGAGCCCACCGCATGTCACACTCAACAAATCCCGTCGCCGGTCCAATCGCCCGCCGCAGCTTCTTTCAGTGGACGGCTGGCATGGCCGTCGCGGCGTATTCGGCGGTTGCCTGGGGGGATGACGGCCGGCCACCGGTGACGAATCCGCGAGCCACGTCTGGCGACAAAGTCTCGGAACCCAACTGGGAAGAGCGACTGACCGTGACAGTCGGCCCCAAGGACGCACAATTGCAGGGCAAGGACGACAAGGTCCTGCAGGCAGCGGTGGACTATGTCGCCCGCTTTGGCGGTGGCACCGTCAAGGTTCTCCCCGGCGTCTACAAGCTGCGGAACGCCGTCACGCTGGCCTCCAACGTCCGCATTCTCGGCAGCGGCGACGATTCGATCCTCGTCAAGGAACCCTCCAAAAAGGTCAAGCTGGCGGTCGATTCCGACTGGTTCGACCAGGAGATCACCCTGGCTGACGCCTCCGGCTTTGCCATCGGCGATGGCGTCTGCCTGCGGACCAAGAACCCGCACAACGGCGGTATGGAAGTGGCGAAGCGGACTCTGGTGGCCCGTTCCGGCAACCGCTTCAAGCTCGACAAGGCCCTCCGCCAGAACTACTGGCAGATGGGCGACTCGACCTGTGCCTCGCTGTTCCCCCTGCTGACCGGCGAACTGCTCGAAAACGTGGTGATTGAAAACGTCACGCTGGACGGCAACAAGGCCGAGAACGAGAACCTCGACGGCAACCACGCCGGCTGCATCTTCCTGCAGGACTGCGCCAACATCAGCATGCGGAAGGTGACCGCGCGGAACTACAACGGCGACGGCATCAGTTGGCAGATCTGCCATGACGTGATCGTCGAGGACTGCCACAGCCACGACCACACCGGACTCGGCCTGCACCCCGGCAGTGGCTCACAGCGTCCGCTGATGCGCAACAATGTCTGCGAACGGAATGACATTGGCATCTTCTTCTGCTGGGGCGTGAAGTTTGGTTTGGCAGAGAAGAACAAGGTCGACGGGAACCGTGGCTCAGGCATCTCCATCGGCCACCGCGACAACAACAACATCATCCGCGACAACGACATCCTCAACAGTGGCAAAGTCGGCCTCCTCTTCCGCCCCGAACGCGGCCAGGCCTTCGCCGCCCACCGCAACCTCGTGGAAAACAACCGCATCATCAACAGCGGCGGCGACGACGGCATCGCCATCGACGTCCAGGGCCTGACCGAACAAGTCGTCCTCGCCCGCAACACCTTAAAAGAAACCCGCCACCCCGCCCAACGCGTCGGCGTCCGCCTGGGTTCCGAGACCGGCAAGATCGAACTGGCCGACAATACGATCGAAGGCTTTTCGGTCAACGTTGCCGACATGCGCAAGGCGACGTGAAGACGCGGCAGATAAGTGACACGTGTCGGAAGCCGCTTGAACTCGCCCCGACGGCGGTCATGCTCCGGTGCGGTTCGCGGTGGACGGCCGAGGCCTCATCGGACGTGATGAAGAAGGCAAAGTCAAACGGCCAGCGGATGGCCAATGTTGCCAGTCGCTCGTGTTCGCCCGGCTTCTGATGATGATCTGAGAATTCGATAAAGAGTTTGGTGACATCCCGAGTAGCGACCTGACGCCATATGATTCGCGAGTATGGCCCGGTGACGCAGTGGCAGTTGCGCATCAACCGCGCGACAAAGCCGCCTTTGAACCGTTCGACAATCTCGTTGTCGGCGGCGGCCTGCATTTCATTCAGATACACTTCACCCTCCATCAACTTCGATCTTTACGGCTCGAGCATGCCGATATCTGCATTTATTGCTGCGTGCTTTCGAATCGCTGCGTCTCAAGGCGGGCAATCAACTGTTCCGTGAAGATTTCGTTCAGCATCTCCGTAGAAACGCGCTCCATGGCGCTCTGGAAGGCCTTCTTGTTGTTCTGTCTGAGCCTGGCCAGACCAAGATAAAATGCCGCTTTAGCCAGATACTGCCGTTCCCAGTAGTCCGCATATCGGCCCTCCTGGACACCTGAGTGTGAAAGGTACTCCTCTTCGTCAATGAGCCCATTGACAAACTGCGCCGTGTATAGCGACGCACTTGGTACTGGGGGCGGCCACTTTTTCAGCTTCTGCAGGATCAATTCTTGAACTTCGGCGAGCTCGATGGCCTCCGGCCGCTTGGCCGCTGCGTAGTACAGCACGAAATGCGATCCAAAACCACCATCAGTTTGGTATTGCGACTTGAGAGAATTCCGAAAGTATGTCACCGCATCTTGGTATCGCGAGCGAAACCAACATGAAATACCGAGGTGGATAGGATGCCGAGCCATGGTCCATGTCGCCTTCGACATGTCAGACTTCAAACGTTTTTCAGCTTCTTTGAATCTCCCCGTGCAAATCATGACCTGTGCGACACCAATCGTCGCGCCAATTCGCGAATCATCCTGGGTGTCACGCGCGTCCGCCTTCAGGAATGCCTCCAGAGCTTCGGCATACTGTCCCTTCATAAAGAGGCGCTCGCCCTTGGTTGGCATTAATGGATTCCATGAAAGGTAACATTTCCATCATTGGGCCACAGAGTGGCATTAATGAATGTGACGTCGAGGGCCTCTTTGAACCTGCCTGTGCAAATCAAGACTTGGGCAATGTTCAGCGTCACTCCATGTCGTGAAGAGTCCTGCTTGTCGCGCGCCTCTTCTTTGAGAAAGACCTCCATCGCCTTGTCATACTTTGCATGAAAGAAGAATCGCTCACCACGAGTTGCCATTCGTGACTTCCATGAATTCGTATTATTCCCTCATCATGGCCTGGATAGCCGACAGTCAACAACTCTTTGGTTGCGCTTGAGCTCTTGAGAGTTCAGGTGATTGACCACGAGTATGGCACGCAAGGCCGTTCAGAAGCTTCGACGATGTCGCCGTGAAGTTCCTATTAATAATCACTGTATCGATTGAGAGCCGACCTTGAGCAATTCGAGTCGCGCCATGATGATTTCTACAAGAATTTCGTTGACCTTGCTCGCTGAGACTTTGTGCATGCACTGCTCAAAATCATTTCTATCACCGTCGCGAAGTCGCGAAATCCCGACGTAGAAATGTGCCATGCAGCGATAGTATTGTTCCAGGGCTCTGGCATACTTTCCGCTTCCGTCCGTCGCATGTGAAAGGTATTCCACTTCATCGATCTGTCGAAGAAGAAATTTCGCCGTATACATCGGCGCACTCGGTACTGGTGGTGGCCAGTGTGCCAATTTCTTCGCAATCAGTTCTTCCACCTCTGCAATAGAAATGAACTCGGGTCGCTGGACTGCCGCAAAATACAGCGAGAAATGCGCGCCGAACCCTGCGGATGATTGATACTGGGATCGCAGGGCTTCGCGAAAACAGGCGACCGCGGACTTGTACTCCGAACGATACCAATATGAAAGGCCGATGTGAGTTGGGTGGTCTGCCATCGTCCATGTCGCGACTGCCATGTCACGTCGCACGCGGTCTTCAGCCTCTTTGTAGCGTCCCATACACATCAGCGTCTGCGCAGCTCCAAGTGTCGCACCGATGCGGGTGTCGTCATTCCTATCATTTGCGTCCTCCTTGAGAAATGCTTGCAGTGCTTCTGCATACTTCCCGTTTAATAGCAAGCGTTCGCGTTTTGTGAGCATCAATAGAGAATATCGTGCCAAATATCGAAACGCGACTGCAGCAATGAACGCGTAAACACACATCGGCAGTGATGCTTCACCAGGGTGGATTTTTGGAGTCGAGTGCCGCGAGGCCGATGAAAGTGTCGGCGCTGGGTGATATCCCGCAGCCGATCTCCTCCAAGTCTCGCGCTCTCACAAGCACTCCACTGGATCAAATTCCAGCCCCGTAAATCCTCTCCGTCGCAGAAGGTCAACAATGTCTTCGCGGAAGAGGTAATACGGAGACCATCCGATGACACGGCAGATCGGCCTGGTCAGCTTTTTGCGGGAAAGGACAACATGGTCCAGCAAAAAATCTCTGGTGAAACCGGCGATTCGGCGAAATTTTGTTTCACCCGCTGCCAGTCGTGACGCTTTCCTGTCAATGGCACTGCACCATGTCGTGAAGTGCATGACCGAATACGCGTCTGTTTGATCAGTCCCAATCGAAGTGCGCGTCCGAAAGGGGAGAAATTCGATAGAATCCGGTGCCACTGAAGTGATTGTGTCCGCCATCGACCTCGAGCACGCCAGCCAGTCACCAACGACTGCGGGAAAATCTCGCTTTTCGACGGGATTTTCCGGCATCGCAGGCGTTGAGAATGCATATGCGAGCGGGTTCCAGAGATCTCTCAACAACCCGCCAGCGTCCATGTCGAAGTCCCTGTGAAACCACGGTGGGAACCGAATGAGCCACTGGGGCGTGCCAAAGCGCCTTCGGCTTGGATTGACCAACGTAAAGAATGTCGTCGCCATGTTGCGCCTTGTGCCGGCTTGTCAAGTGAATTCGATGCCCTTAAGTTTCGCCTTACGAATTTCCACTTTCAGCGCCGATGTGATTCGAAAATTGTCGGCGAAGTCTGGTGTTCGAAAGATGTCGAAAGCTCGACCGTTGGCTTCCGCAACATGCAATGGAATCCATGACAGGAAATGTGCGATGGCAAAGCCTCGCCATTCGAGGCTCCCGTCAACCAGTTGCAGGCGCAATGGCAGGAACTGGACCAGATCCGGCACACATGTGCTGAGAAGCTCCTGGAATTTCAACGACACGATGTATCGAGACTGTATGTAATCTTGGAGAAGATCACGTTCTCCCAAATGATTTTGGACAACCGCGATCTCGTCAGGGTTCCAGCCGTCAGTCCGTCCTTTCGGCAGTGGATGATCATTTCCGCTCCACGCAACGCCCCAGTCTTTTTGCGACATTTTTTGCCGAACAATTGGGAAGTGTGCGGAACCATCCATGAAATCACCTGTGCCTCAGTTCAATGGCAAATCGCCAGAACGAATCCTGTCGCGGAGTGGTGCATGAGTGCTTAACCGCCCAACAGCGCATGATGCTTTGTCAGTACTCCAAGAAGCCACTCGGAATTGACCATGTCGGTGACATCCAAAATCTCACCAGGCCGGCAATTCAGCGGATTCTTGGACAGGCCGATGAACACTCCGTTCTCAAATTCCCAAATCAGGGATGAAACAGTCCCGTCGATTAAGCGAGTGGCTTCACGACACCCTTGGAGGAACTGTTCACGGCCTCCAACTTTCGCCAGTAGCCGTGTGCCGAAATAGTTCCCCCAAAACACATTCCGGGCCTCGTCCCGCTTATTCGTCGTAGACTCAATCCATCGTCCTTGCTCATAGCGGTGCAAGGGAAGTCTCGCGTACCAAGGGGATGTATAGGCGCAGCCCGCGAACGTCTCCTCGGGCGTTGCAATGTCGACGAACCCATAAGTTGGCCGCGAATGGTCGAGGATCTCAAAATTCTTCTTCAACAGAACCAGCATGCTTTCCATGCCGACGGCACGCGCCCATTCATTGGATATCGCCAATTGAAAGAATGGGAGTGTGGAACCGTGCCGACAATGCGATGCGCCGCCCAGCGTGAGATACAGATCGCAGTCCTGAGTGGGCCTCAAGGCACCGGAGTTTTGGCAGATCCCTCCTCCCAAAACAATTTCACCACCTGGACTCCTTGTCGATTCGAAGGCATCGGGATGGCCCAACTCAAACCGCTTCATTTTCATGTACGACGCCAGTTCGGCGGGCAGGGCAGAGTCGAGTTCTGAGGATCGCAGAAATCGTCCAGACATCCGTTGTTTACCGAAGCACGTGAGCCCAGACCAGATCTGAAAATAATCGCACCCCGGCGGCAACTGTTGGTTGTCATCGAAATAGGCGATTTGAGCGATGTGATACTCCACACTGTAATTTGGCCGAGGACTGCTCATAACGCCTCGTATCCCCCAAACAAGCTGCCAAGGATTCGTCGCCAGCAGCAGTAGGGACCGCTCCGCGGAGCGCAAGGGAGCACGCAATGGACTTGCAGCCGAGCCCGATTGGAACCTACTGCTGCGGAAGTAATGTGGTTGACCCAGGAATCAGCGACCAATAGATATTTGAAAGAGCTGAGTCTTCAGTGCGTCGACCGATTGCTGCCAACTCGCGAAGCGCGGATCTTTCTGCCACTGACGCTTCAGGCCAGAGCGCAGGAGGACGTCAATGACGATGAGCGGAGCGAGTTTCAGGACACTCCGCGGCGGTCCTGCGACAGTCGGCAATGTGGGAGCGCCCCCTATAACAGGAAACTTCAAGATCCCGGCTTGACACAAAGGCAGTGTTGCGGCGGCGAGTGCAATTGCGCAATCCTGAGTACGGCGTTCAGGCCATTCCTGGAACCGCGTTAAGATTTCTCCGACAGCCTCCCAAAGGCACTTCACATCGAGCTGCTCAAGCCAGCGGCTGGCCGGAATGTTGTCAAAAGGACCAAGACCTGTGACTTCAATGTCAGGGCCATAGTTTCCTTCGAAGTACCCACGGCTTTCCAGAAAGCCAGAAATATCGCCATAGCGGCTCGGGTCCTTCTCGAAATCGCTGGCCAGTGGATAATCTTCGAACGCAAATTCAGGCTGAGTGGTGTCGATGCACTCCTCCGGAACATCGCGGGCAGGGGACCAGCCAGATTCAATCCGCTCCTCCAGCACGAGTGAATTAATGATCTCCGCGTTGGGCAGATTGGCTGCGGCCCTAGGCATTCGGTAGGCCACCCGATGTTCTGTACCATTCCAGAAAAACCAGACGGAGCCACGTGATGCGCGCCCGTTCGGCTGCTTGCAGAGTGGAAAAGCCGCCGTCTGCTTCGAACATGGCAGATTTGCCACGACTTTAAAGCGGTGGATGTCGGACAGGAAACATCCGAACTGCTCCGGCAGCCCAATCAATTCCTGCAGTTGCTTTTTGTTCGGCCGCCGCTTGAAGTCGCCCGCCAGCACTCGGCAAAACCACCCATACGAGAATCCATCAGATCCGGCGGAATGATTGACCACCAAGTGCAAGTACGCAAAGCCGCCTTTGAGCGGAAATTCGACGATGTCGCCCACAATCATGCGTCTCTCCGAAAAACGGTGGCGTGAACCGCGACATGATAGTCCGGGTGTGCTCCAGGGTAAGCCCCTCAACAGAGTTCTCCGTTGGATGGTGGACACCATTGCCCTGAACGCCTCAAGTTCGACAAGAAGTGGAGAAAACTTCTAGCTAAAAGTCACGTGAGGTTCTATGATCTGGCCCACATGGGTGCTCAAGATTTTCGAGCGGTCTTGGACTGAATTTGGCGTATCTCCATTCGCGCGATGAGCTGCTCAATGAAGATCTGCTCTAGAACCGCGGTGGAAACTCTCTGCATGTTCTCGCGGAACCTCTGCGTCTCGCCCTTTCGGAATCGTGACAAGCCGATATAGAACTCGGCTTTCACGCGATAGTAATGTTCCCAGTACTTGGCATACTTTCCAGTTTGGACCGCCGCGTGCGACAGGTATTTCTCTTCGTCGATTAAGCCGGCAATAAATTGGGCGGTGTACAGTGATGCACTCGGCACGGGGGGGGGCCATTGATTGAGCTTGGCGATCAGCGATTGGGTAACCTCGTCCATCTCGATCACACCTGGACGCCGCGCTGCTGCGAAGTAAAGGGCGAAATGCGTCCCGAACCCATTGTCTGTCTGATATTGAGAAGTCAAAGCTGACCGGAAATGTGATACCGCATCCTGATACCTTGCACGATACCAGCACGAGATGCCCAGATGGAGTGGGTGGCATGCCATTGTCCATATGGCCTGCGCCCGATCAGCATTCAATCTTGCTTCAGCCTCCTTGAACTTCCCTGTGCAAATCAACACTTGTGCAATGTTTAACGTCGCTCCATGTCGCGAAGAGTCTTGCTTGTCGCGTGTCTCTTCTTTGAGGAATGCTTCCATCGCCTCCTGATATTCTCCTTTAAAGAAGAATCGCTCGCCACGAGTTGGCATTAGTGAATTCCATGAAAAGTTATATTACCAGCAGAATCGTAAACAAAGAGAGCCACATTTCCGCGGAGCCCTTTGCCGCGCCATGCCGCGAGCTGATCGAAGAATTTTGTGATTGAATATACTGTATCAGGCTTTAGCTCAGCATTTCGAAATCCCGCGACGAGGTTTCCGTTCGCATCACGCAGATTTCTGATTGTTTTTGCGAATTGCAAGTCGACACCAGTCCTGCCAAGCAGGGTGTTGTCGATCGCGGGTGCCTTCTTGATCAAATTCTCCATATGGTTTGCGAATCTCGCATGCACGGCTTGTCCGAACTGAATTCGAGCCATCCATGATGCGTACGAATTATGCACCAGTAGGCCGTCTTTGCCAACAAAGTAGGCGTGTTCAGCGTCAATTTCGAGGTTGAAGACCGGCGTTGGGGGGCCGGTACGAGGAGTGATCCGAATGAGCTGCGCCAGTGTTCCATCTGCTTGGCGAAGATGTTCCCCGGAGCGCAGCTTGCCCGCGGGAACGAAGGAGTCTCGATCCGAACTCCAGAATGGGTGATTGTCTGTGGTTCCAACGTGATCGATACCCGATTGGCTGGCGATGGTTAAATCAACCACATTGCCCGCCGAATGACGAAATGTTCCCGTAATCAGGCGTCGCCCCGCGTGACGCGCAATTTCGAGTGGGGGGCATGGCCGCAGGGAAACGACGCGAGCAGGGCCTGTTGCACCAAACTCGGGCAGATCAAGATGGATGGATTTGCCGAGCAATAGCTCGCCGGCAAGAAGGTCGCCACCCGCCAGCGCAAGAGGCATTGTTGATATTTTGTCTATTGGCAGATGGTTGGTTCCGTCGGGCTGCACCTGTAAGAACGCCTGCTCAACGATCCACTCACGGGGACGCAGCAATTCGATGTCCAGACAGGAACCGTCTGCCTTGTCGAGTTGCAAACAGATTCGGCGCCACGTTTCCGGATTGACCTCGCTGTCGGGCTGGTGTGGGCCGATGAGTTCCGGGTTCTCCGCGAGGACACGCATCCCGGTTTCGAGGCGTTCGATCGGTGTAGTCTGCAATGGACACTTCTTGCTCAGTGAACTGAAAGATCCGCTGCGCTCGGTTTGGACAATCTGCACGCAGTCTCCCGCAGTATTTGTAGGCGTGGCTGGCAAAGGGCGGATGGCTTGCCAAAGGCAGAAGGCGGCGAAGAGGAGGCCGAGAGGGCGGAGCAGCGATGCTCTGAATGGCACTTTCGAGAAACGGGACATTTTGGATTCCACAATGGTTTGGAAACGATTGAGTTCAGAGAGGGTGCACGGCGCGCTGATCAGGCGAAGGCGACCTTGGCGTCTGGCTCGTAGAGCAGATTCCAGATGTTGGTGAACTGCTCGTCGGTCTCGTGGTCGCGCGAATTCTTTTGCTCAGCACGCTTTGGCAGCAGGCAGAAGAGTGCTGTTCCCATTGCCGTGGCTCCCCAAACCCAGCGCGAGGAAGCGAGCCACGCGATGGTCTCAGCGGCGCTCAAAGCTGATGAGCCCGCCGAGTCGACCAGAAGGGCACCATTGGCCGCAGGGTTCAGCCAGTCAACCGCCACAGGCGTCCCGGCCACGAAGCACATCCGGTTTAGCAGTCCCAGTGCCTTGCCCGCTACGGGTGCCAAGGCGAGATAGTCGAAGACGCTCAATGACTGGATCCCCTCATTCCAAGCCTTGTACCCGACCTGTCCGACGCCGACAGCAACTCCAACATTGTTGTAGACCCGGGCGATTTGGATCAGCCGGCCGACCTGGCAGGCACCGGCACCCGCGCCGACGCCGATGGCAATCTGGTGAATGGCTCCGATGGCCGCTGCGGAGAATGGAGGCACGAGCGACTCCCCGATCACCGTCACAGCGGATTCCGTCCCGTCGGATTCTGTCACCCTCTGGGTCGCGAGGATCAGTTCGTTTTTATTCGGAAATTCGATGATTGGCACGGCCTTGGAGTTCGGTGTACGATCTTGCAGCACCCTTGCGCGAGATGTCGTGTTCTTCCGTCCTCCGCTGACTTGTGCCTGTCCGAAACACCATGTCGAACGCAGATCTGCCGAAGAGCACTCCCGAGGTGGCGTCACCACTGACCGGAAATTCGACCATTGGGCGCCGCCCGGTGGAGCAACCGACAGCCGATCAGTTGGCGATGACGGGGCACCACCCGCGGACCGCCAGCAGCATTCTGCCCGTCGACTACTTGCCGGGGACCGTGTTTGGCTCCTACCAGTTGCAGGAGAAGCTGGGCGAAGGCGGGATGGGGACTGTCTTTAAAGCCACGCATCTGAAGCTCAAAAAGGTGATGGCCCTCAAGATTTTGCCGATTGAAAAGCTCCGCGGACCCGAAACCGTGGCTCGCTTTGAACGCGAAATGGAAGCGGTGGGCCGCGTCGAGCACCCCAACATCGTGCAGGCGTACGATGCCGGTGAAGTCAACGGCATCCACTTCATCTCGATGAACTACATTGAGGGCAGCGACCTGTCGCAACTGGTGCGGAAGAAGGGCACGCTGTCGGTCACGAGCGCCAGCAAGGCGGTCCGTTCAGCGGCGCTGGGTCTGGCCGCCGCCCACAAAGTTGGTCTGATTCATCGCGACATCAAGCCGTCCAACCTGCTGGCGGACAAACAGGGAAAAATTCTCATTCTCGACCTCGGCCTGGCCCTGCTGGGCGATGAGCAGTCCGCCAACCGCACCGAGTTGACCGCCGCCGGGACCTGTTTCGGCACTCCCGATTACATGGCCCCAGAGCAGTGGGACGATTCCCACGCCGTGGATCCCCGCACGGATCTCTACGCCCTTGGCTGCACGCTGCACTTTTTGCTGGTGGGCCGGGCGCCGTATGAAACGGACGACTACAAGACCATGATCGGCAAGATGCGGGCCCATCTGGACCGTCCGATTCCCGACCTCAAGGCCGCCCGCGCCAATCTGCCTGACGGATTGGTGACGATCTACACCAAGTTGATGGCGAAGGATGCCAAGGACCGGATTCAGACGGCGGCCGAACTGGCCGACCTGCTGGAGCCGTTCACCAAGAAGTCGAAGTCGGGGGACGAATCCGCTGATGCCGGCGAGCGCTCTGGATCGAGCCCAAAACTTGGCGAACTTGCGAGCGGGAGCGGCATTTCCGCGGGTGCCGCCTGCCCCTTCAAGGGAGATTCGATTTTCAGCGACGACCCGCCCGCCCGCAACGAAACGGTGAGCCTCAGCCGTTCGGACCTAATCCCGGAACACTTCGCCACCCCGTCCCCGGCCACCGAGCAGATCTCGATCACCCTCACCCCTGAGCCACCGCGCCGGCGAAGAGACGACACAAAATCTGGCGCGCGTGCGATTCCCAAGCCGTGGCTCCTCGCCGGCGCGACCGCCTTCGTCCTGCTGCTGCTGGCGGGGATCATCATCAAGATCACGCAAAAGGACGGCACTGTCACGGAAATCCCGGTGCCCGAAGATGCGAAAGTCGAAATCACTTCGACAAAGAAGAAACGCACCACCGGGTCGAACGCGGCCAGCAAACCCATCGAAAATCAAAAATCGAAAATCGAAAATGGCGCGATCGACTTCGCCGCCGAACGGAAAGCTGCCGAGCGGCTGCTGCGGTTGGGGAAGGGAGACATCGGTCTGGGCAACAAGGATCGGCAAGATATTGGCGAATTGAAGGGACCGCTGCCAGTGGAGCCGATTTACATTAGGCACGCTGTTTTCTCGGGGGGTGACATTGGCGATGCGGAATTGGCGGCGCTGAGCGGCTGCCACGAAATTGAGCGGTTGGACCTGATTGATACGAGCGCAACCACCGCGGGTTTGATGAGATTAGGCCCGCAAAAGCGGTTGGCGATGTTTCAATGTTCTGGGGCAAAGATTACCGACGATTTGAACGATTGGCTCATAGGCTGTCCGTCATTGGTACATCTGGCGCTCGGCAGTTCATTCACGCCGCGGGGATGGGAGGGCCTGCCGGATCTTCCCAATCTTCGGAGCTTGATTACATCTCCCGATGTAGGAAACTCCGGACTGGGGCAGATTGTGAAGTCCTGTCCGCAACTGCGCGCATTGACCCTATTTGATCGACCGGACCTGGCACCTCTCGTTGGTCTCAAACGCCTCACCACCCTCCACTGTTATTGCGATAACGCGCTGTCGGACGCTGGCGTCGAGACACTCCTGAAGTTGCCAATGCTCGACTCACTCCGCATTGATTCGCCAGATGCCGCCGGTCTGGCACGGCTCCATCGACTCGCTCCGAAGTTGGTGGAACTCTGTTTACGCCACCAAAACGGCGGATTGGCACCGAGCGAAGCATGGACTCCAGCGACACAATTGCCTGGCCTGCGGCGGCTGTTGGTCTCCTGCGACATTGCCGTGGATGGACCCGCGCTCACGAGGGTGGCGGCAATGCCAATGCTGAAGTCATTTGGGGTCAGCGATGGCGATACAAGTGACGCTACCAAATACCGGACGTACACCCCCGAGGACGTTGCCGCCTTCCGTAAGAAGCGGCCCGATGTCGAATTGCACATTGGCGGGAAGATCTATCCCGTCAGTGGTCCGCCGTACTCGGTGCTGCAAGACCTGGACAAGACGGACCCGTTGGCGAAGTGGGAGTTGCCGCAGGGGTCACCGCCGCCAGTGGTCGCACCGTGCGAGCCGGGTGAGGCGGCGGCGCTGCAGCAGCAGTGGGCAGAGTTCTTGAAGCGGCCCGTGAGCGAAAAAGGCCCACTGGGAATGACGTTCGCACTGATCCCGCCGGGAGAGTTTCGTAAGATCTTCACCGGCCCCCTCGGCAGGACCATTGAAACTGACATGCCAGTCCGTCGCTTCCGGATGACACAGCCGTATGCGGTCGGCACAACGGAAGTCACCTGGGACCAGTTTCATCAGTTCGTGGAAGCCACGGGTTACAAGACGGAGGCCGAAACCAATGGGCGTGGCGGTTCCAATCGCGAATTCATCACTGCGCCAACGATTAGCTGGCGCAGCCCTGGCTGGTCCCCAATTCCCAATGAACCCGTGACGCAAGTCACCCCGCGAGACGCCGAAGCCTTTTGCGCGTGGCTTACCAAACAGGCGGATTCCGATAACCAGAAAACGAAAAAGGAAGGACCTTCCATTCTCTATCGCCTCCCCACCGAGGCGGAATTGGTTCACGCTTGTCGCGCGGGAAGTGTCCAGAAACACGTCGTCAGTCCCGACGCGGAGGATCTCGCCGACTTTGCATGGACCCGAGAATTCCTCGACCCCAATCCCCAGGCCAGCCCGTTGCATCTCGTCGCCCAAAAGAAGCCGAACCCATTTGGTCTGCACGACACATTGGGAAATGTCGGCGAAAGGACATGTGACTTTCTCTCTCCCGCGGACGCCGTGTACCTCCCCACCAACAACCCGTTTGGGTCGAGGGACTACGGGTTGATTGACAGCGCCTGGAATGGCCCGGCCGAAACTCAATGCCCCGACTACACCTATTCGCCACAGTCAAATCCTCAGGCGAATGTCGGCTTCCGGGTCTTGAAGCAGTTCGACAACCACCCGCTGCCCGGCCCGCGCGACAGCCCGCTGGTCCTGCGTTCCGGCCAGCCGATGAGCCCGCATTCGTTGGTGCCACGGCCAACACCGATCGCCGGACTGCGAAGCTGGTCGCTTGAACTGACCTGCCCACAGGGAAGCACTTCGGCGATCGCCGTCAGCCCGCGCGGCGATCTCGTTGTCACAGGCAATAACTTCGGCAAGCTTACGCTGTGGGATCGCGACGGCAAGATCCAGCGTGTTCTGCTTGGGTCCGAGGGAGGCCTTGGAGCGCTGGACATCTCCCCCGATGGTCGCTGGCTGGCCACCTTTCATCTCATCCGGACCTTCGAAGGCCGGGGAGCTGTGTTTCTCTGGAATCTTGCCACGGGCGCGCTCCATGCCCGCTATGAATCGGCATATAATAACGCTTCTAGCGGTGTGAAATTCTCGCCGGACAGCCAGCAACTGGCTGTGAGTTGCGACCAATTCCAGACCAGCATGTTCATCGTGAATCTGGCGACCGGCCATCGCCGAACTCCCACCGTCCCGATGACATGGGCCCAGGGACTGGACTGGTCGCCAGACGGCAAGCACCTCGCCGCGAGCCACAGTGACAACCGGCTGCGGATCTGGGATGCCGTGACACTGACGGTCCTGCGGGACGCGGAATGCGCCGCCTCCGGAACTGTTGCCTGGTCACCTGACGGCAAGTGGCTGGCACTGGGAACTGAGGGAAAGGTTGCCGTCCGCGACTCGGCGACCTTGAACCTTCAGCAAACGTTTGGCGAGATCTATAGTCCTTACTGCCACAACCTGGCATGGTTTCCGGACAACCGGCGGATCGCCTCGGCTGGCAATGGCAGTGGTGGTCTTGCCGGTGTGTTTGAAGCCGCCACAGGCAAGTTGCTCGCGCCGCTCAACGACGGTGGTGAGACAATCGCACTGCTGGACCAGGGGCGGCAGGCAGTCAGGCCGTTCTCTAACCAGCTTGTCTTTTACGACACAACTTCCGGGGAGAAACTGCGGGAGAGCCCGCCGCAGGCCGATTTGGGGACTCCGACAGTTCTCACCCGCGATGGCACTCTGGTGTTTGGAACGCAATTTGATGTCCCGGCCCAACAGACACTGGTCGCCGTGTCGAACGCGGCAACGGGGCAACAACTCCGGCGATTTCCATTGCCAGGGAATCATATGACAACCCTCCCATCTCATGACGGATCACTCTTGGTGACCAGAGACTGGAACGCCCAACAGACTTCCATGTTTGTGATCGATGCCCAGACCGGGGGGCTGCGGCACACATTGTCGCATGGCACCGCAAAGGCCACCCATGGGGTCTGGTCTCCCGAGGGGCGGTGGCTCGCCACCGGATCGAGCGACGGGTTGGTTCGCGTCTGGGATGCCACAACCGGAACGGTGGCGCACGAACTGGCGGGACACACCGGCGCGATCTGGAGCGTCGCCTGGTCTCCGGATGGACAGCGGCTCGCTTCCGCTGCCGCGGACAAGAGCCTGCGCCTGTGGGAGCCACTGTCTGGCAAACACATCCGGACTTATGATTCGCTGCCAGGGGAGCTTTCGATCGAACTTGACCACGGACAGAAACTTGCCTGGGCCAGCGACAGCCGCCAGTTGTGGGTCGCGATGCAGGTCCACATCGTTCCACTCGACGTGGACTCTGGCACGTTTGGCCCGATGGAAAGGTTCAGCAATGGGGCTGGACCGACGTTCCTCAACGCATCGCCTGACGGACAGCGGCTCCTGGTCCGCGAGGGGTACGGTTGGACATACCTCCGCGGAGCCGAGGCGGACGACCGCCCGCTGTTGGGCCAATTGCTGGGAGAGACTGTGCAGTGGCTTCCGGACAGCCGCCGGTTCGTGGGATCAGAATCCTCATGGGCGGTCGCGTACGACACACAGACCAAACGCCAACTGGGCCGCCTCTTCCCGTTGCTGCTGGGCGACCACTGGCTGTGCATCGGCCCCACCGGCCATTACCGGGGCAGTGACGGCGTCGAAGACCAGCTCATTTACGTGGCTCAACTCGACGATGGTAGCCAGATCACGCTCTCTCCCGCCGAATTTTCAAAACGGTTCAACTGGAAGAACGACCCGGAGAAAGCCACGCTGCTGAAATTGGAGGAATAGTGCCAGCGGGGTGGCATGCGACATGACTGGCGGGGTTGTGCGCTGCCGGCCCTGCCAGTCTCTCCGAACGTCAGTCGAGTGCTCCTGCGGGCAGGCCGTCGATATGCGGCAAATCTGGGATTACCGGCGGGCCACGCTCATGACTCACCCCGTGCGAACGAGAAAACGCCAAGTAGTCGAGCGAGACTCCCCCTGCATTCCTGTTGGTGAAGAGCGTGCCACGATGGCCCCCGAAACCCAAGCACAACCGCCATTCCACCAAACGGCACGTTGAAATCAGCGAAGATCAGGCTCACGCGGCATCTTGAGCGAAAGCCGAGGCGGTCGTCTTGAGTCGCCTTCCCAAAAGGTGTGACGGTCAAAAATTCGGGTGCATCAAATCAAGGCCGCGTGGCTCCGCCCCATGTTTGCCCCGCACCGCGCAGTCCCACATGTTGCATGCGCTCCGGCTTCTGGTACGCTGCAATATCTCACCTCATGACAGACCTGCCGCGCCACCATTGCCCTGCTTCGAGACCTGCTGATGAATCGCCACTTCGTGCAGTGTTACACAGCCCTCCTATTGGCCGTGTTTGTCATGCAGGGGCCGGCGCTGGCGCAGCAGCCGGGCAGCGGGTTTCAGCCGAAGTGCTGGGCGCTGACCGGGGCGCGGCTGGTGATCACGCCGGAACAGGAAGTCGAGTCGGGCACGATTGTCATCCGCGACGGCGTGATCGTGGCTGCCGGCAAGGACGTGGCTGCCCCGCCGGATGCGGTGGTGATTGATGCCAAGGGGCTGACGGTTTATCCGGGGTTCATTGACGCGGGGACCACCGTGCTGCTCGACCTGGACAAGCCGGTGCCGGTCTCTGACGGGCGAACGATCGACTTCAGCCAGGCGGCGCTGGCGGCCACCCCCACCGACGCCCGCAAGGGGCTGACTCCCGAGTTCCACCCGCTGGATGGCATCAAATATGACACGGGCGCGCTGGAAGCCCGGCGAAAGGCTGGGATCACCACCCTGCATTTGCTGCCCCAGGGCCGGCTGGCCAGCGGGCAGGGGATGCTGCTTTCGACCAGCGGTTTGCCGGTGCGGGAGGCGGTGGTCCAGCAGGTCACCTATGCGGCGTTTGAACTCACGGCGCTGGGGAGCAATGGGGGCTATCCGTCCACCGCGATGGGCGGATCCGCGCATTTGCGACAGGCGCTGCTTGATGCCCGGCGGCAGGTGCTGCAGCAGCAGTTGTACGCCCAGCAGGTGGCCGGTGTGGCCCGTCCCACCGAGGATCCGGTGCTTGACGCCTTCATCAGCGTCATTGACCAGAAGACCCGGCTGGCGATGACCGCCGGCTCGCGCGACACCATTTTGCGGGCTCTGGACTTCTGTGCCGAAATGCAGTTGGCGGCCCCGCTGATTTTTGGCGGGCGCGACGCGTACAAGTGCCTGGACCGGGTGAAGGCCACCAATGCCGGCGTGATTCTGGTGATCGACTGGGGCGAGGAGCCCAAGGAAGAGGCCCAGCCCGAAAATGGGATCGCCGGGTTCATCGCCAAGGCCTCGGAAAAGACCAACGCCGAATCGCTGGCGGTCAAACTTCCCGACCCCGTCCGCGTGCAGCGCGAGAAGCGCGACCTGTGGCGCGAGCGGATTTTGGGGATGAAGACCCTGCAGGAACAGCAGGTCAAATTCGCCTTTGCGACGGACGGGCAGCGCGATCCCCATGAGCTGCGCAAGGCGGTGCGGGTGGCGATTCAAGCCGGGTTGCCGCGGCAGGCAGCGCTCTCGGCCCTGACCCGCGATGCAGCCACGCTCGTGGGCCAGGGGACGCGGCTGGGAACCTTGGAACCCGGCCGGCTGGCGCATCTGGTTGTTTACACCGGCCCGTTTGACAATGCCGACAGCCAGATCCGGTACGTGTTCGTGGACGGTCAAAAGTTCGAATACAACCGCACGGCCAAGCCGGTGGAAGCCACGAAGCCGGCGCTCGCCTTGCAGGGTGAATGGAACGTGCAGATTGAGACCGGGGCATCGCCTACGAACGCAACGCTGGAACTCAAGCAGAAGGACAAGGCGCTCAGCGGGCAGTTTCGCAGTGGTCAGGGCGATGGCGTGGTCACCGGAAGAGTGACCGATACCGGCATGGAACTGACTGTCACGATTGGTGCCGGGGCTCAGGCACTGACGCTGACGCTCAGCGGTGCATTGGAAGGTACGGACAAGCTTTCGGGAACGCTGAAGTCTGGTTTCGGCGCACCCACCAAATGGACCTCCCAGCGCAAGCCCGCCGAACCTGCCAAGCCAGACGCTCCCAAAAACCCCGTCGAGCTGTCGGTCGAATCCGATCCGGCCGCACCCATGCCCGCGCCCCTTCCCGAAGGCGAGCTGCCGACGGAACTCGACGCCGACCGCCGGGCTCGGCCGCTGCGGACGGGCGGCAACGTACTGATCAAGGGCGGCACGGTGCTGACCGTTTCGGGCGAAGATCTGCCGGAGACTTCGATCATGGTCAAGGGCGGGAAGATCGCGGCGATCGGCAAGGATCTGCAGCCGGAAGCGGGCATGGCGGTGATTGATGCCACAGGGCGGTTTGTCATGCCGGGCATCATCGACACGCACAGTCACATCATGTTTACACATGGTCTGGGCGGCGTGAACGAAGCCACGCGTTCCATTGTGCCCGAGGTCCGCGTCAAGGATGTCGTCCGCAGTGACGATCCGTCGGCCTACCGTGCCCTGGCCGGTGGCGTAACCATGATCCGCATGCTGCATGGTTCGGCCAATGTCGTCGGCGGGCAGGATGCGGTCGTCAAACTAAAGTTTGGCGAACCGGTGAAGGACCAGATCCTGTGGGACGCACCGCAGGGGGTGAAGTTTGCGTTGGGCGAGAATGTGAAGGCCCAGGGCGGGCGGTTCCCCAACACGCGGCTCGGCGTCGAAGCCACGCTCAACCGGGCGTTTCTGGAGGCCCTTGAATACCGCCGCGAGTGGCAGACGTACCGCATGGCCAGCGCCGACCCGGCGGTCGCCGCGAAGTTGCTGCCACCCCGCCGCGACCTGCGGCTGGAAGCTCTGGCCGACATTGTGGACCAGCAGAAATTCATTCACAGCCACTGCTACCGGGCGGACGAAATCCTGATGCTGCTGCGTGTCGCTTCGGGCCTCGGCGTGCGGGTCTGGTCGCTGCAGCATGTGCTCGAAGGCTACAAGGTGGCTCCCGAAATCGTGCAGCACGGGGCGAGCTGCAGCACCTTCTCCGACTGGTGGGCCTACAAGGTCGAGGCCTACGATGCCACGCCGTACAACGCCGCGCTGCTGCAACAGGCCGGGGCGAATGTCGTCCTCAAAAGCGACGATGCCGAACTGATCCGGCATCTCTATCAAGAGGCCGCCAAGCTGTTGCGGTACGGCAACCTGCCCCCCAACACGGCCCTGCGGGCGATCACCTTGAATTCTGCCCGCGAACTGGGTTTGGACAAGCGGCTGGGTTCAGTCGAAGTGGGAAAAGACGCCGATCTGGCGATTTTTAACGGCCATCCACTGAACGCTTTTTCGCGATGCGAAGTCACCCTGGTCGAGGGTGAGCCGTACTTTGTGCGGGACCAGATGCCATCCGCGATGTCGGCCGCCTCCAAGGCGAAGTCGCATGGCGGTCCGCTGGCGTTGGCGGCACCAGAGATCCGTACCAAGACGCTGGCGATCCCCGTGGCGGCCAATCGGCAATACGCCCTGGTGGGAGCCACGCTGCATCCGGTCGATGCTCCGGATATTCCCAACGGCACGCTGCTTATCACGAATGACACCATCTCTGCCCTGGGTGCCGGCCTGGCCGTCCCCGCCGGTGTGACCGCGGTCGACGCCACGGGGTTGCATGTTTATCCCGGTCTCATCGATTCGGGAACGACGCTGGGGCTCACGGAAATCGGTCAGGTGCAGGCCACGAACGACACCTCCGAGGCCGGTGCCTTCCAGCCCGACCTGCGGGCCGGTGTCGGCGTCAACCCCGACTCCGAACTCATTCCCGTGGCTCGTGCCGGCGGCATCACCACCGTCCGCGCGGCCCCCAACGGCGGCACCATTTCTGGCCAGGGCTCACTGGTCCGTCTGTCCGGTTGGACCGCTCCCGAAATGATCCTCAACTTGGAAGCGGGCCTGCAGCTTCAATGGCCGTTCTTCAATCCGGAAGAACCCGTCGAACGGCTGCGGGAGTTCCTGCAGACCGGTCGCGTCTATCACCAGTTGAAGAAGAACGCCATCGACGCCAAACTGCCGCCACCGCTGTCCGACCCGCGGTTCGAAGCCCTTGGTCCCTATCTCGAACGCCAGAAAAAAGTCTTCATTGAAGTGGAGGGCCGGCACTCCATCATTGAGGCATTGCTGTTTGCCCAGCAGGAGAAGCTGGACATTGTGCTGGTGGGGGCCGCCGACGCCTGGAAGGTGGCGGATGAACTCAAGAAGCGGTCGATCCCGGTGATTCTTGGCCCCGTCATGAAGTCGCCCCAAAACCAGTACGACCCCTTCGACGCCCCCTACACCGCAGCCGCACGGCTCGACGAAGCGGGCATCGCCTTCTGCATCCGCTCCGACAGTGCCAGCAACAGCCGCAACCTGCCGTTCGAAGCCGCCATGGCCGTGGCCTACGGCCTTTCCCCGGAATCCGCGCTCAAGGCGGTGACGCTCTGGCCCGCGCAGATCCTCGGGATCGGCGACAAGACCGGTTCGCTGACCGTCGGCAAGCAGGCCGACCTGCTGATCACCGACGGGTCGCCGCTGCAGCCCTCCAGCCAGGTCAAGGCGGTGTTCATCGGCGGCCGACCCTTCCCCCCCGAAAGCCGCCACACCCGGCTGTATGAAAAGTACCGCGCGCGTCTACAGGAGACGCAGTCGCAGACAAAGTGAACCGAAGTGATTTGGGGCACATCAATGTGCCGCCTCCAGATCCTGCTGCAGTATCAGCGCCAACCGCCAAGCCGCGAAGGCCGCTCGTTTGCGTGCCAGTTCACCCGCCGATTTCAGGTATTCTTCCGGCAAATCGATGGGCGCGACGACATCGGTTCCGGAGCGTTTGGCAGCTTCGACAGCGTTTAAGACATCGACTGTATAGACGTGGCTTCGTCCGTAATCGTTGCTTTCTTTCAGCCACTGCAGCGGGTCGAGCCCCGTGGCCTCGCCGGCGGTCTGCCGCGCCTCGTTCCACGTCGTGGCATCGCCCTGGATGCCCGCCGTCCGCCGCCGGCTGTCGGCGAGATCGAAATGCGGGCCGAGCAGGTTGTCCCACATGGCATGCAGGTTTCGTCCCTGCATGGTGGGAATCCCGTTCGCTCCCCGGTCTCCCTCCGGGAAGACGCCGGCATAATACAGGCTGCCAGCGTGGCACGGTTGGTGCGCATCAGCGACCAGGTGCAGCAGCCAGCAAAGGGCGACTGCGCGATCCTCAGGCCGTGACTTGTCGCGCAATGCTTTCCGGCAGAGTTCGACGGCCTGAGCCAGATGGAGTTCCTGCGTCCCCAGACTCGCCCCGGCGGGCAGCGGTCCTGGTGATTCCGGCACCATGACGGCTTGTCCGACCGTCAGGGTTGAACCCAGTTGGTAGTGCCACGTCGGCCGGTCGTATTCAGGTTGCGATCGGGCGACATCCGGCCAGTATCCGGCGCGGCCGATCTTCCAGTCTTGAATGTCCGTTTCGGCGACAATGTTCCGCGGCGCCCGAAAATCATTCGCGAACCGTGGATGCCCCACGAGGACCTGACGAAGTTCGGCTTGCTGGTTGAGTGGCAGCAAGTCGAAGGCCATTTTTGCAATGAGATGATGTCCGCCTTCGGACCAGCCAAAGCACGGCTGACAGGTGATCACGAGGCAGAGACTGGCGGCGAGAAGTCGCTTGAAAATCATGGCGCAGACCTTGAGTTTGAAATCGATGGACTCAAGGTTCGAGCGCCGGCATCGGCGATTCAATCCTTCCCCTCAATCTTCGCGCAATCAAAACATATCGACTTCCGATGGCGGTGCGTCGCTCGCCGCATGCTTCCGAATACCGTGTCTTCCGCCACAGGTTCTGATAAGTTGCCAAGAGACATCCCTTTGTAAGAACGCGTCCCGGTGGCGGGCCTTGTGTGTGACCAAGTGATGGGAAAAACTGCCTTTCGATGCGGCCTCGTCCTGGTGCTGTTCATTGCAACAGCGCTCTGTGGGTCCACCGTCCACGCCGAGCCGGTCCGGTCGATCGCGGGGGCCGAGTTCCAATGGCCCTCGGCGGATGCGGTGCGGCGGACGCTGCTGCTGGAAGACTACAACACGCGGATGATCTTTCTTGGCACGGCGCTGCTGGGAGTGGCGGCGGCGCTGGTGGGCACGTTCATGCTGCTGCGGCGGCGGGCGTTGGTGGGCGATGTGGTGAGCCACGCGGCGCTGCCAGGCATTGCCGTGGCCTTTCTGGTCGGCGAAGCCCTCGCCCAAGGCTCTGGCCGAGCCGTGGCTCAGGCGCTGCCACGGTTTGTGCAGGCCTTCCTGTTTGGGCCGACGCTTGAGCCACATGGAAAGTCGTTGCCGCTGTTGTTGATTGGCGGGGCCGCCTCAGGTCTCGGGGGGATCCTTTGTGCGCTGGCCATCCGCCGATGGACGCGGATCAAAGAGGACGCCGCGCTGGCGATCGTGCTCAGCCTGTTTTTTGGGCTGGGCGTGTCGCTGCTGACGATCATCCAACGGCTGCCCTCGGGCAGTGCGGCGGGGCTCAACCAGTTCATCTATGGCAGTGCCGCCTCCATGACCGCCAACGATGTGTGGATCATGGCGGTCGTCGCCGCCCTGGCCTTGGGCCTGTGCGTCATGTTCACCAAGGAGTTTTCCCTGCTCTGTTTCGACGAGCAGTATGCAGTCACCCAGGGGTGGCCAGCCGGGCTGCTCGACGTGCTGCTGACCGCGATGGTTGTCGGCGTGACGGTGGTGGGCCTCCAGAGCGTGGGGCTGCTGCTCGTCGTGGCACTCTTAGTGATGCCCGCCGCCTCGGCCCGGTTCTGGACGCAGCGGCTCAGCCGCATGCTGTGGCTCGCCGCGCTGCTCGGTGGTTCAAGTGCCGGCGTGGGCGTGCTGCTTAGCGCCCTGTTCCCGCGGCTGGCCGCTGGAGCGATCATCGTCCTGACCGGCAGCCTGGTGTTTTTTGTCAGCCTGTTTTTCGGCAACCAGCGCGGGGTGATGCAGCGGTGGCGCATGGCCTGGAGCCTGGCGGAGCGTGTTGGCCGCCACGACCTGCTGCGGGCGATGTTCGAATGTGGCGAGGCGCAGGCCGACACCCCGCGCCAACCGGTCAGCAAAGAGAAACTGCTCGCCAACCGCACTTGGAGCGCATCGCGGCTGAACTCTCTGCTCCGCCGGGCCACGCAGCAACAATTGGTGGAGCCAACCAATGAGGCCCGGACTGCGTACCGACTCACTGCCCGAGGGAGAGCCGAGGCCAATCGCGTCGTCCACAACCACCGCCTGTGGGAGCTGTTTCTCATCACCCACGCCGATATTGCCCCCAGCCGGGTAGACCACAGTGCCGACCGCATCGAACACGTTTTGGACCCCGACCTGATCGAGGAACTGGAAGCCCTGCTGCAACGCTCGACTCCCTCGAACGTGCCGCCCAGCCCGCATGAACTCACGCCCTGAGCCACAAGCGAGACGCGGAGGTCTCCACCTGTTCGTGAGGCTGCAAATGTTCAATCAAGAGCTGATCTGCAGTATTTTCAGGCGTCCTCGCATGTTTTGTGCCGACGTGGCGACCTTTCGTGACGTGTTGTTGCTCGCACAGGGTGCCTGCCATGGCCTGCGGCCGCCGCATGGTTCGGAAGCTCTTCCCGGATTCTCCGAGTTCCTGGCCCATAAATTCGGTGAAGCCACGGTGCCCTGGCCTCAACGGCTTCAATCCCGGTTCGGCCATCTCTCCCTGCAGCAGGCCTGTGAGGCGACGTGCGAACTGTTGGCCGCGTGGGAGGCAGAACAGGCTGAGTAACAAGCGGGTCAGCCGACGGCAGGCCTCCGTCGAATGCAGCACAAACGCAATTGGCACTGGGGGTGCAAAACGCTCAACGGTTCGCCAGGCACTTCCGGAGTTGCTCCGTCACTTCCGGGGTGGCGGGATAGATCCGCCCCGGCGATTTCGGATCCTGCCCTTTGAGGCGGGTGACCGCCAGTCGGCCGGAGGCCGTGGACAGCGGCAGGACAAACAGCGGCCCCACGGGCATTTTTGTGGCCGCCAGCAGATGGACCCGCGCGGTTCCTTTGGGCATCGCCCCGAATTCCACCTGTTCGATGGAGATGACATCCGGCTCCGCGTCGGGCAGGCGGCGCGCCGTCACCACAATTTCAGACTGGTCGATCTGGGCGCAACTGAGAATGATCGGGTTCGCCGTGAACAACGTCATGCCGACCAGGCATGCCCACCAGACGACCGCGACGGCACCCACCAGGCAGAGCAGTCCGCGAGGTACTCCAGATCGGGACAGGCCGACATGAGGTGGTGCGGCGGCGGACAGTTGGCTGCCTGTTGGAACACCAGTTGCCGTGTCCGCGCGATGCTCTGCGCTGCGCGGCTTAACTGGCTCTTGCGACATGTGAACCGCTTCCTCAATCTCCGCCATCGGGACGGTGCGGCGCGCCCAACAATCGAAAATGCTGTGTCTGATTTGCAGGATTTCGGCACACCTGTCGCGGGTCCGCTCGGTATTCCTCGCCTCCGATCCGCTGGCGGTGTCCCAAAATCCTGCAGGACTAGGCGAACGCCCGGCGCAGGTCAGGGACGTACTGACGGTCGAACGCCTCCTGGAAGTCGTACAGGTTTTCGAAATCACTGAGCCGATCGGTGTCGGTCTTGCTCATCTCGCCGCGCTCGATCATTTCGAACACCATCCGTCCGAAGTCATCGGTGGCGGTCAGGCCCCAGGTGTTGAACACGGTGAGGGTCATCAGGCCGAACTGATCGAGGGCGTACTGGCGAATTCCAGCCACCAACTCCTGGCCGCTGACGTGTCCTGTTCCTTCCGTGGAGCCACGCTTCAGGGATTCCTGCGTCCAGCGCAGGGCAGAAAACAAAAAGCGGTAGGCACCGGGGTGGTAGTTGAGCTTGGGGAGCTTCTTGAGAGTCGTCGCGGGGCTGGGCATGGACATTGAACGGAGCCTGTATCGAGGCGGCCATTGAATTGTCAACTGCATTCAGACGAACGCAGTATGTGCTTTTTTCCTTGTCGCCAAGGGTTTTCTTCAAGTTTCTACCCGACTCCCTCAGGCAGGGTGTCAACCTTCCTGCTCCTGCCAAATCTGCTCCAGCCGGCTTTCATCATCTGTAAAGTAGCATCGGTCGGAGAGCGTCTTGAAAGCCATCGAAATGTGCCGACTTTCGGGGTTGGACAGACCTGTCCGCTCGAAGGAGACCATTTTCGCTGAGATTCAGTACGCACGGGAACAGGCTGGCGTGTGAAGCTTTTTGGCAGGTATTGTTGACAAACTGCGGCAGGAAACCGGGCGGGGACCAAAGCCCGGTCGGGTGTGTTCACTCTTCGTGTTTCGATTCGCGCGTGGCTTCGGTTTTCTTCCCCCGGCTGACGACAGTGATGACGTCCGCCAGATCCGACATGATGTTGCGGTTGCCTTCGAATTGGATCATCAGCTTTTTGGACAGAATCTCCTGTCCGACGACTTTGCCCTGCCCCTGCCGGGTGATGACGACCGACCCGACCGGCGGCAACTCCTTGCGATATTCTTCATAAGTGTCATGTTCGTAGCGCAGGCAGCATTTGAGCCGCCCGCATCGGCCCGAGATCTTGGTGGGATCGAGCGTGGCCTTTTGGAGTTTGGCCATCTTCATCGAGACAGGCGGCATTTCCCGCAGGTGGGTGTTGCAGCAGACCGGCTTGCCACAGTCTCCATAGTCGGCGAGAAGTTTTGCCTCGTCGCGAACCCCTATTTGGCGCATCTCGATGCGAATGCGAAACTTCGACGCCAGCCCCTTCACCAGGTCGCGGAAGTCGACACGCGTTTCGGCCACATAATAAAAAATCAGCCGCTCGCCGCCGAAGAGATGCTCGACATCCACCAGTTGCATTTGCAGCTTGTGTTCAGCGATCAAATCGCGGCAGCCGAGGAATTCCAGCTTCTCTTGAACACGCAGTTCGTCAAGTTTCTGCTGGTCGTCGGGGGTCGCCTCCCGCAGAATCTGCCCCTGATGCTCCTTGGCGTTCAGGTATTCGCGGGTGCGATCGGTGGCCGGGCAGAGGACTTGGCCGAACTCCTGGCCGCGTTCGCTGCGAATCACGACGGTGGCATTGCGGGAAAAGGCATCACGGCCGCGCGCCGTAAATTCCCCAACCTGCCGGGTCGAGCCATAGCGAACAACGTACCGAGTGTCCATTCCGCTCCATTGCAAAGTGCTTGCCGGATTCTGACGAATCTTGGCAATTCTTCAAAATAGCGAATGGCCAGATGATCTGCAACGCGATTCTTTCGGCACCAAACGATTTTTGCGACCCGCCCGCAAACCGGGAAAAACACGACTTGCCGAGTGGAACTCGGGCATCCACGCGGCAGTCCTTTTGTCGAAATCATCGCCAATTGCGGTAGAGTTTTCTACAATTTCCAGCAGGGCTTCGATGCCGAAGTTTCTGGAAACCCTGCCTCCGTTGCTGGGTGATGTGAATTCTCCAGTTCCAGCGAACCTTGGAGCTGTTGTGGGGGTCCACCTGCGATCATGTTGACTGTCACCCCCCGCATCCAGATTCCGCTCGAAGAGTTCGAGTTCACCTATGCCCGCAGCGGCGGGCCGGGTGGGCAGAATGTGAACAAGGTCAACAGCAAGGCCCTGCTTCGCTGGCCCGTGCGGCAAAATACTTCGATTCCCGCCGAGGTCATGGAACGCTTTCTGACCCGATTTGGCGGACGGCTGACAACTGAAGGCGACCTGCTGATCAACAGCACCCGCTACCGTGACCAGGCCAAAAACGTCGACGACTGCCTGGAGAAGCTCCGCGAAATGCTGCTGGAAGTTGCCGTCCGACCAACGGTCCGACGTAAGACCAAGCCTTCCCGAGGCTCAGTCAAACGCCGCCTGGAAGACAAGTCCGTCAACTCCCAGAAGAAGCAGCAACGCCGCAGCCCCCGCGACGAATGATCCAGCGGCTGGTCGAGATCGGCGCAGTTGCTGCTGTCATTCCTTGAGAGTTGAAGGGCGGCAAAGCCGTTCTCAATGAATTTCAAATCTCAAATTTCCTGACCGTCACGGATTTTGGGGGCCAGTTCGGAGCGCCCCCTGTCCCTTTGGTTGGTTCAATCAAAAGTCGCCACAACAGGGCAAGCTCCAACAGCCCGGGGCGAGTTGGCATTGCCGGTGACGCCC